>JAJXWO010000068.1 GCA_021781535.1 Deltaproteobacteria bacterium | reverse complement strand
CTTGCAAAGAGTTTTCCTCAATGGTAATCAAGATTCCACACTTCTCTACCAATGCAATAATTAATGTTTCGTCAAGCGGCTTCACGAAACGGGCATTGACAACCGTCAGCGCGACTCCTTCCGCATCCAGTGCGGCAGCAACTTCCAAAGCGGGCTGCACCATCGTACCGAGGGCGAGCAGTACGGCGGCATCTCCTTCACGTAGCAGCTCAGCACGTCCGACTGGAATAGCTTTAAACGTCTGGTCCAAGGCCACTCCATACCCGTTTCCGCGGGGGTAGCGAATTGCAGCCGGACTCCCGAGATTTATAGCGGTCGCCAGCATGTGCTGCAGTTCGTTTTCATCTTTGGGAGCCATCAGCGTCAGATTGGGTAGGTGGCGCAGATAGGAAAGGTCAAAGGCGCCGTGATGGGTTGGACCATCATTCCCGACAACCCCGCAGCGGTCAATAGCAAAGGTAACCGGCAAGTTTTGCAGACAAACATCGTGGCACACCTGGTCATAGGCACGCTGCAGAAAACTTGAATAAACGGCAAAAACCGGACGATAATCGCCGACCGCCAAACCGGCAGCTAAAGTGACTCCATGCTGTTCGGCAATACCAACATCAAAAAATCGCTCGGGGAATTCTTTAGAGAATCTTGCAAGCCCGGTGCCGTCAGGCATGGCTGCAGTGATAGCGACAATGCGCTCATCCTCAGCAGCCAGTTTGCAAAGTGCAGCGCCAAAAACTGCGGTATACGATGCTGCCCCCCCCTTCCCCTTGAGTACCTTGCCGGTTTCAATTTCGAACGGCCCGACCCCATGAAACAGCGCCGGATTATTCTCGGCAGGCTTATACCCCATCCCTTTCTTTGTAAGGACATGGATGAGTACTGCAGTGTCGAATTTCTTCACATTTTCGAGTGTCTCAATCAGTGCCGGCAGATCATGTCCATCTACCGGGCCGATATACTCGAATCCGAACGCCTCGAAAAGCATTCCGGGTGTAAACATGCCTTTGAATGACTCCTCCATCTTGCGGGCTATATGAAGGACACCTTTGCCCACTTCCAATCGGGTAAGAAATGATTCGGTATTTTTTTTGAAGCGCTGAACAAATTCGCTTGAAGCCGTACGGGTCAGAAAATTTGACAGGGCACCGACATTTTCGGCTATCGACATCTCATTATCGTTCAAGACAATAATCATGTCCTTGTTGAGTTGTCCGGCGTGATTGATCGCTTCATACGCAATACCGCCGGTCATGGAACCATCACCGATGACCGCCAGCACCTTATTTTTGCGCCCGGCCAGATCTCGGGCAACCGCAAAGCCGGTCGCAGCAGAGATCGAGGTAGAGGAATGACCAACGTCGAATGCATCATGCGGCGATTCATGACGTTTGGGAAACCCGCTGATGCCATTCAGAGAGCGCAGTGTACCAAAACTATCCCGGCGTCCGGTCAGCAGCTTGTGTGCATAGGCCTGATGTCCCACATCCCAGACAATTTTGTCCGCTGGCGTGGTAAAAACCCTGTGCAGGGCAATTGTCAATTCGACAACCCCCAGCGACGGCGCCAGATGTCCACCAGTGGCGGCACAGGTCTGGATAATAACCCGCCTCAGGTCTGCGGCGAGCTCAGGAAGCCGGGAAGCGCGAAGTCGTTTGACATCTTCAGGAGAATCTATTGTTTCGAGAATTGACATACGTAGTCCGTTTTTATTCTGTGATAAAATTATTTTAATTTTTACGCTGCACGATATACCGCGCGATATACCGCAAGGGGTCAGCTTCTGCACCAAAAATTTCCAGAGATCTCAGCGCCTCATCCATCATAGATTGGGCCTCTCCCTTGGCAGCAGCCACCCCCATCACGGCAGGATAGGTTGCCTTGCCACGGGCCTCATCACTGCCGGCATCCTTGCCGATTTCTTCTGTCGTGCCTTCAATGTCAAGGATATCATCGGCAATCTGAAAAGCCAGTCCGGCCGCTTCACCATAGCGGGTTATCGCCGCCAACTGCTGCCCGGCAGCGCCGCCCAAGAGAGCCCCGGCCACAACCGAGGCCTTGATCAGGGCACCGGTCTTGTGGGTATGAATGTATTGAACAGTCGCCAGATCAATGTCCGTGTTCCCTTCACTCTCCATATCAATCACCTGGCCACCTACCATGCCGTAGGAACCGGCACAGGTCGCAATCTCGTGGATTACGGCCAGCAACCCGGATGGCTCGCTGCCGGCGGTGTAACGCGGATCACTCGCTAACTTGAAAGCCTCCGTCAGGAGCGCATCTCCGGCAAGAATCGCAATCGCCTCTCCGAACACCTTGTGGTTTGTGGGATTGCCTCGCCTAAAATCATCATCATCCATGGCCGGCAGGTCGTCGTGAATCAGTGAATAGGTGTGTATCATCTCCATAGCACAGGCAGCCGGGACAGCACACTCGGTATTCCCGCCAACCGCTTGACAAGCTGCCAACATCAGGATTGGCCGCACCCGTTTGCCACCTGCAAATATCGAGTAGCGCATGGCCTTATGAACACTATGCGGCAGCTCAGTTTCCTTCGGTAAAAAACGGTCAAGTGCCGCATCAATACGGGCACATTGTTCTTTCAAATATACTTTCAGATCCATGACCTACTTCCTTTCAGTTAGTCTTCCCCGGATTCAAAAGGCTCCCGTTTTAGAGTACCATCTTTCTGTTTCAGAAGAATTTCGACCCGGCGCTCGGCATCGTCGAGCTTGCTTGAGCAGAAAGCCGCATGCTTTACCCCCTCTTCAAAGGCTTTCAGTGAGTCCTCCAGCGTAAGCGAACCGGTTTCCAGACGCTTTACAATTTCTTCCAGTTTTTTCAGAGATGTTTCAAATTTGTCGGTAGCCATAGTCAATGTCTCTCGTAATCAATTGGTACGTTGCACGTTAGTTCAGCCAGAGAAAAAACTTCACAAACGTACGTTTCCTGTTCAGCAGGGCTGGGGCGATTGTATACTAGGAATAGCGGAGGGCGTCAAGTTTTGCCGATTTCAAGCGACTCTATCCGGCAACAGGCTTGCCCCCGATAGAGCCTCAACAGCAGTTGTTCGCCGGTTACCAGCGAACCGGCATCGGTCACCACCGTTCCGGTACCGCCATGCATTGCAATTGCATACCCACGAGCAAGCGTCTTGAGAGGGGAAAGCACTTCCAGGCGGGCGGCATTGTCGCCGAATTTCTGCCGGATAGCCTCCAGGCGTTGCGCCAGCAAACCTTCAGCCTGCAACACCACGAGCGCAATTTGTTGCCGCAGAGCATCTATCCTCCCCTGCGGATCGTTATGTTGCAGAGAATCATGAAGGCGTTCAAAGCGGTCACGACGGCGAGAGACAGCCATACTCAGACCCATTTCGAGTCTTCCGGTCAGATCATCCATTCTTTGAGCCAAATGCCCCAGCATCGTTCGAGGATCATGCAACGCCCTGCGCAAGCCTTCAATATGAGCATCGTGGGCTGCAAGCAGGCTTTCAAGCGATCTTTGCAAACGGTGACTTAACGCTTCAATCCGGCCACGAAGTTCATCTGCGCTTGCTATTACCATTTCGGCAGCAGCAGACGGCGTTGGAGCCCGCAGATCGGCGACAAAGTCACAAATAGTCCAGTCAGTTTCGTGTCCGACAGCCGATATGACCGGGATCATTGACCGATAGACCGCCCGGGCAACGGGCTCTTCGTTAAAAGCCCACAAATCTTCCAGCGAACCGCCGCCGCGTCCGACAATAAGGATATCCGCCTCAGCCAGTTTGTTCATGTCATCAATGGCCCGTGCAATCTCCTGTGCCGAGCCCTCTCCCTGCACCCGCACCGGATACAGCACGACCTCCAGTGAGGCAAACCGGCGCTTCAATACATTAAGGATATCGTGGATAGCCGCACCTGTGGGCGACGTGATCACACCAATGGTTCGAGGAAAACTCGGCATACCGCTCTTGTGAGCATCGGCAAACAGCCCTTCACGGGCCAGCTTTTCTTTTAATTGCACGAAAGCGGCCTGCAGAGCCCCGATCCCGGCCGGCTCCATGTATTCGCACAGCAGTTGATATTCACCACGCTGGTCGTAAACCGAAATACGTCCACGCACTATCAGCGCCATCCCGTCAGTCAGCCGGAATTTAACATTCTTTACGGCACTCTTGAACATCACGCAGCGCAATTGGGCTCCGGTGTCCTTGAGGGTAAAATAACAGTGACCGGAAGAAGGATAGGAAAGATTGGACACCTCTCCCTGCACCCAGAGCTGCTCAAAGTTTTCCTCAAGAACTCCGCGGAGCAGAGCCGTTAAACGACTGACAGAAAGAATTGTTTTTTCAGAGAAAATGTCCACAGAAAGCGTTCACCACGTACCCATTTGGAAGTATCGAATACACTCAACATCTTAACTTCACAGGCAATCCAATCAAAATTTGACTTTTGGGGCTACCTTTGCTCCCTCTTCCGCTTTGAACGCCTCTTTGCGCTGCAGATGGAGCATCAGCGAATTTGTCAATGAATTCGGAAAAGTCCGAATACTGGTATTGAATATCTGAACGGCACTATTATAGCGTTCACGGGCGACGTTGATGCGGTTTTCGGTTCCTTCCAACTGCTTTTGCAGATCGAGAAAATTCTGATTGGCCTTCAGGTCCGGATATTTTTCAACAACTACCATCAGCCGCGACAGTGCGCCGGAGAGTTCCCCTTGCGCCTGCTGGAACTTATTCAAACTGGCAGGGTCATTGAGGATATCTTTTGTCACCTGCATAGAACCAACCCTGGCCCGAGCCTCTGTAACGGCCTTGAGAGTGTCAGCCTCATGAGTGGCATATCCTTTCACGACCTCAACAAGATTGGGAATCAGATCGGCCCGGCGCTGATAGGAAGATTCCACATTACCCCAAGCCGCAACAACCGCCTCTTCGTTGGCCTGCATCGTGTTGTACCCGCATCCTGACAGCAGCGCGAGAAGTGTAATCATCAAAAGTACGGTAATGATTCTTTTCATGGCGTATCCTCCAAATAATAAGATTGTCTGTCGTTAATATCTCGCTTAAATGTCGTCTTCGCCATAGCATAATTTCATACCGGTCAGAACGACATTACAGATCAACGGTGTAATATTGGCTAAGATCAGCGGTAAATCATTGATAAGGATACCGTATATCATCCAAAGTGCAACACCAAACGCCAGCAGAAGCGGCTGCCAGACAGAAATATCGCGGACATGGCGGGTTTTCAGCGTTTTTACGACCTGCGGGATGGAGGCAATGCTGGTAAGCATTCCGGCAACAAAACCGATTGTCGTCGGGCTCACGAACGCTTTCTCCCGTCAAACGCCGAGCTGGACCAGTCAATCTGAGTCAGCATTCCACGCAATACGGTCACCTCACGACTATCAAGGTCGGCACGAAAAAAAATCCGGCGCAGAGAGCGCATCATATGCGCCGGGTTTTGCTCATTCAGAAAACCGATTTTTTCCAGAGTGGCATGAAAGTGCGCAAAAAGCGCCTCCATCTCTGCTGATTTTGCCAGGTCGAACGGGCGCCCTCCCCCCGCTGATTCGGAGGCTTTGCCAAGTTCATAGCAAAAAATCAGTACCGATTGGGCCAGATTAAGCGATCCATAGTCATCTGATGTCGGAATGGTGGCATGCCAGCGACAGAGCGACAGCTCATCAGTGGTCAGGCCGCTGTCCTCACGCCCGAAAACAATTGCCGCGCGACAATCCGAAGTCACTTGCTCCCTGAAACGATCGGCGACTTCTATGGGCGAAAGGATTTCCTGGCGGTATTTACCGTGACGCCTGGTCGTGCCAACAGTCAGGGTACAATCCTCCACGGCTGAAGCCAAGTCAGGAAAAATCCGGGCCGATACAAGCAGATCCCGTGCAGCAACAGCAAATTTAAGCGCTTCCGCGTCGAAACGATCGCACCCCTTTACAATTCTCAACTGAGAAAAACCCATATTTTTCATGGCTCGGCAAGTCATGCCGATATTGCCAGGCGATTGGGGTTCAACCAGAATAATGATGATATCTTTGTTCATGAAATAGTCCTTCGCACCGCATGTGCAGCCCGCATCCGTGCAAGCCGTTCTCTGGCAGGTTTCTTGAGGTTCCAGGCGTGATAGATATGAGCACACCAGGCTATACAGATTAATCCGAACAGGGCCATGACAAGATACTGTTCATAGTTTTCGACATTATTCAAAAAAAGCGAGGCACTTTTGCCGAATAGATACCCACCCAGAGAGAAGGCAACAGACCAGACGAAAGCACTGGCCAGGTTAATCCAAAAAAATGTGCGGGGAGCAAGATTGGTTATGCCGAGAATCAATGGTAATACGATTCTGAATCCGTAGGTAAACCGGGATATAAACGCCACATATTTTCCGTACTTTTCAATTAATTTGAGAGCCTCGCGAAACTTTCGGGCAATGGAATGAAAACGTTTGAGCAGTGCCCTGCCTTTATAATGACCAAGGTAGAAATAAAACTGATCACCAAGGAAAGATGCTACCCAAGCAGTGCCTATGACACCCAGAATCGAAAAATACCCCTGAAAAGCAAAAAAACCGGCCAAGAGTAAAATTGCTTCACCCTCGAGAAATGTACCGACAAAAAGTACCCAGTATCCGTGCAGTTCCAGATATTCTTTAAGAAATTGATGAACGTGCACCATCAACACCTATACATTGCATTACACTGCAAGGCGTGCGGCAACTTCTGACTTCATAAGATCAATCATCTCACCAATGCGGGCATGTTCATCCGTATCCATGGCATCGGCCTCGACCCGAGCAAGAAAAAGTGTACGACTCGCCTCATCCAGCAACTGCGAGGGACCTCCACGCTCTTTTATTCTCTTCTCAATAATAGAACGTCCTTCCCTGGACAGATATGCGGAGGCAACTTCAGCAAGATCATCAACAAGTTCAAGCAGTTTCTGATCACTACAGGCGGCTGAAACGGAAGCATCGGCTGCAGTTTCTTCTTTCGAACGTGGCGCCGTATTCCGCAGTCGGGCGGATTCCCATAGTTTCTGGAGGTTAACCATTTGCAAAAGATTGTACTGCATCAGCTCTTCAAGAGTTCTGGTCGAACAGATTTCAACACGAGCACCGGGTAACGCAGCTATTTCCCGCGATTCATCAGGGGATGATTCAATAGTGTTCGCACCATCGCGGTAAAAACCAATCGGCAGACCGTCCTTGTAGAATATCATGGCAGAGCGTTCAGGCGTATAAAAACGCACAACTCCGTTTGTCCCCTGGTTTTTTAAGCGGGCCAACACACCCTTTATGTCCACCTGCCGGACCTCTTCGCCATTTATAAGTCGAGGCCCAAGAGACAAGGCATGGGCACACACGGCAAGGTCTGCTGTCATGCGATACACATTTATTTCCCCACCGACAAGAATTACCGTGTCAAACAAGAGAGCAATCGCTTCAAACCCGGTTTTGTCCCGCCCGTTGCTGCAGCTGACAGCGCACAACATCTTCCCTTTTGCAAAGATCCCACAAAATTCAAATTCCGGAGCCACATACGAAATATACCCGGTAAAGCCACCGGCACCAAGTTTTTCAAGAACATCCGGGATAACAATTTTAGCAGCTGCTATTTTTTCGTAGAGCGGATTTGCTTTCGGCAGGAAACGCATCCCAGAGCCTCCATAGTAAGGTATACACACCTAGAGTTGTCATGATATTTTGTCGGGACATATGCTCGCCCCTGATAAACCAGTACGCAAAGAAATCACAAACTTATTATTGTCAAAGCAGCTCATAAAAACAGCTTCTAACTTACTAAAGATTTGAAGCACCGTAAAGGATTTTTATAGCCATGTCAAAGCAAATGAATTCGCATAACACACTGATTATTCTAATATTACCACGATATTAAGCTTGACAAACCACCATGTATTACAGTAGCTTTGATCATTATACAGCTATTAATGTTTAAGTGTTTTTTAAATTATGCGGAGCACGAAAATCTGCTCGGGGAAACTTATGGCAGTCGTTTCAAAAAAAGATAAACTGATCGAAGAAGCTCAAAAGTTTGCACTGCGCGGTCAGTTTGATAAAGCCGCTAAAGCCTATGATCAACTTTTGGCAGCGGAACCTGCCGCCATTAACCAGCGCCAAAAGCTGGCTGAATTATTAATAAAATGCGGCAAGAATGATGCCGCTCGCAAAGAGTTTGAGACTATCGGCAAGCATTTTTCAAAGAACGGGTTTTATTTGAAAGCAATTGCCGTTTACAAACAGCTGCAAAAACTTTTTCCTGCAGACATTTCACTTTCCATGACACTTGCAGAGTTGAATGAAAAACATGGTCTCGTTGCAAATGCTCTTTCTGAATATAAACTCCTATATGACTTCC
>JAJXWO010000005.1 GCA_021781535.1 Deltaproteobacteria bacterium | reverse complement strand
ACCAGCTAACCATCGTAGCCTTGGTAGGCCATTACCCTACCAACTAGCTAATGGTACGCAGACTCATCTGATGACAGAAGGCCCGAAGGTCCCCCCCTTTTCCCGCAGAGTCCAAAGACTCCGTGGGCTTATCCGGTATTAGCACCTCTTTCGAAGTGTTATCCCAGATCATCAGGCAGATTATCTACGCGTTACTCACCCGTGCGCCACTAAATTTAAGAGCAAGCTCTCAAATCCCGTTCGACTTGCATGTGTTAGGCACGCCGCCAGCGTTCGTTCTGAGCCAGGATCAAACTCTCCAGTTTATAGTGAATAGTCTGATAACTTAATCTCAAAATCTACTTCTGGCAAAAATTGCTTTTTGCAGTTACTGCTCACAAATCACTTTACTAACTGCTATTCGGTTTTCAAAGACCAGCGCCGCAACCAAAAACCTGCGTTGCAACCAGACGGACAACATACTCAAATCGGTTTCGACTGTCAACAACTTTTTTTCAGAAGCGACAATCTTTTTTGCAAACCGACTTTTTTCAAAAGAGCACCCCGCCGGACAAAACTGCTGTCTCAAAAGGGACTCGTTTTCTATCATAAACTTTTAAAGGTTGTCAAAATAAAAATGAATGTCTATGAAATAAAAAATGCATCAGTGTACAGCACAGGAAATACAGGGGTCATAGCAACGAACAAGAATTTCTGCGGCAGCCTTGATCTGATCATAACCAGCACCATCCATTGCGGCTACAAGCTCTTTCAACGCTATTTTAATAGCTGCCTGGTTAATTGCAGTCGGGGTAATGATATTCGCAGCACGGCAAACACCGCGATTATCAAAACAGTAATTGTGCAGGAGCACGCCACGCGGCGCCTCCATCAAAGATACGCCCTCACCTTGTGCCGGAACAGCCATGACAGGCATCTCTTTTTTCAGACCATTATCAAGCAGCTGTTTGATTAATACCTGCGCCCGCTCTACGGCCTGCTGAAGCTCTATTATTCTTGCTTTTAGAGATGATCTGATTGATGAGCCAGTAAAATGAGCGGCATACTCCGATGGCATTGATGCTGCCAGACGGGCCAGAGGTCCAACAAAATAAGGTGTTGTTTCCCTGAAGCGGCTGACTTTTGCATGTGTATGCAATTCCACACTTTCGTTCAACCAGGCAACTGCCGAACTGGCGAAAATGGTCGTTGCTGCCGATGTCGTCAGGCGATCACCAAAAAGCGGCGGCCCCCCGCTCACTACACAGTAGGGAAGCATCGCCAATGGAGGCAGAACATCATCTAGGCCAAAAACAAAACTGATACTTGCGGCCACATCCTGACGGACAGCTGCAAGACCATCTCCCATACTCTGTAACTGGCTGGCTTCAGGCACCTTTCCCACCCCACCCACCATTAGATTAAACGGATGTATGGCACGACCTCCGATTATTTCCTGGATCAGGTTACCAAGCCTTTTGATTTTGAGTCCCATCTTCAGTGTTTCCGGTTCAACTGTTGCTAATTGCTGAATACCGTTCACCCCCAGATAATCCGGCAACACCAGACAGAATATGTGCAGGGCGTGACTCTCGATCTGCCCCCCCTGCACCGCCAATTCGCGCAGTAGCCCAGTTTGCCGTGATACGACAATGCCCATGACCTGTTCCACCGCCTGCAGTGCCGCCACCTTGTGGACGGTAGAACAGATCGAGCAGATCCGACAGGCGATATCAGGAATCTCATCAAATCGTCTGCCTACGAGCAAAGCTTCAAACAGCCTGGGCGATTCGCTCAAATGGAGGCAGGCGTCAACCACCCGTCCTCCATCTCGGATCAGTTCGACAGAGCCATGCCCTTCCACCCTCGTTAGTATGTCGATCTTACTCTGGCTGCTCATTGTTTCCACTCCGGGGAAAAACGATGCAATCGCTCAAGTATGCTCTGCCGGTCAAACCCTTTTTGTGCATAGATTTTAAGAACCTCGATCAAATTGGCCTCCGTCACCGCCCCCCGGCACCCCTCACAGGGGACCGCCAAACTTGGGCAGCGCGCGCCGCAGCCGCCCATGGTCAATGGGCCAAGACAAAGCATGTTACGTTCCGTCAGCAGGCAAAGGTTTTCCTGCATTCTGCATTCTGTACAGACCGGGTAGTCAATACTGACAGGAAGCACTCCACGAACCAATCCCGCCAGCATCCTGAGCAGCTCTTGTTTTTCCGGAGGACAGCCGGTGATAGCGGCATCCACCTGCACCACGTTCTGCAGCGGCATGGGATCAAAGGTTTCAGCGGCAACCGGATGCTGGCCATATACCTGTTGTCGCAACAGTTCTCGCTCTTCACCATTCCTCAGGGCTGCCACTCCACCACAAATGGCGCAGGTACCCAGTGCAATCAGATAGACACTTCGCCTCCGCAGCTCCTGCAGCACTACTTTTTCATGCGGCATGGAGAGACACCCCTCCACTAACGCAGCATCATATCGACCTGTCAACAAGGCTGGCGAACAAGCCATCGGAAAAAAGTGGAACTCAAAATTTTCAAGTAGCTCCGGCAGCTCATCTTCACAGTTCAGCAGCGAAAGCTGACAGCCTGAACAGGCAGTCAACCCGGCTATGGCGAGCCGCAGCTTCTTCATACGAGCGCCCCTTCTAATCCGGCCAACTCGGCATAGCTGAACACCGGACCGTCAACACAGCACAAACGCGTCCCCACAGCGCAATGTCCGCAACGCCCGACGCCACATTTCATACGCCGCTCCATAGAGAGATGTATCCGGCCATCTGGCACTCCCAGCAATTGCAGGCCGGATACCAGAAGAGGGTAAACTACCGGAGGGCCGCACAGTGCAGCGCAGCTGTGTCCCGGATCAATGTCAAGTCCATCCAGCAGCGCCGGCAGCAGGGCAATCCGGCAGCCGGGGGGGCCATCAAGGCAGTGCCCTGGGTGGTCAGCCGCCACTTGCAGCTCTATCATCCCCTCCCTTTGCAGCTCCAGCAACTCATCCAGAAAGAGCAGACTCTTGATTTCGCGAACACCGTACAAAAGGGTCAGACGTCCCAAAAATTCACGCTGTTTCAACAATGCCAAAAGAAGTGAGCGGAGCGGAGCCATCCCCAAACCTCCCGCGACCAGCAGCAGATCCTGGCCGGCATAAGTAGACATCGGAAACCCCCTCCCAAAAGGCCCCCGTACCCCGATGGGGCTCCCCGGAACTATAGCTTTCAGCGAAGTGGTTACATGGCCGATATGACGGATACAGAGTTCAATATCTCCTTCTGACGAGGGGGAGCCGCAATACGATAACGGAATCTCACCGGCCCCGGGGAGGGAGAGCTGCAGAAACTGCCCGGGCAGGAACAAAGACGCGACTGGGTGATCAAATTTCGTACGAATCGTAAGCAACGAGGTATCGGCTGTCACTTGACGGATTCTCAAGACCACTGCTGGGACAGGGATAGTGCTATTCACGGCACGCACCCTCCAACCGCATAGCCAGAGGTCGAAGATCCAGACCGGCCGGGCAGACAACCCTGCATCGGCCGCAGCCAACACAGGACGGGATCCCCTGTAAGGGACCGAAACCACAATATTTATGACGGTAACGATAACGGAAGCGTTCCGCCCGATCCTTCCGGAAACTCATACCGCCCGCAACCTGGGCATGGCTCTTGAACAAGCAGTTATCCCATCGACGCACCCTCTCTGCAGAGCAGCCATCCAGCCCGCTGAACTCCAACACATCAAAACAGTAGCAGGTAGGACAACAGAGAGAACAGGCACCGCACCCCAGACAGCGATCGGCAAGTTCCTGCCACTCCGGAAGCGCCACATCGAGTTCCGGGCGCACTCGCATTGAAGCGGTCTGACCAAAAAAACGGCGAGCGTCTTCAGGTATGATCACGTTCAGTTCCTCAAGAATGTCCTTCGCACTTTCAAGGAGCTCCTCTCCCCGGGGAGTGGAACTGGCGACGGCAAACCCACCTTCCACATGATGAAAAAACAGGTCCGACAGCGGTTTAAGTGGAGATATTGCAAGATGGCATGAGCAGAACTCATCCGGAATACAGGAAATGCCGATTAGAGTCTGGGCAGAACGCCGGGCGGCATACAGGGGATCAGGGTCATCGCCCATAAAAATCTGATCAAGATAGTTTATCCCCGCAAGATCACAGGGATGGAGTCCAAACAAAATCAGAGGGCGTACATCCTCTTCCGGTGCCTGGTAACCGTCTTTCTCTGTATAGCTTAGAATTGTTTCCTGCGGATGCAGCAAATATTTTTTTGGGGGGAGCAAAGTGCGGACAGCAGAAAGATCAGGAAGTATTCCTGGTATAAGTGCAGAAAAACGCACTACCCCGTCATCTCCACGGACAGGTCCGTGTACTTCGGCGTACCGCCGAAAACGCTCTAGAAGAGCATCCAGATTGTGGGTTACCATAAACTGAGCTGCCATACCTGTCACCTTGTTTGGGGCAGCAGTAACAAGCTTATTTTAAAAATTATAGCATTCAGCAGTAATTAGTCAAACACCACCACGCGGTTGCTGCAGTAGCCGGCTCATCGCCATGTGCAGGCTGAAGAGAGGCACCCGCAATTATTTACACAATGCTCGGTCCTTATTTTATTTTTGTTCTCTTTTATAGTCTGCAAACCGGAAAAACGGCGAAAGCACACCCATAAACCAGATAAAGCAGAACAGTCCTGTAAGCGCGTCAAACACCCTGAAGTTTGTGCATGGCCCGAAAATCCTATCATGAAAACCCAAAAAGGGATAACGCCCAGGTCCAATCCGGGGCCGCAACCATACATCAAGAAAAAAGAACATCTGCCAGGAGTTCTGCCGGATATATCTACCCAGGAGATAAAAGACCTGAATTGAGCCCCAGAGACCCCAGTCGCCATACATCATACGCCAGATGAGAGAGAAAAACGGTGACAAGGCAAGTGTGCCCGCGTCCTGCTGTATCCGGTACACCCCTGTCGCACGATCAAAAAAACTTTTCATACCGATACTGTGCAATCCCATCATCATGCTCATCAAAATGTAGCGGCGATGGAATCCCTCCGCCTCAAACCGTCGTGCCGAAGTTTTAAGATAACCAGGAAGCGTAATCCATTTCCCCTGAGCTCTGATGCTCTCGGCAATGCATTGATCTTCCAGAAACGGCCTACGTTCATCGAAACCGCCAAGGTCTGTGAAGAATCCCTTTGCAAGCAACAACCCCTGATCACCATTTGTGGTATTTACACGGTTAAAGGCGCTCTTCTCTTCGATATAGCGATAGCCCATGACGTTGCAGTGCGTTGTACGCATAAACTGGAGACAAAAATGGCCGGCAACGCAGTCATGCTCGTGCTTCTCCAACCATATAGCATTTACGGCATTGCTGAGAAGGCAGGGGTCATCAATGCGAGAGTCGGCATGCAGAAAAAGAATGTAGTCGCCGGACGCACATGCTGCTGCGGCATTCATTTGCACTCCCCGGCCCCGCCTGGCGTTGACAAATAATGCGCCAGACGCTTCCGCCACTGACCGGGTCGCGTCCGAGGAACCACCATCACCAACGATGATCTCAAGGAATATATTCCGTTGTTTTTTGAGATCACCTAACAGATCAGGGAGAACGTCTGCTTCATTGAGGGTCGGAATAACAATTGAAAGTAGCGGTTGGGGCATGAACGGCACAGTTTATAGTGCGGGATGTTTTCTGTTCTTGAGTCTGTTGAACAGCACCGGGATCAAGGCAAAAAGCCCCAGCAGGGCAAACGAGCCAAGCACGCGTGGCGAGGCAATACCGGAGAGCGATGCAATGGTTGCCAGGCTGGCTCCGGCATTGACGTAGACAAATCCCCCCGGAATGATGCCGAACATGGTGCCGAGGACAAACGTCCGCAGCGGCAGCCGGGTCAAACCTGCAGCCAGATTGATCAGGAAAAACGGGAATACGGGAACCAGACGCAAAAACAGCAGATAACTGAATCCACGCTCCTCCAGTTCCCGGTTCATGCCTTCCAGTTTTGCTCCAAACCTGTTCAATACCGATTCACGGAAGAGATACCGTACCGCCAGAAATGCCAGAGTAGCACCAAGCGTTGCGGCGATGACGGCATAAATCGTTCCCATAACCGAGCCGAATATTGCCCCGGCGGCCAGCGACATGATGGCAGCACCGGGCAGGGAAAGGGCGGTCTGGATGATATACACCATCATAAAACCTGCCACTACGAACAATGTGTGGGCGGCATAGTAATCCAGCAATGCCTGATGGTTGGCCTTGAGCGCATCAAGGGTAAGTAAATGCTGCAGATCAAAGTAGAATGACAGCGCAACAACAGCAATTCCCACGACGGCAATGACTGTTTTTTTTGCGCTCATGAGTTTCCGGGTTTTACCCGCGCCAGATACCCCTGCAAAACATACGGGAGTATGCCGCCAGCCTTGAAATATGCGACTTCGGTGGCTGTATCCAGGCGGCTGTTCAGGGAAATAGTTGTAGTCGTGCCATCCAGGCGGCTGATTTCTGCAGTCACAGTCATGCCGGGCTTAAGCTCCGCCGCAGCAACCGTGAGCACGATGGTTTCACTCCCGTCAATGACGACCGTTTTTCTGTTTTCTCCTTCCATAAATTGCAACGGCAAAATCCCCATGCCTATCAGGTTTGAACGATGGATCCGCTCGAAGCTTTCGGCTATCACCGCGCGGACGCCGAGCAAAAGAGGTCCTTTTGCCGCCCAGTCCCGACTGGAACCTGAACCGTATTCCTTGCCTGCAACCACCACCAACGGCACTTTTTCAGCTGCGTATCTCTCGGCAGCGTCAAAAATCGCCAGGTGTTCCCCGCTAGGGTAATGCACCGTAACGCCACCTTCACGTTCCGGGGTCATCTCGTTTTTGATTCTGATATTGGCAAAAGTACCACGCACCATCACATCATGGTTCCCGCGCCGTGAACCGTAGGAGTTGAAATCAGAGACCGCAACTCCCAACTGTTGCAGATGCTTCCCCGCCGGTGAATCGGGAGCAATGTCCCCAGCAGGTGAAATGTGATCTGTCGTAATTGAGTCACCGAAAAGTGCCAGAATACGCATTTCCCCCGGCAGACGGAATTCTCCGGCACACCGAACTGTGTGAAGAAACGGCGGCTGTTTCACATAGCTGGAATGCGCATCCCATGGATACGTGGGAGAGCTATTGTTTTCAAGCGCCTGCCATTCAGGAGTGCCATCGTACAGGTCCCCGTAACCGGAACGGAACATCTCCGGGGTAATCTCCCCGACCAGTTCGTGCAGTTCAGTTTGTGACGGCCAGACATCTTTCAGATATACCGGACGGCCGTCCGCACCAGTGCCGAGCGGCGTAGAGGTGAGATCAATCCGTGTGGTCCCGGCCAGGGCAAAGGCGACAACCAGCGGCGGTGAAGCGAGCCAACTCAACGTGGCCTGCGGGTGGATGCGTCCTTCAAAGTTGCGGTTCCCGGAAAGAACGGCCGAAACCGCAAGATCTCCTGAAATAATGGCGTTTTCGATGGCCTTCGGCAGCGGGCCGGAATTGCCGATGCAGGTTGTACAGCCGTAGCCGACCAGATCAAACCCGAGCGCAACCAGGAATTCATACAGTCCGGAGCGGCGCAGGTACTCCATTACTACCTTTGAACCGGGAGCAAGCGACGTCTTGACCCACGGTTTGACCGATAGACCGGCCACAACCGCTTTTTTTGCGAGAAGTGCGGCCGCCAGCATAACAGTCGGATTGGAGGTGTTGGTGCAGGAGGTAATAGCCGCGATAACGACATCTCCATCCTTCAAGTCAACACCAAGATTGAACACAGGAGCTGTTCTCAGGTGCTGCGGCGTTGGTAGCGCCCGGGAAACAGTAGTAGGAAGCTCGGCAAGGGGAACCCGGTCCTGGGGCCTTTTTGGACCCGCCAGACAGGGCGCAATGCTTGCGAGATCTACCGTTACCGTTTTCGTGAACGCCGGATCAGGTGAATCAGCATCTCGCCATAACCCCTGTTCTCTGGCATAAAGCTCCACTAAAGCCGTCACCTCTTCACGGCCGGTGAAGCGGAGATAATTGATGGTTTCGGCGTCAATGGGAAAATAACCGCAGGTAGCACCATACTCCGGGGACATGTTGGCGATGGTGGCGCGGTCGGCAATCGTCAGGCCATCGAGACCGGGCCCGTAAAATTCCACAAATTTCCCGACCACTCCGGTCTTGCGAAGCAGCTCGGTAATCGTGAGAACCAGATCGGTCGCGGTCACTCCGGGCTGGAGCCTCCCCTCGAGCAGCACTCCAACAACATCAGGAATAGTCATTGATACAGGCTGCCCCAGCATGGCGGCCTCTGCCTCGATCCCACCGACGCCCCAGCCGAGCACGCCAAGACCGTTAATCATCGTGGTGTGGCTGTCAGTGCCAAGCAGGGTATCGGGATACGCAACAGCTGCCCCTCCATCGCTGCCCTGCCAGACGACCCTGGCAAGATATTCCAGATTTACCTGGTGACAAATTCCGGTGCCGGGGGGGACAACCCGAAAGTTGGCAAAGGCGTTTTGTCCCCAACGCAGAAAAGCATAGCGTTCCCGGTTTCTCTCCATTTCACGTTCCACATTGATCTGGAAAGAACCAGGAGAACCATAACTATCCACCTGCACCGAGTGATCGATAACCAAATCAACCGGAATCAGGGGGTTGATCGACTCCGGGTCCCCCCCTGAAGCGGCGACTGCGTCCCTCATGGCAGCCAAATCGGCTACGGCAGGCACGCCGGTAAAATCCTGCATCAACACACGACCGGGACGGAAAGCAATTTCCCTCGTTGAGGTGCGATGTTCCAGCCAGTCACCAAAGGCCAGGATATCGTCAGTGGTGACCGTATCCCCGTCTTCGTTGCGCAGCAGGTTTTCCAGAAGAATCTTGAGGGTGCGGGGGAGCCTGGCTACGTTGCTGACTCCGGCCCGTTCCAGCGCATCGACCTTGTAGATGCGAAAACTCTGTCCGCCCACCGTAAGGGTTGCTGCAGAGTTGTATGAGTCGAGCACGTCATTATCCGGCGAAATTTTCATAGCAGGTCCACCTTTCCCGAGAGCCTATTGTCCCCTGATGTATGCGAAAAATAAAGTTGGCAACTGGCGGCATCGCCATTTCAGTAAGTTATGGCCAATCCAAATTTATCATGAATAAATAATGTTGGCAACTGAGGGCGCGGTGGACTCTACATTTTGAAAAATAAAGTTGGCAACTGACCCTCGGCAGAACCGGGGTGATGTGACAAATCCACCTTAAAATTTTTAGGAGACAAATATGAATATCCAAATGACCGACGAACTATCTTCTCTAAGTGAACTCGTAGTACGCGTTAGCAACAGTCATCGCGATAGTGGTGCTTACAGCACACATGGAATTCCGGCTGTGAGGGGTGTAACAGAAGCGCCAAGTGCGAGTATTATTTGATGTCAGCTTGAAAGACTGCTTCATTTGTCGAATATGTCTTGGCAACATGCAGAGAAGGAACAGAGGTACCTTTATGTGTATAGATATTAACTTCGACTTGCAGAACCAACAGGTCTGTGATTTGCAACTCAATACCAGCCGTTACGAACACTTGCGCGCACATGCCCATCACGGCTGGCGGCAACAAACACACAAGATTTGGCGGTGCCTCTGCCCCGTTTGTGTTTGACATCTTTCTGATGGCGGGGCTTGCCGCCAAGATACTTCTCGTTAAGCTCGACGATTCCGGCAAGGCCAGGCATTGCGTTTGCTTGTGAAACCATGAGTGCACGGACAGCATGGCCAACTTTCCAGGCTGTCTTCTGCGAAGTGCCGATCCACTTGGCAAGGTAAACTGATGAAATTCCCTTGCTGGAGTTGATCATGAAGTACATAGCCATGAACCACGTACTCAACGGCAACTTGGTACTGTGCAGCGGAGTTTTGGTAGTGACGGTGAATTGCTTGCCGCAAGCAGCGCATTCATACAGTTCAAGCCGTCTGCCCTCTGCGGATATGCTCCAGGACTTCATGCCTCCACAATGTGGGCAGATACGACCTGTGGGCCAAATCATCTGTTCCAGATAACGATGGCAGGTCTCCTCATCGGGAAACTGTTTGCGAAACTCTTGAATATTTATAGCATACCCTCCTATGGAGAGCATGTTACAACAACCATATGACAGGATACGTCATTGCGGCCTGATTAATGGTAATAGTTCCGAAAAAGAATAGGTAACCCCTTCTTAAGCCGCCCTGTTTCTCGTTACAGGCCCAACTTTTGATTAAGAGCATCAAAGGTGCATGATCCGTTATATTCCGTGTTGATGAAGATCACCCCTTCGCCGGACCACATCTTGTAAGTTCGGAAGTTATACATCATGTTCTGAGTATCCCCGTCGTTCTGGAACCCGCGACCGGGATAGTTGGTGTTTAACGAAATGTGCAGGCTATTGTCATTAGCATCTAGCGGTGTTCTTGTTTCATTAAACGTAAATTTGTTGTCATATTCGGTCAAGATATAGCCCATCCGTAATGTTTGACCGGGGGGAAGAGGCCCGGATGCAAAAAGGTTATTCAGTTGCGGTGAAGCAATCAGTGTGGAACCTGCCGGGCCTGCCAGAAATGAGATATTGCTGATGGTGTGCGGATATATGTCGCTTCTATCGGCTTTACCATCGTTGTTGCTGTCCACGATCGCCATTGCTGCCGGGTCGTCGTATTTGTACCAGGTGCTGTTGAGACAGCTGTAATCAGTGTTGTTGTAGACATCCACGGGAGTGGGTTCGGAGATATCATGCACAGCGACTGCTGAAACTTTTGATGTTGCATTGTCGGTATAGACGAGATTGAGCGTAATATCCGTGGCGTTGACGGGAATTGGAGTAGAGGAAAGGTCAAAGACCAGTTCGGTTGGCACACCCTGGGCAAGGGTTGTTACACCGTTTTTTTCTTCTTTCCTGATAATGTAACCAGCAGCGTTTTCCGGTTCGGTATTAACCAGCACGGATTGAAATTGATCACCGACTGCCGTGCGGTATTCCAGTGCGAGTGAAATCGTTCCGCCTGAAAGACCGCCGGGATTATTGGAAAGCGCTGTTACGCGCAGTTCGTTAAAGCTGGCGTTTGTTGAATCTCCGGATACTTTTGCAAAGACACCGGAAGCGGGCAGTGAAAGGTTAAAGTCAGTATAAATGCCATCGATTGTTGTCAGTGGGCTGACCGCAACGGAATCGGTTTCATTGCCTAGTTTGCCCTTGTAGACGAGTTGCATGGTCATGTCGGAAAAGTTCATCGGGAGAGGATCGTCGGTGAAGGTAAAGGTGAGTACCTGAGAGTTTGCCATGTTCACGTTGTTGAGAGTTGTTACTTTGTAAGTGTAATCGGACGTGCTGGTTCCCTCCGGTGGGTTGTTCAACAGGTATTTACCTCCTCCCAGGTCGGTCTCTGTCAGTGCCTTATAGCGGATAACCAGAGATACATCGCCGGATGCCATGGCTTCATCTGTCGTGTCGTTTTGTACTGTTACCTTGATGCTGCGGAAGGTGATGTCCTCAGGGGTGGCAACAATGAGTTTGAGCTTGCCGCGGAAGAAGTAGTCAAGGAGGGCGGCGGAGTAGCCGACTGCCTTGGGTACTAAAATCCGTGCGTAATCTTCATAAGTTATTTCGTCACGCCCTAAAGCGGCATAAAACAATTTCCCTTCACCGAAAACCGCATAGGCTAAATCTGCTGCTGCGCCAACCCTTACAAGGTGAGGTACAGCCTCACCCTCCACACCCGTTTTGCTAATCCATAGTCCCTTGACATTTTTTTTGTCTTCACTGAGCACTGTTTCAGGTGCCTTTGTGCCGTCAAAGTAGTTTTGGATGTCGGTGCCTTGCTTGCGTGGATAGGGGAAATAGTGCTTATCGTCAGTTGCGTATCGGGCGGCAAAAATGGTGTCGTCAGAAAAGAAATTGGCGTTTGTATATTCCGCCAACCCTTGATTCGTTGTGGCAGAGGGTGTCCTGTCGGCAACATAGCGTCTGGTGTCCATCAGTCTACCGACAGGAGCGTAGCCGTCATACAAGGGTTGTGTAAGATCAACGGTCGGTTTTGTAGCATTAGTCGCCGTTGCTGCTTGCTGCTGGATAAACGGTCGTTTCTTTCTTGCCCATGTTTCAAATCCCCACAAGAACCCCGATCCATCAATCGGATGGGCATCGTTGCGTACATGGTCTGGCTGCGACATGTCCTGGAGAAGATTCATATGATAGCCAAGACCAAGATAGGTTTTGACCGTAAATTCATCCTTCTTTACTTTATCTGTTTCAGTCAAAGAGTGGTAATAATGATCGCGAACAGCATTCCATGACCAGTCGCCGCCTTCATAGTTCACCTGATTTGAACTGTCCTGCGCCCAGAAAAGCGTTGACTGGCCAGTCATAATGTCTTTTAGACCGCCGTCCGTAAGTGTGCCAATTGGAGGCGTCAAAATGGCAAGTGGATTGTGAAAGTGGTTTTTAAAGCGGGCTTTGCTGAGAGCAAAATTGCTTCCAGCGTCTTCTAGTTTTGCGCCTTCTTCCAACCAAAACAATAGTGTTTTAGAATCGCCGCCATAAGAGTATTCTTTGTCAAGTAAACTGCTATCTATGGCAGAAATTTTTGCCGCTGCACCTGACAAATCCATATGGGTTACTGTATTTTCCCAAGCAAATGAATTGCTGCAATGCACCAATATTATTGCGAGTATTATTTTTTTCATTGTAATATCACCTCACAAAGTGTCTTTCCCAAGTTCTTTACGTTCTTTACGTATTTCATATATTAATTTCAATTCTCTGCTCTTACCTATACCTGGAGTTCCTAATATTCTTTTTTTTCTTTCTTCATAACTCATTTTATTCAGCAAAATAATAGCGTTATCACCATCCCACTGAACATTTTTTCCTCCAGTTAGAGTTTTAAAACCAGACCACGGACCATACCCAAGCATTTCGTACCCAGCCTTGAAAATCACGACATCCATTTCATCCAAAAATGAGAACAACAACAGTCCTTTTCCGGGTATGCTGAACTCGCCATTCTTGCCTGTAAGTATTTCAACACTATCGTAGAACTCTCTGGTTGACCCAGCCACATTCCCATATACTTTATTCCAAACTCCCAACACTACTACGCCTTCCAGAGGCTGTTTTGTTTCCGAGTCAATAACTTTGCCTTTATAAGGGCCGTCTATACGACAGAGACTTACGCAGCCGGAGCATACTAGTAGCGTTGCAATCATAAACATTCGCATAAATATTTTTTTAGTCATTGGTCCTCCGTGGGACGGGTGATTTGTAGTTTGAAAAATCCAGCAAGTGGCTCACAGACAAGACACAAGTGTCATAATCTATGTATTTTCCAGTTACCAAACAGATTGATCAGCTCAATTGTTCCAACTATAGGGCCATTATTTTTCTCTTTTAGTTCAAAAACCGCACTATGTTCATCTTGTTCGCCCTTTGATACGGTACGACTGGCAATGCGTCTTTCCAATTCAAGCATAAATTTCTTGATTGATGGCGTGTTGTTTTCACTTTCGAGGCCTCGCAGAAAACGACTTGTCACTGATGCTTTAAAATCCTGCAAGTTGCCTGTTCTTAAAGCGGAACGAAATAGGTTTAAGGCACTCTCTGGAGTAGACAACCTTGCATCTTTTGTTTGATCCGGGTCATCATGTTTCTCTTTATAGAGATCTCCAAAATCATTCAGGTTCTTTTTAAACTCAGCACTGTTTTGAACTGGTATATCCTTTGTTTTATCTGTTTGCATCATGTGCTCAAGCATGTTTGTTTCTCTTGTTGTCAAAGGTGCTTCAGTTTCCTTCTTTGTCTTCCCCCTCAATTTGGCAGGGATATTTTGTGGGTCGTCTGTAAAGTGAATCACTCCTTCGTTATCAGTGTATTGATAGATATCAGCGAGACAGCCCTGTGCCAGAATAAGCGAGAAAAATATTGCAAGAAAGCAGTTGATTTTCGTCATTTTTATTTCTCCCGTTAGAATTGGTAGAGCTTCCAGATGCCATTTTCTAGGACAAAGTAAATGACATACTCGATTTTGTGAACTTGGCCCATGATAGTCTTGTCTCGGTAAAGACGGCACTTTGCATTGCCATCCGACATATAGATCAGTTCAATATCCGTCAGGTAATCATTTAAAAGTGGAAGTTGAGTGCCAAGTGCTGTGAAAAATTCTTGGTACTTGGCCTGCGGTCTGTTTGCTATGATCCCAAGGGATCCATTAACATCTATTGCCGCTATTCTCTCCTTCATTCTCTCCCACTTAGCTTTCAACAAGGTTTCCAGCTTATATCTCGGCACCACCGTAACCGTCGCACTATCTGTATACGTCTGACCATCCGGCCCCACAGCACTAACGGTAAAGGTGTATGTACCTTCGGCGGAAAGCGTTGCCGTGGATTCAGTCGTACTGCTGGCGGTGAGTTGTGACGGCACCGGCCCTGTTGCGCTTACTGCCGGATTGGTAATTATGAAAGTGCCATCCAGCCTCAACGAAACATCCAGTGGCCCAGTGCCTGATTCGATATTGGAGGATATGCGGATGTAGTTGCCTGCCTGGGCGGTTACGCTTTTTGTCGCTGACGCCGCCAACCCGTTGGCATCTGTGGCAGTTATGGTGAGGCTGTTGCTGCCGGTTTGCAGCGGCACATGGTTAACAATAAAGCGGTTGCCGCTTACCGTAGCGGGCATGCCATTGACAGTTACGCCCGTCTCCGAACCGGATGTATTTATGATCGTCCCGCTTACCGTCACATCCGGCCCGGTGATTGTTGTACCGTCTGACGGACTGTCAACCGTAACCTCCAGCGAAGCGGGAACATTGGCAACACTCGCCTTTCCCTGCGTCAACTCGGCAAATCTCCCCGCCCAGGCCTTTCTCAGCGTCTCAATAGCCTGTGTTGCCGCAGTCGCATTATCCCCCGCCCTGGTCAGCAACACAAAACCTACATTGAACTGTTTTTGCGCTGTTGTCGAATCCGGTATGCGTGCTCCTTCAGCGGCAATAATGTCATCAATCGTTACTGTCTTAGCTGTGCCGGTGATCGTATCCCCTAAATTAGGTAGCTTCGTCTTGTCGATTGCCGGATTGTCGATAAGGAGCATCGGCGGAACCTGCTCTTTCGGGATCATCCCCATCAGATACAGATCCAATGGGCTATAGCCGCTCTGCTTGGCTACGGAGGTAAACGTGCCATCAGCGTTGTCCTTCCAGCCGTTTCCGTACATGAGCGACCCCTTCGAGTCGAGCAGGTAGCTCCAGTGTGCGGAGTCCTTGCCAAGCAGACTAGTATTAAGCGAACCGTCCGGATTATTAAATCGCACATACGCTCCGAAACGGTGCATCAACTCGTGGTTGAACACTGTTACCGTCTGATCGAGTCTGGTACCATAGGGATTGGCAGCAAGCGCCGTCACATTCCCCATGTCGATGGTCCCCTGAAGTTTGCCTGCGCTGCCGAACTGGGCGCTGTTGTCGAATATCGCTTGATTGATCCCCTGGGTGTCGTTCTTCACCCCCAGATAGAAACCTTCCGCCCCGGCCTCGGGCAGCGCGTAGTTGAAGGTGGAGAGGTAGGTCAAAAAATCCTGGTCAGGGTGATTTTTGAAATATTCCGTGGCTATCAACTGCCGGGATGCTGCATTGATACTTCCATCCGCATTCTTTGCGTCATAGTTGCCTTCAATCTCCATAACGGTAATTGCCCCACGGTCTTCGATGAAGCGTGCCGAGAACAAGGGTAGCGTGACAGTGAGATCATTGCTGACGGTGGTAAAGCCGTTGCTGTTGGTAGCGCTTATTTGCAGATGATAGCTGTTGCCGGGGGTGAGCCCGGTGATGGTGACCGCATGGTCAAGCCCTGCGACAGGTTGCGTGGCTTGAGCACCATAATTTATGGTTGCGCCGTAATAGACCACTCCAGTCGCAGGCTGGTCGGTACGCCAGGTTACACGTACCGAACTGCCAGAAATTGGAGCTGCCGCCGCATCAGTTACCAGCGGGCCGGGCAGATAGATGACCGGTATCGATACGCTTGCTGTTTGTTCGTATTGGTCTTGTGCCGTGGCCGTGATCTGCCCACTACCCGGGGAGAGTGCCGCAGTAGCGGAAAAACTGCCGTTAGCGGCCTCGGCAGACACCCCATTGACGGTAACTGATGCATCATTATTGACCGTACCGCTGACGACCACCTGAGGGGTATGAAACATCGAACCGGGCAACGGATTGGTGATGGCGATTTGGAGAACCGGAGCCGGCAAGAGTTGCACGGATAGATCAAGTACCTGGTTGGCGCTCAGTGTCCCAAGCACCGATTTACCAATATATCCTGACTCACTGTAAAGGGCGCTGAATGATCCGGTCGGAACGTTCAAAAGGCTGTAACGTCCCTGGATATCGCTATAGGCGATGCGGGACACGCTGGCGGTGCTGGTTGCTGAAGGTCACGGCGATTGAAGTGCTGGTGCTGCGGCTGTAGCTGTCGGTTGCTGTGGCGTTAATGGTTTGCTGACCGTTTGCCAGTGAGATAACCGCACTCCATGAAGTGCCGTTTACCGTTGCAGCAGTGCCATTGACCAGTATCTGTGAAGTTTCTTCGCTGACCGTTCCCTGAACCGTGACCGGATTTGTTGTCAGGGTTGCGCCGTTGGATGGTGAGGTGATCGTTACTTCGAGCGGAGTTGTAACGGCACTGACAGCAAGATACCGTTTGACTATCCGGCCATCAGTCCCTTTGGCTATCACTTCAATAAAATTCTTGCCTTCCCTGAGCGGAACATTTGCACTGAAGTTGCCGTTTGCACCTATCGGCGTCTCATCGCCGCCAACAATCAATAGAGTGGGAGATCTACTAATTGTACCAGTTATTGTGATGTTGGGTGCGGTTATAATACTGTTGTCAATGCCAGGGGCGATTGTAATTTTTGGCAACCCTTGGAAAGGATTGAGGGATGCAAGATACACCTTTTCGTTTGCAGTCAGAATTGCCTCTTGGATACCATCACCGTTAACATCTCCGATCCCCATTATTTCCATATTAATCGGAAGCCCTATGTAGGGAGTTCGAGGCAAACCATTATGGCCAAAGTATATCCTGGCTCCATCACCGACAATTTCTCCCCTCCCATCTCCATCAATATCCTTAGCCTGAAAAATTCGTTCTGACCCAGGGGAAAAAACTGCCAATGGGATTGCAGCGCCTGTCGGAGCTCCGCTGTATACGCTAATAGAATTGACCCAGTCGGTCACGGTTGGATCGGTATAGCCATCGCCGTCAAAATCGACTGACGCAAGCACTGGACCACCCGCATAGAACCGCGTTTGATCAAGCTGCGGAATGACGCCGCCTTTTATTAGATAGACACCTTTCCGGCTCGCTTTGTTTATAGAAACCCATATATCATTAAATCCATCGCCTGTATTATCACCGGCACCGGCTATGTCTGTCCCAAAATAGCTATCATAACTATCTATTCCCCGAATAACACTCCTGTATGTACCGATCTGATTGCTGCCGTAGAGAATGTATACGGCACCACTTCGATCTGCCCCGTAAAGAGTAGCGCTAATGGCAATGTCTGGGTATCCATCACCATTTGTATCCCCTACCGAAGCAAGTACCTCCCCTAACTGTTCGCCAGCATAATATGGTGGCACACTATTCCCAATTATTACATGAGCAGGAATTGTGTTAAACGTAGCTCCCCCTGCAAAAACGTACACTTTACCATGCTCCCACTCTGGCGATTTGGCTGGATCAGTATATCTAGGTGATCCGACAATCAGATCGTCGAAGCCATCTTTGTTCAGATCGGCAACGGCAAGACTTACACCGAAATAACTTCTATCCTGTTCCCCATCAAGGGTTATTATGGTTTGCCTACGCCCTGTACTGCCAAAATAAATAGTCACTTGTCCATAGTATTTTCCTTTAATATGAGTACCTGGAGATCCCAATGCGAGGTCCGGTATGCCATCACCATTGAAGTCGCCAACAACCGCCTGACTTGGGAATCCATCTGAATGATAGGTGCTGACAAGGTGCTGACAAGTTGATAAATGGTGGTAGCCGTGACAGCAGAAAACACACTTTCTGTCCCAGTAGTGTCGATGGCCTTAACTTTATAAAAGTAACTGTTGCCAACTGTAACACTAGTGTCAGTGAAGAGTGTCGGTGGCGGCGTTTCGGTCGCTTCGTCTGGAATATTTGTGCCTACAATGGCAATCTGAGTAAGAGTGTTTTGATCGGTGCCGCGATAGACAGTATAGCCGATAATTTGAATATCTGTTGGCGCTTTCCAAGCCAAAGTGACTTGTGTTCCTTCTTGAAATGAGAGTAACTCCATAGGAGGCGATGCATAGGTTGGTATTGCAGCGGTCAGAACAAACAAAGTAAGAATCGGAACGGCAAACCTAATCCTCTTTTTGATATTTAAGAGGAAATGTTGGAGCAGATGCACAAAATTTGGTAGATAATGAGAAAAATGCATAAAAAGAATACTCCTCATGTCTTTTGATTTACCGGCAAATAACCCATAATTCTTCATATTCGATCCTCTCATTTCAAGATCCAAGCTAAGTGCTATTAGTAGAATCACTATCAAAGAAAGCTTCCTATACTTTATAAAATTTATTTAGTTTAAGGCTTCCAACTTTTGTTAATACGTGTACAATTAAGTTTTGTCAAGAATATAAATGTCAATTAACAATTTGTTTAAATCTAGATGATTGAGTTACAGATGTTAAAAATAGTACAGTAAATAAATTTAATAAATATATTGTAAATAAACTTTACATTTTGGATAAGTAGCGAATATCAGCGTCAATATTTAAACAACTTTTGTATGGTGTAAAATATCTTTACGTTATCGATATTTTTATGATGAGGCGGGCTTAGATCGCTTGGTTGTCTATGTTCCGGAATCGATGGGCGAGAGGAGGAAGATACTGGCGGAACTTAGCGATATTGATCGTCAGTTCGTCTATCGGAATGATTTAAAGACTGATTTGGGAGAACTGCACCACGGGATGTGCCCTCGCCAAGAAATCATTTTATTCTCAAAAAGTACATAGCGAATAGAAAATGCAAGTGTTCACATAGCAAATCTCGTAAAGAATGATATAGCTAGGATGGGTTAATCGAAGATTGAAAATAGAGCAATATGAAGGTCGGTATCAGTAAGAAGGCAAGCTTGGCAACGTGAATGGGGTTCACATATGAATGGGACAACTCAAACTGGCAAGGACGTTACAGCACCTCTTTTCTCTTTAGCAATAAACGGTCTGCATACTATTGCCCTGGTAGTATTTATCATTCTTGCTGTTGGGTTAATCATTTGGTTTCTGGGCCGGAAAAGGGAGTAGAACAGTAAGAGGGAAGATTGGAAAAGGGGAAGCATTGGCTTCCCCTTTGTTTTTGAAGATTGTCAGATTCCAGTTTTTTCAGTAGCCAACTTTATTTTGCAGTAGCCAACTTTATTTTTCAAATACACCTGAATGAGATCAGCTCTTCTGTCACTCCACAGTAACACTCTTGGCCAAGTTTCTCGGCTGGTCGACGTCGGTTCCTTTCAATACGGCGATGTGGTACGCCAGAAGCTGCAGCGGCACTGACAGCAGCAGCGGTTCAAGATCTTCATCAAGGCTCGGTATTTCAATGACCGTTTCTGCCCTGTCGCGAATATCTTCATCGCCGACGGAGCTGATGGCGATCACACGACCGCCACGGGCGATTATTTCCTCCATGTTGGAGAGCGTTTTTTCATATGTGCTTCCCTGAGGCACCAGCACCACCACCGGCACATCCTCGTCAATCAGCGCGATTGGCCCATGTTTCATTTCACCGGCCGGGTACCCTTCGGCGTGTATGTAGGAAATTTCCTTGAGCTTCAACGCCCCTTCAAGGGCGATCGGATAGTTTTTGCCACGCCCGATATACAGAAAATCACGGGCATTCATATATTTTTTTGCAATTGCTTCGACTTCTTCATTCAGCTTGAGGGTTTCCACCAACAAGCCCGACACCTGTTTGAGCGATGCAATCATGCGCCTCCCATGGGCAGCATCGATCGTGCAGTTCGCTCTTCCCAGGCGAATAGTAAAGAGATACAGGGCGATCAACTGGGTAACAAAGGCCTTAGTTGATGCAACGCCGATCTCCGGACCGGCATGAGTATAAATCACACCGGCAGCTTCGCGGGCAATGGAAGAATCAACCACGTTACAAATCGCCAGATTCATCGCGCCGCACAATTTTGCTTCGCGCAGGGCCGCCAAGGTATCGGCCGTCTCCCCCGACTGGGAGATGACGATAACCAGCGTGCTTTCATCCACAACCGGGTTTCGATACCGGAACTCGGAGGCAAAATCTACCTCAACCGGAATCCGGCAGAGTCCCTCGATGTAAAATTTACCCAGCAGAGCCGAGTGCCATGAAGTGCCGCAGGCGATGATGACAATCCGCTTGATCGCCGCCAGTTGGCGGTCACTGAACTGCAGCGTCTCAAGGTGTACATCCCCCTCTTCCTCAAGCAGCCGACCGGCGATGGTGTCACGTACCGCGCGCGGCTGTTCATGAATTTCCTTCAGCATGAAGTGCCGGTATCCCCCCTTTTCGGCCATCAAAGGCGACCAGTCGATATGACGCGCTTTTTTATCAAGGGGCGCCCCTGCGATTGTTGAAAAACAAGCCGAACCGTTTCTGAAAACGACCAGCTCACCATCCTCCATAAACACCATCTCGCGGGTATTGGCTAAAATGGCCGGAACATCGGATGCGACGAAATATTCTCCTTCACCGAGGCCAACCACCATCGGCGATCCCTGTTTAGCGGCGATCAATGCCCCCGGATCCTTTTCATTGAGGATGCAGACGGCAAATGCCCCGCGCAATTGTGCCAGCGTCTGCCTGACAGCCTTTTCAAAATCGGCCTCGGTATTGAGCGTTTCCTCAATCAGATGCGCGATGACTTCACTGTCGGTTTCACTTTTGAACGTGTGACCGATCAGCTTAAGCTGATTTTTCAGTTGCAGATGATTCTCTATGATGCCGTTATGCACCAGAATAACCGGACCCGCCTTGTGCGGATGGGCGTTGATTTCTGAAGGCCTGCCATGCGTTGCCCAGCGGGTATGGCCAATGCCGACCGTTCCGGCAAGCGGCTGATCCCGCAAGAGATTTTCAAGATTTATCAGTTTGCCCTGGCTTCTGCGAATAGCGGACCCGCCATCAGCAAGCGTGGCAATTCCGGCTGAATCGTACCCGCGATATTCAAGTTTTTTAAGCCCTTCCAGAATGATCGGGGTTGCCTGCTGCCCACCGATGTATCCAACAATGCCGCACATATACTCTCCTCACTTACCTGTAATTGCCATGTATGAAACATGGTACGTAGTACCATAAACAGCTACTTTGTGGCACGTTTTTTTTGCTGGTGACGCCATTATCACCATGCTCAGTCAAGAGCATCCGTATTTCGAATATCTTTGAATTCCCGAACTGATATGTTATTTTGCTACAGTTAAGAAAATAATGGCCGGTGCAGTTCAGAATCGGTCATTCAGTCCGACAGGAAGGTTCGCCCAATGCACAGAAAGACACCATTTTCCATTAAAAACAGAGGCTTTTTATCTATGGCACTGTTGTTCACAGTGACGCTTGCGGTTGTTGCTCTCCTCGGCGTGTCCGGGTACGTATTTTATCTGATGGCAAAGCTCCCCAAGGTTGATCGCCTTGCTGACTACAAACCCCCGATTGTCTCACAGGTTTTTGGAGATGACGGCACTCTGGTTGGAGAATTTTATCTGGAACGCCGCATTGTGGTGCCGATCAACAAAATGCCGCGCAAACTGATTCAAGCATTTGTCTCGGCTGAAGACTCCAATTTTTATTCTCATACCGGAATCGACTATCTGGGGATTGTACGAGCGGCCTTCAAAAACCTGATGTCCATGAGTAAAAAAGAGGGAGCCTCCACGATCACTCAGCAGGTTGCCAAATCCATGCTGCTTTCCCCGGAGAAAAAATTCTCCCGCAAGATCAAAGAGGCAATTCTTGCCAAGCGCATGGAGGAGCGGCTTTCCAAGGATGAAATCCTGTACCTGTACCTCAACCAGATCTATCTCGGGAATGGCGCATACGGTGTTCAGGCAGCGGCTGAAACGTATTTCGGCAAGAATGTCGAGCAGCTCAATCTGGCCGAAATTTCCATCCTGGCAGGTCTGCCGAAAGCTCCCAATGCCTATTCTCCCATCAAACATCTTGAAAAAGCCCGTGAGCGCCAGGCGTATGTACTCGATCGCATGACTGCCGAGGGGTATATTTCTCCGGCCGAAGCAGACCATGCTAAAAAGACACCCATTGTTCTTCAGCCAATGAAGAAGGTTAACAACGAGCAGTCCGCCTATTTTCTTGAATATCTCCGGATGCAGCTGGAACAGAAATATGGCGAAGACCAGCTCTACAAGGGAGGACTGAAGATATACACCACCATGAGCGCCTCCATGCAGCGTGCCGCATACAACAGCCTGCGCAAGGGACTCAAAGAGGTGGACAAACGCCAGGGCTTCCGGGGGCCAACCAAATTTTTAACAGAGGAGGAGGTCGCGGCTTTTTGCAATAAAGTTGAAGATTCGATTGACTCGGCGACACTTATAACCGGCGAGACCTACCAGGGCGTTGTCGTTGGCTTCAACCCCCAAAAAGGCGAAGCACTCGTTAGAGTCGGAGACCGCACAGGGTCTCTCTCCCGAAAAAACATGGCGTGGGGCGGCAGAATCGGCATGATCAACCATTATGGCAAGCCTGAAAAGGGCAGCAAGGGATTGACACTTGGGTCAGTCATCGAGGTATCGGTTGTTTCTCCCGACAGCAACAAGGTCGGCGCGCAATTTGCGCTGGACCAGACACCGGAAGTACAAGCGGCACTGGTCTCTATTGATCCCCGCACTGGCGGGGTCAAGGCCATGGTCGGCGGGTACGATTTCAAAAAAAGCCAGTTTAACCGCGCCATGCAGGCAAAAAGAAACGCCGGCTCGGCTTTCAAACCGATTATTTATGCGGCAGCCCTTGACAAGGGCCTGACACCAGCCACGATCATCGAAGATGAACCGGTCGAATACCCGGACGGCGCAGGCGGAACCTGGAAACCCCAGAATTACGACCATGCGTTTCGTGGTCCAGTAACCATGCGCGAGGCGCTAACCGATTCTATCAATATCGTCAGTGTCAAGATCATGGAGCAGATTGGAGCTCCGTATGCTGCGGAATACGCGAAAAAACTGGGGTTTACCTCTCCGATTCCCGCCAACTTGGCACTGGCTCTGGGAGCAGCTTCCATATCCCCCTTTGAGTTAACATCTGCGTACACGGTTTTTGCCAACAAAGGCCAACTTGTCACTCCATATTTTGTCACCAAAGTTACCGACTCTGATGGCACAATCCTTCAGGATACGCCTCCGCCAGTGCCGGTTCCGGTAATTCCACCGGAGACAGCCTATGTCATAACCAACCTGATGCAGAGTGTCGTTACCAGCGGCACCGGGCATCGCGCATCGCTCATTGGACGGCCGGTAGCCGGAAAAACCGGCACTACCAATGGAGCAAAGGACGCCTGGTTTGTCGGTTATATTCCGCAACTGGTGACCGGCGTCTGGGTCGGATACGATCAGGGGCGCTCTCTCGGAAGCAGCGGAACCGGCGGTCAGGCCGCCGCCCCGATATGGAGCGACTTCATGCAACAGGCCGTCATGTCTCTGCCGGTTGAAGATTTCGAGGCCCCGGAAAATGTTTCGTTTGTGCTGATAAATCCACGCACCGGCAAGCTTGCCAGAGAGGACACAGCGGGAGCGGTCATGGAATGTTTTATAAAAGGGACCGAACCATCATCATACGATGAAAGCGCGTCCCCCCTCCCTGACTCCGCACCATGAACACGGCGGGGGCGCCGCAGCAGGCGCCCCCGTTATACATATCTTTCCGACACGACACTGAATTACAATGAAATATCCACGGCAATCCCACGCTGCTGCTTTACAACCAATTCAAACTTTTCCCAGTCAACAACCCCCGAAAGCTTTTGTTTCTCCACCATCTGCCGGGCTTCCGTAACAAGATTTAATATCTTGTGATATGCATCATGATGCACCTCCAGAAAAACCCGTCCATCCTCGGTCACGGCCAGTTTAACCGGCTTGTAAATTATTTCGCCTCTGGTATTTACCTTGATCTGCGGAAAAAACACTTTCATCTGGTTCGGGGATAACCGGATACACCCATGGCTGGAGAAACTGTAAATTGACGACGGCCGTATGGTGCTATGGATCAAAATACCGGGAATTGACGTTCTGATTGCATATTTGCCAAGCGGATTCTCCGGTCCCGGAGGGATACGGGCGATAGCCTCCTTGCCATGCTCTTCCATTTCAGTCTGAATTGATGGCGGCACTGTCCATGTCGGATCTTTTATTTTTGCTGTAATTTTAAATTTTCCGACCGGGGTCTGCCAGATATTTTTTTCATTTTTCACCGCCGAACCGAGCGCAACAGGCAGCGATGTGACAAGAGTTCCTTGCTGAAAATAATACAGGGTCAGATCCGGAATATTGATGATAATTCCATTTTCAATCTTCCGGGGTATGATCTTGAGATTGTTATAGGCAAGTTTCTGCCCGATCTTGAGATGCACCGTGCCATCCAGATGGTTCATTTTGCGAAGATGCCGCTGGGTAACCCCCAGTTTTGCAGCGACAAGACGAAGAGTATCAGCTTTCACCACAGTATAGATGCCTCGTGAACCGACAAGCCTGCTCGAATACGTTTCCGGTTCATCTCCATCCGGATTGGCCGACTGATTTAAATCAGCCGGAGATAGGACGTTGGCAACCTCGGGCACCGGCGTCACTTCTGATGCGGTAATCATCGACTCAATTATTCGCGATTTCTGAAGCGCCAGCAGGTAAAATTTTTCGGAGTTAGCCAGATCATTATTTGAAAAATAACGGCGAGCGACCTCGAAAACAAGATCGAGGCTCTTCATGTCGTCGGGAAATTTCCGGGCAGCGACATTGTGCTGCAGGCTTGATAGTGCCGTTTCAGCATCCTGTTTGACATCCGCGGTAGCGGTTGCGGCATAGAAGAGCGTAGCAACAATCAGGGAAAGGGACACAAGGAGATATGAGGCAGACTGATTAATGGGTAAATTCATAGCGGCGCTTCTTGTACATTATAAGCTGCATATAGTGCAAACATATTTTTGCCGCTGTCTGAATGATGCCGGACAGCAAACAGTATGGTCAAACGGGATTTTGTGTTCTCTGCTGTTCCAGCAGTGATTTCAGTTTGCTACGGTATGCCGAAACGCTGATCTGGGCAGTAGTGTATTGCAATAGTGCTTCAAGATGGTACAGCGATGGGAACGGAGCGGTTTTTGACTCAAAATCGGCGTAGATAAGCGCAACGACGGTATTTGCGCGGATGAGCGGAAAAACCAGTACTTCCGGGCTGTCCGGTCTGCCAATGATCCGATACAGCTGATGGGGGCAGACTGAATCACTATGGAACCCATAGTACATCTGACCGGTTGTAATAACGTCCTCAAAAATCGGCTGGTCGTCAAGCGGGATTCTCAGGTTGCTGAGGGGAACCACCCCATCGTCCTTATCCCCCTTGACCCCGAAAGACTGCTCCGCTACCAGTTCGGCTTCGGTCACCATAAAAACGATGGCGCGTTCAAATACTCCGATCAGGTAAACAAGTATGGCATCCGCTATCTCTCCACGTGTCTTGCACGTATGCAGTCGGGAGATGCAGGTAAAAAAGCGCTGGTCATCTCTGTTTCTGCATTCCGACGACAAGCTCCGGAGAAAGGCTCCCAACTCCGAGCAGAAGGCCAGCGTCGGCTGAAGCGAAGATTCGTCACCGCATTCCTTGCACGGACGCGGAATAATTGAACGTATTCCGGAACTGAGGGCCTCAAGACCCCGTGTGGCCCAGAAATGGGCACAGGCCACGAGAACAACTGATGCCTGTGGGTATTTCAGCAGCTCTCTGCAGATCCGTGTCGTGTCCTGCGTGGCATCTTCATGCGGGACATCAAAAAAAATAACCAGATGCAATGCCTGGCACACCAACAATCTGACATTGATCTCAAGCGAGGCCATGGTATCAGAGGAAACGGCGTAGATCCCCTCCTGGTAACATATCGACCGGATCATTGTCGACACCAGCGGCGACTGCGTAATCACGATTACCGCAATACCCTGAGGCAGAGCCGGCGCGCTGCCTTCCGGTACGGGACCTGCCAGTAACGAGAGCAACTGCCGTTTCTGATCTTTCGCACCGGATGGAAATTCGTCAACAATCAACTTCTTGACCGCAGCCACTTCCCGGTAGCTTTGATCGCCGCTACGCTGAATCATGTAGCGCTGTTCTGCGAGCAGGTGCTGGAGCAAAATCGGGCTGCGCTCCTGATCGCTTCCGTCCGATGTAATAGCCGGTGCGTTGATTCCGGGCTGTTCCGCATCCAGATCCAGATTGCCGACTCCGGCGATACTCAGGATTTCTTCCATAGTACCGTCACGCACCTTTTCATCATAGATGCGCAGCGATTCCATCAGAATGCCCTGAGAATTCAATAGAATCCGTTGCGGGAACTTCGTCCGGGAAAAATGATAGCCATCGACACGGTCGCTCCTGCCGGTATCGAGAGAGAAGTGCCCTTCCTTCCAGGTCAGCACCTCGACAATTGTCATCTCAATCAATGATTCTATGCCGTTATATGCTGCTGTTTCATCAACCATGTTGTGTTCAAGCAGGGTAATGACGAGCGGCTTGCGATCGTCTCCGGCATTGTTCTGGATATCCAGTGCCTGCGCCAGCTGTTCTTCCGTTATGGCACCCGCACTGACCAGTACCTGGCCGATCCGCACACGGCTGTTGAGGAAATTGGCACTGACAAGATCTCCGTCATGGAACACCAGCTGGCTTTCCCCTTTTTTGCTGGAAAGCCGGAAAACACCGCTTTTCCGTGACCCGTGCAGCAACTGAATGACATCAATTATCGGAAAATGTTCCAGATCGCCATTAAGTGACATAACCACAATTCTCCATAAAGAGTTTCATTGGAAGTGTATATCTGCTCCCGGCAAAACGTAAAAAGGATACCCGCTGAGGTTTTACAAAGCAACTTTTTTGGTAGAATGGCATAGATGGTTGGGGAGTGACTCCCATTACTGCGTGAGGCGGTTTCTTCATGACCGACAAAAAAGTCGTTGCACGTATGCGTGGTGAACTCTGCTTGCCAGCAGCCATTCAAGCGGGTATTCTGTCGTGAATTATTACGTGGCCATCCATGAATGAATCATTTTTGACGTACGTTCGGAGGAACATATGAGCACAGTCTATTTCAGCGACATGCGGACCAACCAGAAGGAAAACCTGTTCGACAAGATTGCCAAATTGCTGACCCTTGCCGGGCTCGCACAAACAGTGGCCGAAGGGGATCTGACCGCAGTCAAGATTCATTTTGGCGAAAAAGGGAATCACACCTATCTCCGCCCGGTCTTTGCCCGGCGCGTGGTGGAGGAGATCAAGAAGCTGGGGGGAATGCCCTTTCTGACCGACTCCTCGACGCTCTATCCGGGCCAGCGCAAGGAAGCGGTCTCGGCTCTGGTCTGCGGTATCGAAAACGGTTTCGATTACTCGTGCGTCGGGGCGCCGTTGATCATCAGTGACGGTCTGCGCGGCGTCACCGAAACGGAGGTCGCCATTGACGGGGAACTGCTGAAAAAGACCTACATCGGCACCGAGATTGTCGAGGCCGATGCGATTGTTGCCATGACTCACTTCAAATGCCATGAACTGACCGGCTTCGGCGGCGCAATCAAGAACCTGGGGATGGGGTGCGCCAGTCGCAAAGGGAAACTGGTGCAGCACTCCACGGTTGCCCCCAAGGTCGCAGCCAAGGTCTGTATCGGCTGCGGCATCTGCCCCCGTTCCTGCGCCCATGACGCGATCATCATAGCCGCCGGCAAAGCCGTTATCGACCCGCAAAAATGCACCGGCTGTTCACGCTGCATCACGGTCTGCCCGGTCAAGGCGATCAACATCCAGTGGAATGAAGCCTCCGATCTGGTCATGCGCAAGATGGCCGAATACACCAAAGGGGCGTTGACCGGCAAGGAGGGCAAGGCGATCTACATCAACTTCATCACCCAGGTATCACCTGCCTGCGACTGTTACGGGCACTCGGACGCCCCGATCGTCAACGACATCGGTATCTGCGCCTCCACCGATCCGGTCGCAATCGACCAGGCCTGCGCCGATCTGGTCAACGGTGCACGCGGCAACGAGGGATCGGCCCTGCAGAGCGGTCATGAGCCGGGGGGCGACAAGTTCCGCGGCTGCTGGCCGGAGATTCCATGGGAGGTGCAGTTGGAGCACGGTGAGAAGATCGGCTTGGGGAGCAGGGTGTATGAGTTGGTGAGGGTGTAAGAGTTTATCCGCAGAGCAGGAAGGACAGCAATGATACAATTGCTGTCCTTCCATGATTACAGGCTATATATTCCAAAAGGGTAGATCACCGGTTCACGCGCGCATGAACCGGTGATCTACGAGTTGGCAGGAACAAGAATGAACAGTAAAGACAAACGCAAACAACTTAGGGCGGCACTTGGGCTGGCTTCAAACGCCATCATTGACGAAATATGGGATGGAAGGTGGGTCCATAGCTTTGCGCTCCGGCTTCCTCCAGACCCTCCTCGCGGAGACGCCCTTGCCTTCGGCTAGTACTTCGTTTACCCTGTCTGATGAAACTACTAAGTTACCGTAATCCAGCAAGCTGGAAACGGTAACTAATCGCGACAGTGACTGGATCGTACAGGGGACTTGCACCCCATAAGTTCACGCCCACGACGGGCGTACACAACACCGTTGGACACCGACCGGGCGATAAGGCTGCCCCGCTATAAAAGGGATAAACAGTATGACTTCCGTATTAAGCAATAGTGCACGTAGAGTGCAACATTTCCTTGCAGAAAAAGGTTTCTCCTTTGAGGTCAAGGAACTGCCCGGTTCAACAAGAACCGCACAAGAAGCCGCTGACAGCATCGGGTGTGAAGTGGCTCAAATAGCAAAATCACTCGTGTTCAAAGAGAAGGATACGAACCTCCCCATTCTAGTCATAGCATCAGGTTCAAATCGAGTGGATGTAGCTAAAATTGAAAAAGAAACGGGTTTGAAACTCGGCAAAGCGGATGGAAATTACGTGAAGGAAAGAGTTGGATATGCAATCGGAGGAATACCGCCGGTAGGACATAATGAACCGCTTGAAACTATATTGGATGAAGACCTGAGGAAGTATGCTGTGATTTGGGCTGCTGCCGGGACTCCATTTGCGGTTTTTCAACTTAAACCCACGGACCTTGAACCATTAACAAGCGGAAGATGGCTTCAATTAGCAGAGTAATATGATTACCCAACTGGACCACCTTAAAGCCGCACTCACCAATGCAGTCGATTTCATATTTGTTGAATGATAGATGGTAGGTTACACACCCGCCGAGCATCCTCACCACTCGTTGCAAATAAATTAAAAAGGATACCGAATGAGCCAGTTACCAAAATGTCCAACATGCAGTTCAGAATACACCTACGAAGACGGAGAGATGTTTGTCTGCCCGGAATGCGCCCATGAATGGCCCATCGCTGCTGCGGAGGAGACATCTGCCGCAACTGTCGTGCGTGACGCCTTCGGCACTGAGCTTAAGGCTGGTGATTCGATAACCGTCATAAAAGACTTGAAAATCAAGGGGTCGTCGGCGGTTGTCAAAACCGGCATGAAGATCAAGATCATTCGTCTCGTCGATGGCGATCATGACATCGACTGCAAGATCGACGGCATCGGTGCCATGCAGTTAAAATCGGAATTTGTCAAGAAGGCGTGAAAGGAATGAACCAGTGAAAGCGGTTATTCAGCGTGTTACTTCGGCATCGGTCTCTGTGGAAGGGAGTATCGTCGGTCAAATCGGCCGGGGCATCATGATCCTGCTCGGCGTGGAAAAAGGTGATGCAGAAGCGCAGGTCGAATGGCTGGTGGAGAAGATCTGTGCCCTGCGGATGTTCTCCGACGCTGGTGGCAAGATGAACCTTTCGGTGCAGGAGGTCGGTGGAGGCCTGCTGGTGATTTCCCAGTTTACGCTGGCCGGTAACTGCACAAAAGGAAGGCGCCCATCCTTCGACACGGCAGCGCCGCCGGACGAAGGAAAACGTTTGTACGATTACTTTGTCGCTGCAGCACGGCGGACCGGCCTGCCGGTCGAAACCGGCATCTTTCAGGCCGACATGCAGGTAGCACTGGTCAATGACGGGCCGGTGACCTTTATTCTGGAGAGATAACCATGACCACAGAACTTACCCTCGGCTTTTCCCCCTGCCCTAACGACACCTTCATGTTTTACCCGCTCGTGCATGGCCTGGTCGATACAGGCGACATTTCGTATCGGGAACGGCTGGAGGATGTGGAAACCCTCAACCAGCTGGCACTGGCAGGTGAATTGGATGTCAGCAAGGTTTCCTACCACGCTCTTGGGCATATACGGGATCAGTACGCACTGCTCCGCTCCGGCAGCGCCCTCGGGCGCGGCTGCGGTCCGCTGCTGGTGGCGGCGGACAGGATCGACCCGGCCGAGCTGCGCGGCAAGACCATTGCCGTGCCGGGGCGTTATACAACAGCCCTGCTGCTGCTGCGGCTGTTCGATCCGGAGTTGGACAACTTCATCGTCATGCCCTTCAACGAAATCATGGACGCAGTATTGAGCGGCAACGTCGATGCCGGACTCATCATCCACGAATCGCGCTTCACCTACCATGGCTTCGGACTGCACAAGCTGCTCGATCTGGGAGAATGGTGGGAAGGGGAAACCGGCCTGCCGATTCCACTCGGCGGCATCGTCGCACGGCGGACACTGGGTACGGAAACGATCGCCGCGGTCGAACGCGCCCTCAAGGGAGGTGTTCAGTACGCCCGCACTCATCCGGACGAGGCGGCCCGCTACATCGGCGAGCATGCCCAGGAGATGAGTCCGGAGGTGTGTGCAGCCCACATCGGCCTGTACGTCAACGATTTTTCTACCGACTTGGGAGAAGAGGGAATCCGGGCGATAACCTGCCTGCTGTCGCGTGCCGAGCAGGCGGGGATCATCCCGCCATCAGCTGTGCCGCTCTTCATCTAGAAGGGCTATGGCCGGGACGATTGTAGTGCAGTCCTGCGATCAGATAATAATTCTTTCCAGCAGCTTCAAGAGCGGCTGGGGATAAACACCGAGCAGAACCATAACGAATGCCGGTGCGAGCAGCGCGGCAACTTCACCACAATTCAGCCTGCGTACGGGTATTAGCGGCGCATCTGACGATTTCATATACATGACAACCACGACCCGAAGGTAGAAAAAAACTGCCACCAGGGCGGAAAGAATACCGACCAGGGCCAGGACAAACTCCCCGCCCCTCAGCGCGGCGGCAAAAACGGCGAACTTACCCATGAAACCGGCTGCCGGCGGTATCCCTGCCAGCGAAAACATGGCGACAGCAAGCACCGCACCGGCCAACGGATTGCGATATCCCAATCCCCGATATGCCTCAATTGCATCCAAGCCATCCTCATCCGAAATAACGGAGACCACTCCGAAGGCGGCCAATCCGGCTGTTGCATAAACCACCAGATAAAAAGCCGCCGCCCGGGTCCCGCCAGACGGAGCTGCAACCAACGCCAAGGCAACATATCCCATCTGCCCCACCGACGACCAGGCAAGCATGCGTTTGAGGTTGTTCTGTGCCAGCGCCGCCAGATTACCTGCCAGCAGGGTGGATAGCGCCAGCAACCAGAGGATGTCATGCAGGCCATGCCAAGTACTGAAGAGCGGCAACAGGAGCAGCAACGCCGCCAGCGAAGCCCCTTTGGATGAAGTAGAAAGCAGAGCCGTCACCGGTGCCGGAGCACCCTGGTACACATCCGCCGTCCAAAGGTGTGCCGGTACCAGCGAGAGCTTGAACGCCATTCCCACCAGTATCAGACACCCGCCAGCCAAAAAGAGCGGTTCGGGAACGCCCCCGCCTGTTGAAGCCAGTTCAGCCAATTTGATCGTTCCCCGGGCAGCATAGACCAGCGCTATCCCCATTGCCAGAATCGCTGCCGACAATGTGCCGTTCAACAGGTACTTTAACCCGGCTTCGCCCCCTCCTGCAGAACCGCGCTTAATGGCGACGAGGATGTAGAAGGCAAACGTGAACGCCTCGAGTCCGAGAAACAACATCAGCAGGTCAGTTGCAGCACACGTGACACCCATTCCGGCCAGAGCAAAGAGAATAGTAGCCGGGTATTCTTCACCGACAATGCCGCAGCGGCTGTTATAGGAGATTGACAGCAGCAGGGAAATGATCCCGGTTCCGTAGAGGAAGGCCGAGCTGAAGCGTGAAAACGGGGTGACCGAAAGACCCGGCAGCATCGCTGCGTCCGGTACGGCACAACTCCAGAGAAGGGCCGCTGAAACAACCAGTATGGCAGCTGTGTACAGATACCTTCCCGGCCTGAGCGCTCCAACCAGAAGACAGAGTACACTCCCGGAGACCAGGATTAAAATCGGCATCAAAGCCATCAGATCGCCGGAAGTCATGATGCACCCCCAGTCAACAATTGCACCGGCAGGTGAATCATGTCAAGAAACGGCGCCGGATGAACACCAACCCAGATATTCAACAGCAGCAGCGCCGCAAGGATCGTCATCTCACGCAGGTCAAGGTCGTTCACCACCAGTGGCTGGCGTTCCTTTTGAAACACGACTTCCTGCAGAAGCCGAACCATGTAGATCAGCGGCAGGATAATGCCGACGAAGGAGAGCACCACGACCATTGGCGCAGTCTTGATGGTTCCGACCAGAATCAGAAATTCGCCGACGAAGCTGTTCAATCCCGGCAGCCCCAGAGAAGCCAGAGAGAAGATCAGGATAAAGAACGACCAGAGCGGAATTTTCCCCCATAAGCCGCCAAAAGCGGAGATATCACGGGTATGGGCCCGTTCATCCAGCATCCCGATCAGACAGAACAGCGCCCCGGTAGTCACGGCGTGGTTGGCCATCTGCAGGATCGAGCCGGAGAGCGCCACCGGATTCCACGCAGCTATTCCAATCGCGACGTACCCCATATGCCCGATACTGGAATAGGCGACCAGCCGTTTCATGTCTTCCTGGGCAAAGGCGATCAGCGAGGCATAGAAAATTCCGAGCAATGCGAGCGTGTATAACAGCGGGGTAAATGCATGAGCCGCCAGCGGAAAGAGCGGATAGCCAAATCGGATCAGACCGTAGCTGCCGGTTTTAAGCAGCAGTCCGGCCAGGATCACGCTGCCGGCGGTGGGAGCATCGGTATGGGCGTCCGGAAGCCAGGTATGGAGCGGGAAAAGCGGGAATTTGATCGCAAACGCCAGAAAAAAGGCGGCAAACAGCCAGAGTTGCGTAGCCAGGGGGAGCTGGGTGTGCAGCAGCTCGTGCAGGTTGAAGGTAGCCACCCCGCTCTGCCGGGCATGCAGCAGATGCAAGGCGATAATCGCCAGCAGCATCAGCAACGAGCCGAACATGGTGAAGAGAAAGAACTTGATCGTCGAATAAATTCTGCGCCCGTGCCCCCATACCCCGATCAGGAAGAACATCGGAATCAGCATGATCTCCCAGAAGAGGTAGAACAGCGCCAGGTCGAGAGAGAGAAAAACCCCCATGATGCCGGCCTCCATCACCAGCATCAGCGCCAGAAACAGGACCGCCCGCTCCTTGATGGCATTCCATGACACTGCCAGCGCCACGCAGAAGGTGAATGATGTCAGCATCACCATCAGGAGCGAGATACCATCCAGCCCCAGAGAATAGCGAATGCCGAATGACGGTATCCAGGGCCTGTCCTCCAGCAGCAGGTAGCCGGGCACGGCCGTCGCCCCTCCCGCCAAACCCTGCCACGACGCATACAACCACCCCGTCAGGGCCAGTTCGCCCGCAGCCACCCCGAAGGCAACCTGTCGGGCAACAGTCGCGCGGTTCCAGAGCGGCAGGAGCAACACGCATCCGGCCAGCGGGAGGAATATCAGTATTGTCAGGAGCGGGTAAGTGCCAGGCATATTACATCCGATCAAATCCTTCCGGTTCGACAGCAGGGACTTTCAAAGACGCGCGAAAGACGATAAACCGGGCGGCGCGTCCAGAGTCGCGCTTCCAAATGATAATAGCCGCATTTGCCTTGATGGCAAGTTTTATGTTTTTCAAACCTGATTGACTGTTCCTGCCGACCGGTTCAGCAATTCAATAACATCCCTAGCATAAAATGTTCTGTACCTTTGGTGCTTTTCCCGCTGGACCAATAGCCCCTTTTCTTCCAACAGCGTCAACGCCGCGCTGGCCGATGGGAAGGAAATTCCCAGAGCATCCTTGGCCTTGTGTGCCGTCAACACAGGAGTTCCGAGCATAAGCTCGGGAAACCGGTACACAACCGATTGGCGACGCAGGCCAAGTCCAGTCACAATCTCTTTCCACTTCCGGAGAATCGCTTCAAGCCCGAGCGCCGTGCTGATGGACTCCTGGACAGCAGCATCGACACCGGTTGCAAAGAACCTGATCCACTCCGCCCATTTCCCCTGAAGTTGAACCCCTGCCAATGTATCGTAATATTCTCTCTGGTTGTCTTTGAGATAGCCGGCCAGATACACCGGCGGATAATCTTCCGCTGCCAGCATCAGAGGCAGCAGAATACGCCCGACCCTCCCGTTGCCGTCAAAAAACGGATGAATCGTTTCGAATTGTGCGTGAACTACAGCCATGCGTATCACAATCGGCATTTCGATCTTCTCTTCCTCGCCAGGCACATACTGCAGCATCGAGATCAAATCATCCATGCAGTCAGGCACATTGCCGGCCGGCGGAGGAACAAAACGCGCCTGATCTATTCTGAAACCGCCAATCCAGTTTTGCTTGTCTCTGAATTCACCCGGTGTCCACATGGTGTCCTCGCCTGACATGAGCCTGGCGTGGAGTTGCTTGATCAAATCACAGGAAAACGCAGTAATTCCCTGCTCCCTGACCTGTTGGAGTCCGTATTCAAGTGAGGTAACGTAATTGAGCGTCACACGGACATCCAGCGGCATCCCCTCATCGCTGCCCGTGGCCTCATAGGTCAACAACTCGTGTATCCCGGAACTGGTCCCCTCTATCTGGCTGCTCCGCACGGCTTCGCGCCGATCTGCCGTCCGCGTGACAAGGTCCGGATTGGGCAGCCCTTCCGTCAGTGTCCGCAGGTTAGCCAAGGCCGTATGAGCCCGGCGCACTTCACCCTGTAGGCCTTGCAAGCCTACGAGCTGTTGGGCACGTGGCGCAGGCGGCGGGACGAGCGCAAACGCTCCCGAGCGGCCAACTACAGGGACAAGCAATTTCCGGCGTTCCGGACTGAGACTGGTTTTTCGCATGGCGAAACCTTTAATTACGAATTTTATAATTTAAAGTTATGCCTAAAAGTTTAAATAAGCAATCGGGTAATTTAAAGTTTCGGGAAATTTGAAAGGATATAATCAGAAATGGCTTCAACTTTAAGTGGAGTCATTCTACTTGTGAACGGCAAGAGATTCCCTTACTGCGCTCGCCATTTGGAACCAAACTCAAACTGGTTATACGGGTCAATGTTATGAAGTACGAGAAAAGCCTCTAACCCCACCAAGGCTTCAGCATAAAGTTTTGCAAAGAAACCAACTGGAAACACAAGTTGCCATGACTCGCCGATCATACTGTGGTAGTAAGGTCGGTCTTTGTCAGTAGACATTTCAATACCATATCCCGGTTCACGAAATTCATGAACAAGATTGTTTCGATATGTATAGAAAAGCTCGGCATACCGATTAGAAGACAGTATGCATCTCTCTGAGGGCTGAGCAAAGGGCATAAGCTCTGACAATAACGGTGAGTTGTCGAGTCGCAAGATTTCTCCGTGGTGCCACTGTTCCAATCGAGTTTTTGTCTCGCGATACATTGCACCGGAGACAACCCCTTTTTCTTCCAGATCTAGACACAACTGAGGAAGACTTACACGGTCTCTATCTTTCCAGCCAGTTAGCTCGTCAATCAACCGAAGGCTCCTAGCACGATGCTTACCAATTTTCCCAAATGCTGCGCGTGCAATAGGATCGAGAGCAGTTGCATATATAATCTTGCGATAGGAAACTGGCTGAACTGCGGAGATATGGGTTTCCTGATTTCTGAAGTACCTTATGAATTGTTGGATAGCGTCGATATGTGCGGACATGACAAAACTTACCTTTTAGTATCAAATTTGCGGCCAATATTCGCTCTTAGATTAATGCTGATCCCCTCAAAAAGCCGCAAGCTATACTTGTCCTAAATATCTGACTTTACGAAACCGGCGCCAGCCGCACCAGCACACTCTTTGCCATCTCCAGAATCGCCTCGAATGACGTCTCCTTCAACGTGCAGACCAATTTATAATCTGGAGTGAACTGATATTTTTTCGGCTCACTCCGCATCATGCCGATGATGGTATCGGGAGAGGCCGGGGTGCGCGGGTGGAATGAAATGATCACCGCTGTGCCATCGAAGTCGATCTGGCGCACAATGAGCTTCTTCAGCAATACCCGCAACTTCATGATCTCGAACAGGTACGAGGTCGCGAGTGGATACTTCCCGAAGCGGTCGAGCACCTCGTTCTGAACGTCCAGCACATCCTCTTCACATTCTGCCTGAGTCAGTTTCTTGTAGATCACCAGCCGCTGCCCGGCATCCTTGACAAAGGCTTCAGGGATGAAAGCCGGCACCTTGAGGTTGATTTCCGGTTCAACCCGCTCCACGTTTTCCTCACCCCGCATCCGGGCGATGGTCTCCTCCAGCATCTGATTGTAGAGTTCAAAACCGATTTCAGTGACAGTGCCCGATTGACGGTTGCCGAGCATGTCGCCCGCGCCGCGGATTTCCATATCATGAGTTGCGATACGGAAACCGGCCCCCAGCTCGGAGATTTCCTGCAACACCCGGAGCCGTTCGCGGGCATCGGAGCTGATCGCCGCCTCCCCCGGGATGAGCAGATAAGCGTAGCCGCGCTGGGTGGAGCGCCCCACCCGCCCCCGCAGCTGGTAGAGCTGCGAAAGACCGAACTTGTCGGCATGATCGACGATCAGGGTGTTGGCATTCGGGATATCAAGGCCCGACTCAATGATAGTAGTGCAAAGGAGCAGGTTGGTTTCACCATGCATGAAACCGAGCATTACCTTCTCCAGTTCATGTTCCCCCATCTGGCCGTGCCCCACCGCTATTTTGGCTTCCGGCACCAGTTGCGCCAGCAATTCCGCCCGCTTGCCGATAGTCTGGACGCGGTTATGAACAAAGAATATCTGTCCACCCCGACGCAGTTCCCTCATCACCGCTTCGCGAATCAGCTCTTCCGAGAAACGGGACACAATGGTCTTGACCGCCAGACGGTCCACCGGCGGCGTGTCGATAATCGAGAGGTCGCGGATACCCATCATCGACATATAGAGCGTGCGCGGAATCGGCGTCGCGGTAAGCGTCATGACGTCAACCACCGCCCGGAACGACTTGAGCCGTTCCTTGTCCTTGACCCCGAAGCGCTGCTCCTCATCAATGATCATCAGGCCGAGATCCTTGAAGGCGACATCCTTCTGCAGCAGGCGGTGGGTGCCGATGATGATGTCGATATCACCTTTTTTCAACCGTTCAAGGATCGCCTTCTGCTCTTTGGCGGTGCGAAAACGCGAGAGCACCTCGACCGTAACCGGATAATCCTTCAGGCGTTCATGAAAGGTTTCATAGTGCTGCTGTGCCAGAATAGTGGTCGGCACCAGGATGCCGACCTGTTTGCCATCCAGGGCGGATTTGAACGCACCCCGCAGGGCAACCTCGGTTTTGCCATACCCGACATCGCCGCAGACGAGGCGATCCATCGGCTTTGAATGCTGCATGTCGGCCAGTACATCCTGAATCGCCGAGAGCTGATCGGGGGTTTCCTCCCAGGCAAATGATGCCTCAAACTCCCGGTACATCTCATCGGGTGGCGAAAAGGAAAAGCCTTCAGAAAGCTGCCGCCGGGCATAGATCTCCAGAAGTTCCCCGGCAAGCTCCTCAATGTTTTTACGCGCTTTCCCTTTCGATTTTTCCCAGGACACCCCTCCCAGCTTATCGAGCGCCGGATGACTTCCCTCCGGGCCGATATAACGCTGGACGAGTCCGAGACGATCAACCGGAAGAAACAGCTTGTCCGAGCCGGCATATTCCAGCAGCAGGAAGTCCCCGGCAACGCTCCCGACACTGATATGCTGCAGCCCGCGGTACAGGCCAATGCCGTGGTCGATATGCACCATATAATCGCCCGGCTTCAGTTCCGCCAGAGAGGCAAGGAGCTGCTTCTTGCGCACCTCTGAAACGCCGCGGCGCCTGACCCGCCTGCCGAACAGTTCTTCTTCGGCGATCAGCACCAGACGGGAATCCGGCAGGCGGAATCCGCGCGAGATGTCGCCGATCAGGATCGTAATAGTAGCAAGAGAGACAGCATGCTTTGTCTCAGCCCCCACCACCTCCTGGAAACCCCCTTCACTGATGGAGCAGGGAATGGCATACGGCGCCAGGAGATCCTTGAGCCGTTCGGCCTGGGGCTGTTGATGGCACGCAATCGCAACCCGCTGTCCACCGTCAAGCCACTCGCGCAACGTGCGGGCCAGTGGAGCGAGAGCATGACTGCTCTCCTTCGATACGTTTACCCGCAGGTCACCGTTTTCCTGGCACGGAATAGTAATGGTCGTTATGTCGCCAGGAGCATCCAGAATCAGGCCGGACAGCTCAACGACGCGGCGTGTGGCAATTACCGTTTCCAGCTCGGCCCCGGTCAGAAACAGCTCGGACGCCGGAGAGTGGGCCAAACCGGCAGCAGATGCCTTGACAACCCCTGCTTCAACCTCTTCGCCGACGCTGAGACAAGCGTAGTTGATCGCCTCCGGGTCGAGCAGGATCAGCGGGGCGGTGGCTGAAATATAATCGAAAATTGTTTCAAGACCGGGGTGAAGGAGCGGCTGGAGAAAGTCAATTCCCTGGTAGTAGACCGCATTGTGCAGATCTTCCTGTATCGTACGGCGGCGGTTGGCCGGAATGTCGAGATCGTCGCAGAGCTGCTTCAGGCGCGGGGCAATGTCCGCCAGCAGTTCATCCGACAACAGCAGTTCCCGCGAGGGGAGCAGCACCAACTCCTCCATCGGTTGCAAGGATCGTTGCGTCAACGGGTCAAACGCACGCATGGTTTCAGCGGTATCGCCAAAAAATTCGATTCTGACCGGCGTCGGCAGGTTGGGGGGAAAGATGTCCAGAATCCCTCCCCGTACGGCGAAGGTTCCCCGATCCTCCACCAGCGGTACATTGGCGTACCCCATCCGGATCAGTCTGGCAAGCAGCTCGTCCCGTTCAAACTCTTCGCCGGCAAGCAGATAGCAGGAAGCGTCATTCAGTACCTTTCGCGGCAGCACCCGCTGCAGAGCAGCAGCCACGGGCATGACGGTAATCCGGGACGAGCCGTTTTGCAGCCGGAAAAGCGTTTCCAGCCGGGCGCCGGTCACGTCGGGATGCGGAGAAGCAGCTGAAAATGGCGCGGCATCCCACGCCGGGAAAAGTGCCGCATGCACATCGCCGCTTGAGAAGAAAATCAGCTCCCGGCAGAACTCCTCCGCCGTCTCCTGGGTCGGGGCGATCACCAGTGGGGTCTCAAGCCCTGTCCGGACCAGCTCCGCGACAAACAGCGCGGTGGAAGAACCTTTCAGGCCTGGAACGATAATTCGTTGTCCGCCACGGCGAAGTGCGGCAACGCAGTCTATAGCTTGGGGGATCAGTGACGTCATAGTAGTCATAAATGTCGGGCAGTTTGGTCTATCAATGCTTTCGGAGTCCGGCTTTCAGCTTTGGTTTGCCTTCTTCAACAACAACTCTGAAGACAAAGTTTTCCGTACCGAGTTTTGCTACCAGCGCCGGTCGCTGCCTCTCAATGGTTGCTGCAATCAGTTCACGGGTCACCTTGTCATCAGGCATGTTGCAGGCTTTTCGGGCTTCGCGGAATTCATGAACGAGGCGATCCAGATCTGATTCAGCTGCCGCCTGTGGTGATTCGGGCCCTTTCCTTTCAGACTTATCTCTCTGGCGCAGGTGCAGATTACTGATAAAACGATCGCGGGAGTATCGCCCCTCCTCCATCAGCTTCAGAATCCGGTTCCAGTGTTCACGATACGTATTGAGGCGGGCCACCAGCATGGTGAAGCGGTGTTTGTACATGGTATTATTAATCGGCACGCCGCTGTAACGGCGCACCAGTGTTTCCACCTCGCCCAGCAACAGGAGTGGCTCACGTTTTTCCAGACCGATAAAGTACTGTTCGTACTTGGTAACAAGCACGCCCAGCTTCTGATCAAGGAGCATGATATCGTCTGCAATGGCCATCAGTAAACCTTTAGTGCGCGAGAAACGGATCCCGAATACCGGAGCGTGCGAAAGTGCATAAACAAACGCGCTGTACTATAGCCAAACCAGCAGATAAGTAAAGATTAAAGAACGGTATGACTTCGCAACTGCGCTAATCTCTTGACGCTTTGGCCCTCAATCGCATAAAGTGTGCAAACGCATTTTCAACCCATTTTATGTGGAGATGATCGTTATGGTATCACTCGCCTCAATTGTACTTGCCGCCGGAAAGGGTACCCGCATGAAATCGGGGCTGATCAAGGTTCTGCATCCCGTTGCCGGGTTGCCGATGATTGCCTGGCCGGTCGCTGCCGCCCGTGATGCCGGCTCAGACCCGATTGTCCTGGTGATCGGTCATCAGGCTAATGCGGTACAAGGTATTTTCCGTGGCGCCGCAGATATCCGCTGCGCCATGCAGGAGGAACAACTTGGAACCGGGCATGCGGTCGCGTGTGCTTTGGATGCACTCGCCGGTTTTCACGGCACAATACTTATCCTGTGCGGAGACACCCCGCTGCTGCGATCCGAAACGCTGAAAACCATGTTGGCCTTCCATCGCGACAACCAGGCTGCGATAACGGTGCTGACCGCACTGGTGGAAGATCCGTACGGCTACGGGCGCGTTGTTCGCGACAATTCCGGCCGGGTCACCCGCATCGTTGAACAGAAGGACGCAGACCCGGAAGAGCAGGAAATACGTGAAATCAACAGCGGTATTTACTGCATGGATTCCGACTTTCTCTTCAACAATATCAGAGGGATCGGCAATGACAATGCCCAGGGAGAATATTATCTGACCGATCTGCTGGCGATTGCCGTCCGGAAGGGGTTGAACTGCCTCGCTCTGCCGGCCGCCGATGCCGAGGAGATAATGGGAGTGAACGACCGCGTTCAGCTTGCCGAAGCCGCCGGCATTCTGCGTCGCCGCATCAACCGCGACCATATGCTGAACGGCGTCACCATGATCGACCCTGACCGCACCTATATTGACCATGGCGTCACAATCGGCGCCGATACGACTATCCACCCCGGCTGCCGGATCGGTGGAAGTACCGTCATCGGAGAAGGATGCGAAATAGAGGGAGATGTGAGCATCTCCGGCTGCCGGATTGGCGATGACTGCCACATCAAAGCCGCTTCAGTGTTGGAAGATTCCGAGCTGGGAGAGGACGTGGCGATCGGGCCGATGGCGCATCTGCGTCCCGGCACAACCCTTGGCAACAACGTCAAGATCGGTAACTTTGTCGAGACCAAGAAGATCGTCATGGGGAAAGGTTCCAAAGCCTCGCACCTGACCTATCTGGGTGATGCCGAAATTGGTCGCGATGTCAATATCGGTTGTGGCACGATCACCTGCAACTATGACGGTGTCAACAAGCACCGCACCGTTATCGGCGACGACGTATTTATCGGCAGTGATGTGCAGCTGGTGGCTCCGGTCAGCGTCGGGCGCAACTCGCTGGTGGCCGCCGGCACAACCGTCACGATCGATGTGCCGCCCGATTCGCTGGCCATTTCCCGTGTCCCGCAGGTAAACAAGGATGGCTGGCGTTTGAAGAAAAAATAAACAACCTTTACGTCTGTGGAGTGCTTAATCGCGTAACATGAGAGCAGATCTGTGATCGAAACCCAGAAGGGCATACCCAACATATCCCCTCTTCAGGCCACTGAAGATGAGGCCGGTGCTTCCGAACTTTTGAAGATCACCATGGATCGGCTGCGGCGTGCCGAGCTGTTGTTGCGCCAAAGCGAGTATCGGCTGGTGCGGGTCCAGAAGTTCGCCGGCATGGGAAGTTGGGAGTGGAATGTTCAGACTGGCGACATTTACTGGTCAGATGAGCTTTTCCGTATTTTCGGACTAAACCCGAGTGAGCATCAACCGGTAGAACTTGATTGGGTTTTCAGCCTGGTTAACCCGCTGGATCTGCCGGCCTTCAAGAAGGTTATCTTCGCCGCTGCCACGGACGGCCAGCCTTTCAATCTCGTCTATCGTATTAACTCAGACCCCGAAGGTGAAATCGTCGTTAACTGCCAGGGCGAGGTCGAGTACGACGCAGAGGGGCGCCTCCGACTGGTAACCGGCACGACGCTGGACATTACGGACCGTATCCGGGCCGAGAGCGAAATCCAGCAGCTGATCAACTATGATGCCCTGACCGGACTGCCCAATCGCAGTCTCCTTCACGATCGCCTCAAGCGGGCCATTGCCCAGGCGGCAAGGGACCAGCAGCTTGTCGGCGTGCTGTTTATTGATCTGGACCGTTTCAAGAGTATCAATGACACCCTTGGACACCCGGCCGGCGACACTCTGCTCAAAACCGTTGCCAGCAGACTGGCAGCCTGTGTCCGTGAAAGCGATACACTGGCCCGCCTGGGAAGTGATGAATTTGTGGTTATCCTGGTCGGTGCGAGTAGCGCCGAAGGTATCACTACCGTGGCAAAGAAAATCCTGATGCTCGTTTCCGAGCCGATCTACATTGACGGTCAAGAAATCTACACCACCGCAAGTATCGGCATCGCCGTTTACCCCATGGATGGCGACGACAGCTATGCCCTGCTCAAACATGCCGACTTTGCCATGTACCAGGCAAAAGAGCTGGAGCGCAACAATTTCCAGTTTTTTTCCCGCGAGATGAATGTAAAGGTACTGGAGCGGATGAAGCTGGAGAATTCCATGCGCAAGGCACTGGAACGGGAGGAGTTTTTCCTGGTATTCCAACCCCAGGTTGATGTCCGCTCCGGCCGGATAGCCGGCATGGAGGCACTTCTGCGCTGGCAGCACCCTGATCTCGGATTGCTGACACCGGACAAGTTCATTCCTTTGGCCGAGGAGACCGGATTTATCATCCCGATGGGCGAGTGGGTAATGCAAAACGCCTGCCGGCAGAATAAAATCTGGCAGCAGCAGGGCCTGCCATCAGTCCGCGTGGCGGTAAACCTGTCCGCGAAGCAGTTCGGACAATATAACCTCGATGAAATGATCGCGGCCACTTTGATGGAAACCGGACTTGACCCCAAGTGGCTCGAACTGGAAATAACCGAAAGTGCCATCATGAAAAATGCCGAGCAGACAGCCATCATCCTGCGCAAACTCAAAGCGATGGGTATCAGCCTGGCAATTGACGACTTCGGTACCGGGTATTCTTCCCTTGCGTATCTCAAACATTTTCCGATCAGCCGTCTCAAGATAGACCGTTCCTTTGTGCAGGATATCACCACCAATACCGACGATGCTGCCATTGCCGAGATCATCATCGCCATGGCCCAGACTCTCAAGCTCAGCGTCATCGCCGAAGGTGTTGAAACACGAGCCCAGATGGAACTGCTCTCCTTCAACAACTGCGTAGAAATGCAGGGTTACCTCTTCAGCCGCCCCCTGCCGGCGGAACAGTTTGCAACACTCCTCCGCGACGGTTTAAAATTCTGAGAAAGACTCCACCCCCTGCACAGCCGCCCTATGCCGGCCGTTTCCGTTTGGGACGTTTTTTTTGCTTCACCATCCTACAACCTGTCAGTCACCTGCGCGCCGACTGACGCCCGCTGTGCAAGATCAGCCAGAATCTCCGCTATTGCATCGACCTTGTACGGCTTGGTGATTGCAGCGCTGAAGCCATAACTGCCGTATTCTGCTATTACAGGATTATTCGAATATCCGCTTGAAACGACAAGACATGCAGACTGGTCGTATTCCAGAATTTGCTGTGAAGCCTCCAACCCTCCCATGCCACCCGGTATGGTAAGATCCAGAATAGCGGCAAAAAAAGGCTCTCCGGCCTCCTTGGCAGCTTTATACATCATGATGGCCTCTTCGCCATCAGCGCAACCCCGTACCTGGTACCCGAGATGTTCCAGCACCTCGGCAGTAAGATCAAGAATAAGTTTTTCATCATCCAGGACAAGTATAGCGCCTCCTGCGTGCCTGTCTGTGGCCCAGGAATTCTTGTTCGGATGCTGGACAGCAATTACCGTTCCGTGCGAAGGGAGATACATTGTAAAAACTGACCCCTTGCCCACCACTGAACTCACACTGATATGCCCGCCATGTTTGCTGATAATCGAGTGGGATGAAGCGAGGCCAAGCCCGGAACCACCTGATTTTGTTGTAAAATATGGATCAAAAATATTTTTCTGGTCCTCTTCGGATATGCCGCACCCCTGGTCAGCAAATGAAATCTTGACATACTCTCCCGGCGGAAGCAGCGCAGAATTGTACCCCTCCAGGGCAACGTTTTCAGCCGTAATTGTAAGTGATCCGCCACCTGGCATGGCTTGTGCCGCATTAATAATAAGATTGTTAAACACCTGACTTAATTGGCCTTCATCCGCTTCAATGGCATGCAGGGGCTCGGGAATCTCAACAGCCCCTTTCACGTTTGCCCCCCGCAGTGATAACGACAGGGACTCTTCCAAAATTGGACCAACAGATACTTTTTTCTTGATCGGCTGCCCCCCACGGGCAAACGTCAGCAGCTGGGCGGCAAGTGAGGCGGCCCGCAGAGATGCTTTCTCGGCATTGTCCAACAGCGTATCTGCTTTACCGGGCGTGGCAAGTGACATGCGGGCAAAAGATATATTACCCATAATTCCGGTGAGGATATTGTTGAAATCGTGGGCGATACCGCCGGCAAGGACCCCGAGCGATTCAAGCTTTTGACTCTTGAGAATTTCGTTTTGCATCATGTGTCGTTCGGTTATGTCCTCCCCGGAAAACAGGACGCCGCTGATGCCATCCTGATCATGCAGGAGCGTGTTGTGAAATGCGATCAGACGTTCTTCACCGCTTCGATTGAGCACCGTATTTTCGTAAAACTCGACCGGCGCAAGGTTGCCTGCCAGCTGGAGAGCAAAGACCCGCTTCACCTTTTCGCGGACAGGTTCGGGGAGACAGACGTCAAACCAGCTTTGTCCGACCAGTTCATCATCACGGTAACCGAGAATCCGGGACCCCTTTTTGTTCATCAGGACAATTTCCCCCGTTCTGCCCAAGGCACAGAACATGACCCCGGCGATGTCCAGATAGCGCTGGGCAATCTCTTTTTCGTGGGTGATCGCCTCAAGTGCCAGGTAGTGTTCAGTGATGTCGCGGGCCACCCCGATAACACCAGCAACGTGGCCGGAAGCGTCATAAAAAGGAGTCTTGACCACTTCGACCAGGGCCTTTTGGCCATCAGCTCCGGTAATCCAGGGTTTCAGCAACACCGGACGTCCTGACCCCATCGCCTGACAATCTGATTCAATGTATTTTTCGACCAGTTCTTGATCGGGTATGAAGTCGATATCGGGGTGGCCGATGATCCGTTCTTTCGGCAGACCGATATACCGCGAGGCGTAGGCATCATTGCAACCAAGGAAGATGCCGTTTTTATCCTTATAGAAAATAAAGTCGGAGATAGAGTCAAGGATGGTCTGTAAAAAGAGCCGATCCTCTTCATGCTTACGTCCCAATAGTGTGCGCGCGGTAATGTCTTCAAGCAGGGCCAGGACATAGTCAACCGAACCGTCGGAGCGGCGGACACAACCAACGGACAGGTTGGTGTAGATAACTGTTCCATCTTTGCGAATAAACCGTTTTTCAATGGTATAGTCGTTGATTTCACCTGACATGAGACTAGTGAATCTGGCAAGATCCCGGGCAAGGTCATCCGGGTGGGTCAGCTCTTCCCAGGTCGTGTGAGCCAGCTCGTCGCGGGTAAAGCCCATCATCAGGCATAATTTGTCGTTTACCTGCAGCCATCCCTTCTCCGGCGATGTAATTGCCGTGCCCACCAGTTGACGTTCGAAGAAAAGACGCATCCGTTCTTCGCTCTGCCTCAGGGCTTCCTCGCCACGCATCTGTTGCTCCATCATCTGGAAAAGCATGCAAATCAGCATGGTCGCAGGTGGATAGAGCAAAAGCACCGGCAGGGCAATAGAGGTGATCACCGCCTGGGCCGCAGATCCCGGCAGGGTCAGGAGCAGGATGACGAGCATCAAAAGGTGTACCAGCAGCCCGAATATAAAGAGTGCCGGTGGCCGCATGGCCCACTGCCGGCGGCGCCGCACGTAGTACCAGACGACACCGAGACCGGCCGTCCCGATGACTACCCCGACACCTGGCATAGCGCCGACTCCCCCCAGCCAGAGTCGGTAAGCGGCAGCGATGCTGGCGGCTATCAAGGCGGCCAGGGGGCCGCAAAAGAGGCCGGCAACGCCGAGGATAATGCTGCGGCCATCGAAGATAAGCCCTGGTAGCAGTACAACCGGGGTCATCATGACGAGTACACAGACAAAGCCGAACAGCAAACCGGAGAGGACCGGGTAGACACCGCCGTCTCTCCTGAGACGCCGGAGCATCAGACTGTGAATAAAGGTCAGGGAGATGAGAAGGGCAATGTTATGAATCAGCGAAAGATAGATCATGTATATTCCTCGGCCCTTGTCCGGAAACGTTCAACACCTTTGATGACAAGGCAGACGGTTAACTACGCTTGAACCGTGGTATTTATACCATGGATTACTATGAAAAGAAATTTTATTGACCGGTTCACATACTCATGTTTTCATATTGTGCTGGACATGCAGGGCTATAATCGGAATCATTTTTGTTTTGCAAAGGCGCTTCATACTGAAAACAATCTGTGATATATTTGAATGTCACTTTGCGAAAGAATGAGTCCATCATGGCACACGACAAAATCATCATAAAAGGCGCCTGCGAGCACAACCTCAAGTGCATCGACGTCGAAATCCCCCGCGATCAACTGGTCGTTATTACCGGTCTCTCCGGCTCCGGCAAGTCCACGCTGGCATTCGATACGATCTACGCCGAGGGGCAGCGCCGCTATGTCGAATCGCTCTCATCCTACGCCCGCCAGTTCCTGGAGCAGATGGAAAAACCGGACGTCGAATCGATCGAGGGGCTCTCACCGGCCATCTCCATCGAACAGAAAACCACCAGCAAAAACCCCCGCTCGACCGTCGGCACCGTTACCGAGATCTACGACTACTTGCGCCTGCTCTTTGCCCGGGTCGGGCATCCACACTGTCCCTCCTGCAACAAGGAAATCACCTCGCAGACCGTCTCCCAGATGGTGGACCAGATCATGTCCCTGGCCGCCGGGACGAAGCTGACCCTGCTCGCCCCGATGATCCGCGGGCGCAAGGGAGAGTACAAAAAAGAGCTGAACCTGCTGCGCAAAGAGGGCTTTACCCGGGTTGTCATCGACGGCACCGTCCGGGAGCTGGCCGATGACATCGAGATGGACAAGAAGAAAAAGCATGACATCGACATCGTCGTTGACCGGATCGTCCTTAAGGAAGGCGTCGAGCGCCGCCTGGCCGATTCGCTGGAGACGGCTCTGCATCATGCCGAGGGGGTGGTGAAGGTCGAGATCGGCGCGCCGGGCGTGACCTCGGATGAACCGTCCGAAGGGAAGAGCAAAAAAGCGGCCAAACCGGTACAGATGCTCTTCTCGGAAAAGCTTGCCTGCGTCGATTGCGGCCTGTCATACCAGGAGATCACCCCGCGACTCTTCTCGTTCAACAACCCGCATGGCGCCTGCCCTGATTGTACCGGGCTCGGCACCCGCATGTACTTCGACGCCGACCTGGTGATTCCGAACCAGGAGCTCTCCCTGCGCGAGGGGGCGATCGCTCCGTGGGAAAAACGTCTCTCCGGCTGGTTTCACCTGATTCTGGATGCGTTGGCCAAGGCCTACGCGTTCGACATCCGCACCCCGTTCAAGGAATTGTCTGAACAGGTTCGTGACGTCATCCTGAACGGTTCCAAGGGAGAGAAGATCGAGTTCTGGTGGGAGGAGGACGGCGAACGCCGCCACACCTATCAAAAGGAGTTCGAGGGGGTGCTGAACAATCTGCAGCGGCGCTGGCGCGAGACCGAATCGGACACGTCCCGCGAAGAGCTGGAAAAGTACATGAACATCATGCCCTGCCCGACCTGTCAGGGTGCCCGCCTCCGCCCCGAGGCGCTGCACGTACTCGTCGGCGGGGTCACGATCCGCGACGTGACCGCGTTCTCGATCCGTGACTGCCTCCGCTTCTTCGAGGATCTGACGCTAAGCGACAAGGAACAGGAGATCGGCCGTCGCATTCTCAAGGAAATTCGCGAGCGGCTCTCGTTTCTCGTCAACGTCGGCCTCGACTACCTGTCGCTCGACCGCACCTCCGGCACCCTCTCTGGCGGCGAGGGGCAGCGCATCCGCCTGGCGACCCAGATCGGTTCAAGCCTGGTCGGGGTACTCTACATCCTCGATGAACCGTCCATCGGCCTGCATCAGCGGGACAACGCCCGCCTGCTCGGCACCCTGAAGCGGTTACGTGATATCGGCAATACCGTGCTGGTCGTGGAGCATGACGAAGAAACGATTCTGGAGGCCGATCACCTGATCGATATGGGGCCGGGGGCCGGCGTCCATGGCGGCGAAGTCGTGGCCCAGGGAACACCGGCAGAGGTTATGGCCAATCCCGCTTCACTGACCGGGCGCTACCTCTCGGGTGAACTTTCCATCGCGGTGCCGAAGAAGCGGCGCAGCGCCGAAAAGTCGCTGCAGATTGTCGGGGCCTCCGAGAACAACCTCAAAGATGTCACCGTCGAGATCCCGCTCGGCGTCATGACCTGCGTAACCGGCGTGTCCGGCTCCGGCAAATCGACGCTGATCATCGACACCCTGCACAAGGTGCTCGGGCAGCGCCTCTACCGCAGTCGCGAGAAGGCCGGGGCGGTGCGGGATGTGATGGGGCTGGAGCATCTCGACAAGGTCATCAACATCGACCAGTCACCGATCGGCCGCACCCCGCGTTCCAACCCTGCCACCTACACCGCCGTCTTCAGCGACATCCGCGACCTGTTCTCCAACCTCCCCGAATCCAAGCTGCGCGGCTACAAGCCGGGGCGCTATTCGTTCAACGTCAAGGGGGGTCGCTGCGAGGCCTGCTCCGGCGACGGCATCATCAAGATCGAGATGCACTTCCTGCCGGATGTGTATGTGGAGTGTGAGGTCTGCAAAGGGGCGCGCTACAACCGCGAGACACTAGAGGTGCATTTCAAGGGAAAGTCTATCGCCGACGTGCTCGATATGACCGTGTCGCAAGGCCTGGAGTTCATGGGGGCGATCCCGCGCATCAAGAACAAGCTGGCCACCCTGGAAGAGGTAGGACTCGGCTATATCAAGCTGGGGCAGGCGGCAACGACACTTTCGGGTGGAGAGGCGCAGCGGGTCAAGCTGGCCAAGGAACTGTCCAAACGCGCCACCGGCCGGACGATTTACATCCTGGACGAACCGACCACCGGCCTCCATTTTCACGATATCGCCAAGCTGTTGGAGGTGATCCAGCGACTGGTCGAGGCAGGAAACACGATCGTGATCATCGAACACAATCTGGATGTGATCAAGACCGCCGACTGGATCATCGACCTCGGGCCGGAAGGAGGCGACCGCGGTGGCGAGATCATCGCGACCGGCACGCCTGAACAGGTGGCCACGGTTACGAGATCTTATACCGGCCAGTATTTAAGGAAGATGCTATAATAAAACCCATTGAAGAAAAAAATGAAGAATTTCCCGCCTTCGACCATGCGCTTCTGCTGGAATTGGCCGCCATGCGCATGCCGTTCGGCAAATACCGGGGGCGGCTTCTGGTCGAACTGCCCGAACCGTATGTGGTCTGGTTTGCCGGCCAAGGCTTTCCGCCCGGAAAGCTGGGAGATATGCTGCGGACCGTTTATGAGATCAAGGTCAACGGGCTGGAATACCTGTTTGACAAGTTGTAGGCGGCTTCACGTCAAACGACCAACCCCCGCAATAACGCAAGATTGACCCCGTCCATCTCGTCATTGTCCCCCTTTGGTGTCTCCAGAATTTTCGGCACCGTGGCAAAACGGGGGTCGTTCAGGATGAAGCGGAACGGGTTCAACCCCAGCGCTCCCTGGCCGATATGCTCGTGACGATCAACCCGCGAGCCGAGACCTTTTTTTGAGTCATTGAAGTGAAAACAGAGCAGCCGCTCCAGCCCGATTATCCGATCAAACTGTTCCATGGTGTCGCAGTACCCATCTTCGGTTGCGGTATCATAGCCGGCAGCAAAGGTGTGACAGGTGTCGAAGCAGACCCCAAACTTTTCCGGGAAACGCGAGCCGGCGATGATCGCACTCAACTCTTCAAACGTCCTCCCCAGATTGCTTCCCTGGCCAGCCGTTGTCTCGATCAGCACCCGCCCTTCGAACTGCGGCACCTCGCTGAAAAGCAGGTCAAAGGCCTCGACCACCCGCGCCAATCCAGCCTGGGGAGAATCGGTCAGGTGCGAGCCGGGATGCATGACGACCTTCTTGATGCCGAGGCGGGCACAGGTTTCCAGCTCATCACGGAATGCCGCCACGCTTTTGTCACGCGTTTCACCCGGCGGGGCGGCCAGGTTGATCAGGTAGATATCGTGGGAGACAACTTCACGCAGGCCGGAGGCGGCAAACTTGCTGCGAAAAAGGGCCGCATCGCTCTCGCTGACCTGCTTGCCCTTCCACTGGTTCGAGTTGCGGGTAAAAATCTGCAGCACACTGCAGCCGGCAGCAACAGCCCGGTCGATGGCCAGGTGCAGCCCTCCCGAGATGGACATATGGGCGCCAAGATAATCGTTCATGGGGACCTCACGAGAGAATAGTTTCAAATCAAATCGATGTGACTGCCAAAAAAATGGACGTCCACCTCTTCGCCAGCCGCCATGAAGCTGCGTCCGGGAGGAATCACGGCGATGGCCGCCGAATTAACCATGGTCTTCAACAATCCGGTCTGCTGCTTGCCGGATGGCGCCGCGAAGAACTGCCCCCCTTCGCGTTCCAGCCGGATACGGAGCAGAATAGTGCGGTCGCTTTCCCGGTTTTTGACATCTTCGCGCAGGAGCGCCCGAAAGGTCGGCCGCAATACCTGACGCTGCCCCATCATGCGCAGCAAGGCGGGACGGACAAACTCTTCAAACGTTATCAGACTCGCAACCGGATTACCGGGCAACGAAAAGACCGGCTTACCGTCTTTGACTCCAAAGGCGGTCGGCTTGCCCGGCTTGATGCCAACCTTCCAGAACACCTGTTTGACTCCCAATTCCTCCAGCACAACCCGCACCAGATCTCGATCACCAGCCGAGACACCGGCCGAGGTCACCAGCATGTCAGCCTTGAGCCCCTCCCGCAACTTATCGCGATGGCTTTCCAGGTTATCCCGGGCGATGCCGATGATGCGCGGTATGCCGCCCGCTTCGCGCACCGCCGCCGCCAGTGCCAGCGTATTGCTGTTGATAATTTCCCCCGCAGCGGGGGTGCGGCCGACTTCGATCAGTTCATCTCCGGTCGAGAGCACCGCAACCACCGGACGGAGAAAGACCGGCACCCTGGAGCGCCCCAGGGAGGCCAGCATGCTCACCTCCGGCGGCCGGATGATGGTTCCGGCGGTGATGACGCTCTGGCCGGCACGCACATCCTCGCCACGAAATCTGATATGTTGGCGCATAACAACGGAGGCCTGAATGACAACCTGCTCGCCGGAGGTCTCTTCCGTTTCCTCGAACGGCACCACCGCATCGGCACCGGACGGGATCGGCGCACCGGTCATAATCTTCACCGCACACCCCGCCTTGACTTCGATCCCGTCGGCACGGGCCCCGGCCGGGATGTAGCCGGTCACTTTCAGTTTGCAGGGGGTTTGATTGCAATCGGCGCTGCGAACCGCATAGCCATCCATGGCCGAATTGTCCCACAACGGCATATCCCAGGGTGCAACAATGTCTTCAACCAGCACCCGGCCGATGGCATCGACCAGATCGGCCTGCTCAATCCCCGCCGAAGTAATATTTTCCAGAACAATCTGCCGAGCCTGTTCGTATGAAAGCATGAAGTAACTCCCTTCGGTGACAATCTGCATACAATAGCGGGAAGTGCTCCATAACACAATACCGATTGCCAATGTCACGATGTTAGGTATAATACGGCCACCCAAACAGTCGGGGGGAGCAGCCCATTGAATAAAACAGCCTCTGAAAAGCAGCGTTACGACGCCTTTCCGCTCTTCGACAGCCACTTTCATATCATTGACCATCGTTTTCCACTGACCCCCAACAACGGCTACCTGCCGGATGATCTGACCTGTGCGGAGTATCGAGCCCGGATGGCGCAGTATGACCTGCGCGGCGGCGCGATCGTTTCCGGTTCGTTCCAGGCCTTTGACCAGTCGTATCTGCTGGATGCTCTGAGAAGCCTTGGCCCCGGCTTTGTCGGTGTCACCCAACTGCCGGCAACGGTTTCCGATGATGAAATCGTGGCTCTGGACAGGGCCGGAGTGCGGGCGGTGCGCTTCAACCTGAAAAGAGGCGGGTCAGAGGATGTACGTCACCTGGATACTCTGGCGCAGCGGGTGCATAAGCTGGCCGGTTGGCATGTGGAGCTGTATGTGGATTCCCGGGAACTGGATGGTCTATGTGGCACGCTGATGTCCCTTCCAGCGGTCAGCATTGACCACCTCGGGCTGGCACGGGACGGCTTCGGGACCGTGCTGAAACTGGCCGAACACGGGGTACGCGTGAAAGCGACCGGTTTCGGCAGGGTGAATTTTGACGTACCTACCGCGCTACGGGAACTGTACGCCGCCAATCCACAGGCGCTGATGTTCGGCACCGACCTCCCCTCAACCCGCGCTCCGCGCCCCTACTGTGCCGAAGATTTTCTGCTGGTGGCGGAAACGCTGGGGGATGAAGCCGCACGAGCGGTTTTTTTCGACAATGCGGCGGAGTTTTATCGGGCTTCCCGGAAATAGTATCGGGGCTCCCTATTGAAGTTCAGGGCAATATCCGTTAAAACAGAGGCTCTACACTCTGCCGAGTAAAACATGCTATCAGCACACATTCAATTCCAATATAAAAAGGAGAACAGCATATGAACCCGAACTGGAAAATAGAAACCATAGCCGTACAGGGGGGTTACGAGCCCAAATCCGGCGAACCGCGCATCCTCCCCATCATCCAGAGCACCACGTTCAAATACGACAGTGCCGAGCACGTCACCAAGCTGTTTGATCTGGAGGAGCCCGGTTTCTTCTATACGCGCCTGGCAAACCCGACCAGCGACGCTTTCGAAACGAAGATAGCACAGATGGAGGGAGGCGTCGGCGCTATGGCAACCTCGTCCGGCCAAGCAGCCACAACTCTGGCGATCCTGAACATCTGTCAGTCCGGCCAGCATGTGGTGACGTCAAGCACACTCTATGGCGGTACCTACAACCTGTTTGCCGTGACCCTGCCCAAAATGGGCATCGAGGTGACCTTTATCGATCCCGAGGCGTCCGCAGAGGAGATCAAAAAGGCGTTCCGCCCCACGACGCGCTGCCTCTTCGCCGAAACCATCGGCAACCCCGGCCTGAACGTCCTCGATTTCGAGAAGTTTGCCGCGATCGCCAATGAGATGCAGACACCACTGATCATCGACAACACCTTCGGCACCCCATACCTCTGTCGCCCTTTCGAGCATGGCGCCCACATCATCATCCATTCCGCCACCAAATACATCGACGGCCACGCCACCAGCGTCGGAGGCGTGATTGTCGACGGCGGCACCTTTAACTGGAGCTGCGGCCGCTTCCCCGAAATGGTCGAACCGGATATCAGCTACCACGGTCTGGAATACGTCAAGACCTTCGGCCCGCTCGCCTACATCATCAAGGCCCGCGTCCAGCTGATGCGCGACCTGGGCACTACTCCCGCCCCGCTTAACTCGTTCCTGTTCAACCTCGGGTTGGAGACTTTGCATCTGCGCATGCAACGCCACAGCGACAATGCCCTGGCGGTAGCCAAATTTCTGGAGAGCCATCCGCTGGTCAGCTGGGCCTGCTATCCGGGGCTCGCCAGCCACCCGACCCACGATCGGGCTCTGAAATACCTGCCCAAGGGGTGCAGCGGCGTACTGACCTTCGGCATCAAAGGTGGCGCCGAGGCGGGGCGTAAGTTCATGGAGGCGACCAGGCTGGTGGCACTGGTGGTTCATGTCGGGGATGCCCGCAGCTGCGTACTGCACCCGGCCAGCACAACCCATCGCCAGCTTTCCGAAGAACAACTGAAATCATGCGGTGTATCACCGGACCTGATCCGCCTGTCGGTCGGCATTGAAAATGCTGAAGACATCATTGCCGATATTGACCAGGCACTGTACATAAGCCAGAAATAGCTTTCAAACCATATGCTGCATATCGACCTTTTCAGGTGGTTATATTCAGAACCGTGTACTCAATCCAAGATGAAAACTCACATCCGGCGCTGTAGCCACCGCCACATCTTCGGAAACACCGATATCCAGCAGATACTCTCCGGGGAACTTGAGCGCCCCCCCGACAACCAGCAGAAGAGGACTTCTTGACAGTTCGGCAAGCGAACTGTCGCTATACAGGGGAGTAGTGCCATTGAGCTGAACCTTGAATGATATCCATGGAGTCGGCCCCCAGCCGAGACCGAACGTGCCGACTCCCGCGAACGGATTATGCTGATCACGTAACACGTCGCCTTTTGACATGACTAAAGCACCGGCAGAGCCGTACACACCGAGAGCCCCCCACTCACTGTAATTTGTCATACTGCCGCAGAGCTGGAGCATGGCATCGGTTCCTCCGCTGCCACGCAGGTATGAACTGTCACCGGTGGGAAGTTTCAGGGCAGCCTTCAATGCCAACTGGTCATGTGATGTATCACTGCTGTTTTCATAGAGGCCGAACCCTGTCGTCAGACTGATATCTCCGACCCCTGAACCGGAATGATTCATCAACAGCTTTTGGACACCATCCTTGCTGTAGCTGTAATTTATGCGGTCCTTGGTGGCACTGTCCCGACCACCTTGCGGCAGTCCGAATGTTTTATGCCAGTCGACGACAAAAGCATCGAGAAATCCGCCACCCTGAATAAGGAATGGCATTTCGACCCCCACGTCCCAGCGTGGAGCAATACCGTAGCGTGCCGCAAAAGCAATTCGGTAGGTTTCACCATCGAGCAGTATCTGTTCATGCGAAGTACTGCTCGCAGTATAGTTGCTGGAGAGATCCTGATTCAGGGTTATGCTGAATTTTCCCGGCGGAACTATGTCGGCACCGGTATCATGCGGAAGCCCGTAAATTTGTACCAATGGACTCTGATTGAAAGTATCGAATGGAGTAATCTCCATATCTGCGGCGGCAGCACCTTCAACAGAGCAGATCAGAATCAAGAAAAGTATGAAACACCTGGCCCTGACAAGCACGTTATAAGTTCTAAAGGCATTGTTCCCGACCGGGAATATACGCACAACTGCATCTCGTTTTCTACTCACCATTCACCGCCTCTTGGTCACTATCATGGTTTATTTCATTACTTCTACCGATCTAGATCATTTTGGTTTGAACCATTTAGCGCTGCCATAGCAGGTTGACATGGACTACCTTCGTATACTCTGCTATTGCAATCACTTGTATCACGCGGCAAAAACAGTGTCAATGAATCCAGGCATCGCAAAACAAACCATAACTATCCGGTTTACTTAAACTATTCATCGACTGCTCTTTCTCACAGTTAACATCATGAATTCCGGCAGGTGTCGCTGTACTTGATTTTTTTTTGCGGGGATGAGATAGTACTCAAGTTATTAAACACTTGCTGCAGAGGGGGTACGATGTTTGGTTTTGGCATGCCGGAGATGATAATCATACTGGTCATAGTTCTGGTAGTTTTCGGGGCGGGAAAGCTCCCGGAAATTGGCGGAGCACTTGGCAAAAGTATCCGCAACTTTAAAAAAGCAGCCGATGGCAAAGATGAGATAGAGATCAAATCCAAAAATGACGATACAGATAATAAAGCCTGATACACTTTCAGACATGGAACACGGGGTTTTGAAGCCATCTGTCTGCTAAGAACTCCAAAAATCCTTCATTAACCGACTAAAAAAAGGGGAGAATGGCATAAGCCATTTTCCCCTTTTTCTGCATCCGGTGGTCATTTTTCAGGAATGAAGATATTCTCCGATTTTATCAGCCAACGCCTGATAGATGCGGCGGCACTCATTTTCATCTTTTTCCAGGAGCGTTATCCGGAACCCCTGCAATGGTGTCGAGAACGAAGACAGCGGCACAATGCAGATGCCGGTTGAGGCGAGAATCTGGTAGACAAAACGTTTATCGGGAGAAACCCCCGGCTGGTTGATAAGCCCCTCAACCAGTTCCCTGACTTCCTGGTTTGCAATCGGGAGTGATTGCCGGTTGTCCAGCAGACCGTCTTTGAATGCAACCGCCATGTAAAAAGCGCCATTGGTGCGATTCACCTGTAGCGCAGGAATTCTGCTCAGACAATCATACGTGATATTGCTCATTCGCTCGTAGCTGGAAATGCGCTGCGCCAGATAGGCGGTATACTCGGGATGACGAACGATTTCAGGAATAACCGTCTGCGGCAGTGTTGTAGAGCAGACCTCATTCATCTTGCCGGTAAGTATCAGATTGATATATTTCCGGAAGCGCTCATCATTGTTGCCGTTATATACTTCAATCCAGCCGCACCGTGACCCGGGCCAGGGGAACTCTTTGGAGATACCTTTCAATGAAATGCCAGGGACATCTCCGATTACATCACTAATCGGCACCGTACTTTGGCCGTTATACACGATGTTTATGTAAACCTCATCGGCGATAATAAACAGGTCGTTTTCACGTGCTACCGCAACGATTTCCAGCAGCATCTCCCTGGTGTAAACCATGCCGGTCGGATTGTCCGGATTGATCAGCATGATCGCACAGATATTTGGATTGTAGCGCACATGATTGCGCAGATCTTCCATATCCGGATACCAGTTGTTGTCCGGCCTGAGGCAAAAAAGCGATGGTGCCGAGTGGGCATGGCCAATTTCACCAAGTGTGTGAGTAGTGTAGGATGGTGACGGCATAAGTACCCGCGCCTCCGGGCGCAGACAGCCGTAAATCTTGGCAATAGCATCTCCAAGCCCATTAAAGAAAATGATATCATCCGGCGTGATTCGGGCACCACCACGACCGTTGGTTTTTTCGCAAATGAACTCACGGGTTTCAAGCACTCCACGTGTATGGCAATAGCCCCAGGTACGATTGTCCATTGCTGCTTTGGCGACAATTTCCTTCATCCACTCCGGAATATTCTCACCTTTGACGATCGGGTCGCCGATATTTTCCCAGTTGATCTTGACACCATGTTTCTGGAGTTTTTCTGCGACATTAACAATGTTTCTGATTTCATACGTCAGTTCGCCGGTTCCTGGCGGTACCAGTTCTATTCTCATGAGTTTTCTCCCCTGTATAGGATACTTATGAATAAATCCTTGTCAAATGCGTAAAAAAAAGCCGTGGACTCCTGCCCACGGCTTGCGATTATCATTTAAAATGACGACAATCAGCGGGCAACAGGCAGAGCTGCGGCGTTACGCGCCGCGGCGATAATAGCTCGTCCTGCAGTTGTCCGAATAATGATCATCATAAGGGTTTTCAATAACATACCGATGTCAAGACGTCAATGACTTTTCAGATTTCTACGCCGATCAGTAAGTGCGCCCCACCAACAGCCTGCCATCTTCGTCCCGCCAGCGCAACCAGCCGATCTGTGCTTGATCGGTCAACACCATTCCCCAGGCATTCTCAAGTTTCAACACTTTGAAAACCTGATTGGAATTCAGAGTCGCTGCAAGCAGTTTTTCACCAGGTTGCTGATGCAGCTTATAATACTGCGGCCTCAGGCCGGGGAGCAGGTGGCCGGTATGGGATTTCAGAAACTGTTCCCATGATTGAAAACGGCCTTTATACTGTGGTTCCATCCAGGCTTCCCGACCGGCATCGTCATAATATACCCGCAACCAATTACCTTTGCGAGCAGACACGATAAGTGGTGAAATTTCATCCGACTGGCCAAAAAGCCATTTATTCCCAGCCAAACTTGAGCTGTTCAGCTTTCCTACCCGCAAAAGCCCTGGTTCCCGGTACAGCTGTAACGTCAGGTTCTCGCTTGGAACTGGATCCGACTGAAAAAAAACGACCACCCCAATCCCGGAATATGGCCGCATGTGCGGAAGTGTGCCCGCATATCCGTCCGAACCGGTAAGAGCGGCACACCAAATGAACAGAAAAATAACCAGATAGCGCCCGGACACGTCAACCAAACAAACTCCGCAGGCGTAAAACAAATTCCTCGACCTGCGGATCGGTATCTTCGGGAGCCCACGCGACCTTTTCATCGTCATTCAGAATACGATAGGGGCCTGCTTTGGTTTCATAAAACACGGTGCCTGACTCCAGTGCAACTGCGGTATGATACACTCCATGAGGGATATCTACGGCAAGGGTACCGCTGTCAAATGACAGCAGTACTGTTCCGGAAACAGCACCGTTATCGGCAAAAGTTACTATCCCCAATCTGCCATTTAGCAGAATGAATGCTTCGTCTTTTTCCGGGTCAAGATGACGGTGCGGTCGGATATATGAACCGGGCTCAATAGCATTAAGGAGACGATGACAACGGGATTCATCAGACGGGTGGAGATTGTAGTTTTTGCGCAGCCTCGGATTCTGCCTCGCTTCGGCAGAGACTTCAGCCAACAGTTCGCGGGTAATAACCTTCACCTAGCGATCCACCAGCGCGATCATATTGCCGTCAAAGTCCTGCACAACAGCCATTTTACCCCACGGACTTGATTCGAGTGGCTCTGCGAAATGGGCACCGCCGTTTTTCAGGGTCTCACAGACGCCAACAATATTTTCCACTTTAAGAGTAATGCCGGTGTGTCTTCCAACGAGGCGGCGTGAATCTTCATGCAGTGCAAGTGAAACACCCAGTGTCGTGGCTGTGCCGGGGAAGAATTCAATCAGCATCTCACTCTGGCCGGCGACCGGCAGACCAAGAAGATCAACATAAAACGATTTTGCTGTAGCCAGGTCGGTGACAAATATGACGATATTTTTAAGTGAAATGGACATACAGACCCCTGTGTTATTTCTGTGACAATCGATGAACGCACTCCACCATGAATCGGGCGTTTTCCGGCGGAACCGTTGGCAGGATTCCGTGACCAAGGTTAAAGATATGCCCGGGCCGACCGGCATTTTCATCCAGAACCCGCTTGACTTCACGTTCGATAATTTCCGGGGTTGCATACAGCACGGTTGGGTCAAGATTGCCCTGCACTGCCATCTGCGGGCCAATAAGATCCCTGGCCATACCCAGGTTCACATGCCAATCCAGCCCCATAACGTCACCGCCGGCTTTCTTGACAGTATCCAGCATGGCGCCGGAACCCTTGACAAAATGGATCACCGGTGTTTCCATGCGGTTCAACCCATTGATAAGCTTGACGGTATACGGCAGCACATAGCGCTCATAATCGGCAGGAGAAAGTATTCCACCCCAGGTATCAAATATTTGAATGCACTGCGCGCCGGCGGTAATCTGGGCATTCAAATACTCCATGCTCATCATGGTGATTTTCTCCATCAGAGCAGCATAGATGTCAGGCGCAGCATACATCATCCGCTTAATCTGGGCAAAATCCTTGGAGCCTTTTCCTTCAACCATATAACATGCCAGCGTAAATGGTGCGCCGCCAAAACCGATCAGTGGCACTTTACCGGCCAGCTCACGGCGCAAAATTTTAATTGTTTCAATAACGTAGGGAACATCCTGTTCCATCTGTGGAATTCTCAGCTTTTCCACATCTGCCATGCATCGGATCGGACTTTCAAATACCGGCCCCGGGACAAAATCGAGTTTCATCCCCATCGGCTCAACCGGTGTCAGGATATCAGAAAACATGATGGCCGCATCAACCCCGAGAAAGTCAACCGGCTGAATACTGACTTCGGCAGCCAACTCGGGAGTCTTGCACAATTCAAGAAAGGTGCATTTTGAACGCACTGCCATGTACTCGGGAAGATAGCGGCCAGCCTGACGCATAAGCCACACGGGAGTCCGATCTACCGGTTTGCCCCAACAGGCATCAAGAAATCTCATATTCATTGATTGTCTCCTCAACAACACACAAAGGCATTGGAATTAATACGAATTGTTTTGCATACTAATTGGTAACATCGTGAGATGTCAAATTATTTAGTGTCGCGGTCGTCAATTACAGTACGGTAGATAACCGGAGGTACATTAATATCATGCAGATTCAACGGTGAACTTTCTTTTTCCGTACACGACCCGGTCTCCAGGGTACAACTTGCGACCACGGCGAAGCTCCACTTCACCATTTACTGAAATATACCCCTCTGCAATCATTGCCTTCGCTTCTCCTCCGGAAGAGACCGCATTTTCTCCTTTTAGAAAACTATCCAGTTTTATGAATGGTGTTGTTATCTGCATATACCAGTTCTCCTTCGTTGATTTATTCATAGTAAGCCATGTGAGTTGGAACCACACAGGATAAATGAACCCCATTCTTGCGCAGCACAGGTTTTTGTAATAAAAAAGGCGGTTAGCATATGAAAGCCAACCGCCGGTTCTGACTTATGGCGGAAGAGGTACGATCGAAACCACCGCCTTGAAAACTATATACAATCCAGCTACAGGCCAACAATACCACAATTACAGCTATTTGCAACATTTTTCTCGACTGATTTTCGTTTGCAAACATTCAGCGGAATTAACTCAATTCAGCGCGATTTCCACTGAAACTGGTGCGGCCAGTTGACAGTATTTGACGCGTTTGTGAAACCAGTGTGACAAATGGCACAAGCAGCATGGTTTGACCCGCCATGTTCATTTGCAAATTCTGAAGCCGATCCTCCCCCGCGAGAGGTTTTATGACATATACGGCAATCACCCAACGCCATTGCTTTTCCTTGATACTGGATTGATTGATAGTTATCAGTCACTTGGCCAGACGGTGTCATGGCATGAGGGCTTCCGTGACAAGCTGTACAGAAGAGACCTCCGTGACCAATAGAATTTCGATAGAGTGTCGTTCCTGTATCAACTTGTGCCACACCGGTATTATGGCAGGTCACACACTTGGGTTCATTCACCCATGGGACACGTGATCCGAGATCGATAGATGCCGCGACTGTAGCCAACGTGCCGTGGCAGTTTGTACAGTTACCATCGGCAGCAGTATGTTTGTTACTTCGGTTGCACTGGGTGACATCCCCGGGGTGGCAATCGTAACAACCCGGTTGGGTCGCCAGACCCGAGTGGAAACCGTGTATTGCCTGAGAGAGGTACTTACCTGATGACCCTGGACCTGATGTACCGAGTGCCGGACTGCCGTGACATTTGGCGCAGAGTACCGGTTTCGAGCTAAGCAGTGTCGTACCATTATGTGCATCATGTTTTGCCAGAATATCGTTGAAGACCACTGCCGGGTCTGTCGAATTGCCGTGGCACTTGCCGCAGTTGATCTCGTCAGAGGTGGGGACAGTGGTCCGGGTCTGGGCCAGGATTGTGCCGGTAGAGGTATCCTTGGCTGTGACCTCAATCATCTGATAGGGGGTCCAGGTATTGCCGTCATTCACTGGCGTCGCGGGAATGCCGCTGACGATGAAGTAACCGGTCTTGGCCAACATATTTCCTGTCAGGCCATTAGATACGGCAGGATCATTCAGGTTCAATCCATGATCTACTGCCGGAGCAATACCAAACAGCTGAGATGCATAGGTCCAAAATTGGGTAAAGAGCCCCTTCTGAGACGTGGTATTGTTAATAAGCCGATACGATACGGTAACGCCAGAAGTCACCACTTGGGGGGCGTTGCCTCTCTTTATTACCTGCGCTCGGACGGTATTGTACGGAGGGAGAATGACCGCAGTGTCATAGCTGGGATTAAGACAGTGCATTCCCAAGTCGTTCCAAGCGAGCACTACATAGGAAGCCGCGATCGTTGTGGAGAGCCCCCCGCTCGTCGGGGTGGTCTCCGACACGGGGAGTGGCGTCAGAACTCTGAGAGTCTGCCCTCCTCCCGCTGCCGGCCCTGAAGAAACAATGAGCGTGACAACAGATCCTGCCTTAACCGATGTCCCAGATGTGGGGCTCTGACTTATGACCATTCCACTAGGGACGGTCGTGCTACTCTGCGGCGTGATGGCCCCGACACTCAGTCCGGCAGCAGTAATGGCACTCACCGCCGCACTCTGTGTCTGTCCAACGAGATTAGCAACGGTTACCTGTGTACTTGAAGCCAGCGAAGGTTGATCCCCGCCTCCCCCGCCTCCTGAACACCCCCCCAGGAGAAAAAATGACATCGCCAATAAGGTCGCTACAACGGTTCTAAACGTATTCATATTTCCTCCGCAATCGTCTGAGATTCCTCAAAAATTGTTATCAACCATAAGATCAATCATGTTGCATGAGGTTCATTAATGTAAATCTTTTATCGTCTCGAGCTCCTTCCGTCACTTTGATTCTACTATCATGAAACGTGCCAAAAAATGTTCAAAATAAAACGGCAGATATCGATATGTTGCGCAGTGCATTAATATAGTGCCTGTTGCATTAATCTCGCATACCGATGGGGAACAAGGGGAGTAATGGCGATGCGGAAAGATATTCTCATAAATGTAAAAAAATTACTTGTGGTTGATTTGGGGGATCATCGGATCATTTTAAAAGCATGAGTCAAGGTACACAGAACTGCGGTTATAACTACAGTCCTACCGGCACCATTACTCATTATGGATAATTACAACTTACACGGCACCTCACCCCATAAACGGCAAGGCATAAAAAAAGGCCACATCCGAAGATGCAGCCTTTTTAAACTAAATGAAAAACAAATTACTTAGCAGGAGCTTCTGCAGGAGCAGCAACGTCAGCTTTAGGAGCTGCTGCTTTTTTTGCTGCTTTTTTTGCTGCTTTTTTTGCTACTTTTTTGTGTTTTTTGTGTTTAACGACTTTCTTTACTTCTTTCTTCTCTACAGCAGGCTTAGCATCAGCAGCAGGTGCAGCAACTGGAGCAACATCAGCAGCAAAAACTACAGCAGAGAAAGACATAGCAACGAGAGCAGCAACGATTGTGGAAAGAACTTTTTTCATGGGTAATACCTCCGGTTAATCTATAGCGAATCTGTATCTACTAAAGCATATGACGTGCCAAATGTTCATACCTTGTAACTAACTATAACTACTATCTTAAATATTACATCAGCACACATTCACTTATTTAGTCACCCTATATACTCGCAGCGATACCCTATATGCGGTTTATCTGAAGATATATTTACGCAGAATGGAGTCAGAACACATTACCTTCAAATTTAATACCGTAAGCTGATATGTCCGCCAGTAGTCAACAGAAAAGAGTAGTCCCTCAACACCGTTTTTCGCTGTTTGTTTTTGCTTTATGTTTCCAAGGTATATCTGTGTGGTAATAACAGATACCATTATGAATACACATCTGTGATGAATACAAAGAAAGCCTACTACCAAGAGGTCTCATGAGAGGTCTCACTTCAGTAGCAGGCTTATTTAAACTAACAATATTAGTTAGTTATTGTTATGGCGGAAGAGGTGAGATTCGAACTCACGGAGCTGTTACACTCGGCGGTTTTCAAGACCGCTGCCTTAAACCACTCGGCCACCCTTCCATTGTCGTGCATCTCTGCTTTATAGCACACCTGTTTCGTATTTTCAAATAGTAACCGTCACCAGCAATACATTGTCAGGGTTACTGCTGATTTATATCAAGTTCTCTTTCTTTCCTTATTGACTTCAACGACTCTTCAATCGGTTTTCTCCACAATCCACTTTTGATAAGAGAAAGTAGATTTTCAAGAGTGAGGCGCTCGGTCAGGTACACGATTTTGCTGTTCTTAAAATCTCTGTCCTCAAACTTGCGCTGCAATTCCTCCCGCCCCTTGCCAAAATAACATGAAACATTTTTCCCTTTCTTGAATCTCATACTGAACAGCACGTACAAGTCGAGGAAAAATTTGCTATTGTCTTCCAAATAGGGGCTTTTTTGAAGGGGTTCCATGTTTTCGCTTTTTAGAACCATCCCGAGCTGATGGGAAAGAGCAGCGACGACATCGTACAACTCTTCAATATAGACCTGCTGTTTTTCGTAGTGCCGTTGATACCAATCAAGCTTATCCTGCTGCTGCTTTATCTTGGCTTCCGCCGCTTCCAGCAATACCGCATTTTTTTTACCAAACATGTAGAACCTCGCAGCATCCGTTTTTTTATCGAAAAAGAATGCTCAAAAAAGACCGGCACTATTACGGTCCAATTCGTTCCAAGCCACCCATATACGGTCGCAACACTGTCGGAACAAGTACTGAACCGTCCTCCTGTTGATAATTTTCGAGAATCGCCACCAGCGTACGCCCAACAGCCAAGCCGGAACCGTTCAGGGTATGGACAAATTCAGGCTTTCCTTTTTCGTCCTCGCGAAAACGGATCGATGCACGGCGTGCCTGGAAATCGCCAAACGTACTGCATGAGGATATCTCACGATAACAGTTCTGTCCTGGCAGCCAGACTTCAAGATCATACGTTTTGGCAGACGAAAAGCCGATGTCGCCGCTGCACAGCGCCATTACACGGTAAGGAAGCTCCAGCAGCTGCAACACTTTTTCGGCATGGCCGGTCAAAATTTCCAGCGCGGCATCCGATTCCGCCGGGTGGACAAATTTCACCAACTCCACTTTATTAAATTGATGCTGCCGGATCAGACCGCGGGTATCTTTACCATAGGAACCGGCCTCGCGGCGGAAACAGGGCGTGTAGGCACAATAGCTGATCGGCAGATCACTTTTTTTAAGGATCTCGCCACGATGAATGTTGGTTACCGGCACCTCGGCAGTTGGAATCAGAAAAAATTCCGGGTCGACCAGCTTGAACAGGTCCTCTTCAAACTTGGGAAGCTGTCCTGTGCCGGTCATAGAATCGCGATTGACCATGAAAGGAGGAAGCACCTCCTGATAACCATGCTGGTCGGTATGCAGATCGAGCATCAGATTAATCAGGGCCCGCTCCATCCGTGCTCCGGCACCGCGGTACAGTGTAAAGCGCGCACCGGTAATCTTGGCGCCGCGCTCGAAATCAAGGATGCCAAGGTCTTCACCGAGATCCCAGTGCGGCTTGGCCTCAAAAGGCAGTTTTTGTGGATCTCCCCATGACCTGACCTGGACATTGTCTTTTTCATACAGGCCGATCGGGGTTGAGGAATGTGGCAGATTCGGCACTGTCAGCAGGAATGAATGTAGCTGGTCATCAACCTGGCTAAGTTCTTCGTCCAGCCCCTTTATTTTATGAGAGACTTCGCGCATCTCGATGATTTTGTCCTGAACCAGGCTTTTATCCTTGGTACGCCCAATTTCATCTGACACCGAATTACGCAGCGCCTTGAGCGTCTCACCCTCTTTCAGCAGCGCTCGTCGTTTATCATCCAGTTCACGGAAGCCGTCCAGATAGGATTCACCGCCGCGCGTACGGAGGCGCTGCTCGGTTTCATCCAGATTTTCACGAATGTATTTCATGTCAAGCATTGGGAAACACCTTTATTTTTCGGTAGTAAGCGTGTATTTAGTAGCACTTGAGTCGTTATACGTCAATGCAAAAGAGCCCGATGAAATCAATCTTTACCTACATTTTTGCCTTTATAAACAGATACGCAATGCACGGTTGCGACTTTATTATCTGTAGAACAACGCAGAGAATAGTTTCTAACGCGCTCATCGCCGTTGCCCTTATCTGCCACCCACTGCAACTGCATGCCGATGAAATTATTATCAATGCCGTGGGTGATATCATGCTGGCGGGAAGATGGGCGCCGTTCCTGAGAGGGAAAGGGTATGACTACCCATTTCGCGGTATCACAAATGAGCTGATTGCCGGTGATATCAATATCGCCAATCTTGAATCGCCTATCGCTGCAGGCGGTCACGAATTTACAGAAAAAAGGTTTCGCTTCCGCGCCGATGCCCAGGTTGCAACGGCGATCGGTGCAGCCGGTTTTAATCTTGTAACGCTTGCGAATAACCATACCATGGACTTTGGCGGGGAAGCGTTGGCAGAAACATTACGCCATCTGAGCGACAATGGCATTGCCTGGATCGGTGCCGGAGAAAACCTGTCTGAAGCCCGTAAAATGGTGCTTTATACTATCAAAGGCAAAAAGATAGCCTTCCTCGGGTACTCCCTGACTCAGCCCGTCATTTTTTTTGCAGGCCCGGATCGCCCCGGCACCGCCCCCGGGTATGAAAGCATGGTGACTGCCGATATAATAAACGCCCGCACACACGCAGACTATGTGATTGTTTCATTTCACTGGGGGAAGGAGGCGGCCGGCACCGTACAGTCCTATCAACGCAACATCGCCCACAAGGCCATCGAAGCGGGCGCAAATGTGATTATCGGTCACCATCCTCATATTCTCCAGGGAATCGAGCGCTATAAAACCGGCATTATTTTTTACAGCCTGGGCAATTTCGTTTTTGCCAGCAAGAGCACGGTTGCAGACGTCAGCGTCATAGTCCGCCTGAAACTGGCTGATGGCCGCCAAGAGGCTGAAATACTGCCGATCGACGTTTTGTACCGGCGGGTGGGCTTCCAGCCACACCTGTTGACCGGTGAGGATGGTGCTGCCGTTATTGATAAATTAAACACCCTGTCGCATCCTTTCAAAACGGAGATACAGACCCGAAATGGCACATACTCCCTCACATTCTGAGAACGTACACATATGAAGATTCTCCTCACAACCCTGCACGCAAAATATTCGCACGCATCGCTGGCGCTCCCGTGCCTGGCCGCGTACTGTCAGGATATTTCGCAGACCGAAATCATAATCCGTGAATGGACCGTCAACGAACCTCGCGAGCATCTACTGAAACTCATGATGGCGGAACAAGCAGATCTGATCGCATTTTCTTGTTATATCTGGAATATAGAGCAGACCTTGCGGATTATTTCCGACATCAAGAAAATATCTCCGCATACCCGTATAGTACTTGGAGGGCCGGAGGTTTCTTTCGGAACATTTGATCTCATGCACGGTAACGATGCAATTGACTTTGTAATTAAAGGCGAGGGGGAAGAGACGTTCAGGCAATTGATAGCAGCGCTTATGCAGGATAATACAAGCCTGCGGCATGACCGTTTGGACGAGATCGGCAACCTGTTTTTCCGGGACGGCACCGATACGGTATCTGGTCCGCTCAACAAAAACAATATGGAACTTGACCGACTCCCTTCACCTTTTAAAGCGGGATTAATAGACTTTTCAAAACCGCTGGTCTATTACGAAACATCGCGCGGCTGTCCGTTCTCCTGCGCGTTCTGTCTTTCATCGGTGGAAGGGACGGTACGCACATTCAGCCTGGACAGGATAAAGGAAGATCTCCTGTTTTTGATGAGTACCAGGACACCTCAAATAAAGCTGGTAGACCGCACTTTTAATTATGACGCCGGGCGCGCGAACATGCTCTGGGAGTTCATTCTGGAGCATAACCGGAACAGCCATTTTCACTTTGAAATCTCTGCCGACCTTCTGACCGACCAGAACCTGAAGGTTCTGTCCCACGTGCCCGAAAATACATTCCGCTTTGAGATAGGGATTCAATCCGCCTCGCAGTCAACATTGGCACAAGTGAAGCGCAGCGCCGATTTGCAACGCATTTTCACCAATGTACGGCGCCTTGTGACTGAAACAAGCATAGAATTGCACCTGGATCTCATAGCAGGTTTACCGGGGGAAAACTACGAGGGCTTCCTTGAGTCGTTACAGACCGTTGCCGACCTGCACGCCCATGATATACAGATCGAACCGCTTAAACTTCTGAAAGGTTCTCCAATGCGCGAAATTGGCCACCGTGAAGGGTATTGCTTCTCGGAGTTCCCCCCTTACACGATCTTGCGCAACCCATGGCTATCGTATGAAGATATTTGCCGGATCGAAACAATCGGGCGGTTGCTGGACTTGTTCAACAAACATGGCGGGATGACTGCCGCGTTCCGGGTTCTGCAGTGCCGCAAACAATTCTCCGCCATTCTTGACCATATGGCACGCCGGGCGGGCAACCAGAACCTTTCCAGCCTCTCCTGCCGAAAGGTTTTCGAGCTTTTTGCCCGCCTGGCAGAACCGCTGACGGATTCAGGCGACAGTGCGGCATTTCATGACGCTCTCTTGTTTGATTACTGCCGAAGCGAGATGCCGCTGATGGGTAAACTCCCAGCCTTCGCCGTTGACACCCAGAAAAAATGTACCTGGCCCGCACTTCGTGATCTTCCGGATGGGCTTAATCTACCGCCTGACAGCAGGGTCAAGTCCTTTCGCTATGAATTCAGACGTGATTATCGGTCAGAACAGGAGAACAACGGACCGGTAACGGTGACGTTTATCTACATATCAGGAGCAGGCCGCGGCCTGCAGGTAGTGGTGAACACGGGCGGCAGCACACACAGCTAAGCTCAGTATGTGCATACCTCATTGTGCCACAGGACCGGTTCCATTGGGACATCTCGGCCCAGGTCCGCCAGCAGCCCGTCCATATCTTCAACGAAACCGGGCATGATGGCGATACGGATGATTCCGGCCTTATTATCAACGGTGCTCATGACATTCATCCCTTCATAGGCCTCCAGGATAAACTTGAGATAGACCATGTCGCGATGGGCAACTTTGAAATAGCGGCAAATCATTGCGTTATGTTTTTCTACTGGTACATTTTTGTCCATTTTGTTTCCAGTTATACAAAGTTTGACTGACTGGGAAGTGTAGCAGATTTGGTTCGTGTGTAAACGGCAAAGTTCTGATTATTGACAAGAGGCTTGACAGTAGAACCAGGAGGAGTATAACAACCCCCTTACAGCCGAGATCCGCACAATACAGCGGGTACGGGGGACCCGATCAACTGGGGCGTATTCCGGTAAATCACCGGATAGGGAACTTCCAATCCCAAGCCCGTCAGCTAACCTCGTAGGCAATTGGAAGGGCACAGTAACGGGCAAAGGCCGCCGGTTCATCCGGCGGTTTTGCGTTTTCGTCTGTCAGCCCCTACAAGCAATTCTTGCAGGAGGCATTATTATGAAGCAACACGAAGCGGATTCCTACTGGGGTGGAATCATAAAATCAATGGGACTGGTGTTCGGAGACATCGGCACCAGCCCTATCTACACGCTGACCGTCATTATTGCCCTGACCAAGCCGACCGTTGAGAACGTTTTCGGGATCCTCTCACTGATTGTCTGGACCTTGATGATCCTGGTCAACATAGAATATGCACTGCTTGCCATGAGCCTCAGCCGCAAAGGTGAAGGCGGCACCATCGTGCTCCGCGAGATTCTGGTTCGTATGATAAAGCCGGGGCGGCAGATGGTTTTTGTAACATTTATCTCCTATCTCGGGGTTGCCTTACTGTTGGGAGATGGCGTCATTACCCCCGCCATCAGTATCCTCTCGGCGGTAGAAGGTGCTCTTCTGATCCCGTCCTTGAGTGGCATCAGCCAAACTATGCTGATCCTGATTGCCGCCATTATCGCCGTTTTCCTGTTTGTGTTCCAGTTCAAGGGCACCGATAAGGTCGCCAAGGCGTTCGGCCCCATCATGGTCGTTTGGTTTGCTGCCCTGACATTGTCCGGCATCATTGCATTATTCTCGTATCCTGCCATCATCTCTGCAATCAGCCCGCATTACGCCTTCAATTTCCTTCGCCATAACGGAATGGCCGGATTCTTTGTGCTCTCCGAGGTAATCCTGTGTGCAACCGGCGGGGAGGCGCTGTATGCGGACATGGGGCACCTTGGACGCAAGCCGGTCAAGCGGGCCTGGTATCTGGTCTTTGCCGCATTGGTAATTAACTACCTGGGACAGGGCGCTTTCATAATCAATCATCCTCATGCAAAAAACATCCTTTTCGGCATGGTGCAATCGCAATCGACCATGCTCTATATCCCCTTCCTGATCTTGACGATCATGGCCACTGTTATTGCTTCACAGGCGCTTATCAGCGGGGTATTCTCTATCGTATATCAGGGGATAACAACCCGCATTCTCCCACTCTTGAAAGTCGATTACACCTCACACCAGCTAAAATCGCAAATATATATCGGTGCAGTTAACTGGATCCTTCTTGCCCTTGTGATTATGATCATGCTGATCTTCCAGAAGTCGGAAAATCTGGCGGCCGCATACGGCCTTGCAGTCACCGGGACCATGACCATCACCGGCGTTATGATGATAATGATTTTTTCCAGGACACAGAAAAAGTGGAAGGTACCGGTGGCGATCCTGGTAACGATCGCAGATGTTATCTTCCTGGTCTCAAACCTTTACAAACTGCCACATGGCGGCTACTGGTCGCTGATCCTCGCATCCATACCTCTTACCGCTATTTTGATCTGGACCAAGGGGCAGGCCGCTCTCTACAAGGCGCTCCGTCCTCTTGACATGGAAACCTATCTCGTCAGCTACGAGCAGATTTACAAAAAAGGGCATATTACAGGCACCGGGTTGTTTTTTGTCAAGGAGTGGAATACTATCCCTCCCTATCTTGTTCACTGCACTATCCGGTCGAATATTATTTACGAACGGAACGTCCTGATATCCATCTTTCGAACGGACGAACCCTACGGATTGAAAAGTAACCTTACGAAAGCCCTTGGAACCGGACTGGATGCTTTTGAAATCAGTGCAGGCTATATGGTTATGCTCGATATTGAACAACTGCTCAAGGACAACGGCATCTTTGAAAAGGTAATCTTTTACGGCATTGAGGACATTGCCACCAGAAATCCGGCGTGGAAAATATTCTCGAACTTAAAGAAACTTACCCCTAATTTCGTTCAGTTTAACAAGCTCCCGGCGGCAAAACTTCAGGGCGTTGTTACGCGGGTGGAGATGTAATACGAATGCTTAATTGGATTTTATTGCTTGTTGCTCTGGGGATCATCCTGCTGGGTGCCACCGTCTTTACCAACGGCCTCGAGTGGTTCGGAAAAAAGCTTAAACTTTCGGACGGCGCGGTGGGGAGCATCTTTGCGGCGATCGGAACGGCCCTGCCAGAGACACTGGTCCCGATTGTGGCGATCATGTTCGGCACACCCGAGTCCGGCCACAAAATCGGTGTCGGAGCCATAATCGGGGCTCCCTTCATGCTGGGAACTCTGGCCTTTTTCATCAGCGGCCTGGCGGTGATCTGGAATAGGAAGAAACGTGACGACTACCCGGTCATGCGCGTTGATACGGTCGTCATGCGACGCGACATGGAGTACTTTCTGGTGCTCTACGCCGTGGCCATCGTCGCCTCGTTCCTGGGGGGGCACCCGGTAGTCAAGACCTTCATCGCCATGGCGCTCTTTTTGACCTACGGCGGTTACGTACTGAGAACACTTCGCTGCGAGAATGATGTGTGTCATACCGTAGAGGAATCTGACCTTGACCCCTGCTATTTTGCCCCCAGGTCCCACGACCCTCACATGGCGATTATCGGCTGCCAGGTGTTGAGTTCATTGCTGCTGATCGTGTGGGGTTCCTACATATTCGTGGAAAAGGTGCAGATTATTTCGGTGCAGATCGGCATTTCACCCTTCATCCTTGCCTTGATCATTGCGCCGATCGCCACCGAACTGCCGGAGAAATTCAACAGCGTGATCTGGATAAACAAGGGTAAGGATACTCTGGCAATCGGCAATGTCACCGGCGCCATGGTCTTTCAGGGTTCGATTATCACCGCAATCGGCATCATGATGACCGATTGGCAGCTCAACACAGCAGCACTTTTAACCGTGGCCCTGACATTCGCTTCGGTCGGTATGGCATACCTGCAAATCCGGATCAAGAAACACCTGACGCCCGGGACGTTGCTGGTGGGAGGAGTTTTCTATTTTGTCTTTCTGGTGCTGATCTTCACCGGGAAAATCTGACTCCCTGGTTTGTCCCGCGCCGCTCCATCTCGGCATCAATCAGGTTGAGAATTTCGAATTTTTTCAGCGACCAGAGAGGCGCCACCAGGTTGTCGTGCCCACCATCGCCGGTCAGACGATGTATAACAATCCGCGGATCCAGACGTTCCAGAAAGTCACAGACCAGCCCGGCATAGTCCTCTCTGTCCATAACCGTCACCGTGCCCTGGCTGTACATCTCAGCCAATCGCGTTCCCTTCATGATATGCAGCAGGTGCAGTTTGACACCGTCCACCCCGAGGCGGTTCAGTTCCCCCGCCATACGAAGCATTTCGTCTCGCGATTCTCCCGGCAAACCAAGAATTACGTGGGTACAGACCCTCAACCCGTGCGACTTTGCCCGACAAACGGCATCAACAGTGCAGTTGTGATCATGGCGGCGATTTATCAGCTCCAGGCTGCGATTGTACATGGTCTGCATCCCCAACTCCAGCCAGAGATGTGTTTGCGAGGAAAGCAGCTGAATATAGTCAAGTATCTCATCTTGCAGGCAGTCAGGACGGGTTGCGATAATCAGCCCTACCACATCCGGAACGGTTAAAGCCATCGAATAGAGCTCACGTAACCGGTCGACGCTCGCATACGTGTTTGTATACGACTGAAAATAGGCAATAAACTTTGCCGCCCGGTACTTGCGGCGCATAACCTCTTTGCCATCTTCAAGCTGACCATATATATTGAGATCGCGCCGTATTCCATATGAACCGGAGCCATGCCCGCCACAGAAGATGCACCCTTCGGTATGCAATGAACCATCGCGATTCGGGCAGGTAAATCCTGCGTCAACGGCGATACGTTGCACCCTGCAGCCAAATAACCGCTTCAGTTCATCAGAGAATGCTCTATAGCGTTTCGTCTGCATTATTTCAATGGTTGACTGCTGATGTTTTCTTTTCAGGTCGCTCAACCCAACTCTGCTCTGTCGATATCGCCCGCAGAAACTCTCCGGCAAAGAGAAGTTTAGACAACGGGACCGGAACACTGATAAAATCCTTGCCTCGCCCTACAGTCAAGGCATAACCGCTCTTACCGGCCCGCTCCCATTTTTCTACGGAAAGTGTCGTCACAGTTTCCTCCCCCAGTTCACCGGAAAAGAATTTGTGAGGACTCAACTTCTCCTTACACGGAACGGAACAGTTCGATACCTGCTGTATCAACAGCGACAAGCCGAAAGCCTCATCAGGCTCGCATATAAAGCGGATCTGTGTGACGTCTTCCGGTTTTGTTTTCGGAGTAAGTTTAAAAAAGCGGAGGTGAACACGTCCGCTTCGTTCGGTAAGCTGTCCATTTTCCTCACTGGTTTTAATCGCGGAACGGATTTCGACACCGGTAGATTGCGAAAACATCTCATAACAACGTAATCGTTTAAGTTCGTTTGTCTGAGGCATAGTTGTGCTCCATCTAATGGAAATAAAGGTCAGCTACTTGTAGCAAACTTGCAGAACATATACCACAAACAAAAAGAGCGGCATCGCTGCCGCTCTTGAAGGTACTCACGTATATGTAAATTTTTCTACTTGCGTACGCCTTTACCGGCAACCTGCATGCGGATAATTGCTCGTTCCAAAGCAGCTTCATAAACCTTGAATTGCTTGTCCTCGGATGTAAGTGTTTTCAGGGCCTCTTCGGCACGCCCAAGAGCAGCCCTGGCTCGCTCTACATCTATTTCTTCTGCAAGCTCCGCGGTCTCTACCAGCACAATAATTTTGTCCGAAAGCACCTCGAAATAGCCCCAGTTGAGAGACATGTGCTCGGCAACACCATTATTCTTGTAGACAAGCTCCCCGATCTTGAGCGAGGTCAGAAACGGGGCATGCCCCGGCAGAATACCGAATTCGCCCAGCTTACCGGTGGCAGTTACTTCTTCAACCTCGGTATCTACAACTTTTTTGTAGGGAGTGACAATTTCAAGCTTCATCTTTTCAGCCATATATGATCCTTGTAGAAAGCGGGCAGGACGGGCCCTGCCCCTACATGTTTATTTTATACCGCAGCCAGCTTGGCGGCTTTTTCGATGGCTTCTTCAATAGAACCGACCATGTAGAAGGCCTGTTCTGGCAGGCTGTCGTGTTTGCCGGCTACGATTTCCTGGAAACCCTTGATGGTATCTTTCAGTTCGACGTACTTGCCGGGTGAGCCGGTGAAAGCCTCGGCAACGAAGAACGGCTGTGACAGGAAGCGCTGAATTTTACGGGCACGGGCAACAACCAGCTTGTCCTCTTCGGAGAGTTCATCCATACCGAGAATGGCGATGATATCCTGAAGATCCTTGTACTTCTGAAGAACATACTGCACGGAACGGGCAACGGCATAATGTTCTTCGCCGATGACCTGCGGATCAAGAATACGTGAAGTTGAATCGAGCGGATCAACGGCCGGGTAGATGCCGAGTTCGGCAATCTGGCGGGAGAGAACCGTCGTTGCGTCCAAGTGGGCAAAAGCAGTTGCCGGAGCCGGGTCAGTCAAGTCGTCGGCTGGTACATAAATAGCCTGAACCGAAGTAATTGATCCTTTTTTTGTTGAGGTAATACGTTCCTGAAGCTCACCCATTTCGGTAGCCAGCGTCGGCTGGTAACCAACGGCAGAAGGAATACGGCCAAGAAGAGCCGAAACCTCGGAGCCTGCCTGAGTAAAACGGAAGATGTTATCTATGAACAGCAGAACGTCCTGTCCCTCTTCATCACGGAAGTATTCAGCAACGGAAAGCGCGGTCAGCGCAACGCGAGCACGGGCCCCCGGAGGCTCGTTCATCTGGCCATAGACAAGAGCAGCTTTATCAAGAACTCCGGATTCTTTCATTTCCATCCAGAGGTCGTTTCCTTCACGGGTACGTTCACCAACCCCGGCAAAGACAGAATAAACGCCGTGCTGCTTGGCGATGTTATTGATAAGTTCCATAATCAGAACGGTCTTACCAACCCCGGCGCCACCGAACAGACCGATTTTACCGCCTCGGGCATATGGTGCAAGCAGGTCAACAACCTTGATACCGGTTGTAAATGCTTCTACCTTGGTTGACTGGTTTTCAAAAGAAGGTGCCTCACGGTGGATGGCATATTCTTTTTCATTGCCGATTGGGCCCATTTCGTCCACAGGCTCGCCGATGACATTCATGATGCGTCCGAGGGTTTTGGCGCCAACCGGTGCGCAGATCTGTTTGCCGGTATCAATGACGACCTGGCCACGCTTGAGACCATCAGTCGAGTCCATGGCGATGGTACGTACGGAGTTTTCACCAAGATGCTGGGCAACTTCCAGTACCAGATTGTTTTCTCGGTCATCAATGGCCGGATTTGTCACGCGCAACGCGTGGTAGATCTCCGGCAGTTTGCCGGGCTCAAATTCAACGTCGATAACGGCGCCGATGACCTGCGAAATTTTACCTGTGTTCTGACTCATGGAACGGTGTCCTCCTGCGGCCCTGCGGCCTCATATAGTGTTTCGTGAACTTTTAGCAAGTTAATAGTTGTTTACTGCTTGTTTTACTGCACATTAATTCGTTACGGCACGCTTCCAGTTTATCGCGGCGCTACCCTTTGATCGACTCCGAGCCGGAAATTATTTCCATCAGCTCTGTAGTAATTGCAGCCTGACGTGCCCGGTTATACTGGAGTGTCAGTTTACCGATCATTTCGTTGGCGTTCTTAGAAGCACTATCCATTGCCGTCATACGGGCGCCATGTTCGCCGGCTACCGTTTCAAGCATGGCCGTAAAGATTTGCACCTCGATGTTTTTCGGCAGTATTTCCGCCAGCAGCTCATCGACTGATGGTTCATAGATAAACTCAACAGGAGTTTCATCAGCAACATTCAATTCTTCCGGGACAACCGGCAACATCTGCCGGAAGGTTATATCCTGGGTCATGACCGTACGGAATGAATTGAAGAGAAGCTCAACCTGGTCATAATCCCCTGCCAGAAAACCATCAATCACTTCCCGTCCCATCATCGCCGCTGATTGGTAATTAGGTTTTGCCAGGATATTGGAAAAGTTTTTATAGATCGTATAACGGCTTTTAAGGAATTCATACCCTTTACGACCAATTGTCATGACACTGATCTGCTCGTAAGAATCGGATTTTTCCTTGATGTAGCGGTCTGCTGCCTTGCAGAGGTTGGTGTTGAAACCTCCGCACAGGCCACGATCCGATGTCAGCACAATCAGAAGCAGCTTCTTGGCATCACGCTTTTCAAGGAGCGGATGAACGTCCCCTTCCAGGTTCACAGCCAGCGACTGCAGTACTTCACCAAGCTTCTTGGCGTACGGGCGGGCTGCCACAACGTTTTCCTGGGCACGACGGAGCTTTGCCGCCGAAACCATTTTCATGGCCTTGGTGATCTGGCGAGTGTTTTTTACGGAAACAATCCGTTTTTTAATGCTTTTAAGGCTTGCCATATCTCAAACCGTCCTTGTTTACGCGGTAAATTCCTTCTTCAACTGCCCCAGGGCAGCGACAATGCGACCCTTCATATCGTCATCAATAGCTTTCTTGTCGCGTAGTTCGGCGAGCAGCTCAGCCTGACGGTTATCAAAAAAGGCATACAGTTCGGTTTCATATTTTCTCAGTGCGGAAACGGGGTATTCATCCAGGAAGCCGTTATTTGCAGCAAAAATAACAAGTACCTGCTTCTCATTAGGGATCGGACGATACTGAGGCTGTTTGAGAATTTCTACCAAACGTACGCCACGCTCCAACTGCATCTGGGTTGCCTTGTCCAGGTCGGAACCAAATTGGGCGAAGGCAGCCATTTCACGGTACTGGGCCAAGTCGAGGCGCAGCGTACCGGCAACCTGCTTCATTGATTTAGTCTGTGCGGAACCACCGACGCGGGAAACCGAGAGGCCGACGTTAATTGCCGGACGCACGCCGGAGAAGAACAGGTCGGATTCCAGATAGATCTGGCCGTCGGTAATAGAGATAACATTGGTCGGAATATATGCTGAAACGTCGCCAGCCTGTGTCTCGATAATCGGCAGAGCGGTCAGAGAACCAGCGCCGCGGGCATCAGACAGCTTGCAGGCACGCTCCAGAAGACGGCTATGGAGATAGAATACGTCACCCGGATATGCTTCACGTCCTGGAGGACGGCGAAGCAGCAGGGAAAGCTGACGATAGGCAACAGCCTGCTTGGAAAGATCGTCATAAATAATCAGGGCATGTTTACCGTTGTCGCGGAAGAACTCGCCCATTGTTACGCCGGTATAGGGGGCGATGAACTGGAGAGGTGCGGATTCGGAAGCGGTCGCAGCAACAACGATGGTATAATCCATTGCGCCGTGCTCGGTCAGCTTGGAAACAACCTGGGCAACAGTAGAACGCTTCTGGCCAATGGCGACATAGATACAGACGACATCGCCGCCCTTCTGGTTGATGATCGTATCGATAGCAACAGCCGTCTTACCGGTCTGGCGGTCGCCGATGATCAGTTCGCGCTGACCACGCCCGATTGGAACCATCGAGTCAATAGCCTTGAGGCCTGTAGCCATCGGCTGGTGAACCGATTTTCGGTCAACAATTCCGGGAGCCTTGATCTCAACCTTGCTGAAGCTGCTTGTGTTGATGGCACCTTTACCATCGATCGGCTGGCCAATGGCGTTAACAACACGACCAATCAATGCATCGCCAACCGGTACTTCGGTAATACGTCCGGTGCGCTTGACGGTGTCGCCTTCCTTGATCTCGGAAAATTCTCCGAGAATGGCGGCGCCAACATTATCTTCTTCCAGGTTGAGGACCATGCCGGTAACACCGCCGGGGAACTCAAGCAGCTCACCGGCCATGGCGCCAGCCAGGCCATGAATACGGGCAATACCGTCACCGATGGAGATAATTGTGCCGGTCTCCGACACCTCAACCTCTTTGCCATACTCTTTGATCTGTTTTTTGATTATCTCGCTGATCTCTTCGGCTCTGATTTCCATGGATGCTCCTACCCCTTCTGTAATATATCTTTAATCCGTTTAAGCTGAGTCTTGATGCTGTTGTCGTATGCTATATCATCAATCTGCGTAATCACGCCACCCAACAGGGAGTGGTCAACTATCATCTGCGGCACAACCTTCTTGCCCGTCTTTTTTTCCAACGCGCCCTGAATAGCAACAACCTGGCTATCGTCCAGCGGATAAGCGGTGGTGATGACCGGACGAATCACACCGGAAAATTCATCGGCCAGTTTTTCATAGGTATCAACTATCTGGCTCAGAAAGACGACGCGGTTCTTGTCAACCAGCAACATCAGAAAGTTTCCCACGAGTTCCGAGCAACCAGCCTTCCCGACAAGATCCTTCATAATGCTCTTTTTTTGCTCCAGAGTTATGGCCGGGTCTGCGAATACTGCTCGCAATCCACCATTATCTCTGAATAGCCTGCTAACTACCGACAACTCATCACGGAAAAGGTCTATGAGACCACCCTCCGAGCCAAGCTGCACAAGCGCCTTGGCGTATCGTCTCGCAATTGCGTTATTGATCACTGGATCTGTACCACCTTGTCAAGATATTCGCCGACAAATCGGTCGTGGTCATTCTTTTGGACTGCACCGGTCAGCTTGCCGGTTGCGATCTCCACTGCAAGCCTAGCCGCTTCGGCACGCAGTTCATTGCGAGCTTTTACCGTTTCCTGCTCAGCAGACAATGCAGCCTGGGCAACTATTTTTTCTGCTGCAACATTTGCTTCTGCAATAATACGACTCTTTTCCAGCTCGCCTTCACGAATAATCGCCGCATGAAGCTCATCGATTTCTTTCGAAGCCTGATCAAGCTTGACGCCGTATTCGCGCAACTTTGCTTCGGCTGCATCGCGAGCGGCTTCAGCATCTTTCAGACTCTTTTCAATACCAGCCTGACGAGCGGCCAGTGACCCTTTGACATCAGCTTTTTTGAGCGCCCAGACTAAAATGGCGACCAGAACAGCAAAGTTGAGCACTCGCCAGCCGAAATCCTTCATCTGTGCGCCACTGTCCGGATGATGGGCGCCGCCTTCGGAAGCGAAACCGGTAGAAGCGAGGAGAACAACGGCAGAGATGTATGCCAGCGTGATTATAATTTTTTTGGAGCGATCGGATACCATACTCATAACTACAGGTTCCTCCCGAGAATTTTCTCGCAGATATCACCGGACAGAACCTCAGCCTGCTTTTTCAGAAGCTCTCGTGCTTCGCCGGCTTCCTTGGCAACCTTCTGCCGGATCGAAGCCAATGAATCGGAAGCCTGCTTGCGAGCTTTTTCAAGCACTGCGGTCTCCTCAACCTGAGCAAGCTTCAGCGCCTCGGCACGACGAATGCCCGCTTCAGCTTTGGCCGCATGCAAACGAGCTTCATACTGAGTCATCTTGCTCTGCACTTCAGCATCGACGGAAACAGTCTTCTCGCGGGCCGAATCGATTACGTTACGGCGGTCCGCCAACACCTTGCGGATCGGTTTATAAAGAAATGTGTTGAGAATGTAAACGAGGATGCCGAAATTGATCAACTGGATTACGAATGACACATTTAATTCTATCACGTACTACCCCTTGCCAGGCATGCTGAGTTGTATACTGTATCCCAGAGATGGGTGCAAAACAGAGGTTAGCTATCACGACAATCAGACAAATGTCAAGAAAATTGCTCACACGATGACTATATATTTATTTTTAAATTAAGTATTTATTTCGGTAGACACAGAGGCACACAGCTAAATAAAATAGTAAATCAGATAGTTATGTCGCGCAGCAGCAGCTGAAAGATTTACTGAATTAATGAACGGCGTGTTCAGACTTCTCTTTGATTATTTCTCTTTCCGCTCTTTGAATTCCGTTACAGGTTTGTCTTCGGGACCTATACATCCAGCAGGTCAATAATGCGGGTTAATTCATCGGAATCACTGAAATGGATTTCAAGCCTGCCGCCCTTTGAACCGACTTTACGTATCGCAACCCGCGACTGGAACCGTTTTTGAAGCTGCTCTTCCAGCGACGTCATCAACAGGTCCGGCTGTTGCATACGCTTCGTCGCAACAGGGTGAGGATTAACTTTTAATCTGCGCACCAGATCCTCTGTCGCCCGTACGCTCAATTGGCGGCGGAGTATCTCGTGACGCACCTTTTCGATCAAATCAGTGCTTTCAAGTGCCAGCAAGGCACGGGCATGTCCCATACTGAGCCGATCTTCAACAATATCCCCCTGGATCTCATCCGGCAGCTTGAGTAACCGAAGCGCATTCGTAACTGTTGTACGATTTTTGCCTACTCTGCGCGCCACATCTTCCTGGGAAATACTGAACTGCTCTACGAGTGAACGATAGGCATACGCTTCTTCTATGGCATTCAGATCCTGTCTCTGAATATTCTCAATCAGAGCCAGTTCCATAACCGCGTCGGGAGTAGCATCACGGATAACGACAGGAATTTCATGCAGCCCCGCCTTTTGAGCCGCCCGCCAGCGGCGTTCGCCGGCAATGATCTCATAGCCATCCTCTTTTCTGGTGACGATCAACGGCTGGATAATTCCCTTTTCACGGATTGATGCCGCCAGCTCTTCCAGTTTCTCCGGTGAAAAATGTTTACGTGGCTGATTGCGGTTGGGACGGATCTTTTCGATCGGGCAAACAAAATAGTTTTTTGACTCATCAACCGTTTCCGTCACTTGCAACAGTGCAGCCATGCCTTTGCCGAGGCCGCCGATTCTAGCCATGCATTCTCTCCCTCTCGATAATCTCACGGGCCAGTTGGAGATAGCTGGCTGCTCCGCGCGATGTAATATCATAATAAATGATCGGCTTACCGTGGCTGGGCGCCTCCGCAAGACGAATATTGCGGGGGATAACAGACTCGAACACCTGACCGGGAAAGTGGCTGCGAATTTCCTCTGCCACATCCTTTCCCAGGTTGCTGCGGGCATCGTACATAGTCAACAGGATGCCCTCAATTTTTAACAACGGGTTTAACATTTTCTGGATCAGCTTGATTGTATGCAGAATTTGAGAAAACCCCTCCATGGCATAAAATTCGCACTGAAGCGGTATCAGCACCGAATTGGCGGCAGTCATGGCATTAATAGTCAGAAGGTTCAGTGACGGAGGGCAATCAATAATGATGTAATGATAGTTTTCTGCAAGCGATGACAGAACGAATTTGAGGCGCTGCTCGCGTGCAATTTCTGCGGCCAACTCCAGCTCGGCGCCGGCCAGATCAGAGTTAGCAGGCAGGATATGCAGAAAAGGATGGCCGGTATCGACAACCAGCCCACCCGGGTCAACCTCATTGATCAATGCATCGTACACGGTGCGCTTGAGCACGGATTTATCCACCCCGACGCCGCTGGTTGCATTGCCCTGCGGGTCGATATCGATCAGCAGGGTCGGCCTTTCCGCTGCAGCCAGACACGCGGCAAGATTGACGGCAGTCGTTGTTTTACCGACGCCGCCTTTCTGATTGGCAATGCAAATTATTTTGGCTTGTGGTTTCAAGTGGATCAGGCTCTTTTCAGTGGACGCATTGTGAGTGAGCAGTTATTTTCTGCAAGTTACTGACAGAGGGTAACGCAGCTAACGTGCTTATTTAACTGGCATAATGTTATCCCGCAGATTCCGTAACTCTGGCAGACACAGTAAGCGCATATAAATTCCCGGATTTCGCGCCGCGAGAATGTAGCACAGCTCTCTCTAATCGTCAAAGAAAAGGCAAAAATGGCGGGATCGCTCCCGCCATTTTTCTTCAGATTCATACTATCAAGTTCATTTACTCAACTTTTCTGATCGAAAGAGATGAGGCTCCGTTCGTGGTTATTCCGGGCCGTTGCACGGTCTGCAGGAGCAGCAGTTCGTTACGCGCCTCGTCGTAGTAGTAATCGGGCATATAATTCTGGGTTTCCTGCGTGCGCCATTTTTCATCCAGACTTGAGCCGTTCCAGAGCAGGCAATAGACGGCGCCGCGTTTGTAGGAACGGGCATTGCCCAGCACCCAGAATCCTTCGTTTTTACCAATCAGAATTTCTCCCGTGGATGTGACCTGGATGCATTGATTCATAAAGATCCAGCGATACTTGTCGCCGGTCACCCGGAAATTGGCGTCATCTTCTCTCTGGAAATACAGTTCCGAACCACCGAATTTGTCATTACTGCGCCAGAGTTCCTTCAACTCCTCATCATAGACGACCAGATAGCCGTCAGGGTTGATGACCACCGTTAAGGTTTTGCCGTCATGATCATGAAACTGGTTAAAGGTGTAAATTGTGCCGTAACGGGGCATTTTGAGCGGGTTTTTCAAGGTTATTACAGAGCCGTTACGGGTTGCCTCGGCGACATCGCCATAATAATCGGCGTCGCGCCCCATGGCCTGGGCATAGAGTTTTTTAGGCCCGCCAGCCACGTTGACAGCACGGAAGTAGTAGGGCAGGTCAGCCGCCACCCGTACGAGCTTGTCCGCTTTGATCTGCCACACCTGTGAGGCCAGTTCGCCGGCCCGGACAATGGTGACGTAAATATCAACGCTGTCGCTGTTTCCCTCCATGGTATCAAGGGCAATGATTTTATAGCCGCTTTCGAGCTCAACCTCCGATACCAGCGTCATGTCGCTACCCTGGCGGTAGTAGGCAATACGGCGATCTCCCGCCAGAAATATTTCACGACGTCCGTCGGAAAGCAGTTTTCCGACCGCCATGAGGTTTGCCGCACCGGCCAGACGCTTGCTCAGCCAGCCGGCTGCCGTGTTTGTCACCTGCGCCTTTGGCTTGATAAAATCACTCCCGGAAACTGATCCGACACCAACCGGCGGGATCGTTGCAAGCCGCGGTTGTGTCGCGGCAACCGGCTGACCGGCAGGATTCATCTTGATCAGCCCGGCTGAAAGCTTTTCGGCCAGTTTGCCTATGGCAGGGATAAGCTCATCTTGTGATTCTCCCTGCACAAAGGCCCGGGTAACTATTTTGCCGGCTGCGGTTTTGGCGCTGGCATCAAGACTGAATATTTTGCCGATGGAAACGTACGTGCCGTCCACGACGATATCTGCTTCACCTGCACTCCCCACGGCTATGATCTTGTCACTGTTGAGACGTGATGCCAGCAACGTTTGCAGGGTACGTTGCATATCGTCGCGGTTCTGCACCCCTGTAGCGTTCATGCCCGCAACATACACCCGCATCTGGGAAGCAAAAGAGGAAACGGCGCTAAACGGGATCAACAACATGGTCAACAGGATAATTATTTTTTTCATTTTTCCTCCGCTCTGATTTCAGTCAGGGGATTATTACACGATTTTGTCTACAGGTCAAAAAAAGGGCGGGATCGCTCCCGCCCTTCAAGACATGAGGTGACGCGTTAATTAGAAAGCGTAGTTAAGTGCGATGTTGGTCATGAATGGGTTATCGTATGACTTTCCAACTGTTGCGCCATTCAGAAGCATGACATTTTCCTTGCCATACCCGTCACCCAGGATGGCATAAGCACCGGTGAAGCTGGCGGACATGTTGTCATACAGTTTGTAGCCAACAGTAGCGTTCAGCTCCGTTCCGATGGAAGAACTGTAAGCTGTTTGTTTCTCGGCAACCCTGGCATAGCCAACATTGGCATTGTAAAACACTTTTCCGGCAGTACCTTCATAACCGGCAAAGACGCCCATGAGACCGTGGCCGCCCCTGGTGATATCGGACGAACCACCAATTTGGGTGGCTGTGTTTATTTCGGCCCCGTTTCTGACGAGCAGCCACATATTGGCAGCATTGAAATAGTTGACTCCCGTACCGATTGACTGCCACGCATGATTGTAACCGGCAGCATCCTTATCGCCGGATAGATACAGAGCAGACACATCAATTTTGCCCGGTCCGGCGGCAATCTTGCCAACAACTGATCCACCAAATGCAGTTGTTCCGGTATTGGTCAACGTCGTAACACCAGATTTCCCAAACTGCAATCCAAATGATGCGGCCAGGTCGAGAGGACCAACTTTGGTAGCTGCGTTCAGGCCAACCGTGTTTTTAGCGACCGTCACATTTGTAGTGCCCACTTTATCCAACTGCATGTAATAGCTTGTACCGACGGTCAGATTCTTGTTAACGGCGTACTTGAGGTCAATAACATTCAGGTCTTGACTGCCTTTGTTACTGGGAAAGTTCGTGCCGGTATCGGCAATCCCATTTGGAGTTGCTTTGTAGTCAAAAGAAGTATTGCTGTTACCAACGGTAAAATAACCATAGGTTGCGGTAAGGTCACCGGCTTTGCCGGTAAAAACCGCGCCGGTCGCATCAAAGAGGCCGAAAGTACCCTGGAAAGCATCATTAAACGGCTGAATACCAACCATTGCACGAACCGGGGTGGAGGGAATCTTGAAATCAAGATAGACGTTCTTGGTTTCAAGCGAAATACGGTCGGCGTCCAGACCACCTCCATCACCGATGGGATACTTGGTCGATGAAGAACCACCGAATTTAGTATCCAGTTCGAAGTGGGTTACCAGTTTCAGGTCGTCATTGGCCTTGGCAATGTACATCAGTCGGGCACGCTGCTCCACGAATTTGTCAGTAGCGGAATCAGCGGCAAGATTGAACTTGCTATCACCAGAGAATCCGTTTGTCATGAAACCAAAGGCACGATACATCCCGTGGAACTCGTTTTCCAATGCCATTGCCGGTACGGATATCGCGGCCATGGCACCGGCTGCCGTTACGATTGCTACTGTCTTTTTGAAATTCATCTGTGTTCCTCCATTTTTTATAATTACCTAAAATAACTGCAGTTAGCGTACTTTCACCTTTTATGTGAAGCCGTTACTCACCACCTTTCATATCAATTTAATCATTAGCATCTGCGTGGATATCAGGATCTATAAATTGGGTAGCTGAATTTTGTTTCGTTTGTTTCTGTTTTCGTTCTATTTGGACGGGGGAGAATATATAACAACTAAAACGTATGTCAACGCAAAATACACGTAAAAATGACGATAACTTATTATTTTCCTACTTGTTTCTAAGTTGTAACCAAAACGACACAGAGCCTTCCTTCAACTTTTTTTCCGGTGAGCACGATAAACCTGAAAAAAGTTAACCGCCGATTGACACCGATAAATCAAAGGCTCAAGGAAAATAATCCCATAAAAAAGCATTTGAAACACAGAGGGCACAGAGAACACAGAGTAAAATCCAAGCGTTATAAGCTCAAAAATGTTTTTTTTGATTCACCCAAAAGGAATATCTTATTTTGGTTTTAAGCCTCTGATTTCTCTGTGTTCTCTGTGGCTCTGTGTTATTGAACAGCCGTTTTTGGTTTATCGGCATGCATCCGATTTATCGGCGGTTAATTACCGTTTATAGAGATTATGGAAGTTTGAAACAGAGAGATGCTGAAGCACCTATAGATGAAAGGGGGAAGGACACTGTCCTGAAGATTTAAAAATAGAAATTGCTAAAAACATGGCGGGGAGTTTAACAACTCCCCGCCATGTCAGCACTTGCGGTAACCCTTGAATAAACGGGCGTTCTTAGAAGAAGTAGAAGGCGGCAAGACGGAAGATGTTGGCAATACCTTTATCATTACCCGCAGTCACATGTCCGTACTGTGTTTCCACGTTCTGGTACTCAGCCATTACCCTGACAGCTGCGTTCAGGTCATATGAAGTGTTGACATAGAATTCCGAGTTAGATTTCTGAAAATCATTGCCATAGTCAGAATAGGAAACAGCACCTTTCCTGCCATAACCGGCTGTGACACCCAGTTCCTGAGTCGGGTAAAAGATTGCCTGCGCCGCCAGGCCGTATCCTTTAGCCGCGTTGGGATCGGTATTAGCACCAACAAAAGTACCAGCCGTCGCCGTATTAAAAGCCATATTCCCGGCCTCATAGGCCTGACCTTCCAGCGACAGGGTCATGGCACGGCTCTTGCCGTCCGATGATCTCAAGACCGGCACGAAGGCATAGACACCGCCGCCGTAGGAATCCACGGTTTTATTTGTTGCACTAAGTTTTGAATTTCCATACAGACCAAAGACGCCTAAGGTCAGCGGTTTCATCGGAAGGCCGAAGTAACCGGGGGATACGCCCAGCACCTTGCTACTGAACATGATCTGACCGGCAGCATTGACGGCAGCACCATAAGCAGTGGCGGCTACAGTAGTTGTGTTATTGTTTGCATCCTGGTTGGGGTCCTGCAGGCCGACTACCAGCGTAAGGGCGTTGTCGGCATTAAAATCGACCTTCTGGGTCACGCGGACCTGCGGGACGCGCGGGTTGTTCGGGGCGCCGGTAGTGGCGCCGGAGCGGAAGTCAACCGTGGAGGCGATCATGGGTCCGAAAATATCCCAGTTCTGGCCGAAGAGCACCTGGGTGTTTTTCCAGTCCAAAGCACCGTAGGCGAGGCGCATGCGCAGCTGGGGACTCTCGGCTGCGGCAGAATCATCACCGTAGAAGTCGGCCTCAATCAGCGAGCTCGTCTTGGCGCCCATGAAATCAGGACCGGAGGCCTTGAACCATAGTCGGGACTGGCGGGCGGTGAAAATGGATTGTTCCTGTTTTCCTGCGACAGAGTCACTCTTGACGATCGATCCGGCTCCTCCCGGTGTCAAGCCACCGTTCTGTCCAAAATTAACCGAGTTGTAGGCATAGTCAAGCTTTACAAAGCCGCCGACGGAGAGGTTGAATTTGCTGGTGACCGGTTCTGCAAAAGCCACGAGTGGTGTGGAAAGTAACAGAGCTGCAACAATGGAACTGGATATACTTTTTTTCATTGGCTGTCTCCTTCATGTAGTTAATAGCAATAAAATAAGATACATTTTTAAACTAGCCCAGATTGCAACACGGATTACGCAGATTGGTGATCGTCAATCCCCTCCTTTCTTTTAGGATTCAGACAGTTTGCTGAAGCGCACACAGTACGTCATTGCACAGTAACGATATCAGTAAGATACACCTGTGCCCCACCCTTGATTAACGCTGACGCTCCATTCGCTCCAACAAATCCGTTTACCTCTACGGTCCCTACAACCACTTCCGGAGAAAAGCCGAGCCCTTGCATGACTCTCCCTCCCCGATAAACTTTTAGCTTTTGCCCAATATTTATGCCCGCCTCGTGACCGGCGTTGATAAAGATTTTGTCTCCTTCAACAGCCACGATCTTGGCATACCAGGGAAGCAGGGCGATCGCATCGCGAGCCCTTTCAGCAAGAAGCGTCGCTGCTGAACCAAGCGCCGTGTTTTGGCCGGCGGGGTCTTTTGCATCATACGGAGGAATAATCGCTTCAACCCTGCTGAGCAACCCCGCTCCCATACCGTCATATATTTCTGCCGAAAGGTATCTTCCCGCGGCGAGTCCGTCCGGGGCCGAGACAAAGAGCGACAGGGGGGCACCGGAATCTTGCCACGCCTTTATTGCATATGCGGCGCGCTCGTCACGTGTCTGGATTTTATCTGCGGCACTGTCCGGGGCAATCGCCAGGACAGGGGAACGTGGCAGGACGCGGAGTTTTTCCCTGAAGGGGATGGTCACGAGGTCGGAACCTGTGCCAAAAACGACAACCCGGTTGCGCATATCAGCGGATAGCGGCGAGGCCGTATTGGCAACCTGAGGCGATCCCGCCGGCAGTGAAGATGATGTTTGTGGAGAGGCACCGTCGGTCTGATTTCCCTGTACCGATTTATATGCCATTTTAATGGCCTCGCTCCCGCGGGGTGGACCATGGTCAACAGAGCTCTTCGGCACCCAGATGGTGGCAGGGGCGTCACGCGACATGGTGAGGGCGGGATTGCTGACCTCCACGTATTCAGAGGATGAATTTTTGTCACCTACCGCACGGGTTCCGGCACAGGCGGTCAAGGAAAGTATCAGGAAAGAAAACAAACAGCTCTTTACTATCAATGGACTCTCCTTTTTAAGAGTTTGTTTCAGGCATGTTTCATTTGTGTCACAAAATACACAATCAAACAAACTGATGTCAAGTAAAAAACTGTTTGTTTTTTTAATGGCAGGTTTTAAGCTCCAAAGTTGGTAAAAATCACGCGCTCACTTTCACTGCCCGATTTGGCACAATTCCGTCAACACCCCGTTGCTCCCCTTGGGGTGCACAAAGGCGATGCGCGTGCCATGGGCACCTGAGCGCGGCTGCACATCGATCATCCGCACACCGTCAGCGGTAAGTTTAGCAATGGCCGCCTCAATGTCAACAACCTCATACGCCAGATGGTGGATACCGGCGCCGTTTTTTTCAATGAACCTGGCTACCGGACTGTCGTCGGAAGTCGGTTCCAATAATTCGATTTTTGATTCGCCGATCTGCAGCATGGCGACCCGCACCTTCTGCTCGGCAACCTCTTCAATTCCTTTGAACCCCATGCCGAGATTGTCACGGTAAAACGGGATTGCATCGTCAAGTGATTTCACGGCGATGCCTATGTGGTTTATTTTAGTTAGCATGGTTAGAACCTTTCTTTTTCAAGCATGCCTACAGCACTACCGTCTCGGTATGCTTACCGAACACTCCGCGGAAGACATCGGCAATCTCTCCGAGAGTCGCATAGGTTTTGACCGCAGCAAGTATATGCGGCATCAGGTTGTCCGTACCTTTTGCAACAGCTTCCAGGTGAGCCAGCGCTGCTGCTACGGCAGCGTCGTCCCGTCCCGCCTTCATCTCGGCCAAGGATTTTTTCTGGGAGATCTCCACCGCTTCCTTAACCTTCAGCAGACCGGTTGGTGGTGGCTCCTGTACGGTGAACTTGTTGACTCCGACAATAATCAGCTCGTCTTTCTCAATCGACTTCTGATATGCATAGGCTGAATCCTGAATTTCCTTTTGCTGGAAACCGCGCGATATCGCTTCAACAGCACCACCCAGCGTGTCTATTTTTTCGATATACTCTAGTGCCGCCTTTTCAATCTGATCAGTCAATGATTCCACCAGAAATGAACCGGCCAGGGGGTCAATGCTGTCTGCCGCACCCGATTCGTAGGCAATGACCTGCTGAGTGCGAAGGGCAATTCTGACTGAATCCTCCGTCGGGAGCGCCAGTGCCTCATCACGGGAGTTGGTATGCAGCGACTGAGTCCCACCCAGCACCGCCGCCAGCGCCTGGATGGTGACACGCATGATATTGTTATCCGGCTGCTGGGCGGTCAGGGTGCAACCGGCTGTCTGGGTGTGGAAACGGAGCATCTGCGATTTCGGGTCTTTCGCGCCAAAACGCTCTTTCATGATTTTTGCCCAAATGCGGCGAGCGGCACGGAACTTGGCCACCTCTTCGAAGAGGTTATTGTGGGCATTGAAGAAAAATGCCAACCGCGGGGCAAAGTCATCTACGGCCAGGCCGGCCTTGATGGCGGCATCAACATAAGCGATGCCATCGGCCAGAGTGAAGGCAACTTCCTGCACGGCACTGGACCCGGCTTCGCGAATATGGTAGCCGGAGATAGAAATGGTATTCCACTTTGGAACATGGTCTTTGCAGTAGGCGAAGATGTCGGTAATGATCCGCATGGATTCTCGCGGCGGGTAGATATAGGTGCCGCGAGCCATGTATTCCTTGAGGATATCGTTCTGAATGGTACCGGAAATTTTGTCGGCAGAGACCCCCTGCTTCTCGGCAACGGCAATGTACATGCAGAGCAGGATGGCAGCAGTCGAGTTGATTGTCATCGAGGTAGATACCTTGTCGAGCGGAATTCCATCAAAGAGGATCTCCATATCAGCCAGCGAGTCGATCGCCACGCCGACTTTGCCGACTTCCCCCAGGCTCATGCCGGCATCGGAGTCATACCCCATCTGGGTCGGCAGGTCAAAGGCAATCGAAAGCCCGGTCTGCCCGGCGGAAAGCAGGTACTTATAGCGTTCATTTGATTCTTTGGCGGTGCCGAATCCGGCATATTGGCGCATGGTCCAGAAGCGGCCGCGATACATGGTCGGCTGCACACCACGGGTATACGGGTACTCTCCCGGCAACCCCAACTGCTCTTCATAGCCCGGATAGTCGAATCCGGGGGTAAAGCACCGCTCCAGCTCTATGTTTGAGGTCGTCAGAAACTTTTCCATCCGCTCTGGTGACTTGGCGATTCCTTTGGCAACTTTTTCATTCCATTTCAGCTTGCTGTCTTTGATGCCCATATATGGCCCCTTTTGCAAAATTTATTTAAAGAAAAAGGCCAGGGGAGAAGATACACTCCCCGCCCTGGCCGGATTCAGCATCACGCGTGTACCTGCTGCTACAATACGTTATGCAGTACTGCCTTCAGATACTCACCTGTCCGCTCACGCTTTTCTTTTTCAATCGCCTTCACATCGACTTCAACAAATTTTTCATCCGGGGTTATCTTGAAGAGCGGTTGCCCCTTCTGGACGATGGTACCATCGCCACCCTCCATGATGATCTTGTCGACAGTCCCGGAAAATGGCGCCCGGATGGTGTTGAACATCTTCATGACTTCAATGATATAGAGCGGCTGATCTTTCTCGAAATGCATCCCTTCGCTGACAAAAGCCGGCAGCCCCGGTGCTTCCTGGCCGTAGTACATGCCGCCGCAGACTGAAACTATTTCATCAGCCTTGGTTGCCGGCGGCGGTACAAGGATTTTTTTCATCCGCGCCTGCAGATCAAGGTCGGTCAGATAATCAGGGATAACCACTTCCAGGTCATCCAGAACCTTCATATCCCAGAAGGAGGTATGCTCGCCGATCTTAAACAGCATGCCCAACAGTTCAAGTCCGGCCTCATAGCCGTAGTGGGCGGAACGGATCTGTTCCCAGGTTTCTGCATCAAAGCCGGCCTGGGGCTCTTCCATTTTTACCAGTTCATTAAGCTTGAAATACTCATCCCGCTCCAATCCGAGTTTTTCCCGCAGGGTACGATAAAAGTGCAACGCCTGCTGCAGCAGCTCGTTGTCATGCCCCCAAATGATCTCCGCCGCCGGCTTATGAGGACGGTAATTCATATGCAGGTATTCGTAGGTCTCTTTGAGAACGCCAAACGGGTTTCTCAACCAGACAACCTTGCCCTTGTCGATATGGAAGTTCTTTGTATTTATGCTCAGCCATCCTGACAGCAGGTGCGGATCATCCAGGAGGCGCTGCATGGGGCGCGTGAGCAGCGTCCCCTTGCGGTCCAGCAGTGCCGACATGTTTTTCAGCTGCTTGGCACAGACGTCAGGCTGGTCGGCAAACTGTTCAGAAATGTGCTTGGCGTAGTGCTTCTTCATCTGGAAAAAGGCATACACTACATCCAGGCGATTGGCTTCCTCTTTGAGGGTGCCGACCAGAGCCAGATAGGGTACGACAAAACGGGTCGTCGGCTTGGCCATGACATTCCTGCCCAGAAACCAATTGACCAGCCCATAGTGAAATTCAAGGTTTGTCGCCAAGGCGCTACCGCGCAACGTGGTACTGCACAATACTTCGGAAAGCCGTTCATAGCTGGAGAGACGATCTTCACCCTTGGTAAGGAGCAGGGCAATATTTGAGTCGTAGGCTCCAGCCACTTTATATTTCATAAAGATGCCGGTATCAGGGTTTGTCATGCTGATCCCCTGATCATCGCGGATCTCGCCTTTGATCGGCTTTGACCAGTAGCGGATCATCCCGCCGGCGTGGGGGGACAGAGACGCATCGGTTGCGTTCAAGCGGGCCTCGACAGAAGCATTGAAGCGGACAATACGCTCCGGCTTGGGGAGACGCTCTTTGTGCTGTGCCAAAAGAGCCATCGCTTCCACCAGAGATTCAACGACGAAAAAGTCCTTCTCGTCATTGGGGTTGGTGAACTTGAGGCTGTAGCAAAGCTCGGTGACGCGGTGTTCAACCTGGATGCGGGTATTCACTTCCATAAAGAAGTGACGATCGCGGTCGACTATGCACTCGAATGTGGATGCGGAATCAAGACCGACAGCCTGACCAAAGCGGGCCGATTCCTCTTCCATCCGGCCAAGCACCTTCAGATCGGACTCAAGTGCCGCGACCTCTTCTTTTCTTCCGGCGGCTTTTGCCTTGAGAATGGCAGCGGTCAGCCCTTCCTGGGTAACGGACACCTCCAGGAGTTTCTGCTCATGCATCTGCAGGGAGCAGTCGCGACCACCGAGAGAGATGCACCACGTACCATTCCCCAGCAACTGAATCTCGTTGTGGCGGGTCTGCTCAATGTTCAGCTCGATAAGGACGTTCTTGTTGTCGCCAACGCCGTTGGCCTTGACCTCGTTCAGCACCTCGCGCACCATTGCCGGAGCCTCGGCAGCCGCCTTGGCAATTGCCGTGTCGTCGGCTTTTTTCAGCGCCAGCAGCGAAGCGCCCAGAATTCGCTGACCCTTGCCGCCGCCGCCACCGATAGCCTTGATACGGAAACGGCTCTGCGGATACTTCTTGAACAGTTCCGTTACTTCAGCCTGCACCTGCGCGGAGAGCTCTTCAATGGTAAACAGATCGATACCTTTGCTGTATGAGGCCATCAAAATATGATCGGCCAAGACCTCAACGGCAATTTTCTTGTCGTCAAGAACCTTTTTATCGCACGCCAGGCCTTCTGCTTCTGCCAACTTGAGCAGTTTTTCGCGGGTGGGGAATTTATTGAGCAGCGTCCGGGCGGTGACATTGTCAACACCGGGGGTGACACTGACATTCACCTGCAGGGCGGTACGCTTTGCTTCATCCTTTTTACCGGCCTTGGCCTGGGTGGCAGCGCAGGGACCGATAAATTTGAGACCCGCTTTTTCAATTGCGGCGACAAACTCTTCATCCTCAGCCATGAAACCGTAACCGGCAAAAATCGAGTCGTAACCGTTGTCCTTGGCCATCTGGATAATCTGGTTGATGCGTTCGATGCGCTCTTCCTTGCTGGCCCCACTGTAGTCAGGCACCCGGTGCACGCGGTTCGAATCCGTCAACTGGCGCAACTCCGGCGCCAAGGCATTCGGATAGATAATAGAATCTTTTTCGGAGAGGAGGATGCCGTAATGAGAAATACCCATTTCTTCATACACATCCATCGCTTCCTTGCGGATCGGGCCACGGCAGACAATCAACGGCTTAAGATCTTCACACGAAAAAGAGCGCACCCATTCGGATGCCGATTTGCTCAATTTACGGTTCCGGTGGACCAGAGGGTTATATTTGTAGTAATCGGATTGTGGCATGGTCTCTCTATCTCCAATCTATGAATGAATGAAATCAATGGAACTCGCGCTGAACGGCCTGCATCGGTCCTGGTTTATAGTGACGCAGGAAAAAGTTCATGTTCTCCCCCAGCACTTTGCGCAGGTCGGTAGGCATGACAAGGGAGGAGATGGAACCAAGGGCCAGTCCCTCTTTCGGGTTCATAAGTTCTTTTTCATAACGCATGTTCAGGGCAGCGTCCTCAATTTTCAGCCAGTCGGCAGCATCCTTTTCGGCATCCATTTTGGCTTCACCGGCCGCCATTCCAGCAGCAACGCGCTCCTGTATGCCATGCTTTACGCGATCGGCAACGGCAGCACGCATCTTGCGCACTTCATCCTTGTAGACGAATTCCTTACCGGCCGGTCCCATAACCGCTAATCGGGTGGTCGGGAGCGCCAGCACCAGATCGGCGCCGGTGGGGTAGTTGTTATACGATGCGTATGCGCCGCCGTAGGCGTTGCGAATAATCAGAAGGATGCGCGGTGTCCTGATATCCACAATGGAATCGAGCATGGCACGCCCCGCCTGAACAATACCGCGACTTTCCTGCTCACGTCCCGGCAGGAACCCGGTAGTGTCTTCCATGAAAATCATCGGGATGTTGTAGATATTGCAAAAACGGTTGAACCGGGCAATTTTGTAGGCGGAATCAACGGTTATCTGCCCTGAAGCAACGGCGCTGTTGTTGGCGACAAAGCCGACGACATTGCCTCCCAGACGTCCAAGGGCGGTGACGGCTTCACGGGCGCGGTCACGTTGGAGTTCAAAATAGTCGCCATGGTCGCAGATCTGCTGGATCATGATGGATACATCAAAGGGGGTGTTGAAGCCAGTCGGCGAGTTGAAGGCTTTTTTGAGCAGGGTGTTGATTTCCCAGGTTTTGCGGTCCAGAGGATCGCTGGTCTCCCTGTACCTGGCCATGACGCTGTTGTTGTCCGGGAGATAGGAAAGGAGTTGCAGGGCGGTGCGCAGGGCATCGACCTCGTCCTCTACCGTCATATCGGCAACCCCGGACTGGCCGTGAACCTTCGGTCCACCCAAATCTTCGGGGGTTACATCTTCACCGAGAACTGATTTGACCACCCCTGGTCCGGTCAAACCGAAAAACGTATCTTGCGGCTGGATCAGAAAACTTCCCTGACGGGGAAGATAACTGCCGCCTCCGGCATTGAAGCCGAACATGCACATGATGGAAGGGACAACACCGCTGATTTTACGAAGCGCCGTAAAAGCTTCGGCATACCCGTCCAGACCACCAACACCCGCTGGCACAAAGGCACCGGCAGAGTCGTTCATGCCGATCAGCGGGATGCCCTTCTCGCCGGCCATCTGAAACAGCAACGCCAGTTTGCGGCCGTTGGTAGCATCAATGGAGCCGGCACGTACGGTAAAATCGTGGCCGTATACAGCTACATCACGACCGCCAATATTGAGAATGCCGGTCACCAGTGAGGCGCCGTCCAGGTTCTTCCCCCAGTTCTGGAAGAGGATATTCGGCTCATTTTCCGTCAGGACGCGCAGGCGTTCCCAGACGGTCATCCGCTTTTTGAAATGCTGCTTTTCAATCTGGGCAATGCTGATCGACGTGGTGGGGCGCTGGATCAGGTCGTGGCCTTCCTGCATGGCCTCTTCGTAGCCCCCTTTTTTCCCCGGAATTTCACCAGGAATTGTAAATTCGAGAGTCTCAGCTGGCGCGAACGGGTTTTTCAGTGATGGTTTAATTGCTGTTTTTGACATCTTCGCCATCCTTCCAGTTTAATGTATATCAACGACATGAATTGATGTGTGTAACGATCTCTAAGAAATGATGAGCAGGGAATTCCGATGTACCGACCTTATCGCGCAACGACGGCTAACACCTTGACTTCTGAGCCATCTTTTGAAAGCAGACGGTGTTTTAGGGAAGAGTCGAAATACACGCAGTCTCCCTCTTCCAGCACAATCCGCTTTTCATCAAGCACAAGCTCCGCAGTCCCCTTCATGATAAAGAGAAACTCTTCACCATCGTGACTATAGGTGTTCTCTTCGAGCGCTTTCTCAGTTATCGAAAGCAGGAACGGTTCCATTTTCTTGTTTTGTTTGTGAAATGACAGTGATTCGTAGGAATAGCCCTGGCTGGTGCCGGCCTTTGAGATGACGCGGGGTATCGCTTTGCGTTCGTGAGCGCGGACTACTTCAAAGCGGCATTCTTCTTCGTCTTCGGTGAAGAAAAGACCTATTTTTACATCAAAGAATTTTGCAATTCTGGAGAGAGTGGCAATCGGAGGTGAAACGTTATTATTCTCTATCTGGGAGATAAGAGCGGGAGAAAAGCCGGTCTCCTTGGCGACAGCCTGAAGAGTCAGTTTTTTTGATAGTCGGAGCTTCTTGATTTTAGCCCCAATATTGAATTCTCGCATCAAAACCCCTGACTGCAAAAGTAAAACTCAGTTTCCATGCGGGTTTGTATACAATTTGCTTTATAATGTCAATAAAATTCCTTCTGTACACACTAAATAACAACAGCCTTGATAAAAACATGTTTACTGCGAGTAAAACAATTTACTGTTTTATCCCGCGTGCCAGCAGTTGCACTGTATGCAAAACCTCTACATTCGAACCGTGCTGTTTGAGACCGTCTGAAAGCTGCATCATGCATCCGGGGCAACCGGTTGCAACGACCTCTGCTCCGGTAGCAATAATTGCTTCGCTCTTGCCGGCATTGATGTCCATGGAGGAATCATAGTGATAGACATTGAAGGTCCCCCCCAATCCGCAACATTTGTCAGCCCCCTCCATTTCGATCAGCTCAACTCCGGGGGTAGCGCGCAGCAGTTCGCGCGGCTGCTTCACAATTCCGCGCGTCCGGAGATGGCATGGGTCGTGGTATGTGACACGCAGTTCTTCACCGTCACCGGTTTGAGCGGGATCAAGTCCCAGCAGCTGCAGCAATTGTGACGCATCCACGGTTTTTTTCGCCAGGGATTCCAGACGCTCGCGCAGTTCCGGATTGCGCTTTCCCACGACAAGCGGATACAGACGATGCAGGGCGCCACCACAGGTGGCGCAGGCTGTCATAACATAATCCACATCGTACTTTTCAAATTCTGCAAGATTGCTTTCAGCCAGAGAGCGCACCGTTTCAATGTCACCGCCCGACATCCCCGGCAAGCCGCAACACTGCTGCCCTTTGGGAATTATGATCGTGCAACCGAGGTGACGGAACAGAGCCAGCGCCGCCTCGCCGACATCGGTATAGACAAAATTGGTCATACAACCGACAAAAAAAGCGATGCGCGGTTTGCCCGGTTCCCCCGGAATAACTTCAGGATGCTGATCGATAAAACTGTTTTTGGCAATTTCGGGTATATAGCGCTTGGCGCCGATGAACGGTACCGGAAAACGCAAACGGAGGCCGGATGTTTCGGGGACTTTCTTGAAAAAGAGCGGCCCTAAAAGCGAAGCCATTTTGGCTCCCATCTTCATCCGGCCTCTGTTCTTGATTACCTGGCCAACCGCAGCATGAAATGTTGTCAGACCACGTTTCTGGGCGAGCGACTCACGGGCGGCAATAACGATCTCGTCAGTCGGCACATCATTGGGGCATTTTTCTACGCAGCTGCCACAAAGCAGACATTTTGACATGGCCAGATAGGTCTGGTCATCGAGATCAATATCATCTGTCAGAATATGCTGTGCCAGCGCCACCTTGCCGCGGGCCACCGCCGGTTCGCGTTGAAATGCGGCAAATGCCGGGCAGTTGGTACGACAGGCGCCACACTTGACACATTTTTTCAGCTGATCTTCAACCCTTTTGAGGGGATCGATATTTTTGTCTGACATTTGGAAACCTTTCTAACTAAACACAGAGACACAGAGGACACTGAGAACTGCAAATCATTGTACCTTGTAATGGTAAACAAATTACTAACCAATTACAAACTGTTTAGTCAGGCTTTAACAGATTATTTAAAGTCTTTCTCCGTGTTCTCTGTGCCTCTGTGTTTCATAAGCTTTGCTTCCACTCTTCCAACGCCGCCAATGCACGCTCCGCCAGTTTCTGGCGCCGTTCTTTCTTTTTAACCCTTCCCGGCAACTCAGGGAAGAGCCCGTAGTTTACATTCATCGGCTGGAAATGACGCACGTCAGCATTGGTAATATGGTGCATCAAAGCACCCAGGGCGGTTTCCGGCGACGGCACCGGAACAGGCTCGCCTCGAACAAAGTGTGCGGCAGCGATGCCAGCCAGAAAACCGCTGGCAGCTGACTCCACGTATCCCTCAACTCCGGTTATCTGTCCGGCAAGGAAAATCCGCCGGTCACTCTTCAGTTGCTGGGTCGTTTCCAAGAGTGCCGGAGAATTGATAAAGGTATTGCGATGCATCGACCCGAGACGGACAAACTCGGCCCCTTCCAAGCCAGGAATCAAATGGAAGATCCGCCGCTGCTCCGGCCAGGTCAGTTTGGTCTGAAATCCGACCAGATTATACATGGTCTTCTCCCGATTTTCAGCGCGCAGCTGAATAACCGCGTGGGCTTCATGGCCGGTACTCGGATTAATTAATCCGACCGGCTTCATCGGCCCGAATCGAAGCGTTTCCACACCACGTGACGCAAGCTCTTCGACCGGCATACATCCTTCAAAGTGGACAACCTTCTCAAAATCGCGCGCCGGGACTTTCTCGCCACCATTCAGTTCATCGATAAACTTCAGATACTCATCCTCATTGAGCGGACAGTTGAGATAGTCATCGCTGTCACCTTTGCCATAGCGTGACGCGGCAAAGATCTTCGTCATATCGAGCGAATCGGCGGCAACAATCGGAGCAATGGCATCGTAGAAGTAAAGCCGGTCGCCGGTCAGTTCCGTCAGGGATGCCGCCAGCGCATCGCTGGTGAGAGGACCGGAGGCGATAATAACGACACCTTCCGGCGGAATGGCGGTTGACTCACTCCGTTCAATCCGGATCAGCGGGTGAGATTTTATCTTCGCGGTGACATAGTTAGAGAACAACTGGCGATCTACCGCCAGGGCGCCTCCGGCCGGGACACATGTCGCCTCGGCAGCCTCCATCGTTAAAGAACCGCAGCGACGCAGCTCCTCTTTAAGCAGCCCCACGGCGTTATCAAGCGAGATACCGCGCAGGGAGTTGGAACAGACCAGTTCCGCCAAGCCGGGGAGCTGGTGGGCGGGGGAAAAACGGTGCGGTTTCATTTCGTGGAGAACCACGGAGATACCGCGCTGTGCCGCCTGCCAGGCCGCTTCACACCCGGCCAGGCCGCCGCCGATGATGGTAATGCTTTTTTCAGACATCGATTTGTTCCTCAATAAACAGTGAGGCACGGGAACGTGAGATTATCCGTATCGTAGTCCGATACACTTCTCTTGGTCCCGCGCCTCCGGTAATTCGGATATGTTACTTACTCGCTGGTGTTGTAGTCACAACCCTCTTTGGGGCATTTCAGGAATTCTCCCTTGCGTTTGTAAATCTTTTTGACCAGCAGCGGGAACCCGCATTTCGGGCAGGGACTTTCCACGGGGAGGTCCCAGAGGGCGAATTTGCACTGCGGATACTTATTGCAGGAATAGAAGAGTTTGCCGAAGCGCGATTTTTTCTCCGTCAGCTCCCCTTCCTTGCATTCCGGGCAGACTATACCGGTGCTCACCGGCTTGACCAGAGGCTGGATATTTTTGCAGGCAGGATAACCGGAGCACGCGAGATATTTCCCAAAACGGCCATCCTTGATCAGCATCGGCAGCCCGCATTTTTCGCATTTTTCGTCGGAGACCACCGGTTCTACAATTTCACCATCCTGGTCGACGTTGCGGGTATACTTGCACCCTTCCTGAAAACCGGAGCAGGCGATGAATTTGCCGCGTTTGCCGAGTTTCACAACCAGCGGCTTGCCGCATTCGGGACAAAGTTCATCGGTCGCCTCAGTTGTCAGATCAGCCTTATTGACTTCACCCTCTTTCTGTTTCAAAAGGGCGATAAACGGTTCCCAGAATTCTTTCAAGAGCGGCTTCCACTCTTTTTCACCTCGCGAAACCTGGTCAAGCTCTTCTTCCAACCCGGCGGTAAAGTTGTAATCAACATATTTCTGAAAATGGGCTGTCAGCAGGTCGCTGACCACCATACCGACATCCTCCGGGAAGAAGCGTTTCTTGTCGAGGCGGGCGTATTTTCTCTCTACCAGTGTGTTCATGATCGAGGCAAACGTTGATGGGCGGCCGATACCGTACTCTTCCAGCGTTTTTACCAGGGTTGCCTCGGTATAGCGTGGTGGAGGCTGGGTAAAGTGCTGTTCGGGGAGAACTTCGTGCAGCTTGAGCGCGGCCCCTTCACTCATTGCCGGCAGCAACCCTTCCTTTTCTTCATCCTGATCATCGAGGCCTTCGATGTACAGCTTCATGAAACCGGGAAAGCGGATAATCGTGCCAGCAGCACGTAATCCGGCCCTGCCCGATCCGGCAAACGGACCGGTTGCCGGCGGCACCGACAGCTCCGCGCTAATATCCACCGATGTCTGATCAAGCAACGCTTCAGCCATCTGGCAGGCAACGGTTCGTTTCCAGATCAGCTCATACAGCTTATACAGGTCAGGCGTCAGATATTTTCTCAATTCAACAGGGGTTTTGGCAATATAGGTTGGCCGGACAGCCTCATGGGCCTCCTGGGCGTTTTTGGATTTGGTTTTGAATATCCGCGGCGTGGCAAGCGCATACTCCGTGCCGTATGCAGCGGAGATAACGTCGTGGGCATCTGTCAAAGCAAGGGTTGAAAGGTTGACACTGTCGGTACGCATATAGGTAATCAGGCCGACAGTCCCCTCAGTTCCGATATCAATCCCTTCATAAAGCTTCTGCGCAGTAGACATGGTCTTCTTGGCCGAAAAGCCCAGCTTGCGCGACGCCTCCTGCTGGAGAGTAGAAGTGGTAAAGGGGGGCGAAGGATTGCGTTTTTTCTCGGTTTTAGTGATCTTGGCAACCTTGTAACTACCTGATTGCAGTGCCGCCTTAAGCGCGGTTGCAACCTCCTCACCAGGGATATCGAACTTGCCGAGCTTTTTGCCGCCAACATCAACCAGACCGGCCTTGAACTCCTGCCCCGCAGCAACACCCAGACGGGCAGCGACAGTCCAGTATTCCTGCTCATTGAAGGCCAGTATTTCCTTCTCCCGTTCACAGACCAGACGGAGCGCTACCGACTGGACACGTCCGGCGGAAAGCCCGTAGCGGATCTTTTTCCAGAGAAACGGTGAGAGGTTGAAACCGACCAGATAGTCAAGAATCGAACGGGCCTGCTGGGCATTAACAAGATCGAGGGCAATATCGCGAGGGTTCTTGACGGCATGCAGAATAGCCTCTTTCGTAATCTCGTGGAATTCGACCCGCTGAATTTTGATGCCCGGATTCTTTTTGTCAAGTCCGAGCGCAGCCAGCAGATGCCAGGAGATCGCTTCTCCTTCACGGTCGGGGTCGGTTGCCAGCAGCAGTCTATCCGCCCCCTTAAGTGCCTGCTTTATCTCATCAAGATGCTTTTTGCTCTCCGGCAGCACATGATACTTGGGCTCAAAGCCCTTCTCGATATCCACTGAACCCTGTTTACTCGGGAGGGCACGTACATGCCCGAATGAAGCCAGGACTTTAAAATCAGGGCCCAGAAATTTTTCTATGGTTTTCCCCTTGGCAGGGGATTCAACAATAACAAGGTTTTTCGACATGGCAGCTCTACGTATCCTTACGGTGGATTTCGAAATTAATTATTTTATACTATCACGCCACGGCGTAATGTGTACCGGGCAGCGGCGTTATCGCTCCCTTGAGTTCAAGGTGCAGTAACATAGAGGAAACCTCTCCGGCTGTCAATTCAGTTTGGGTAATAATGTCATCGATGTGCAACGGCGAGCGGGCCAGCAGCTCGTAAATAGCAGCCTCTTTCGGTGTCAGAGCAAAGTTGCGCGGGGGCGCGCTAAATAAGGGGGCCTCTGCGGAAGCACGGACGCCTGCAGGAAGTTCCTCCAGTATATCCTCGACACAATCCACAAGTTTGGCACCTTGCTTTATCAGGCTATTGCAACCACGGCTGGTGGCAAAAGAAATATTTCCCGGCACGGCGAAAACGTCACGCCCATGCTCAAGGGCATACTGGGCGGTGATGAGCGATCCGCTTTTTTCAGCGGCCTCAACGACCAGCACGCCACGGGAAAGTCCGCTGATAATCCGGTTACGACGCGGGAAATTTTCGGCCAGCGGCAAGGTTCCCAACGGAAATTCCGACACCAGGCACCCCTTACATGACATTTCCTCAAAGAGCGGACGGTTTTCAGGAGGATAGATCTTGTCAACGCCGCATCCCAACACGCCGATGCTCCGTCCTCCCGCCTGCAGCGCCCCTTTGTGGGCTGCCGTATCGACCCCGCGCGCCATCCCCGAGACAACACAAACGCCATGGACGGCGAGTGCCGAAGCCAGCTTTCCGGTTGTCATCAATCCGTAGGATGTCGCCCGGCGTGAGCCGACAATTGCAATGGAAAGCTCCCGGGAGCGCAACTCACCTTTAACATACAGAAACGGCGGCGGATCGGGAATCTCAAACAGTGATTTCGGGTAATCGTGCGAGACATACGTTACCAGGCGCACGGCGCTCGCTTCAAGCCGGCGGCACTCCTCTTCCGCAAAACGCTGCCATTCGGCGTTTTTGATGCCATCGATTACTGCAGAAGTCATCCCCTTGATGCCGGAGAGCGATGCAGGGGACGCTTTCAGCACAGCCTCAGGAGTGTCAAATTGTTCCAGAAGGCGCCGGAAAGCAACGTTGCCAACTCCGGGGACCGATTTAAGACCTATCCAGTAAAAATTTTCCATTTCGGCACCTGATTCGGTTCGACAAAAAAAGACCGGCACAGAGCCGGTCTTGGATTAAAAATCTGTCTGCTTATTTGGCCTGGCTGACGATCCGGTCGCCTTTATAGATCGCATCGATACTCTTGACAACCAGGGCGGAAGATGTTTTTTTGCCGGTTTCAAGAATAACCAGCGCCCCCAGAAGTTCTTGAGGCAGTTTGTCTATGCGTCCTTCCACATACTTCTGGTCAATCGTCACATCCCGGACAATATAAAGCATGTTGCCAGCTTCAGCCCCCTGGCTGGCCCCAAGGTCAATATACACAATATCTCCGGCGGCAATGACACTGACGCCGCTTAAGCTATCGATTATATACCCGTTAAGCTCATATTTGGTGTTCTTGAGGGAAATCTCCCGCCGGCGAGTATCCTTGTAGGGAAGCAGGTAAGCACCCGGGCCGATCTCCCGGGTTGAATCGGTAATAATGGCACGCGACGATTTACGCTCAACATCCGTCAGTTGGAGAGTCCCGAGCGGAACCATCTTGTAGCCCATTTCTTCACTATTCTGAGGATGCTTGACCGACGCATCCTTAAGAAATACGGAGAATTTATCACCATCACCGGCATGTTGATCCGTACCGATATCAGTGTAGACGATATCATCAGCTCCCGCGATTATCCGGTCATGCTGCCCCCCGATAACCATGCCGTACGGTTTGAAATCTTTCTCCGCCAGAAAACCTTCAGTCCCATACAGTGTGTAGGTCTTCTCGGCAGCAATCTCCTGAGGCGCCTCGACGATTGTTGTAACAGGTTCGGTTTTCTTCACCGGAACCGCTACGCGCTCTTGGGGAACAATCTCGAGCCGGTCCGGAAAAATCCGCAATTTTTGCCCTGGATAAATAAAGTGGGGGTTAGTGACCTGGCCATTTTTAGACCACATATTCGGCCAGTATTCCGGATCTTTAATAAAACGCTCGGAGAGCCCCCAGAGCGTATCGCCCTGTTTTATGACGTAAATGGCAGGTTCGCCCTGCCCGGAGACAAACGCAAAAGACGGCAACGATGGCACGGCTAGAAGAGCCAACAGCAACAGCATGATTTTCATAGGGACACCTCATCCACTTGTGATTTTGTACAATAGTGCCCATCCTGGTCATTTAAGTCAGGAGAGGCCGGGCTCAGTGCGTGTTCAGACGTTCACGGGCTTTTATTGCAGCTGGACTGCTGGGATATGACGTAATAATTTTATCGAATATAACCGCTGCTTTTTCCTTTTCCTTCATAGCAGACAGGGTATAGCCAAGCTTCAGAAGGGCATCCGGGGTCTTGGAACTTTTCGGGTAGTTGTCCACGACCTTCAAAAAGGCTTCTTTTGCCCTCGGGAGATCCGAGAGAGTATAGTGACACTCGCCAATCCAGTACTGGGCGTTGGCAGCATAGTCGCTCCGAGGATTATTCTTGAGAAATGATTCAAACGAGGCGATGGCCGCAGGAAAATTATTGGCACTGTACAGGCCGAATGATTTGAGATATTCCGCAGGAGGGCCGGATTCACCGGCAGCTTTGGAGGACGATGGCTGATTGACGATTTCTACCTTGGGTGTTTGCAACTTCTGGGCAAGGCTTGCGACCCTGACCTTGAGTTCGTCGCGGGAAGCTTGCAGGTCACCCGTTTCATTCTTGAGCTGCTTTATTTCACCGCTGACAACGTGAAGCCGTTCCTCCTGAGCCTGCAGTAACCCGGCAAGTTCATTGTGCCGCTGTTCAGCTTTTTTTGACGATTGGACCAGAAACTCGATTTTGGCTTCGGACTCGGCTTGACGTTTAACCATCAGGTCATTGGCGGCGCAGCCTGAGAGCAAAACTGTTAACAACAGACATGGTACAATTCGGCCTTCTGATGGCATAATACCCCCATTTAACGTACTTTTTCATAATTAAAGCGATATAGTTATCTTTGTCAAGTGAAAGGTGTCTTTTCAGTTTTATTGGCAAACTGATTGTGCTAGCATTCAAGCCTCGCGACCCAAATTATTCCCTAATCCGTCATGATACTGGAACTCCCATGCATACACCTGAATTACTGGCGCCAGCCGGTAATATGGAAAAACTGAAAATCGCGGTCCACTACGGCGCCGATGCCGTATATCTTGGCGGCCAAGCCTTTGGACTTCGCAATATGGCTGATAACTTTTCCATGGATGAGATGAAATCAGCTCTGGATTTTTGCCACGTGAACGACGTTAAGGCATATCTGACGATTAACAGCTACCCGCGCAATGAAGCGCTTCCGGAATTGGAAAAGTACCTCGCGCAGATCGCTCCGCTTCCCTTTGATGCTTACATCGTCGCGGATCCGGGTGTAATCGATGCGGTGCGCCAGGTCACGCCGGATCGCGAACTGCACCTTTCCACCCAGGCCAACACCATCAACTGGCGCTCCGCCCGATTCTGGCAGCAGCAGGGCGTCTCCCGGATTAACCTGGCGCGGGAAATGAGCTTGGATAATATCCGCGAAACGGTAAAAAAGGTCCCGGGAATGGAATTTGAAACTTTCGTGCATGGGGCGCTTTGCATGTCCTATTCCGGCCGCTGCCTGATTTCCAGCATGCTGACCGGACGTGATGCCAATCAGGGCGAATGCACTCACCCCTGCCGCTGGAGCTATCACCTGGTGGAAGAATCGCGGCCGGGCGAATATTTTCCGGTAATGGAGGACGAAAACGGGACCTTCATCTTCAACTCGCGCGACCTCTGTCTGCTGGAACATATTCCGGCTCTTGTCGCAAGCGGAGTACATTCGCTCAAGATAGAAGGACGCATGAAGGGAATCAACTATGTTGCATCGGTGCTGCGGGTCTATCGCCAGGCACTGGACGAATACCTGGCAGACCCCGCCGGATGGCGCTGCCGCCCCGAGTGGCTGGAAGAGCTGGCCAAACTGAGCCATCGCGGCTACACAACCGGGTTCCTGTTCGGTCAGCCGCGCAACGTCGCCCAGGAGTACCAGTCGGCCTACATTCGCAGTCACGATTTCGTCGGAGTTATCGATGACGTGAAGGATGACGGGACGCTTCTGATCAGTGTGCGCAACCGGATCAAGGCTGGTGACATGATCGAGTTTATCGGGCCGGGGATGCGCAGCGACACTGTTACGCTGCAGCATTTTTCCACACTTTCCGAACGCGGAGCGGCCATTCCGGCGGATGTCGCCAATCCCAACCAGCGGATTCTCCTGGCGGTACCGTTTGCGGTCAACGCAGGAGATCTTCTCCGCCGTGAAAAGCGTGCCATTTCATAAAGGGCCCTCCTTCAATACCAGCCGCTTCACCTGTGCCGAAGTCCATGACAACGCCGGTAAGATTTCATTCAACCGGCCTGACGGCATCAAATAGCTTCTCTTCCGGACACGGGAGATCAATGAGGAATCAAACATGACTTTTTACGCCAACCTCAAGATTAAAAGCAAATTGATCCTCGGCTTTTCTACCGTTGTATTTATAATTATGGCAATTGTGATCTTCGGTTTTTTCCAGATCAACAAACTTGAACAGGCCGACAGCTTACTTTTTAAAAGCGGGGTCAAACCGGTGGAGCAAATCGGCAATGTCTCTGCCGGTTTCCAACGCTTGAGAACCAACATCCGGGAGCTTGTTCTCGCGCAAGATCAGCACACTCACGATTACTACCGGGAACGGATCGCAACGTTCCGCAAGGAGATCGACGCGAATGTTGCCAATCTTGAAGCCGCCCTCCCTGATGCCGAGTCAAAAAAACTTTTTGAGCGACTGGTGGAAACACGCAGCAACTTCACCCCCCATCTTACCCGCATCCTGACATCTGCAAAACCCAACAGAAATGAAGAGGCGGTAGCATATATAAAATCTGCTGCCGTCGCCGGCGCTGAACATGCCGAGATTAAGGCGATTGAGGACCTGCAGAACTATCTGGTGGAAAACGCTGAACAGATTTCCGAGCAGAATAGTGCAACTGCCAGAGAGACAGGACTGATCACGCTGATCCTTGCCGCTGGCGCTGCAATGCTGGCGGCAATAATGACCATCTTGATTACCCGCAGTATTGCCACCCCCCTGGGTCAGGTGCTTGACGCGCTCCGCTTGCAACAGGAGGGAAGCAAAGAAAAAGTGCGCATTGTCGAGGCCATCGCCGGAGGCGATCTGGATCAGGAAGTGATCGTTTCCGAACCATTGCGGCCGGAGACGGAGTGGTTTACCCGTGATGAAGCGGGGATGCTGCTGCAAGCGGTCGTTGGCATGGGCGAAGTACAGTATTCGCTGGACCAGGCTTTTGTCAGGATGTCCAGCTCCCTGCGCCACAACCACAACCAGGAGGCCTTGCGTGACTGGTTCAAGAACGGCCTGAACGATCTCAATACCATCGTGCGTGGCGACAAACCGACCACGGAACTGGCAGGACAGGTTCTGTCGTTTCTGATTGAATATATTGGCGCCGGGATTGGCGTCTTCTATGTTTTTGATGAAAAGGAGGCAACCCTGCACAGAGTCGCCAGCTATGCCGTTACCGGGAACGACCGCCTGAACGAGCGGATTTCCCTCGGTGAAGGCCTGGCCGGGCAGGCGGCCCTGGAAAGAAAAATGATTTTCCTGGATGCAGCCCCTCCCGACTATCTTCGCATCAGCTCCGGCCTGGGTGGGTCCAAACCGGCACATATCGTGGTTCTGCCCTTTCTGTACAACGATGCCCTGGTCGGCATCCTCGAGATCGGTTCCTTCAAGATGTTCAGTGACAACGATCTGGAATTTCTGAACCAGTCAAAAGAAGGAATAGCAATTGCGCTCAGCGTCAACAAATCGCGGCACATGGTTAATGAACTTCTGGAACAGACACAGGCCCAGACCGAAGAATTGCGGGTTCAGCAGGAAGAGCTGCAACAGACCAACGAAGAGCTGGAAGAGCGCACACATCTGCTGGAGCAGCAACGCGAACAAGTCCGCACAAAAAACCGCGAACTGGAGCGAGCCAGCCACGAATTACAGCGCAAAGCGACTGAACTGGAGCGGGTCAGTACCTATAAATCCGAGTTCCTTGCCAATATGTCACATGAATTGCGTACACCTCTCAACAGCCTGATGATTCTCTCCAGCCTGCTGAAGGATAACCGCGACGGGAACCTGACGATCAAGCAGGTGGAGTTTGCAGCCACGATTAATAGCGCCGGAAGGGATCTGCTGAACCTCATTAATGATATTCTGGATCTCTCCAAAATCGAATCAGGGCATATGGATTTCCATTATGAAAACCTTCCGCTCTCGGAGATATGCGCACAACTCAAAACCGTCTTTAATCCGATCACAGGAGACAAGGGGATCGCATTCAGCGTCACAGAAGAAGAATCAGCCCCCGAATCCATCACCGCCGACAATCAGAGAACCCTGCAAATCCTTAACAACCTGCTTTCCAATGCGTGTAAATTCACCAAGAGCGGTGCAGTTTCGCTTCGCGCCTACACGCCGACGGCCGAAGAAAATCCGCTCAATACGGAGGCCGTTGCTTTTACAGTAATCGACACCGGCATCGGGATTCCGGCAGAAAAGCAGCAGCTTATATTCAACGCGTTCCAGCAGGCAGACGGGAGCACGAGCCGTACCTACGGCGGCACCGGACTGGGGCTTTCCATCTCACGCCAACTGGCCCGCTCGATGGGCGGGGAAATTACGCTTGCCAGTGAAGCCGGCAAGGGAAGCACCTTCACCCTGTACCTTCCCGTCAATGGGGAGTGCCCCCTCAGACGGCCAGTTGAACAACCGGCCGTACCAGCAGTGCCGGCAGGTAGTGCAACGCCGCCAAGCATACTGGATGCACCGGTATCCAGAAGAAAATCCTTTGACCCGCTGCCGGCGCCGATCCAGGACGATCGTGAGAATATTCAAAGCGGCGACAGGAATATTTTGATTATCGAAGACGACCTGACGTTTGCCGGCATAGTGGCCGATATGGTGCGGGAGCGAAATTTTGCCGTTCTGGTGGCTGCCGACGGAGAAAGCGGTATTGCCCTTGCCGAGAGCTATCAGCCGAGTGCGATAATTCTGGACATCATGCTTCCGCATATTGATGGCTGGGGTGTCATGCGCAGCCTGAAAGACAACCCGGTAACACGGCATATTCCGGTACATTTCATCACCTGCCTGGAGGAACGCCAGAAAGCGATGAGTATGGGCGCAATCGGCTTTGCCACAAAACCGGTCAGCAGCGAACAGCTGGATGCCGTTTTCGGCACGCTGGATGCCGCCATCGAAAAGACCATGAAAATGCTGCTGATCGTCGAAGATGACCAGGATCAGGCAACAGCAATGGTTGCCCTGCTGGAGGAGAGAAACGTGACTATCACCGTGGCTGATAGTGGCGCCAGGGCCATTGCCCTGCTTTCCAGCGAACAGTTTGACTGCATCGTGCTTGATCTGGGCCTGGCAGATATGGGGGCATTTGAGTTATTGGAAGAACTCAAAAAGCTCGATCCTGACCGCCGCATCCCGGTAATTATCCACACCGGACGCGAACTGACTCACGAAGATGAAAGACGCTTGCACCACTATGCGGAGAGCATCATCATCAAGGGAGCTAAAAGTCCCGAACGGCTTTTGAACGAAGTAACGCTTTTTCTTCACCTGGTGGAAACCTCGCTTGATCCCGGAAAACAGCGGATGATCCGTTCTGCGCTTGACAAGGAAGCGATGCTGGAGGGGAAAAGAGTCCTTATCGTCGACGACGATATGCGCAACATTTTCTCACTTTCCAGCGCCTTGGCGGAAAAAAACATCACCATCTTTGAAGCGGAAAATGGTCGTGAAGCCTTAAAACTTCTGGATGAATTTCCAGATATTGATCTGGTCCTGATGGATATCATGATGCCGGTAATGGATGGGTACGAAGCGATGCGGAAGATACGGGACGATGCCCGCTTTCACATGCTGCCGATCATCGCATTGACCGCCAAGGCGATGAAAGGTGATCGCGAAGAGTGTCTTAAAGCCGGGGCCAGCGACTATATACCAAAGCCGGTCGACATGGAGAAACTTTTTTCACTGCTGCGGGTCTGGCTTTATTCAGCAGGCTCGCCGGACCAGACAGATATGAGCTCGATAGTGACATCACAGACCGGAGGGATGCAATGAGACGCATGGTACTCATTACCGGTGTTCTTTTATCGCTGTTCAGCACAGCCGTTGCCGGTGCTGACGAAGTAAAAATTGCGACCGGGGTCACCTTTATCAAGAGAGTATTTGATCCTGTCAAAAACCCCTTCAGAGATAAAACCGGTATCGACATTACTATCCTTTTTAACGATCCGTTACCCGCACTGGCTGAACTTGAAAAAGGAAATGCGGATGTCGCCGGAGCAAGTCTGCCGCTTGCCGAGTGGCTGAATCACGCGAGGAGTGCGGGGATACCGGTGCAGGAGATCGGCAGGTATACGTCGTATGTTCCGGTTATTGAAAAAGCCATGATTGTGGTGAATGCCGGAAACAGGGTAAACGCCCTTTCAAAAGAACAACTCAAGGGAATTTTTACCGGTAAAACACGGAATTGGCAAGAGGTAGGCGGTGATGATGCCCCGATTCTGGTTGTCTGGCCTTCTGTCTCTTCAGGCGCCGTGATCCTTTTCAAGACCGGGATTATGGACAATGAAGCGCTGACAAACACCGTCTATGATGTTGAATCAATGGCTGACACACCCGATGCCATCGCCGCGACACCCGAAGCGATCGGCATCGTGACCGGGACTGCGGCAGCACCGGGGCTGAAAGAGATTGCCCCTGCCATTGAACGGCCATTGACCCTTGTGTACAAGGGGTCCCCGACGCCTTCCCTGCAAAAACTGCTGGATTTTTTAAAGAGTGAAGGAAACATGTATATAAAATGACCATCAAAACCAAACTTATAGCCAACGCGGTGGTCACAACAGGGATGATACTTTTTATCTCCCTGGCCGGCATTTCATCCATGAGTTTCCTGCAGGAGAAACTTTCCTATCTGGCAGAGAAGAGCACCCCCTTCCAGATGCGGACGGTAGAATTACAGCGGGAGCTCCAGGGGAGCATAACCGCCTTGATAAAGGTAAATACTGCCCGCACTATGGCTGAATACTTGCTGTTCCGGGCAGCAGCCGAGGAAACGCTGGAGAAAGTGAGGTACGACCAAGAGCGCCTGGAGAAGATGGGGGGCGGCGCCAACCGGCTGAGTCTGTCTGCAGAGTTTAAACCGGTAGCGCACGAACTTTTTGCCGCTGCAGAAGCCCGCATCACAAACAGCATCGCGGCCGGTGAGAAGAGTACCACGGTATCACACCAGATGAAGGAGTCAACGGCCCGCCTTAAGGAGCTGGAAACCTCTATCCGTCGCCTGCAAGCCACCCGCTCCACCGCTTTTGCCACGGCAATGGAAAGTACCGGCCACCTATCGGCCCGATTACGGGATATTGAGGTGCTTCGTAATCAGGTAAAGGAATTGATCCTGGTTTCAGGTTCTGCACAGAACGCCCGGAACAGAAGCGAGTTCCTTATCGCGAAAGGAAAATTGAACACGCTTATGGGGCAGATCATCAGGAATAAATCCGGGACGTTCATCGCCTCTGATGTCACAGCGGTTTCTGACGATATGAACGATTTTTTGCTGCGACAGTCGGCCGCGCTCTCTTCAAAGGATGAAATTTCAAAAAAAACTGTCGGAGAATCGTTACAAAAGCTGACGGGAAAAATGACTCGGCTGCACTTGACGCTTAACCAGGAACTAGAATTGGCCGGCGCTCACCTGGAAGCAGAAACCGAGGCGCAGGGAAAAATCTTCCGCCAGTCGAATGACGCCAACGCTATTTTACTGGCAAATTCGGAATTGGTGTCACTGGGGTTGATGGTGACCAGTGATATCAACCGGTTGTTTACCCTTGAATCGGTTGCAGAACTGGAGGGCCTTGATTCGGAAATCCGGCGTCTTTTCATTGAAATCGGCTCGCGTGTCCACACGGTAGAAAACGCTCTGATCACATTAAACGCCAGAGAGGAGTTGAAGATACTCGCTTCAGCAGCAGCCTCCCTGGCCACTATTCGTACTGAAATTCATGCACCCGATGGAATTGTGACGACGCTCAAAAAGAAACTGAACTCAATCGACCAGGCAAACAGATCTGTCGAAAAATTGCACGCCATAGTCGTCAAGCAGTCGGCACAAGGGAAAGCTAGCGTTGCTGCGGCCCAGGGGGAACAGGAAAAATCAATTATAGATGCAAAAACCATTATCCACCAGAGCCTGTCCCGGATTGCCGTCATCGGATCTGTGGCGATTGCCATCGGGATTCTGTTCGGCTTCTGGATCTACCGCTCGGTGTTGCTGCCACTGCGCGTGGTTCTTGAGGCCGTCAGCAGGCAACAGGAACGGGGAGAGGAAAAGGCACATCTTGCCGAAGCTATTGCCGGCGGCGACCTGGACCGTGAAGTAATAGTCAGCTCGGCGTTGCTGCTTGACTCTGCACAGACAAAGAAAGACGAAGTTGGAATAGTACTCGCAGCGGTTGTGGAAATGAGCAGGGCCCAGGTCACTCTGGACAGGGCTTTTTCCGAAATGACCCTGTCGCTTCGCAGCAGCAGGGATGAGGCCACCCGGCGTGACCGCATGAAGGGCGGGCTGTTTGAACTGAACAGAATCCTGCGAGTCGAAAAGAAGAACGCTGAACTGGCTGACGAAGCGCTGGCTTTTATGGTAGATTTTCTTGGCGCCGGAGTTGGTATCATCTACCTGTATGACGAAACGGGTGAGATGCTTCAAACCCTCTCCACATTCGCCATTTCCGGAACCGGTCGCTTGAACTGGGGTTTCCGTCTCGGTGAAGGACTGCCGGGCCAGGCCGCGCTGGAACGAAAAATCATTCATCTCACTACCGTGCCGCCGGATTATCTCCCGATCACCTCGGCGCTGGGTGAGGCGGATCCACTGAATGTAGCGATACTCCCCATTATGCACAACGACGTATTGGCCGGAGTTTTAGAGATCGGCAGCTTCAAACATTTCAACGAGGACGATTTCGAATTCCTGGCCCAGTCACTGGAAGGGATAGCTATTGCATTCAACGTCAATCGTTCCCGGCAGCTGGTCAACGATCTTCTGGAGCAGACTCAAGCTCAGACTGAAGAGCTGCAGGCCCAGCAGGAGACGCTGCAGCAGACAAACGAGGAACTGGAAGAACGGGCACGGATGCAGGCGGAACGGGAAACAGCATGACGCCTGATGAGCTCATCGATCTCGAAATAAAATTGCTGCTGGAGGGGACCTACCAGGTCTACGGCTATGACTTCAGGGAGTATTCCGAAGCGTCCCTCAGAAGGCGGCTGCTCCAATGGCTTTCCGGATCAGGCTTTGCAACCCTGTCGCTTGCCCAGTCATCCTTGTTGCGGGATCGCGAGTTATTCGCTACCCTGCTGCGGGGAATCACGGTCAATGTATCGGAGATGTTCCGTGATCCCGCCTTCTTCAAGGCCATCAGGGAACTGGTAGTACCGCATCTGAAGACTTACCCTTTTGTGAAGATATGGCATGCCGGCTGTGCCTCCGGTGAAGAAGCCTATTCAATGGCGATACTCCTCGAGGAAGAGGGTATGAAAGGGCGCTTCCGGATTTATGCCACCGATATCAACGAAGAGGTGATCCGTACGGCACAGGCAGGTATCTATCCGCTGCAGGAGTTGCAACGTTTTACCAGGAATTATCAGCAAGCGGCTGGCACGGGTTCCTTCGCCGACTACTACACGGCGAGGTACGATCGAGCCATCCTGAACGCCTCGCTGCGGGAGAATATTGTCTTTGCAGCGCATAATCTGGCCGTAGACGCCGACTTTGGCGAGATGAACCTGATTTTATGCCGCAACGTCATGATTTATTTCAAACAGCCGCTTAAAGAGCGGGCATTGGGACTGTTTGACGGCAGCCTGGTTCCGGGCGGTTTTCTGTGTCTCGGCACGAAAGAGAGCCTGAATCACCGGCACATCACGGACCGGTATGAGGCGATAACACCCCGGATGCAGATCTATCGGAAACGCTATGCCAAATAGCCATGGCGGGCATTTCAAGGCTGTTGTCCTCGGAGTTTCGACCGGCGGTGTTGCGGCGCTCAAGTTCATACTGGGGGCATTACCACCCGACTTCCCGATCCCGGTCCTCGTCGTTACCCATATCACTCCGGATTCTGACGACAGTCTGGCGGTATTGCTGGACACGCTCAGTGCAATTCGGATAAAAGAAGCCGATGAGATGGAAACCATAACGTCCGGCACAGTCTATCTGGCTCCGGCGAATTACCACCTGCTGGTGGAGCGGGAGCGCCATTTGGCGCTCTCCATCGATCCACCGGTAAATTTTGCCCGTCCTTCGGTGGATGTACTCTTCGAGTCGGCGGCGGAAGTTTACGGCCCGGCGCTGATCGGAGTGATCATGACCGGAGCCGGAAACGACGGTAGCAACGGTCTGTTAAAAATTAAAAACCGGGGCGGCATGACCATAGTCCAGGATCCCGCTGACGCCGAGATGGATGACATGCCAAGAAACGCGCTGCACGTGGTGAAAGCTGATCATGTGGTATGCTTGAAGGAAATTCCAGCCCTTTTGATGAGGCTCATACAGAGGAAGCCATGAATTTTACCGCACCGCCCACTACCATTCCGGTTCTGTTAGTCGATGACCGGCCGGCAAACCTCCTGACGCTGGAAGGCCTTCTCGGCAACCAGGGTTACGAGCTCGTCAAAGCATCCTCAGGGAATGAGGCTCTTCGCCTGACGCTCAAGCAGGACTTTGCCCTGGTGCTGCTGGATGTGCAGATGCCGGGAATGGATGGTTTCGAGACGGCCCAGCTGATGCGGGCAAATCCGAAAACAAGGCACATCCCGATCATCTTCGTCACTGCCGGCATGGAGGATCTTCAACTCCAGTTCAAAGGGTATGACGCCGGAGCCGTCGATTATCTTGCCAAGCCGATAGAACCTCTGTTTCTGCAAAGCAAGGTCAGAATTTTTGCCGAACTGTTCCGCCAGCGCCGTGAGATTGAGCTGCACAGAAATCACCTTGAGGAGCTGGTGGAGTTGAGAACGGCAGAATTACGCCACTCCGCCGAAGAACTGAAAACAAGCAATGAGCAGCTTCAAAATTGGAACAACGCGCTGAAAACAACTGAGGAACTTCTGCACGCGCAGGTCGTGGAGCTTGTCGAAACACGTGATCAACTTGTTGCAACCGAAGAGATGCTGCGCGTACAGATCGAAGAATACAAAACCGCCCAGAAGAAGTTGAACGAATCAAATACCAGCCTCCAGACTCTTTTTGATGTGTCACCGCTTGCCATTGTTGTTTCTTCATTTCCCGAGGGGATAATCCGCAAGATCAACCGCACCTGCAGAGATGCCTTTGGTTACAAGGATGACGGTGTTGTCGGCAAAAACGGTATTGAGCTTGGTCTCTGGGGAGTTCCTACGGAGAGGGAGCTTTTTTTCAAAGAACTCCGCGAAAAGCAGAGCGTATCAGGATTTGCCACCGACGTCAAAACCTTCCAGGGCGAAAACCGCTCTGTGCTTTTGTACAGCACTCTCATGGATTTTAAAGATGAGAAATGCATGTTGACGGTGACCCTGGATGTCACCGAGCAGAAGCGGATGGAGGATCAGATCCGGCAGACGCAGAAAATGGAAGTCATCGGGCAGCTTGCCGGCGGCATTGCCCACGACTTCAACAATATGTTAACCGCAATTTTAGGCTCCGCCGAACTTATGATGAATCATGTTCAGGATGACTCTGCCGCATTGAAACTGCTCGGCAACATTCAACAGGCGGCGACCCGTTCGGCCGACCTGACCGGTCAACTGCTGACATTTTCCCGCAAAGGCCAAAAAAACTCGGTGCAAATCCCTGTCGATGCAATGATTCGTGAAGTTATTTCACTGCTGGAGCGGACCGTTGACAAAAAAATTATCCTAAAAACACGATTGACAGCCAAGAATATTTGCGTAATCGGCGATCCGACTTTGTTGCAGAACGCATTGCTCAACCTCGGTGTCAATGCCCGTGACGCCATGCCTGACGGCGGCGTCATCACCTTTTCCACCGCCAATGTTGAGCTGGATTCCGGGTACTGTGAGGCGAGTACCTTTGATATTTCTCCCGGTTCCTATATTGAAATCGGGGTATCTGATACCGGCACGGGGATATCGAAAGAAATCCTCCAGCATATTTTTGAGCCGTTTTTTACGACAAAAGAGATTGGCAAAGGTACCGGCCTTGGATTAGCTGTCGTCTACGGCAGCATTACAGACCATCATGGCTGTATAAACATCTTCAGTGAGCCCGGCACCGGCACGATCTTCAAATTATATCTTCCGGTCTCGTGTGAGAAAAAAGCGCTGGATATTTCCTCTGAAGAGCTGATTTGCGGTTCAGGCGGCATCTTGTTTGTAGACGATGAGGAGATACTCCGCACCTTGGGACTGGATCTACTGGAAGGGTTGGGGTATCGGGTCTACCTTGCAGAAGACGGCGAACAGGCGGTGGAGGTGTATGAGAGAGAAAAAAAAGATATCTCTCTGATAATTATGGATATGCTGATGCCCAGAATGGGAGGCAAAGAAACTCTGGTGCGGCTTAAGGAGAGCTACCCCGATATCCGGGTATTGATTTCATCCGGCTTTCACCAGCAGGAAACTGTTGACGAGCTTATGAAACTCGGGGCAAAAGGCTTTCTGCAGAAGCCCTACCTCCGCCAGGAACTTTGCACTGCCGTTGCCGAGGCGTTGAAGTAGGGGAGAGAATCATGGTAAGGTGAATAGTTACCCTTATCGGTGATGTACCCCTCATTTAAAATTTAACCAGGTGCACAAGGAATACAGACTAATGACTGACCCGAAACTCCCCCCCCAGAATCTGGACGCAGAAATGTCTATTCTGGGCGGTATTCTAATCGACAACGATGCCATCAACCGGGTACTGGAAAGCATCGTTCCGGAAGATTTCTATCGTGAGGTTCATCGCAAGATATTCCTGGCGATGATGCAGCTTTCAGACCGGCGCGAGCCATGCGACCTGGTGACATTGACGGAAACACTGAGAAAAAAAGGGGAACTGGATGAAGTCGGCGGCGCGGCTTACCTGCTCATGCTGGTCGATTACGTCCCGACTGCGGCAAATATCGCCTATTATTGCAAAATCGTCAAAGAGAAGTCGGTAAACCGCAAGCTGATCAGCATCGCCACCGGGATCGTCACCCGCAGCTATGAAGATCAGACGGATGTCAATGAACTGCTGGACAAGGCTCAGAAGGATCTGTACGAAATCGGCGAAAACAAGCTGCGCCCGCAGTATGTGCCGATCCAGCCGCTCATCAAAGAAGCCTTCAAAATCCTCAAATCACTCAATGACCGCAAAGAACACATCACCGGCGTACCGACCGGCTATGCCGATCTCGACCAGATGACCGCCGGTTTCCAGCCGGGCAACCTGATCATCATCGCCGCCCGGCCATCCATGGGCAAAACGACCCTGGCACTCAATATCGCCCAGCACGCCAGTGCCGAGAGCAAAAAGAAAACCCCGTCGGTCATATTCTCCCTGGAGATGGGCAAGGAAGACCTGGTCATGCGGTTTCTCGCCTCCATCGCCCGGGTTGACTTCGGACGCATGCGCACCGGGCACTTCCAGGACAGCGACTGGCCGCGCCTGACCAGGGCGGCAGGAATACTTCATGATGCCAAAATTTTTATCGACGACACCCCTGCCATCAGCGTGCTCGAACTGCGCTCCAAGGCCCGCCGCCTCAAAAGCGAACATGATATCGGCCTGATTATCGTCGACTACCTGCAACTGATGAAAGCGGGCACCCGCATCGAATCACGACAGCAGGAGATCTCGGAGATTTCCCAGGCCCTTAAGGCACTGGCAAAAGAGTTGGGCGTACCGGTCGTGGCTCTCTCCCAGCTGAACCGGGAGCTGGAAAAACGCGCCGACAAGCGCCCGATGATGAGCGACCTGCGCGAATCGGGCGCCATCGAACAGGATGCCGACGTGATCATGTTTGTGTACCGCGAAGCGGTCTATTGCGAGCAGTGCCGCAAACGGGATAATTCATGCACCCAGGGACATGATCGCAACGCCGAACTGATTATCGGCAAGCAGCGTAACGGCGCGATCGGCACCGTCAGCCTGGCCTTTTTTGGCGAGCATACCCGCTTTGAGAACCTGAGTGACCGCAGCGAATAGCTTCATCTCATTGATGTATCCAACTTTGGAGGCCTGACATGTCAGAACAGAAAAAGGGGTCCATGGGCGCAATCCTCTCCGCCTGCAACATCATCAGTGATAATGACATCACTGCTGCCCTGGAAGAACAGGGACGGAGCGGGGCGCGCTTCGGTGAAGCACTGATCAGTCTCGGGATTGTCACGCAGGAGGATATTGACTGGGCTCTTTCCAATCAGCTGGACCTCCCGTACATTCGGCTCAAAGCCGACATGATCGACCCGGATGCGGTGCGGCTTGTCCCGGCCGCAACAGCGCGTAAGTACAACTTGATTCCGCTCATAAAAGCCGGAAGCGAGTTAAGCATTGCCATCTCGGACCCGCTCAACAAGACTGCAATCGCAGCGGTCGAGCAGATATCCGGCTGCCAGGTCAATGTCTCGGTAGCGTTGATCCGTGAAATTCGTGAAATGATCGAGGCATGCTACGGCTGTAACACACATGAACAACTGGGATTTACTTCAAGCGCCTTTTCCGAAAAAATTCTGGAGGTCATTAACAATGACCTGAGCGGTGGTAAGCTGCTTGACTACCTGCTGATTTTTATCCTGCAAAATCGGCTTTCTTCGCTCTCCCTGCAGCCAATGGGAGAAACGGTGACAATCAGCGGCAGACGTGGCGGCATTTCACACCCAGTTGGGTCGCTGGCCGGCACCTATTACCCTGACGTCATCCGCAAGATCCGCAAAAGCATCGGCAGTACAACTCCCGGTGAACCGCATTCCGGCGGGTTGCTTACATTCAGCTACCGTTCCAATCCGATCACGTTTCAGATTGCCGCGATGGCCGGCTACGGCGGTGAATATATCACCATCCGGCCGCATCTGTCCGCCGGAGTTCCGGACCGGCTTGCCGATCTTCACCTTCCCGCCGGTCAGGAAGCCGCTTTTATCCAGCTGTCCCGAAAGAAACAGGGCATCACCTTCTTTGCATCACGAAGCACGCAGGAACGCAACCGTTTTATCGATCTTATGCTGGAGGAGATAGATACCGACGGCAAGAATGTCATTATTCTGGGAGAAGGGCCGGGGCAGATAAACAAGCGCTTTCCCCGCATTCTTCTTCCTCGCGACGAAACCGAACGGGCCGCCACCATCATGAACGCTCTCGATCATGCTCCCGATATTCTGGTGATTGAAGATGTTACCGAAGGGATGCCTTTCACAGCCGCCTGCCGGGCGGCCATGCGCGGCAAACTGGTGCTGGCCGGGCTGGAAATTCGCGGCACCCGCAACGTTCTACGCCAGCTGTTACTGTATCAGCAACAAAACTACTTCCTTCCTATTTTCGTCAACGGTCTCGTCTCGTTCAAAGGTATTCAGCTCCTCTGCCCGGGATGCCTGACCGTCTACACTCCGCCGACCGAGGAACTGGCAGCGATGGACCTTCTTGAATACCCTGCATCATTTTACCGTACGACAGGCTGTGATGAGTGTGGCCATAGCGGGTTCAGTTCGAGAAAATTCCTGACGGATATTCTGGTCTTTACTGACGAGTTCGTGCGGATTTTCGAACAATCAAGCAATGTCTCCGCACTGGAGAATTACCTCGGGTCGATCGGCTACCACGGTCTCTCTGATGAAGGGCGGCGGCTTCTGATGGCAGGCTCTGTTTCGCCTGAAGAATATATCGCTTCCGTTGTTCTTTAGTACGATGGAATCGATTACTGGTTCGTTTTTGCTTTTAGAGATTTGTGAGTATTCGTATCCTGTTTGCACGGGGTAAAAGAGGAGGACTTCATGGCACGCATCGATGCACTTTTTACTATGATGAAGGAACAGGGAGCGTCCGACCTGCATCTTTCCAGCGGTAATCCGCCGATTTTCCGGCAGCGCGGCGAGATGGTCCGTCTTAATTTCAAGTCGCTGGGACATGATGAACTGAAAGCGATCCTGTTCGAGATTCTCAGCGAAAAGCAGAAGGCGCACTTCGAGGAAGTCAAGGATCTCGATTTTGCCTATGAAGTTCCCGGACTGGCACGCTTCCGCGGCAATATCATGATGCAGTACCGCGGGATTGCCGCCGTATTCCGCATCATCCCGACAAAAATACTTTCGGCTGACGAACTGGGGCTGCCTGAAGGCGTGCGGCGCATGACCAACTTCAAGAAAGGAATGGTGCTGGTGACCGGACCGACCGGATCCGGCAAATCGACAACGCTCGCCGGCATGATCGACCTGATCAACTCCACCCGCAAGGAGCATATCCTGACTTTTGAAGACCCGCTTGAATTCATTCATGAAAACAAGCTGTCACTCATGAATCAGCGCCAGATCGGCGAGCATACGGAAAGCTTTGCTTCGGCCCTGCGGGCAGCCCTGCGCGAGGATCCGGATGTCATCTTAGTGGGTGAAATGCGCGATTTGATTACCATTCAGCTTGCGATGAGTGCAGCCGAAACCGGGCATCTGGTCTTCGGCACCCTGCACACCAGCACCGCTGCCAAAACAGTCGACCGTATTATCGACGTATTCCCGACCGATCAGCAGGAGCAGGTTCGTGCCATGCTGTCCGAGTCGTTAAAAGGGGTTATCTGCCAGCAGCTTTTAAAAACGGCCGACGGCACCGGACGCGTTCCGGCTCTGGAAATCATGCTCGGCACCCCCGCCATCGCCAATCTCATCCGCGAGGGAAAAACATTCCAGATCCCTTCTATCATGCAAACCGCAAAAAAAGACGGCATGCAGTTGATGGATCAACACCTGCTTGACCTGCTGAAGACAAAAAAAGTAAATCCGGAAGAGGCGTATCGCTGTGCGGTCGACAAGAAACAGTTTGAACAGTATCTGACGCCGGCGTGAGTCTCAACTTACAGCCTCACCGTCTGGTCTACAACCCTTGGAATAGTGATCAAACATTATCAATTGACAAGCATCCATAGCCGGATATACAGTTCCTTTCATTTATTATTTCTTATACATATTTCGCATCCGGAATATCAGATGGCAGATTGCCGGGATTCAGCACCGTAACAGAGCACCGCAGGCCTACCAGATCAAAAGGAGGTTACAACATGTGCAGAATGCTTGGCAGTAACGCTTTACTTCTCGGATTGCTTATGCTTTTACCCGGATGCGGTTCATCGAATTCAGATGCGCCTGCCAAGTTGGAGCCGGGTGTAACCGGCAAACAGAGTCAATCGATATTGTTTGACAGTGACGGCACTATGTCATACCTGTCCGGATATGATTCAATTGCAGGAACGGTCAGCACTGATCCATGTTTTAAAAGGGTGACAGATATAACAAAAGATACAAGCGCCAATCCTTTTGCCAATGATTATTCGTACCAAATGCAGATGATAGAAAGCAAGACCCAGCTTTATGATTTCCTGAATGCATCTTATCAGACAGATGTAAATCTCGGCATTTCTAAAAGTAAGGTTGCCGTAGAGATGTCCAACCAGTTCAAACATGAATCCAATTCAATTTATGTCCTCATCAAAAGCACCTGGGATGGTCCGAGCTTTATAGTTAACGATCCGAAGTTTCCTTCCGCAGACAAAACCCAATTTCTGGCCCTCTATCCCACGTACAGTAAATTCGTTGAGGCATGCGGGGATTCATTCGTATACGGGATTCAGACAGGTATGCATTTTTACGGGATGTTCAAATTTAATTTCAGCAGCACCAGTGAAAAAAACAGGGTGCACGCTACTCTGCAGAATAAGACACTTATTGTAAAAACCAAAAAAGAGCTGGATAACCAGATGGGGTTTGACACCTCAACGAGCAATGTTACGGTCATTGTGAAGACTCTGGGAGGAACGTCAGCCTCGCTTGATGCGTCAAAAGTAAGAACCGTTGGCGATTTTTTTGCCTTCGTCGACAAGTATGCCGAAAGTGAAAAATCAGCCATTAAGGCCGGAAATGCCGATGGCCTGGCAATCCCTAACAATAATCTGGCATACGGTTATGCCATCAATGCGGTAGTCGTACCATACGAGTCGTTTATCAGAAGGCAGTATGGCATGGAGGATAGTTATTTCACCAACACTCTGGGAAGCGACTGGACGAATCTCAAACCAATAGCAACCCAATTGGCCGAGCATAAAGATGCGTACAATCAATTAAACTTCGTCACTGGGAATCCGAAGCTGTTTACTAGCGGAACGGATCAGAATCATTCTGTGACAGACGCGGAAATAACAACACTGGCAGGGTATAAAGACAAATTCAAAGCATCGTATGAAGGCCTTGAGGCCTTGATGGAACTCTGCATCGAGCCGGACGACTGGCACACCATAAAACCAAATACAACCTTTACAACCATTAACAAATATTTTACCGGAACCAGCCGTGCTTATTGCAAACAGTTATATAACTGCACGGCAAATCCTGCTGCTTCTGAATGCGGGCAATGTGATTCTCCGGCGATATGCCCTCTGCTCTATAGTAAACTGCTGGAGCTGGACGAAAAACAACGAATGCCGTTCATGACCGATAGCGACGTTGCAACGTTAGCTTTGCCCGCAATGATAAATGAAGTTCCACGCGACTGCAAAAGCCTTCAAGCGTCATTCCCTGCGTTGGGTGATGGCACTTATACCGTCTATTACCTGGGCGATACCGACAAGCCATTCAGTGTCGATTGTGAGGAGATGACCACATCGACACCGCTGACGTACTTACCGCTGAATAACAGTTTTGTCAGTTCCGATCCTGCAAATCCGACGTACAATTACTCTGCGTATACTGATTCGACTGATAAGCATGAATACAGAACATGGGGAAAATATCGCATAGTATCCGGTTCAGCCGGAGTGGCAATTGTTACAAACGACATAAGTTCGAACACTGCAACAGAACACTCTGACCCAAATAACCTGAATTTTCTTACAGAGGCTTTCTATGCTAAAAGTGGAGGATACGACAAGACTGTTTCCATGAACATTGACATTACCGGCACTGGCTTTGCCCTGAGAAAGGACAATATCATTGGGGTCGCGGGCGCAGGTTATCTCAATAACATGCCCTATTTAGATTTCCAGTCTTATGAAAATGCTGCCACAGGCAACGTTTATTATACAGGAATAACGGCACAAATAACAGGCAACCCCGCATCTTTATACGTGGCTAATCCGGACACGCCGCATTATCTGTGGCTTGAGTATGTGTCAGCGTACGATGTGTTGGCCAATCCGGCTGACAGAAAACTTCATACAAGTACTTTGAATATGGGAGCGTGGGGTCCGAACTTATGGTGCCGTGGGGATACACAGGTACATTTGTGCGATCCGGTTTATGCTCAATCAATTGACTCTATTGTAAAATTAAAATAAACGTTTCACCCCTTGATACGAGTCAAATTGAACTGACCTTCACGCCGTGAAGCCTTTTATTTCAATTCTTCACGGCGTTTCACATAAATACTCACCTTTTTCCCATAGGGGGGAGATTCCATCATGAACTTCAACCATTTTGACGAAAGCGGCCACGCGATCATGGTCGATGTCAGCGCCAAGCAGCCGACCATGCGGACCGCTATTGCGGCTGCCGACGTACGCCTCTCCCCGCAACTGCTGGCGGCCATCAAAACCGGCGGCGTTGCCAAGGGTGACGTACTGGGCATTGCCCGCCTGGCCGGTATTATGGCCGCCAAACGGACAGCGGAGCTGATCCCGCTTTCCCATCCGCTGTCCATCCAAAACGTCAGTGTCGAATTTGATCTGAATGAACCGATGGGGCTGATCACAGTCCGCTGCACCGTGCGGGCATTTGAGCGCACCGGCGTAGAGATGGAAGCGATGACCGGGGCCAGCATCGCGGCTCTGACGATATATGACATGTGCAAGGGGAGTGACAAATCAATTACGATCGGCGAGATCAGGCTGCTGTTCAAGGAAGGCGGTAAAAGTGGCGTCTATCAGCGTGGCACCGGCAGTACCGCCTGACGAGGAATCCGGATGCAGCTTGAACAGACCATACGGCTCTCCGTTTTGCAGGCGTCCTTCTGCTGGTAGCTCTCGGCGAGACCATCTCGCAGCGGCTTACCCTGCTCCGTCTGCTGCTCCAGCCGTTTACCCCTTTATAATTGCCTGCTTGACACAGTTCAGTTAAAACTGGTATGGTACCACCATTACAATTGTTGTACCGGATAGCACATTATCGCAAGCCCCGGAAAATTCCGGGGCTTTTTTCGTACAACCAGAAAGAAGGAGTATCATGGAGTTTCAAGAATTTAATTTTCATCCCGTAATTGCAGCAAGTATCAAGGAGGCCGGATATGTCACACCGACTCCCATCCAGCAACAGGCCATACCAACGGTTATGGAGGGACGCGACGTCATGGGCCTGGCCCAGACCGGAACCGGCAAGACCGCGGCCTTCGCACTACCGGTACTGAATCGCCTGATGGAAGGGACACGCGGTCGTGTCCGTGCCCTGGTCGTGGCTCCTACCCGCGAACTGGCAGAGCAGATTCATGAATCATTCATAACGTTGGGGAAACAGACCCGGCTTAAGAGTGTTACCGTGTACGGCGGGGTCAATGTCAACCCGCAGATTCATGCCCTCAGAAACGGCGTCGAAATTGTGGTGGCCTGCCCTGGCCGCCTACTCGACCACATCGGCCAGGGGACCATTGACCTCTCACACCTTGAGGTGCTGGTGCTAGACGAAGCTGACCAGATGTTTGACATGGGATTTCTCCCCGATATCCGGCGGATTCTCGGTCACATCCCTGCCAAACGGCAGACCCTGCTCTTTTCGGCGACCATGCCGCCCAGCATCAACAAACTTGCCCACGATATCCTGAGCAACCCGGTCACCGTCCAGGTTGGCAATACCGCCCCTCCGGTCACCGTTTCCCATGCCCTGTACCCGGTGGAACAACACCTTAAAACAGCGCTGTTGCTGGAGCTGCTGAAGCATACCGATACTGATTCGGTACTGATCTTTACCCGCACCAAACACCGCGCCAAGCGCCTCGGCGAGCAGCTGGAGAAAGCGGGCTACAAGGCCGCCTCACTGCAGGGGAATCTGTCACAGAATCGCCGCCAGGCGGCCCTGGACGGGTTTCGTGACGGCACCTACCAGATCCTGGTGGCAACCGATATTGCCGCGCGCGGCATCGATGTATCGCAGATATCGCATGTAGTCAACTACGATATTCCGGATACTCCGGAAGCGTATGTTCACCGCATCGGGCGTACCGGCCGGGCCGCCAAAAGCGGCGATGCTTTTACCATGGTGTGCAGCGAGGATACGATCATGGTGCGGACGATCGAGAAAAAGCTGGGTACTCCACTGGAACGACGCACGGTGGAAGGCTTCGACTACACCATCCCCGCCCCAAAAAAAGACGCCGAGTTCGCCCGTCCGCCGCGCGAGCCACGTCCATCCCGCAAACCTGCCGAGACCAAAAAAAGTCCGGGCAGTTCAATCAATCCCTTTAAGAGTGAGCATCCCGGCAGCAGCAAACCCGCTGGTCGGCCGCAGCAAATGCGACCGGGAGCAGCAGGGGGAGCACCAAAAACCGTGTTTAACAGCTCGCGCCGCGGGAAATAGCGGAGAAGTCTGACCTCACATTGCATGCGGCGTGACAATGGGACCTCCGA
>JAJXWO010000067.1 GCA_021781535.1 Deltaproteobacteria bacterium | reverse complement strand
CCAGGCCTCTGGACGGGCGCGCCGGAGGTTACGCAGGAAAGGAACCGTTAAAATTGTATCCCCTATAAAACGATACCGGAGAACAAGGATTTTCTGCTGTACGGGGCTACTCACCGGACGGCCTTGATTCGTCGTTCACCAGCAGTATCGGAATACCATCCCGAATCGGGAATTCCATTCCACAGGAGAGACAGCGTAAACTTTGTGATCCTTGAGCTGTTTCGAGAGTACCGTTGCAAACGGGGCATGCAAGTATGTCCAACAAATCTTTCGAGATCATGACGTCCAATCAGAGATAAAAATTTATTGATAATGCCATATCCGGGATTATTTTTGAAGCAAATTAAGCAGCGCTGCCGCCAGCGTCGATGGGTCATCCAGCGCCAGTTCCAACCGGGCAAACAATATCTTTTCGCTGAGGCTGCGTGGTAGATGTCTCAGCTTTACGCCGTCTTTTTCGGTTGTAATAACGCCGTCAGCTCCGGAGGACTGTATGGCAGATATGATTTCTGCGATTTGAAACTCAGCATAGGCCGCATGATCGGGGAAACTGATAGTTGCGACAATATTCAGACCAAGAGCACTGAGTCCGTCAAAAAAGTACTGTGGCTCTGCAATGCCGGCAAAGGCTAAGAACGTCCGGCCCTGCAAGACAGACAACGGCAACCAGACATCTTCTGCAAATGGCCGGACGGCACACAAGTGATGTCTGGCGTAACAGACTAGCTTGCCCGGCACAGCTAACGGCGAACGTGGGATTTCCGGACAGCGGGTGTACAGAACCATATCCGTGCGGCCAATGGCTGATTTGGGTTCGCGCAACAAACCGGCTGGCAACGTCCACCCATTCCCGTAGGGGTACCTGTAGTCCAACAGGAGAACATCAAGATCCCGGTGCAGACGCAGATGCTGAAATCCGTCGTCCAATATAAAGATATCGGGGGAAAGTTGATTGATGGCCAACATACCTGCTTCATAACGATCAGCACCGATGACTACCATCAGGCCCGGATTTGTCCGGGCCAGTAGGAATGGTTCGTCACCACACTGTTCAGGCTCGAGCAGGACGGTACTACCATCCGAGACAATTGACGCACTTCCTTCGAGAGTTCCACCATAGCCGCGTGACAGGACAGCCACGCTCAATCCTCGTGCCATGAGAAATCGTGCAATGTAGGCGGTCACTGGAGTCTTGCCGGTGCCCCCTACCGTTATGTTACCGATTGAAATCACGGGCCGGGGAAGCCGCTTTGTTGTGAATATCCCGGAGCGATAGAATTCAGCCCTCGTGTACTGGATGATGGCGTAGATGAGGGAAAAGGGGATCAGACATAGCACAAGCAGCCTGTCCGGGATGCGCTTACGGGTACCGCTCGCTACAGCGCGCCAATATGCTTCAAAAGATGTGTTCATATTCTGAGTCATTGACATCCGCTCTGTTTGATTTCAGCGTACCCCTTCTAGTTTTCTTGAGCTGAACCAACCCTGCCGGTGCTGACTTTCAAGTAGCTGTCAATAATGCTCATGTGCCGCTCGGTTGAGCCGCCCTGGTCTCGCATCATTTTCAACCCGTTCTGTCCAAGCACCTTCCTCAGTTCGATGCTGGAAATCAGGGCCTGAAAGGTTTCGAAAAGTTCTTCTGGATTGTCAATTTGTATCCCTGCTCCATACTGCAAGACAAGTGCTGTGATTTCGCGGAAGTTTGCCGTGTGTGGGCCAAACACGCTCGCAACCCCCAAAGATGCCGGCTCCAACAGGTTGTGACCTCCGGCCGGCACCAGGCTGCCACCGACAAAAACCAGGTCAGAGGAAGCATATACCCCCATTAACTCACCAACAACATCAACCAGCAGCACGTCTCCTGCGCGAAACTGCTCTGTGTCCCTTCCTTTCATGGCGGTATAGCGCCGGTATGGCAATCCATCCCGCTCCAGCAACCCGGCGACATTATCTGCCCGTTCAGGGTGGCGTGGCACGAGAACAAGCAAGAGCTTGCTACTTGTGCATGCCAGCAGTTCCCGATACGCCTTGAGAACAGACTCTTCCTCGCCGGCATGAGTACTTCCGGCGCAGATAACCGTCAGGTTGTCAGAGATAGCATATCGTTTTCTCAGGGCAATGTGCTCATCATCAGTTACCCAGCCGAACGGGATGTCATACTTGAGATTACCGGCAACCACAGCACGGTCCAGTGGTGCGCCCATAGCAATAATCCGTTCACGGTCGATATCGGTTTGCATGCACAGTTTTGAAAAACGCTGGAGCGCAGGACCGAAGAACCAGCGAAATTGCAAATACCTCTTAAAAGAGCGGTCGGATATGCGGCCATTTGCCAGAATGACCGGGATGTTACGGAGTGCCGCTTCCCGGGTAAAATTGGGCCAGATCTCGGTTTCCATAATAACAACCAGGCATGGCATGATCGTGTCCAGTGAAAGACGAACAGCGGGCAGGAAGTCGAACGGAAAGTAGATGCACAGATCCTTTTCAGGAAATGCTGAAGCAATTCCTCGACCTGTTTCGGTGGTATTTGACACAACAATGGCATGCTCAGGGTAGCGCTCACGAAGCGCCTTAAGCAGCGGGCGAGCGGCGATAGACTCCCCCACCGAAACGGCATGCAACCAGATCACCGGGCGACTGCAGATTGCAGCCCGTTCCTTTTCAGAAACAAGACCAAAGCGCTCTGCAAAGGCCGGCGCCCGGCCACGGCTGACAGAGCGGTAGAGGTGGTACGCAATAACCGGGAGAACCAGAATAATTGAAAGCAGGTTATAGATCAGGTAGAACATGCCGGGGTTCCTGTTTTCGGCGAGTGGTTGTCTAGCTGATCAAGGGCCAGGCCGTAATAAAGCGCTATTGCAGTCAGATAAACCATTCCCCAGGCCCACAGGTTGTCACTCAGAAAATGCCCGCCCTGGGTAATCCGTGCTATGCTCATGAGTACGCCAAAGGTCAGCCCGCCTATCAGCCAGAGCCTTGCAAGACGCTTGTTATTGCGGCGATAGATAAAAAACGGCGACATCATATAGAACGCTGCCGACGCATGACCAGACGGAAATGAGCGGCCTTGGCCGGCCACTCCCCTTTGCCATGGCTGGAGAAACTGCTTCTGGCCGCCAAATTGGACAATTTCCCGTGGGCGTGGCCGCCCCCAATGATCTTTGAATACGACATTTACCAGCAAGCCCGGACCAAGCGCCAGCAGAAGCACCAAAAAGGCCCCTGAACGCCGCCAATGACGCAGATCGGGGCGGAAAAACGAAACCGTACAGGCCACCAGTCCACACGCGGCAAGGGCAAACGCAGGAAACCTGATCATGCGGTAAAGCAACTGCCATGGCTGGAGATAACCAATCGACCACTTCCCCCCCAGACAGAAGGGTGCTGAGACCGCCAGGTCTGCACCGGACCAAGCGATAAGAATGGTAGACACCACCAGAAAAGCCATCACCACTGCCGGCTCTACCCACCGTTTAGTCTTCATTAAACCTTCTCTCCGGCCCGCTTCCAGCGTCTGTGTACCCAGTACCAATCGGTGGGGTGATCAATTATAAAATGTTCAAAATATTCGGAGTAGTGCTGAACATCGGCAGCCATCCCCTCATCCGTATCAATAAATTCAAAGTGGCAGGCAGGGTACACCGTGATGACATGCCTCCCCGCTTCCCTGTGGGGGAATATAGGTAAAATGACGGCACCCGTTTTGCGGGCCATAACCACTGGTGCCTTGGAAGACCAGGCCGTACGGCCCAAAAACGATACCATTGCTCCTTCTTCAGGGAATACAGCCTGATCAACCAGCAAGCCGATGATGCCATTTTTGCGGATAACCGAGATCATGTTACGCATGGCATTATCTTTGTAAATGATCCGGTTCTGATACCGGTTCCTCATCTTTTCTACCATGGTATTGAGGTACGGATTATCCTGCCGCCGGGCAACCACTGACATGGGTGCGTTGAAAACATGACTGAACGCCAGGGCTGCCAGTTCCCAGTTGCCGCAATGACCTGTTAATAAAATAATGCCCTTGCCCTGTGCTTTGGCAGCCTCGTAATGTTCCCGGCCTCGTATCTCGATGCTGTTGAGCAGATTCTCACCCTTGCCTTGATACAACCGGCAGGTTTCCACCAGAGACGTGCCGATATTGTGAAACACTTCACGGGCGATCTCTTCGGGCGTCTGCAGGTCACACGTCCAATCCGGGCTCAGCTGCATATAGCGCAGTGACTGGCGAATGTTGTCTATCGCCACCCTGCGCCGGCCAGCCAGCAAGTGGAACATGAACTGTCCGGCAAGTCGCCCGGCCTTGGGTACGAAGTTCTCGGGGATTGATGAAACTGCCAGTGTGAAGAGGTAGAACAGGGCTGCATGAGCTGTCCAGAGCAGTTGTTTCATTGTTTGTTGATCGAACCCGCAACGTCACGATCGCTGAACTGCAGGGAATGTAATCTGTTGTAAAGACCTTCATTCTTCAGCAGATCGTTATGGGAACCGCTTTCCACAATGTGACCATTTTCAAGTACGACTATCTGATCAGCATGCAGCACGGTGGAGAGCCGGTGTGCAATTACAAATGTTGTCCGGTTGATCATCAGGTTGTCAAGCGCCTTCTGCACCATCTTTTCGCTTTCGGTATCCAAGGCGCTGGTAGCTTCGTCGAGAATCAAAATAGGGGCATTCTTGATGAGTGCCCTGGCAATGCAGATCCGCTGGCGCTGGCCTCCGGAAAGGCGTACGCCACGGTCACCTATGATCGTATTGTAGCCATCCGGCATTTGAGTGATGAACTCATGAGCGTATGCCGTCATGGCTGATTTCTGAACCTCTGAATCGCTGGCGTCAGAATTGCCATAACGGATATTGTTGGCAATGGTATCATTAAATAGAATCGTTTCCTGATCGACAAGGGCAATCTGATCAACAAGAGTTTTTTTGGTAACACTGCGTATATCGTGGTCATCAATCAATATGGCGCCTTCGCTGGCATCATAAAATCGGGGGATCAGCGAAACCAAGGTGGTTTTACCGCCACCAGATGGACCCACCAGAGCGATTATCTGATTGCGTTCAGCTCGCAGCGAAATATTCCTCAAAACATATTCATCATTGTACCGGAAAGATACATCACGCATCTCCACGACACCTTGACAGTCAACCAGTGGAACCGCATCCGGTCCATCAACAATTTCCGGGCGCTTGTCGATGATTTCAAAGACCCGTATGGCTGCTCCAAGTGATGTTTGAACCGTGTTATAAGCTCCATTGAGGCTTTTCAGTGGCTTGTACACCAATATCATGGCGGTAATAAATGAGAAAAATTCAGCTGCGCTCATGGTTCCCTTCATAACCATGCTCCCGCCGGACCATATCACAGCCGCAATGCCGATTGAGGTGATCATCTCGGTTATTGGTGCAGAAATACTGGCGTATTTTATACTCTTGCGCACCAAATCATAATATTCCAAGCTTACCTTCTGGAAACGTTCTTCTGAACGATCTTCAAGTCCGAATGCCTTTATGACCTTTATTCCGGAAAACGTTTCCTGAAGATGGGAGGACAAATCTGCCATTTTGAGTTGGCCCTGATTTGCAAGACGTTTGATTCGCCTTCCAATTACCTGAGCAGGATAGGCTGTCAACGGTATTGCAACAAATGCGATGAGCGCCAGCATCCAGTTGCGATAAAACAACACCCCCAGCAGTGATAACGCCGAGATGCCATCGCGGAATATGTTGGTAACCACATTGGCAATCCCGCTTTGCATCCCCCCAACATCGTTTAACACGCGAGACATCATCCCACCGGTAGCATTTGTGTTGTAATATTGAAGATCCAATCTGATGCTGTTGTTATATATTTCGTTGCGAATATCGACTACAGCCAGTTCTCCGGCAGTACGTAGATAGTAATCATTGAGAAACCGGCAGGTGGACCTGATCGTAAAAAGCACAATTACCCCGATTGGCAAGAGCACAAAGATAGTCAAATCGTGAGTAGCAAATATTTTTTTGAGTAGCGGTTCTACCAGATACGCAAAAGCTCCGTCCATCGCTCCTGTTGTGCCTGATGCCAAGACTGCAACTACAATCCGCCACCAGTAAGGACGGCTGTAATGAATTATACGGCCTAACGTGCTCATAACTCTCTCCGTTGTTCAACTAACTGATCTACTAGCATTGCTACGTTGCGCGACGCCCCGCCGCCACCAAGTTTTCCTTGAATGGATGCAAGTTTTTGTCTCATGGTGGTTTCGTAAACGACGTCTCCGAGTATCGTTCTGACCTCTGCAGCTATTTGTTCAGGATCGGCATTGTCTTGAAGCAACTCCCGAACGATTGTCTTACCTGCTACTATGTTACAGAGGCCGACATGTTCAACATGTACCAACCGCTTGGCCACCTGATAGGTTATCGGCGCAAGCTTGTAGATTATGACCATCGGCGTGCCGATGAGAGCTATCTCCAGTGTAACCGTTCCGGATACCGATATAATGGCATCACACGCCCTGATAAGATCATGAATTCTTTGACGTGTGATTATTGCTGTCAATCCGGCGCGTTTGAGATGTGGAAGGATATCATCTTCTCTCAATGTTGATGCCAATGGCAGGACAAATTGCAGGCCGGGAATTCGCTGTCGCAGTAATTCTGCCGCAGCAAGGATGACGGGCAGGATACGTTCAATCTCACTTCTGCGGCTTCCGGGAAACAGGCCGATAATTTTTCTGGATGGATCGAGACCAAAGCTTGCAGCTGCTTCTTCTCGCCGCATGTTCACATTCACAAGATCCAGCAGGGGGTGGCCAACAAAACTGACCGGAACGCCGGCCTTCTCATACAGCGGGACCTCAAAAGGAAAGATGACTGCCATTCGGTTAACCGTTGCTGCAATGGTTTTGAGACGTCCAGCCTTCCAGGCCCAGACCTTGGGACTGATATAATAAAGTACCTTCACCCCGGCTCTTTTTGCCACTTTTGCCAGACGAAGGTTAAAACCGGGATAGTCGATGAGGATCAGCAGATCAGGGGGGTCTTTAAACAAAAGGTCTTTTAGCTTGAAAAAGGCAGATGATATAACCGCAAAATGCTTAAGGACCTCGACCAGCCCCATCACAGCCATATCAGCCGAATCCACCAAGGTCAGAACTCCCGCCTTGCGCATCCGGTTACCACCAATACCGAAGAATTCCAGCCCCGGGTTCAACAAAAGTGCTTCACGAACCAAATCTGCACCGTAGATATCACCGGAAGCTTCCCCGGCAACAATCATCACACGCCGAGAAAGTAAAGTATCTCGTGGTGGTGTATATATGCCACCACACCCCAGAATCATCCGCGGCAAATGCCTCGTTCTGACCGTTCTATGAAGGTGAGCAGGTACTCGACTTCAGGGCAATCTACTATATCTGATCTGATACTGGAAATCGCCTCCGGCAGCTTAAGTCCAGCCATGAAGAGGGTTTTGTATGCCTTTTTCAGTTTCAAAATAGTTTCGTCGGAAAAGCCGCGCCGTTTGAGTCCGACAAGGTTAAGGCCACGCAATTTTACATCGCGCTTGGATTGCGTTGTGATCATGTAGGGGGGGATATCAAGGGTGACCAGTGTACCACCACCCACCATCGCGTAAGCTCCAATTGTCGCAAACTGGTGAATCGCCACCAAACCTCCCAGAATGACGTTGTCCTCAATAGTAACATGTCCAGCCAGTGTCGCCACGTTAGCCATGACAACACCGTTGCCGATGCGGCAATCATGAGCAACATGTGAGTATGCCATAAACAGATTGCCGCTGCCGACCACCGTCTCGCCGTTACCGGTGACCGTGCCGCGATGAATGGTGGCAAATTCTCGTACCATGTTGTTGTTGCCAAGGCGGGTCCAGCACTTTTCGCCACGATATTTAAGGTCCTGCGGAGCGGCGCCGACTGATGACTGGGCAAAGAGCTGGTTATTTTCCCCGATGCTGGTCCAGTCTCCAATCACGGCATGTGCGCCGATTTTGCTGCCCGCACCGATAATGACTTCTTTTCCGATGATCGCATAAGGACCTACTTCTACCCCTGCAGCCAGCTCGGCGCTAGGATCGATTATTGCTGTAGAGTGAATCATAGTGAGCTTCTCCCTGATCTCTGTTACTCTGGCTTATCGGCAAACGTGGCCTTGAGTGCCGCCTCGGTGACCAGAGTCTCGCCAACATATGCCTTACCGTCAACACCCCAGATACCTCGACGACACATGTTGGTTTCTATCTCGATTCGAAGCTGGTCGCCAGGAAATACCGGCTTGCGAAACTTGGCGTTGTCAATTGACATAAAATAGCTAAGCTTGTCTTTCATCGCCTCATCTGAGGCCATAAAGGCCATAATTCCGGCCACCTGCGCCATTGCCTCGATAATCAGCACACCTGGCATAACCGGGTGTCCGGGGAAATGACCCTGAAAAAATGGTTCGTTGATGCTCACGTTCTTGATCCCGACACATCGTTTGCCACTCTCAAGCTCAACGATACGGTCAATCATCAGAAAGGGGAAGCGGTGAGGAAGAATCTTCATGATTGCATTGATATCCATCAAC
>JAJXWO010000066.1 GCA_021781535.1 Deltaproteobacteria bacterium | reverse complement strand
TCCGCCCAGGGACATGATATTTGAGCTGACCCCCATCAGTTTCATGGTAATGAAGGCGATCAGGACCGAGATCGGCAGGGTCAGCACGATCACCAGGGCGCTCTGGAAGTGCAGCAGGAATACCAGGATTACCAGTGAGACGACGACCGATTCCTCCAGCAGGTTATGTTTCAGGGTATCGATGGCCCGTTCGATCAGGTCGGAGCGGTCATAGGAGACCTTGACCTTTACACCGGGCGGCAACCCCTTTTCCAGATCCTTGATCTTTGCCTTGACCCCGTCGATGACGTCCTTGGCGTTCTCGCCGTAGCGCATGACCACGATGCCGCCGACCCCCTCACCCGTGCCGTTCACCTCCAGGAGCCCTCGGCGGATGGCGCCCCCCATCTGTACGGTGCCCAGGTTCTTGACGTAGATGGGGGTGCCGCGCATATCGGCACCGACCACGATATTTTCCAGGTCTTCCTTGGACTTGGCGTAACCCTGCCCCCGGATAAGGTACTCGGCATCGGCCTGTTCGATCAGCCCCCCCCCCACATCCTTGTTGGAGGCCTTGACCGCCTCCATGATATTTTTCACCTTGATGTTGTAGGCCAGGAGTTTGGCAGGGTCGAGATCGATCTGGTACTCGCGGACGAATCCACCGATGGAGGCCACCTCGGCCACCCCCGGGACGGTGTTCAGCTGGTAGCGCACGAACCAGTCCTGCAGGGTGCGCAACTGTTCCAGGTCGTACCCCTTGCCTTCGAGGGTGTACCAGAAGATATGGCCGACGCCGGTTCCGTCCGGACCCAGGGTCGGGACAACCCCGGGCGGCAGCAGTGAGGCTGCATAGTTCAGCCGTTCCAGTACCCGTGTCCGGGCCCAGTAGATGTCGGCCTTGTCTTCAAATATGATATAGATCATCGAGAAACCGAAGGCGGAGGAGGCGCGCACGGCCTTGACCATGGGGAGGCCCTGCAGGTTCACCGCCAACGGGTAGGTCACCTGGTCTTCCACCACCTGCGGTGAACGCCCGGGGTAATCGGTAAAGACGATCACCTGGTTGTCGGACAGGTCGGGAATAGCGTCCACCGGCGTGTTGTAGACCGACCAGAGCCCCCAGACGATGATCAGACCGAAGACCAACAGGACAATAACCCGGTTACGGGCGGAATATTCGATTATCTTTTCTATCATGTGAGATCCTTGTCGGGTTTGAAGTCCCCCTTTTCCCAAGGGAGGTATCAATTACATCTTCATGTTATCCATCTTCAAGGTCCCCTTTTTCGCCGGGGGCTGTTGTGCCGGCGAGGCTCCGGGCGCTGCGGGTTTATTGTCATCCATTTTCATACCGGGCATGGACCCGCTCCCACCCTTCAGTTGTGATTCGGAATCGATCAGGTAGCCGCCGGAAACCGCCACTTCATCCCCCTGGCTGAGACCGGAGAGTATCTGGATCTTGTCGTCTGTGCGCTGTCCGACCTGGACATCACGCGGCTCGAATATGCCCGGTGAGCTTTCAATCCAGACCACCTGGCGCTTACCGGTGTCCATAACGGCGGAAACGGGTACAACAATTGTCTCGGCGAGCGGCACCTTGATGACGGCGTTGACGAACATGTCCGGTTTCAGCTTCATGCCAGGGTTGGGCATCTCCACCCGTACCTTGACTGTCCTGGTCTTGGGATCAAGAAAAGGATAGATGTAGGAGATCCTGCCTGTGAACGGTTTGCCGGGGAATGATTGGGAGTTGATCTCCACCTTTTGTCCGATCCGGATATCGGGGAACTCGTTTTCGTAGATCTCAACGTCCACCCAGACCCTTGAAAGATCGGCGACATTGAACAGTACCTCACCCACATTGATGTACTGCCCCTGCTGTACCAGCTTGTCTATTACAATTCCTGAGAGCGGTGTGTAGATCGGCAGACGGATATTCGGCGTGCCGGCCTTCGCCAATGCGGCAATCTGGCTCTCCCTGACTCCGAAAAGCATCAGGCGCTGTTTGGCCGACGCTACCAGACCGTTGCCGTTCCGGGCTATGGAGGCGATGAGAGAGCTTTTCAGCTGTTCCCGGCTTTTCAATGCCAGGAGATATTCCTGCTGCGTGGCAACCAGGTCGGGGGAGTATATTTCGGCTACCGGCCGGTTCTTGCTGACAAAGGCGCCGACAGTGCTGACGTTGAGTTTGTCGATGCGGCCGGCGATCCAGGCAGTGACCTTGGCCTGGCGCGACTGGTCGAACTGTACGATACCGACGGCGTTGATTTCCTTGTTCATGGTGGTCTTTTTTGCTGCAACGGTATCGATGTTGGCCATAACCCGCTGGGCTGGGGAGATGGACACCTGGCCGAGCATGGCCGCCTGCTGCTTCTGTTCAGGCGTCTGAACTGCGGCTCCCCCGGCAGCGCCGGTATCGATCTTCTTGATCAATTCCATGCCGCAGATCGGGCAGAGTCCCGGCTTGTCCTTGATGATGAAAGGATGCATGGAGCAGGTGTAGAGCTGTTTGCCCTGGGCTGTTTTCTGATCGCCACCTGCAGCGGAATGCTTCTTCTGCCACAGGTACCAGCCGCCGCCTGCTGCCGCCGCCAGAATAATTGCCAGCAGCGGAATAGCTATTTTCTTGTTCAGGGTCATGGTCGTACCTCGATAGTGAATTTATATTCTTAATTCCGGATTCCTGGTTTTGAATGTAATTCAAAATCGGCAATCAAAAACTCATAATTGCCTTTAGTGCAGTTCTACTCCGACAGCCGCTTCGAGCCGGGCACGTGTCATCATATACTCGGCCTGAGACTCGTACAGATCCCGCTCGTAGTTGAACAGGGTCGCCCGGCTGTCAAGCAGGGACAGGAAATCAACCTTGTTGACCCGGTAACCGATAGTGGCCGATTCAAGGGATTGTTCCGCCTGCGGGATGATGCCGGTCTTGTAGAGAGTAACCAGTTTTTCACTTTTTTCCAGTTTGGCACGGAGGTCGGAGATGCCGGAATCGATACTGTTCCTGAGGGCGTTCATCTCATCGGAGGCCATGCGGACCTCCGAATCCGATTCGGCTACCATGGCGTGACGCCGTGCCTGTTGCAGCGGCAGGTTGAAGGTGACGCCCAGAGAGTACATATCCAGCCCCTCCCCCCCCATGGCCGGATCGCGCTGCATGTATTCCAGGGACACGTTGAAATCGGGATAGAAATCCTTCCCGGCCAACCTGTGCCCCGCCTCCCCCTTTTCGATCAGAGCCTTCAGGCTCTTGACCAGGGGACGGTTCTCAAAAGCAGCTGCCCGCAAATCCTTAGCCGAAAGAGTGAGCGGCGTGATCTCGAAGTCGGGGATCCTGCCCACCGCTGCGTCGGGTGAACGGAAGAGCAGGGCATTGAGGGCCGCCTCAAGGCTTTTCCGCTCCTGTTCGAGAGAGATCTTCATATCGAGCAGTTTTGAGCGCTCCACCTGGGATTTGAAGACATCCTGCTGCGCGCCCTGGCCGACGGAGTATTTGGTCTCGGCAAGGGTGATGAAGTCGTCGAGAATCCTGATATTCCTGGCAACAATCTCCAGAGATTTGTCGGTAAAGTAGATCCGGTAATACGTTTCCTTTACCATCCTGACAAGTTCAAGTTTCCGCTCCTCCACCTGCCAGCGATACGACTCGGCATCTTTTGCGGCGATCTCTTCCCTGAGTCCCCGCTTCCCCCAGAACGGAAGCTGCTGGGAAATTCCGATCACCTTTGCCGTCATGGACTCTTTATGAAAGTTTAACGGATCGGTTACGACCCCGTTCTGGATTTTAAGCATCAGCATCGGGTCGTCCAGGGCCCCGGCCTGGACAATGCGATTTTTGAACATCCGCCAGCGGGACTGGGATGATTTGAGTTCCAGATTGTTGGCAAGGGCAGATTCAACCATGACAGGAAGGTTTTCCGGAGGGGTGATTTCTGCGCCTTGGGAAAATCCTTGAGATGCGGCAAGGACAGTTACAATGGTGAGCAATATAACTCTTGGTTTCATAGTGACCTCTGGTTTTTTATGATCTCACAGACATAACTTTACACAGATTATGCCAATATCACAACCGACTGTTATCATTATTATATACACTTGTAACCGTTGACAAGAAAAGTAAGCACTGTAGAATATTCAACAGCCACAGGAGGATAGTCTTCAGGACGGGGTTCTGAACATCGTGGTACGCTTGCAGCCCCATGAATACGGGTTTCACAAGCTTTGCAAACATAACAACAAAATGAGCTCCGATTCCCAGGGCTCATTTTGTTGTTAATTCAATTAAGCCACATTTCTACGGCGTGACAATGCCGTACTTTTCCATCCGGTAAATAAGGGTATGTCGGGGGATATGCAGGAATCTCGCCGCAGCCGTCTGATTCCAGCCATTGCGCTCAAGCGCCTCTACGACCACTTCCCGTTCCAGTTGCTCCAGCGAATAGCCTTCATCCGGAAGATTGATCACGCCAAATGAATGTGACGATAAGCCACGAATCATACTGTCGTTGCATATCTTATCAGGAAGGTCATTGCGAGTTATTGTGTCACTACCCCGCATGATCAGAAGGCGTTCTATCAGATTTTCCAGCTCACGCACGTTACCCGGCCATTGATAGGAGTTGAGGGCAGCCATCGCTCCGGCGTCAAAACTCACCGTGGCAGCCCCATGCTTTCCACAAAAATAACGCAGCAGCAATGCAATATCATCATGCCGTTCCCGCAATGGCGGCAGATGTATCGGGATGACCGCAAGACGATAGTAGAGATCTTCGCGAAACGTGGCATCGGCAAGCGCTTTCTCCATATCGAGGTTGGTAGCAGCTACTATCCGCACATCAAGCTTGTACGGCTTTGTCCCCCCGACCGGCTCAACTACTTTTTCCTGTAATGCCCTGAGCAGCTTAGGCTGAAGCCCCAGTGGCAGTTCGCCCACTTCGTCCAGAAAAAGAGTCCCGCCATCTGCCAGTTGGAATTTACCGGTCTTGTCTTTGATCGCTCCGGTAAAAGCGCCTTTTACATGGCCGAATAGTTCACTTTCCAACAGGTCGCGAGGAATGGCAGCACAATTGATGGCAATAAAGGGCTCGGCACGTCGGCTGCTATGGAGGTGAATAGAGCGTGCCACCAACTCCTTGCCGGTGCCCGATTCGCCGGTGATCAGCACCGATGCTTCCGTGTCGGCGACCTTGTGGACTATATCAAAGACCCGCTCCATACACTTTGACGAACCGATAATGGTACGATAATCAGCCGAATTCGACAATTCGTCTTTCAGACGTTTGTTTTCAGCGGCCAACCCGCTGAACTGGAGTGCCTTGGCAACAGTTAACTTCAAGTCGTCCCGGTTGAATGGTTTGGTGATATAGTCGTATGCTCCGGCTTTCATCGCTTCCACGGCAAGATCAACCGTTCCAAACGCAGTGATAACAATCACCAGTGATTCTTGCGAATACGCCTTGACCAGCTTTAGCACCTGCATGCCGTCCATACCCGGCATCTTCATGTCGGTAATCACCAGTACCGGTGACTCTTTGGCAAACAAGCGCATCCCCGCTTCACCGTCAGCTGTTGACAACACCTGATAACCAGCCTCCTGAAGATTGTATTCCATAACGCGCCGAAGTGATGCATCATCATCAATAATCAATATTTTCTGTGTCATGACTCTCCTTCCGTCTGTATCACAGGCAGTCTTATCACCACTGCCGTCCCCTGCCCGATCACGCTTTCGACCTCCAATGTGCCGCCATGTCCTTCGATGATCTTTTTGGTGATGGCAAGCCCTAAACCGGTCCCATCCGGCTTGGTGGAGTAAAACGGTTCGAAGATTCTGGGCAATGTTTCAACGTCAATCCCCTTTCCGCTGTCGCAAAATCTAATTTCACACATTCCGGTCGTCTCGCCTTCCGGAGAAACTGAGGTCGATATAGTCAGACTCCCACCATCCGGCATAGACTGAAGGGAATTAATCGCAATATTGAGAAAAGCCTGACGCAGCTTCTCACCGCTTCCCTTAACAACCACATCACTTGCTGGCGGTTCCATAAGGAGTGAGACCTTCCGCTCCCTGGCATCATTGGCCACCAGCATGGCAACAGTTTCAACCTCTGCCTGAACACGGCAATGCTGCATCTCGGTCGGCAATGGGCGGGCCATACGCAAAAAGTCCTCAACAACCCGATTAAGACGTTCAGTCTCCCTGATCTGAATATCTATAAATTCATATTTGGGGTCGCCCGGCCGGTAATCATCTTTGAGAATTTCAGCGGTACCGCGAATCGAACCAAGCGGATTCCGGATTTCATGTGCCAGCACGGCGGCCATTTCACCCAGAGTGGAGAGTTTTTCCGCACTCCGCAGATTTTTCTCGATAGCAATAAGCTGTTCTGACTGTTCCTGCAGTTTTTTGTAAGACTGCTCAAGCCCTTCGGCAGTCTTCTGCAGTTCAGAACTGCGCTCCCGTTCACGTTGAGCCAAAAGCCCGGTTACCCCGCCGACAACGTTGTAGAGCACAATTTCAAGATATTTCTCAAATTCCAGCGTCAGGTGGCCTCCCCATTGAAACAGGATATGCGGGGCATACACAACGCTGACAACCAGGGAACAGATCAACCCACCGCGAAATCCAAACCATATAGCGGCCAAAAAGATCGGCAGATAGTAAAGACGTTGAAAGATATCATGTAGATAGTGCAAGTGGAGTGGAGTCAGGTAATGAAGCAGACTGATAGCAACAATGGCAAAGGCCAGCAGGGAAATACGTATACGTGTAAATGTCTTCATGGATTCAGGTTACAGCGCACAGAGTCAATAATACAAGAAAAATGGTGGTAACATGTTTCAGAGAATCTGTTACACTGACTACAGTTCCTCCCTACTGTATAATTTAAACAACTGCTTGATTTTTAAACCATCACTTGCTATATTTTAGCAGTCACTCTCATTGAGTGCTAAAGCCACCGGTAAAGGAGGTAATGTATTATGGTAGCACAATTGCCTGCTGTAGCTGATAGCCTTCGAGTTTATATGAATGAAATTCGCAAATTTCCACTGTTGAGCGAGGAAGAAGAACATCGCTATGCAGTTTCGTTTTTTGAAGATAAGCACCTTACGGCTGCACATACACTGATAACCTCCAATTTGCGGTTTGTAGTGAAGGTTGCATACGAATTTCGCCACTACGGCCTGAAAATGCTCGATCTTATCCAGGAGGGTAACATAGGCCTGATGATGGCGGTTAGAAAGTTCAATCCATATAAAGGCGTACGCCTTATTTCGTATGCGGTCTGGTGGATTAAGGCCTATATCCAAAATCATATTATTTCATCATGGAGCCTTCTTAAAATCGGGACAACCCAAGCTCAGAGAAAACTGTTTTTCAAACTGCGCCAGACCAAAAACACACTCGCCGTAATGTCAGAAGAGGGAGAAGACACCCTGAGCGCCGCACAGTCATTGCACGTATCAGAGCAGGAGTTTTCTGAGATGGAGCAGCGTATGCAAGGTGACTGTTCACTAAATGCGGAAATACCCGGCAGTGATGGGGCAACCGCTCTTGAGTCTCTTGCAGACAGCCGCCTCAACCAGGAAGAACAACTTGCAGACCTACAAGAAAACCAGAACCTGCAGCAAACGGTTGCAGATGTCGTCAGTCGACTGAACGAAAAAGAGCGTTACATCATCGAGAAGAGAATTACAGCAGATGACCCTCTGACACTTCAGGAGATTGCCAGCCATTTTTCAATTTCACGGGAACGTGTCCGACAAATTGAAGAAGGAGCACTCAGGAAAACCAAACAAGCGCTGTTACCTCTATTAGCCGCCTGATTTGACACCTTTTAGAAAAACAACTGATTAAAAAGATGTGCTCTGTAAAATGGTTGCATCTTTTTATTTTGCAATTAATACTTGACTTCCAGAGAGTTTTTCTATAAATAAACAAATTCACGTTTCTTTCTATCCAGAAACAGCTTTGGCCCCGTTAGCTCATACTGGTAGAGCAGCTGACTTGTAATCAGCAGGTGATCCGTTCGATTCGGATACGGGGCTCCATAAAAACTAAGTAGCAATCAAGTAGCGTGTTCCGATCATCCCTGGAGGGATTCCCGAGCGGCCAAAGGGAACAGACTGTAAATCTGTCGTCAGCGACTTCGGAGGTTCGAATCCTCCTCCCTCCACCATATAATCATCGGAAAGCGATGGTCCATCACGATTCCAGGAGACTATGCAGTCGCTATCACTGGTAATTGATGCCCGTACGCTTTCCAAACGTCTTCGTCTGGTAGCGCGGGAATAGCTCAGTTGGCTAGAGCGTCAGCCTTCCAAGCTGAGGGTCGCGGGTTCGAGTCCCGTTTCCCGCTCCAGTTTATTTGCCCACATAGCTCAGGAGGTAGAGCACTTCCTTGGTAAGGAAGAGGTCTCCGGTTCGAGTCCGGATGTGGGCTCCACTTAGAAACACCTAAATTACTGGCTGTATAGTGTATAAGCATCATAATAAAAGCAACTCTCAGGAGGGCCTTTCTCATGGCGAAGGCAAAGTTTCTACGTAATAAAACTCATGTAAACATCGGCACGATCGGTCACGTTGACCACGGCAAGACTACTTTAACCGCAGCCATCACAAAAGTTCTGGCCGGCAAAGGTC
>JAJXWO010000004.1 GCA_021781535.1 Deltaproteobacteria bacterium | reverse complement strand
CGGCGCCGCATCGGCTTGAGACGGATAAAGAAATCGCCGGTGTTGGCCTCGGTCAAGCCGCCGCCAAGCTGTGCGCCGGTGCGACGGGAATAGGTCTGCACATCCGGCGTCGCCTTGATGATGGCCTCTACCTGGCGCAGGAGCCGGTCAGTCTCGGACAACGCGGTGCCGGGCGGGGTCCAATAATCGAGGATGAAGCCACCCTCGTCCATGGCCGGCATGAAGCCGGAGCCAACCTGGCGATAACCTGCGTACCCCAGCAGCACAAGCGGGATAATAATTGCCAGTATCAAGGCCGGGCGCCTCAACAGCCGGGTCATGAGCCATTCGTAGAAACGGTGGGCTCGCAGCATGATCGGGCCGTTTTCTTCCCGGTCGGCCTCCCTGGCTCCCAGCAGATGGTCGGCCAGGATCGGCACGGCCAGCCAGGTAATCAGAAAAGAGATCACCAGGGATGCGGCCATGGTTACGGAGAGGGCTTTGAAAAAAGCGCCGGTGACGCCGCTCAGGAAGGCCAGCGGGACAAAGATAATGATGGTGGCGGCGGATGAGCCGGCCAGCGGGTGCGTGAATTCACGGGCTGCCGCCATGACCCTCCCCTCGTGGTCGCCGGCTCCTCCCCGCAGACGCCGGACGATATGCTCGACCATCACGATCACGTCGTCGATGATAAGTCCGACCGCCGCTGCCATACCGCCAAGGGTCATGATGTTAAAGCTCATGTTGAGCAGATGTAACAGGACGATGGTGGCAGCCAGCACGGTCGGCACGACAATGATGGCAATCAGGGTGATCTTCAGGCTGCGCAGGAACAACAGCAGCACCCCGGCACCGAGGATCACCCCGATGATGATGGCGTCGCGGACGCTGACTGCCGAGTTGACAATCAGCTCACTCTGGTCGTACCAGGCGCTGATGGCGACCCCTTTGGGCAACTGCGGCGCAAAAGCGGCAAGCTTGGCCTTGATATGATCGGCAATCTGGACGGTGTTGCCTCCCGGCTGCTGGTAGACATTGAACAGCACCGCATCCCGCCCGTCGGCGGTAACGCGCTGCCATTGGGGGACGGTATCACGCTTCACGGAGGCGACCTCTTCCAGGCGGACGATCGCGTTGGAGCCGCTTTTAAGGACGGTCCGGCGGATCTCGTCAAGGGTTGTAAAGCGTGTATCCGCCATGGCCAGATAGAGCTTGTAATGATCCTCCAGACGACCGACGGCGGTTATTACGTTGGCCGCCGAAAGGGTCTGGGCCACGTCCCCCAGAGTCAGCCCGTAAGCCTGCAGCCGGGCCGGATCCACGGTCACCCTGAATTCTTCTTGATCACCGCCGACTACCTGTATCCTGGATGTACCGGTAACGCCGGAGAGCAGCGGCACGATCCGGAAGCGTGCAATGTCACGCAGTTCAACCAGAGATTTTTCTTTTGAGGTGAGACTGTAGGCAAGCACCGGAAATACCGTCGGATCCATGCGGTGCACATCAAAGGTCGTTCCGGCAGGCAGATTGGGGAGCACCCGACTGGCAGCCGATTCAACCTGCAGCATGGCAGCAATCATGTCTGTGCCCCACCCGAAGTTGACCGAGATCTCGGCACTCCCCCGGCTGCTGGTGGAGCGGACCGACTCAACCCCCGGAACCGACCGCACCGCTGCTTCAACCGGTCTCGTCACCTGGAGTTCCATCAACCCGGCGTCGCGGTCGCCGGCATCAAGCGAAATCACAACCCGCGGGAAATCAACGGTGGGGAACAGCGCCACCGGCAATTTGAAGGCAATGACCATCCCTGCCGCCGCCATCATCAGGACCAGAAAGAGTATCGAGCGGCGATGGGTCTGGACCCAGATGGTGAAGTAGTTCATGGCTGCTGCTCTCGTGTCGCCATACCGTCACGCAGTTCATAATTGCCCAGCACTACCACCCGGTCACCCGGCATCAGCCTGCCACTGACGGCAACTCTTCCGCTGCCTTCGATTCCGGCTATTACCGCGATGCGCCTGGCAACTCCTTTGCGGACAACAAAGAGGTAGGCGCCACCGGCGTCCTTGAGTACTGAACGACGCGGTACCGCGTAGCCGCTCTGGTTTTGCAGGGTTATGGCGCCCTTTACTCTGGTGCCCGGGGTCAGACTGGCAGCCGGTTTTGAACGGAGGGCGACGGCAACGTCTACCAGCCGCGTCTGCGGGTTGATCATGCCAAAGACCTTTTCGACGCGGCCGGGAACGATAAGCCGGTCATTGAATACAGATGATACCTGCACCGGCATCCCTGGCCGAACCCGTCCCATATCCTCCGGCTCTACGCCGATAGTCACCTTCATGCGATCACGCCGGGCCAACTGCAGGGCTGTGGCCCCGGCCTGAAGACGGTCTCCCGGTGCAACCGAAACCTGACCGACGATACCGTCGAATGTCGCCCTGATCAACCTGAGGCCGACATTGGTGCCAAGTTTCTGCTGGGCAGCCAGGGCCGCCCCGGCATCGGTAACGTTTTTGCGTGCCTGCTGCAGCTGGGAGCGGGTAGCCAGTTGTTGATCCGTCATGCGCTGGGTCCGCACCAGCTCGGAACGGGCAAAGTCGAGGTTCGATCTGGCCTGGGAATAGCTGAGGGCGTCGGCCACACTGAGCGACAATTCCACCAGTGGCGCTCCCTTTGCTACCAGTTCCCCTTGGCTGACATACAACCGGCTTACCTGCCCGGCAACCGGAAAATTGATATTGACCGTTGTCAGGGGATCCATGCCAACCAAACCGTAGCCGGTTAAGGTAGCAGCGATTACCTGTTTCTTTAGTGGTTCCGTCCGGACCAGGGCGGTCTGGGTAACAGCAGACAGCGCCCGGCTGACCGGCAGCAAGAGTGCTATCAGAAATAACAGCAGTGTGACACTTCGAATCATTTTATCTCCCCTCCTGAAGGTACGGGATGGATCTGCGGAACACCATTTCGTCCGCTGAAATCATTGCCAAGCAGGGTAAGCAGCATAGTTCGCTGTTCCAGAAGCGACTGTTCCAGGGCCTGTGCCTCAAGCCGCTTCTCAAGCAGGGCGCTCTGCAGGCCGATGAACTGAACAATCTCCATCTCCCCGGCATCCAGCGCCGCTTTGGCGCGCCGCGCAACCGTCTCCAGCTGTGGAAGCGCCGCCAGCACCGCCTGACGCTGTTCACCGGTGAGACGAATCTGTTCCGCCAGGGCAGCAACCTCGGAATAGGCCGCGTTCAGCCGGGCCTGGTACTCGTCGGACAGCTGGCGACGGGTGGCCCGGGTTATAGCGATGGCACCCTGGTTGCGGTCAAAGACCGGCAGTGTCATGGTCACGCCGAAACCAAATGTGTTAATGCCGCTGGTGTCGCGGGCGCGAGTCAGCCCCAGGTTCAGCGAGGGGAATTGGGCCAGCACCGCCTGTCGAAACAGTTGTTCCTGACTCGTGTACCCCGCCTGTAGGGCCAGCAGATCGGGCCGGCGCTGCGGCAACTGTTTCAGCGCCGCAGCTACCTGCCCCGACGTCAGGTCGGGCAGATGCACGTCCCCTGTCAGGGGAAGCTGTACCACTGGCGCCACCCCCGTCAGGGCGTTCAGGTCCTGGCGTCCCTGCCGGTTCTTCCGGTTCAGCTCGTGCAGGCGGGACTCAACGCCCTGCAGCTCTGTCAGATTGGCAGCCAAGGTATCCAGTGTCAGGTTCCCTTCCGACAGAGCCGCTGAAGCGCGTCTGACGCGTTCAGCCAGCAGGTCGCGATACTGCTGCAGGGTCCGGTAGATCTTTTCCTGTTCGGTGATCTGGATGAACAGCAGGCGCGCCTTCTGCACCACCTGCCACTCCTGCCAGAGCATGCCCCAGTCAACCTTGTCGACAACGGCCCGGGCGGCGCCCAGCGCGGCCGGCCGGGTGACAAGCGCACCAAAATCGTAGTTGAGCCCCAACGTAAAAGCATTCATAAGTCCGGGGCCGCTGGTGGTTGGATGGTCAAGTCCGGCGGTCATCTGAGGGTTCGGCAGGACACCGGCGGCCAGAAGTTGGGCCCGGGCAATCCCGCGACCATCCCGTTGCGTTCGCAGATCAGGGTTATTGACCACCGCGAGGATAGCTACCTCGGTCATATCCAGACCATCGTCCGGGTTGAAGGGATAGTTCCTGAGCTCCGGCAGCAACAGCCGGTCAGCCGACACCGTCACGTGCGGCACATGCTCCAGAAAGGACGGTGTTGCCGCAAGCGGTTCGGGGCGATACAGGGCGCACGCGGTCAGTCCCTGCATCAAAAAAAAGAGCGCCATCATCCAGCGTTTCACGGTCGGTTCCTCCGGTTATTACAGCTTTCAGGCGGTATCACTCTTATATAGGTACAAAAGCAGTGCCTATTGTCAACTTCTCCACAGTTATCCATTAGACTGGTTCGGCAAGAATGTCAAAAGCAAGTTTCTGGCTGCCGTAATTGATACTAAGCTGCTCCATTGAGGCGTTTGCTCTGCCATCCCCCGTTACTGCTCCGCTCATACTCTGCCGGTTTACTAAACATCTTGAACATGAAGCAGTGAGCTAATCTGTTGTGCAAAATCATCCATCATGGCATATCGCCGAAGATACATTGAGCGTTTATTCGATTTGATCTCTTCGTGGGAGTGGCGATGTGTTTTAAGGGGCAGACGGAACCATCCATCCGTATCGGGAACTCCTCCAGCATCTATCCATGTTGCATCATAATTAAAAGTATAATCATGCAAGAACGGTATGTGTAACAGATGCTTACGACGATGGGCCTGTATAGAGCTACCTACGCCGAGAAGCTTTCCTGCGCCAATGGCGCGTGCGATTTCCTGTACTGTAAACACCAAAGCAGCTTTTGGCCTGAGACCATGCATTGCCTTTGATGCTGTAATTACATTCTCTTTTTGATGCCCTTCTTTACTACCCTGAAGGCAGCCAACGTAGCAGGTACATGAACCATCTGGATGGCATTCCAGAGAAAATGACAAGAAGGCAACCGCCCTTGTTAGAGCATCAACCCAGAGAGACAATACAAGCTCACCTTCCTTACGAAATTGATTGTTGTAACTAAGAAGAATAGTTGCATGGCCATGCTTGCCCAGGCAGGTTCTGGCAAGTACGTTTCCATTTGGTTGAAGTAAAGAGTTTTGCAGAAAGCCACCCCTCAACCAGATAAATTGGTAAGTATCAATAATGACTTTTACCTTTTGCTCTATCTTCCAACGAGTGGACATGTAAACACGGACTGGTTTTAATGCCAGCCGTGGATTTATTTTTAGAAACGGTTGCAAAAAATGTTCATCCAGCCGGTTAAACCATATGTAAAAAACACTCGATTGCATAGCAGACGCAAGCGCCCATCGAAGTTTTTCATATGTAATATTATTAGTGTAGCAAGCTGTTGCTATTTTCCAGCCTGTTTTTGCAGCTCGCCAATATGTGCTTTGTGCGAGGATATATAAAAAAAATGAAGCCGTTGTGAATAGAACAAACTTATAGAAGCGGCTAGCCCCAGAAATGCCAGCAACAGCTTGCGCGGACAGAATACCGACGGTTGAGATGACGGCGAGGGGCACTGCTACCTTGATTGTGCGTAGCATAATGGTACTTCTGGATATCAACCGGAAGCAAGAAGATGTGGAGTTCGCTTTAAACATGCTGATTAGCAACTGCTTCATGGATGTTGCTCCTCTGCGCCCACTGTTTTTTTCTTCCCGCTTTCTGTGAAAATATCAAAATACTTGCCGCGATGAGCACGAGAAGCACCGCCGATGCTGAGTAGCGACTTAACGCCAATCCGCCCTGGATTATGGGTTTGTCCAGGAAGTCGCCGACCACTGCGCCAAGCGGCCGCGTAAGGATGAATGCCGCCCAGAAAAGCGTGGTATGCGATATGCTCGATCGATAGTACGCTGCCGCAACAATAGCCAGCATTGCACTGAACACTAATGCACCGCCACTGTATCCAAGACCGGCGGTATCAGCCGTCCAATCGCCAAGGGCAGTACCCAATGTCTGGGAAAACATGATTGTCACCCAGTAGAACATTTCGGATCGCGGGGAGATCACGGTGCCCACGTCTACGGAGCCGAGAGTTCGATACCACATGAATAGTGACGTTATAAGAAGTGCGAGCAAAATTGTTGTTCCCCCCGCATAGCCCAAACCGAGCGAACGATCTGCGAAGTCTGCCAACGTCGTTCCTACCGTTGTTGTTGCAATAATTGTTGTCCAGTACAGGAACGGGTGATATCGCTTCGCGGAAACCTGGGCAATTACCACTACGATAAAGATCATCGCAAAAATTCCCGTACTAACGAGATAGCCAAGGCCCATTGACATGGATACGGAATCTCCGCCGGTCTCTCCAAGGGTCGTGGCAAGAATCTTAATAATCCAGAAAATCAGAGACACCTCCGGCACCTTGCTGAGAATATCTTGCTTTGATGCGGGTATTTTTTCTTCATTGCTTTTGCTGATAGCCGATTCCATTGATTTCTCCTGTAATTTACTATCCAATTCCGGACGGTGAATCTTCCGTGTCATGGCCGTCATCATGGCCTGCCTTGCCCTCTTGGGGGGTTTACCGCAATCGTATAGGTTTAGTTGTTTGAACCTTTATATTGAAGGTCGCAGCGATGCTGCATGATGTAATAATGGAGGAGAAAACTTAGCTGAAGCTTAGGAGGGAAATTTTTTGTCGATTATCGGGTGGTAACAACAGAAATATTGCATGCGCAGCATTCTTTTCACCTTCCGCACGCACTATCAAATCGATGCCACATGAGATTAGCTCTGGATCCCCTTTACCATCTCGATCCTGAATTCAGCGCCACGGCCACTGTTCCGTACGCTGATCCGCCCCCCCATATTCTTCTCAATGATTGCCTTTGACATGAACAGGCCTACGCCTGTTCCCCTGTCCGGCCCTTTGGTGGTAAAGTAGGGCTCAAAAAGCTTGCCCATGATCTCTTCGGGGACGCCTCCGGCGTTGTCGGAAATGGTTACCACGGCAGAGCCGTCTTCACTGCCTATGGTAATTATCACCTTGGGATCGGCGATTCCCTTTTCAATTATAGCGTCCCTGGCATTGACCACAATATTGATGATAACCTGGGCAAATTCATTTTGATACCCATGGACAACCGGATTATCCTTCGATATGATTTCAAGAGAGATCTTCGGGTGTTGCATGCTGCCTTCCAGAAGCGACACGGTGCTTGCAACAGCCTCACACACATTGAAATCCGCTTTTTCTTTTTCCGGTTTGAAGTAGTTTCTGAAATCATCGATAGTTTTGGACATATGCTGGATTATTTCCATGGATTTTGTTACGGATTCATCCAGAAATTCCTTGGTAAAATCAGGAGTTTCATGAAACGCTCTCAAGCTCTGGATTATAAGGCCCAGCGTGTTCAGAGGCTGCCGCCACTGGTGCGCGATATTGCCGATCATCTCTCCCATGGCTGCCTGACGGCTCTGCTGGATAAGCATCTGTTCCTTTTTGCGCATGGCCTCCACGGCCCGGATCCGTTTGACTGACTCCTCCTGTACATGTTGAAGGGCGGTTACCAGCTCCCCCGTACGTTCCGTAACGCGGCTTTCCAGCTCTTCGTTCAGCTGTTTCAATGCCTCAACCGCCCGCATGCGTTCGGTTATATCAGCCACTGTGATCCAGCACTCTCCGTCACGTGCCGGAATGCCCTGAATGTGCACCCAGAACGGTGAACCGTCGGCCTTGACCATGCGCATTTCCCAGTGCTGCACGACATTCGTTTCAAGTACCTTTTTGTGCTGCAGATAATAGACATCCTGATCTTCACTGAAGATAAATTGCGTGAGCGGTTTGTTGAGCACATTCATCCGCGCCAGACCCAACAGAGCCGCTGCGGCAAGATTTGCTTTCCGGATCACTCCCTGTGTGCCGAGGGTCAGGTAACCAACCGGTGCCAGATCATACAGCTCGATATAGCGGTCTCGCGAAGCCTCCAGGTCTTGCTGCGTGCGGCGCAACTCCTCATTCTGTATTTCCAGTTCGGCTTGATGAACCTGAAGCTCGTGGAGGAGCCGTTCCGTTTCCCCGGGTGAAAGCGCTTTCAGCGTTACGCCACCATCCCCCTTCAATTTCTCTTCGGCACGCTGGCGAAGTGCCTGGGCTGACTCAGTCGGTATGGTATCCATTACTGATGCTCCCCCTTGCAATTTTCTATGACAGTTGCCGTGCCGTAGTCGCAATCGCATACACCATTCCGGACTCGTCCACCAGAGCCGTGGCGGTTAAAAAGACCTCCACCAGTGTGCCGTTTTTTGCGATCCGCCGGGTACGAAACGGTTCCAGTTCCTTTTTCAGGCTTAACTCGTGTATCTGCTGCATCGTTTTATCACGATCCCCCTCCGGGACAATGTCACGAGCATTCATCTGCAGCGCCTCTGACTCTCTCCAGCCAAACATCCGTTCCGCCGCCGGATTCCAGGCAAGAATCTGCCCTTCCATGTTTTCCAGCAGGATCGCATCGTTTGCGTCCCGCACGACAGCACTCAGACGGGTCATGGCACTCTGGGCAGTTTTCATCTCGGTGATGTCAATAAATGTAATTACGGCGCCCTCAATCGCATTGGTAATCGTATGATACGGTGTGATGCGCATGAGGAACCACTGCCTCTCCGTGGTTTGCACGTTTATTTCCTTGACTGCCAGGGTTTCCAGTACAGAGGTGATGTCCGCCTTCAAGCTGTAATAGTCAACCAGATTGGAGGTAAAGTGATCCAGGGGCCGACCCACATCGCTCCGGACCAGGTTAATGATTTTGGTGGCTGCGGGAGTGAAGTGGACAATGCGCAGTTGGAAATCTACGAAGATAGTACCGATGTCGGTACCGGACAGCAGATTGTTCAAATCGCTTTTGGCCCGCGACAGATCGGCTACAGTAGCCTGCAGTTCAGCGTTAACGGTAAAGAGTTCCTCGTTGACCGATTGCAGTTCCTCCTGAGAAGTCACCAGTTCCTCGTTAGTGGATTGCAGTTCTTCGTTCACCGACTGCATCTCTTCATTGGAGGATTTGAGTTCTTCATTGGAGATCTCAAGCTCCTCGTTGGCGATCAGCAAGCTTTCTTCCTTGTCACGGAGTTCCTGTTCAAGCGCCGCGATATGTGAGTCGGAATCGGTCGGCAAAAGGCTGTTCACCAACTCTGAAGGTGGCGCCTCCTCCAGGACGACAAGATACAGGGGTGTTTCAGGAGGCACCGTGGGATCAATCGCAACCGGACGGATGCTCACGTTAACCAAGGTGAACTGGCCATTGGTCTTGACCCGCACATCGGAGATGCGCACAAGCTCTTTGTCGGCAACCGCTTTGTGCAGGGCAATGGTCAACCTGTGTTGCAGCCCTTCGCGGGACATTTTAAGAATGTTGTAGATTCCTACCACGCCTGAGGCCGGCTCCAGATACATGCCGGTGTGTCCGTGCAGGTAGAGGATATCACCCTTGCCGTTAACAAGCGCGGCGGTCGGAGTTACCTGTTTCAGGAGCGCCTGTTCCGTCAGCTCGCGAAGCGTCGGTTTAATAGCGGCAACCGCCGTGCCGGTTACCGGCAAAAGCGATGTCTCTGTCGCCGCCATGAGTGGGAGAGCCCGGACCAGAGCGGCACGAGGGGCGCTCTGCACATCATCTCTGCGCTGATACAGCTTTGATTTGCGGTCCATTAAATCGAACAGGTCACTGAAGCTGCTCACTGTTTCAGACGTACCGAGGAATAGTATACCGCCTCGATTCAGCGCATAGTGGAACAGGGGAATCAACCTCTTCTGCAATTCCCCACCCATATAGATCAGAAGGTTACGGCAACTGATCAGGTCCATTTTGGAGAAGGGCGGGTCTTTGATAACATCCTGCTCGGAAAAGATAAGCATATCGCGAATCACTTTATTGACACGATAGGAGGTGCCGTCAGCGTCAAGGGTAAAAAAGCGCGCCAGCCGTTCCGGCGAAATATCGGCAGCGATACTGGCGGGGTAGAGACCGGCCCGGGCAGTGGCAATCGCCCTGCCGTCAATGTCGGTGGCGAATACCTGTACACTGCAGCTTAGCTTCAGCGACTCCATATGTTCCTGCAGGAGGATGGCAATGGAATACGCCTCCTCGCCGGATGAGCATCCCGGTGACCAGACGCGGATGATGCCACCCGCACTCTTGTTTTCAAACAACCGGGGTATGATCTCTTTTTCGAGCGCCTGGAACGCCTCAGGGTCGCGGAAAAAATTGGTGACGCCTATCAAAAGATCGTTGAAGAGAGCTTCAACTTCGGTTGGAGTCTGCTGCAGATACTTGACATAGTCGTCTTTTGTCTCAATCTGGTAAAGAGCCATACGCCTGTCAATTCGACGATTAATGGTGCTCGGTTTGTACTGCGAAAAGTCATGCCCTGTCTGGGTGCGCAGCAGGATGAATATCTTCTTCAACGCGTTCCTGGCTGTCGCGTCCAAGTCAGCGACCGGGCGGGGGAATGAGCCGAAAGCATGGTCTGCATAGGAGATAAGCTGGGCGGGCATTTCAGCTGCCGGCAAGATATAGTCAACCACGCCGGAGTTAATGACACTGCGCGGCATTCCATCATATTCGGCAGAACCGGGGTTCTGGGCCATGACCATCCCCCCCTCGCCTTTGATAGCACGGGCACCTTGCGTGCCATCACTGCCGGTGCCGGAAAGTACTATGCAGATAGCGCGCTCGTGCTGGTCCTGAGCCAGCGAACGGAAGAAGTAATCGATCGGCAGGCGCTGGCCGCGCGGGGAAGATGGTTCCAGCAACTGAAAGGTGCCGTTCAGCACGGCCATATCGTAGCCAGGCGGAATGATATAGGCACAGTTGGGCTGCACTGCCACGCCATCTTCGACTTCAGAAACCTGCATCCGGGTGCAACGCCGAATCAGATCAGTAAGGATGCTCTTATGATCCGGTGCCAGATGTTGCACCAACACAAAAGCCATATCCGGGTCTTTGTCAGCCGGCATGCCGGAAAAGAAGGCCTCGAAGGCTGCAAGGCCGCCGGCAGAGGCACCGATACCGACAATGGGAAAACGGAGAGCCGCAGATTCCTGTGGTGAGTCGTCCGTAGAATCCACTTCTCTTTGACTCATGTGCACCGGCAATTCAGATGTTGCACCCGTTTTCCTTTTTCTGGTTGTCATTGGGTTCTCCACTGCGCATTTAAAAATCCGGCACACAGGGATAGGTGCTGTGCCGGATATGATACCGATCTATAATTTCAATTCCTTAACAAGAGTATATCCTGTTTTATGTGAAATTCGAGAGATTCTGTTGAATTAATTTTATGATTTCCTCTGGCGACTGTGATTTCCCCGCAAACATGACAATGCCGTTTATGATGAGTGCCGGCGCCGATTTTACCCCATATTTTAAAATAGTCCTGATATCCTTGACTACCACGACCTTTCCGTTAAGACCGCATGCCCTGAGGGCTTCCAACACATTGCCGAATAAAGACTTGCGGATTTTGTCAGTAGTTTCTATAACTTCTATTTTCATAGTATCCTCCATCCGGTGTGACGTTTTTACCGTTCCTTTGCCACCACATAATCTCCCAAATTAGTGCTGGTGTCTATTGGTACCATCAATATGAGAAGGAAGTGTGATGTCAAACAGCATGTCCCGCAGCCAACTGGCACGCATGGTATTGATTCTTGGTACCATGACCGCGTTCGGCTCCATGTCCATCGACATGTATCTCCCCGCCTTTCCGCAGATGGCACAAGATCTCAGGGTCCCGCTCGGCACGGTGCAGCTCTCCATTTCCGCTTTCCTGTTCGGTATGGCCGCAGGGCAATTGTTTTACGGGCCGCTTTCCGACCGTTTTGGAAGGCGCAGGCCGCTCCTCTACGGATTGGCGCTGTACGTTGCTTCGGCGGCAGGGTGCGCCTGTGTCCATACGGGTGAGGGGCTCCTGTTCTGGCGCCTGGTGATGGCGATCGGAGGTGGAGCAGGCATGGTAATTTCGCGTGCCGTGGTGCGCGATCTCTATGACACAACTGAAGCGGCCCGGATGTTTTCTCTTCTCATGCTGGTGATGGGAGCTGCACCGATACTGGCGCCGATCGCAGGCGGACAAATCCTGCTGATCACGGGATGGAGGGGGATTTTCGTATTTTTGGGGGTCTTCGGGCTGCTGTCACTCGTTGCAGTAGCGGTGGGGCTCCCCGAATCGCTGCCTGAGGAGCGGCGCGTCCGGCACAATCTTGCCGAGATGGCCGCTATTTATCGGCGCCTTCTCCTCAATCACAGCTACGTTCGTTACGCCATTGCGCTGGGATGCATCGCCGGAGTCAACTTTTCTTATATTTCGGGAGCGCCCTTCCTCTTCATCGAATTGCACGGAATCTCTCCCCAGCACTTCGGACTCTTCTTCGGCGCCAATGCCTGTGGACTGATTGGAGCATCACAGCTCAACCGCAGGCTGCTAAAACGTTTCAGCGCTCACCGCATCCTGAATGGTGCGTTCACCATTAATGCAGCGACCGCCCTTCTGCTCACAGTTGCAGGGATGACAGGAATTGGCGGTTTTCCCGTTCAAGTCATCCTCCTGTTCATCTGCCTGAGCATGACGGGATTTCTCTATCCAAACGTGACGGCGCTTGCCCTGGAGCCGTTCGACAAGACGGCAGGGAGCGCGTCGGCACTTCTGGGAACGATACAGTATTCGCTTGGCGCAAGTGCAGGAGCCTTCGTAGGAATGTACCACAACGGCACGGCAGTACCGATGACCGCCACGATGGCTGCGAGCGGTGTATTAGGCTGGTGCGCCGTAGTGCTCTGTGGCCGGGGCACCAGCCAGTCTGCTGCGTAGCGGGTTCTTCACCTGGCTGGCCATGGCACTCCTGGAGCGCACGTCATCAGAAGGAGTACCGCCTGCACAGACCTGGCACTGTCACTTCTTGACCAGCTCGGTTGTGACGGTAATAAAAACTGTGTTGGAAATTACCGCTCCCTTGCTTACGCCAAAATCCTGCCGGTTGATTGTGGCAGTGGCAGTCGCACCCCGCTTAGGTCCGTCCAGCAGTCTTTTCGGGTCGTCGATCGTTAACGTAACCTCTTTGGTCACACCTTTGATTGTCAGGTTGCCGGTGACCTTCAGCTTACCTGCAGCCGTTTCTACCCTGGTTGTGACGAACGTCATGACCGGGAATTTTGCAACATCAAAAAAATTAGGGCTGCGCAAATCCTTGTCGCGCCTGTCAATGCCGGTATTAATCGAAGCGGTCTCGATACTGATGTCCGCCTTTGATCTGGTTATATCCGTTTCATCAATATCTACCGTGCCCCTGAATTTTTCAAAAGTACCCGTCACATTCATGACCAGCATGTTTCTGACTTTGAACTGAATCGTGGTATTGGAAGGATCTATGGTGTAGGTCTCTGCCAACACATTCAACGGCATCAGCACTACCAGAGTGATAATCAATAGAAAAATGCGCTTCATGGTATCCTCCGTTTTACAGCCAAATTAAGAAGCAGTTCACTCTACCCTCTGCCAGTTAAAATCTAAACGGACAGACGCGACAACTCTCTTTCACACGTACTCAAACGCTCTTTCAGCTCCTTCTCTTTTTTCCACCGTTCTGTCACGTCCCGCATGACCGATGCGCAGCCCTGCATGACGCCGGCTTCGTCGCACAACAGCACCATGCTGAATTCCAGCGATATGCGGGTCCCGTCCTTACGTATGCCCGGTGACGAGAGCAGACCGGTTTTGTATTTCGTCTCTCCGGACGCCATCACCCGCCAATAACCTTCCCAATGGCGGCTCCGCAGATTTTCCGGGATAATAAGATCAAGTGATTGGCCGACAGCTTCGGCTGCAGGATGGCCGAACATCTGCTCTGCCCCGCTGTTCCAGAAGCGGATAATCCCCTCCCTGTCCGCAATGAGCATTGCATCCGGTGCCTGCTCGACCAGCTGTTCCAACAGTCTGTCCATGAATCCTCCCCCGGTGGCGTTTGTAGCAATCCAAAGATGATTACCCATGAACACCTCCACCTTGGGCAGCGGGGCATTCATGGGTAACTGTTGTTTTTGTTTTCTCCTAACCAAGAATTGCCTTCATATCGGCCTCGACCGTAGTAATCGGGCCGATATTGAAGTTCTCAACCAGGAAGTTGAGGATCGTGGGGGTAATGAACGCCGGCAGCGTCGGCCCGAGCTTGATGTTCTTGATGCCGAGGTGGAGCAGGGTCAGGAGAATCACCACCGCCTTCTGCTCGTACCAGGAAAGTATCATCGAAAGCGGCAGGTCGTTGACACCGCATTCAAAGGCGCCTGCCAGGGCTATGGCAATCTGGATGGCAGAATAGGCGTCATTGCACTGGCCGATATCAAGCAGGCGCGGAATGCCGCCGATGTCGCCGAACTCCAGCTTGTTGAAACGGTATTTGCCGCACGCCAGGGTCATGATAACCGTATCCTGCGGGAGCTTTTCGGCAAATTCGGTGTAGTAGTTACGTCCCGATTTGGCACCGTCGCAGCCACCGATGAGGAAGAAGTGCTTGATGGCTCCGCTTTTGACGGCAGCGATAATTTTGTCGGCCACTCCCAATACGGCGTTGTGACCAAAACCGGTCAGAATTTCCTGGCCGGGGTTGTCCGGGAAGCCGGGGAGTTCGAGGGCCTTGTTGATGACCGCCGAGAAGTCCCAGCCGTCAACATGCATTACATCCGGCCAGGCGACGAGTCCCCAGGTGTAGAGACGGTCTGTGTAACTGGCTGATGGCTTCTGGATGCAGTTGGTGTTGAAGATAATTGCACCGGGGAAGTTGACGAACTCTTTGGCCTGGTCCTGCCAGGCTCCGCCGAAGTTGCCGACCAGGTGGGCATACTTCTTCAGACCGGGATAACCGTGTGCCGGCAGCATCTCGCCGTGGGTGTAAATGTTGATGCCCGTGCCTTCAGTCTGTTTGAGCAATTCTTCCAGCATCTTCAGGTCGTGGCCGGTCACGAGAATTGCCTTGCCGGCTTTGGTACCGAGCTGTACTGCGGTCGGCACCGGATGGCCATAGGTGTCGGTGTGAGCGCTGTCAAGCAACCCCATGACGGTCAGGTTCTGCTTGCCGCATTCCATGACGAGACCGACGAAATCCATCAGGCCGAGGTTGGGATCGGTCGTGGCGGCAAGTGCTTTCTGGAAAAAGGCCATTACCTCGTCGTTGCTCCTGCCAAGGATCATGGCGTGGTCCATATAGGCGGCCATGCCCTTCAGGCCGTACATGAGGATTTCAATCACGGAACGGATATCTTCATTGACGTGCTGGGTGTTGATGCCATGCTGCTCGCCCTGGGCAATCATGCCAGCCAGATCGTCAGCCGGCTTCCAGTCGGCCTCCGTCCTGCTGATGGTCACACCGGCAGCGGCCTTGGCCTTCTCTTTCAACTCGTAGCATTGTTTGATCAGGCCGCCGATGCGTGCTGCTTCAAAATCAACATTGGTGACAGTGCTGAACAGGGCTTCAATGGTAAAACGGTCTACTTCGGCGTTACGGCCACTTTTGTCGGCATAGAGTGCCAGGCTCTTCAGACCGTAAAGCAGGTGATCCTGCAGTGCCGCCACTTCCGGTTTTTTGCCGCAGACACCCGAGATATTACAGCCGGTGCCGTTTGCGGCCTGCTCGCATTGATTACAGAACATACTCATTGTTTTTATTCCTCCCTTTTAGATTGTGATCCCTGTAGACAACAGTGGGTAATACAGATTGACTATCTGCAAATTATACCAGTTTTTAGCGGCATTGCTTGACCGATATCAAAAAACACCAGAACGCTATTGATGATTCGTTTCCGGCATTATTTATTGCCCTGTTCTTTTCAATACACAATTGCCTGCTATACTAAAGATTCCGGGTATACGCAGCCAGCCTTTCACCGCATCGCTTTGCCAACAGAAAAGGGATTAATTCTATGCCGAGAAAACAGACCATACTTCTGGCGGAAGATGACGAGAATGTCCGGAACATGGCTCTGCTGCTGCTTGATAACTTTGGTTATGAGGTTATTAGCGCCGTTGATGGTGAGGAGGCCGTGCAAAAATTCCTGCAGAACAAAGGGCGCATAAAGCTTCTATTGTTTGACGTTAATATGCCGAAGAAAAACGGCATTGCTGCCTATGACGAGATCAGTGCGATTGAAGCTGGCATAAAAGTGATATTTACAAGCGGTTATGCCAATGCATCTGAAAATGTTCTGCTGATGACGAACGGCACGAATAACGTCATGTGGCTTCCCAAACCGTACGTATCAACACAACTATTGAAGATGGTTAAAAAAATTATGGGCAGAGAACACAGCTGAAAAACCGGGCAGATTCATTCCAATTGAAGCACACACGTCTATTTGTCTTACAAACCAAACGGCAATTAATGCACAGGAACCCTGTGAGGCACGATGAGAAAGATACCACCTGAGCCAGGCCGGAATTTACGCATGCAGTCCGAGGACGCCGTAAAGAGAGCTGCGCTTCCGGCACAGGAACCACTTCCTGCTGAACAGGAACTTCACGAACTGCGGGTGCACCTGATCGAACTTGAAATGCAGAATGAGGACCTTCGCAAGACGCAGGAGGCGCTGGAGGCAGAGCGGTCACGGTATTTTGATCTCTACGACATGGCACCGACAGGCTATGTCTCGACATGCGAAAGCGGAATAATCCTGGAGGCCAATCTCACGGCATGCACCATGCTGGGTATGGCCCGGAATACGCTGGTCCGGCTGCCTTTTTCCCAATTCATCTTTCCTGAAGACCTGGACATTCATGACAAGCACCGCAAAACACTCAAAAAGACCGGTGAAACCCAGACGTACGAACTTCGAATGGTAAAAATGGGCCGGACAACATTCTGGACACAACTGGTAGCTATCGCTGCACAGGACACCGCAGGCACGCCCATATACCATATCGCCCTGAGCGACATAACGTACCGAAAACAGGCTGAAGAAGATTTACGCCAGGCCAAAACTGCTGCCGAAGCAGCCAACATTGCCAAGAGCCGCTTCCTGGCCAGCATGAGCCACGAGATTCGCACCCCGATGAATGGTGTCATCGGCATGATCGAACTGCTGCAGCACACTGTACTGACCGAGGAACAACGCGAATATGCCGAAAATGCCAAACTCTCGGGCATCGCACTGGTGAAACTGCTAAACGACATCCTCGACCTGTCAAAAATTGAAGCGCACAAGATAGAGCCGGATCCAGTAGACTTTGACCTGAAACCGGTGATTTCAGAAATCATCAACTTTTTGGCACTTAAAGCCCACGAAAAAGGGATCAGACTCGCCTACTCGATTGATACCGGCGTTCCAACAGCCTTGAACGGCGATGCAGTGCGACTGCGTCAGGTACTTACCAATCTTGTCTGCAACGCTATCAAATTCACGGCCAGGGGCGATGTAACACTTCAGGTCAAGAAAGAAACCGAGACGGAGCACTCGGCTACGCTCCGATTTTTGGTTCAAGACAGCGGCATCGGCATCGCGGCCGATAAGCTGAACTATATTTTCGAGCCCTTCACCCAGGCCGACAGCTCCACAACCCGCACATATGGCGGCACCGGACTTGGTTTAACAATATGTAAAGAGTTGGTAGAACTGATGGGGGGAACTATCGGAGTAAATAGCGTCGAGGGGCAGGGTTCTACCTTCTGGTTCACCGTGGTAATGGAAAAACAACGTGTGAGAGATCACCACCTCAGGCAAATACCCCTCAATTTCCTCTATGAAAGAGGGAAAGACTCTGCTGAAATCCGTATCCTGTTGACCGATGATGATCCGACAGCCCAGAAAATAGTTCCCAAGTTGCTGAAAAACTATGGCTATCATGTTGATGTGGCACGTAACGGGAACGAAGCGTTGTACGCACTGCAGCATACCGATTATGCGGTGGTACTGATGGATTGCATGATGCCGGACATGAGTGGCTATGAAGTCGCCGCCGTCATCCGCGATCCCGCCTCAGCAGTACGGCGGCACGATATCCCGGTCATTGCGCTCACCGGCAATGCCATGAAACAGGATCGTGACATCTGTATCGAAGCAGGGATGGACGACCATCTTCCTAAACCGTTGATTCTTGAAGACTTGCTTGCAAAGCTGAATGACTGGTTGAAGACAAAGAAATAATGAGTACTGAAAACACGGACTGCTGCAAAAAAATCGCTCCCTCTGCGCACTATCGCCGATCACCATCCCAGTGGCCGCCACGACGGAAACCGTCTCCATCATGGAAACCGTGCCCACCATAGTAAAAGACGTGTAAATCCGGTTCCACATAGCCGTAGTAACCGTCTGGGTAAGGACGATAATACTCGTCATAATATCCTGGATAAACCACGCAACCGCCCAATAACGAGATCAGGGCAACGATTAAGACAAGAAGTTTTTTCATAGGGACCTCCTTCACAGCCCTTTTGTTTTCCTTTCTCTCTCCCATATTATAGTACAAATGAGCCTATATGGATGCCGACATATTTTTGTTCCACATCGTTATCTCCCTGTACCAGGGCCTTCGGTTAACCTCCGCGAATCTCTCCGGCACGTCAGTTGCTTTTTATTTTATGGTATAATTATTGTTCGCATCTCGCATACGGAGTCACGAACGGAGTAAAGGAGAACCACCGGACCGGAGTAAGTGTTGAAGAGGAGGGTTGATGGATAACGTATTATCTGCCCGCGCCCTGATGGGCCTTTCGCTCGGTTTCCACATCATCTATGCGACCCTAGGGATCGGACTGCCGCTCATGCTGATGATTGCCGAAGGGCTGTCACTGCGCACCGGAGACGAACTGTACCACCAGCTTGCCCGCCGCTGGATACGTCCGGCAGGCGTGTTGTTCGCCATTGGTGCGGTCTCCGGCACCATCCTCTCCTTTGAACTGGGGCTCCTGTGGCCCCGTTTCATGGCGTTCAGCGGTCCTCTCATCGGACTTGCCTTCTCTATGGAGGGCTATGCTTTTTTTGTGGAGGCGATTTTTCTTGCCCTCTACATTTACGGCGAACAGCGGCTCTCCCGCCGGATGCTCTTTTTCTGCACGATTGTCCTGACTGTTGCTGCAGCGGTCTCGGCTGTATTTGTCATCAGCGCCAACGCGTGGATGAATACCCCCGCAGGTTTCAGACTCGTAGACGGAAACCTTGCCGATGTGCATCCTTTTCAAGCCCTGAACAACCCGGCATGGGCCCATGAGGCGGTGCACGGCACCCTGGCGGCATACGTTGCCACCGGCTTTGCGGTGGCCGGCGTTTATGCGTTCAGTCTGTTGCACGGGCACAGAAGTGAACACAACAAGCGCGCCCTTACGCTGGCCCTGGCAGTAGCTTCTGTGTCACTTCCTCTCATGCTGGTCTCGGGCGACTGGGCGGCCATGACCATTGCTGTCCAGCAAAAGCCCAAGCTGGCGGCGATGGAAACCCTTTTTACCACTGCCAGGGGCGCACCGCTTTACATCGGCGGCTGGCCGGACCCTGCGACCGGCACGGTCCTGTACGGCATCAGGATACCTAACCTCCTGAGCTACCTTGCCTTTCGCGATCCCGACGCCCTCGTCGAGGGACTTGACGCCTTCCCACCCGGCACCGCCCCTGACCCACGGTTTGTCCATCCCTTCTTCGACCTGATGGTAGCCTCTTTCTTTATCATGCTTGCGCCGGCCGGCTGGTTCTGGTGGCTGCGCTGGCGTCGACAGGAAGTGCCGCTGAACAAATGGCCGCTCCGCGCTTTGCTCCTTGCCTCCCCGTTCGGTATGATTGCCCTGGAGAGCGGCTGGCTCGTCACCGAATTCGGCCGGCAGCCCTGGATTGCCAGGGAGCAGATGCGCGTAACGGAAGGGGTGACTCCACAGACAAGTATTGGTCTCGTGCTCTTCACGTTTTTTGTCGTCTACCTGGCACTGACTATCGGACTGCTGATACTGCTGATGCGGCCGGCAACAACAGAAGAGGGTGCCAAAACGACAGAGGGGGACCGTCATGTGGACCCTTGATAACCTGGCAGCCGGGGCCGTTTATTTCGGCCTTGTCATGTATGCGGTTTTCGGCGGAGCGGACTTCGGCGGCGGCATCTGGACCGCCCTGGCCTCCGGACCCCGGGCACGGGAACAGCGGGACAAGCTTTTTCATGCCATCGGGCCGGTCTGGGAAACAAATCACGTCTGGCTCATCTTTGTGGTGGTAACCCTCTTCACCGCCTTTCCACAGGGATTTGCCGCCCTTTTTACCGCCCTGCTGATCCCCCTGGTGATCGCCCTGATCGGCATAAATTTTCGCGGGGCAGCCTTTGCCTTCCGGCACTTCGGCAGACAGACTGGTGAACGGATTCCCTTCATGGTCAGCATCTTCGCCGTATCGAGCATCCTGACCCCCTTTGCCCTCGGGATGGCGGTGACCGCAACCGCTACCGGAAAAATCGTCTTCATCAACGATTGGGCTCAGACCGGGCCATGGTTCTGGATCGGCCCGTTTACGTTGGTAGGTGGGCTGGTAGGAATGGCCATCTGCGCCTATCTGGCGCCGATCTACATGACCGTGCGCACTGAAGGGGAGTTGCAGAGCGATTTCAGACGCCAGGGAATAATTGCCGGTCTGGTATTCGGCGTGCTGACCACGGCGGAGATTCCCGTTGCCATGGCCGATGCTCCTCTCTTTGCCGACCGCCTCCTTACAGTGCGGGGAGCTTCTTTTGTAGCCCTCTCCGTTATCTCAGGCATCACAACCATGCTACTGCTCTGGAGACGCCGTTTTCAGTGGTCGCAGATAACAGCAATCGGAACCGTAACCCTGACAATTACCGGCTTTGCGGCAGCCATATACCCGGATCTCCTTATCGGTCAGCTTTCCATACGTGCGGCGGCGGCGCCTCCTGCCACGCTCCGTGCATTTTCCATAGTGCTTGCAACCGGCATCATTATTCTCGTGCCATCACTTCTGCTGCTCTACTGGACCTTTCGCGGCGAACCGAATCCCAAACTCCCCCGGTAGTGGAAAACCGTGGCGGTGACGGAGGAGATTACGGACAAATAAGTACCAATAAATATATGAGGTGACGAAATGTCAAAGAAAACGGTTGCACATCTGCTTGTTGATACTCTGGTGGCCGCCGGAGTGAAAAGGGTATACGGGTTGGCCGGGGATTCCCTCAATGGCATCACTGAATCGATCCGCTCTCGGGATGACATCCGCTGGATTCCGGTGAGACACGAAGAAAGCGCCGCATTCGCTGCGGGAGCGGATGCCCACTTGACCGGAAATCTGGCGGTCTGCGCCGGGAGCTGCGGGCCGGGAAACCTGCACCTGATCAACGGGCTATATGACTGCCACCGTAGTCGTGTGCCGGTGCTGGCGATTGCAGCCCAGATCCCGAGCAGTGAAATCGGAAGCGATTATTTTCAGGAAACCCACCCGGAACATCTCTTCGCCCAGTGCAGCCATTACTGTGAGCTGGATTCCCATTCCGAACAGATGCCCCGTATTCTGGAGATTGCCATGCAGACCGCTCTTTCACGGCGCGGTGTGTCGGTGATCGTCATGCCGGGAGATATCGGCTTGCATGATGCCGTCAAACATCCGCCACGGCTGCATTCGGCTGCGCAGAAACCTGGTGTGTGCCCATCCGATAACGAATTGGCAGAACTGGCGAATGTTCTCAATACTGCGAAGAAGATAACAATCTTCGGAGGAGCGGGGTGTGAAGAAGCTCACGCGGAGTTGATTGAATTTGCCGGGAAGCTGAAAGCACCAATCGTGCATACCGTGCGCGGAAAGGAATTCATCGAGTTCGACAACCCGTTCGACGTGGGCATGACCGGCCTGCTCGGCATTTCATCCGGTTATCATGCCGTAATGGACACGGATGTCTTGCTGATGATCGGAACGGATTTTCCCTATCGGCAGTTCTATCCCAAAGATGCAACGGTCGTGCAGATTGACATTCGGGGAGAGCAGCTCGGACGTCGCACAAAAGTTGATTACGGCTTTGTGGGGGATGCCAAGACGACGTTACGCGCCCTTTTACCACTGGTGGTGGATGACAGGGATGATACTCATTTAAAGCGATCTTTGGAACAGTATCGGAAGGCATGCAAAGGCCTGAATGAGCTTACGGTTGAAAAACCGGGCGAGACGCACATCCACCCCCAGTACGTTGCCAGAGTTCTGGACGAACTTGCCGACCAGGACGCGATTTTTACGTGCGACGTGGGTACCCCGACGATCTGGGCAGCTCGTTACCTGACGATGAACGGCAATCGACGGCTGCTCGGCTCCTTCATTCACGGATCAATGGCAAGTGCCCTTCCACAGGGGATTGGTGCGCAGGTCAGCCATCCCGGTCGTCAGGTCATCTCGCTGTCGGGAGATGGCGGTGTCGCGATGCTGATGGGTGACCTGCTCTCTTTGCGACAATTGCAGACGCCGGTCAAGGTGATTGTTTTCAAGAACAACGCCCTGGGTTTTGTTGAACTGGAAATGAAGGCGGCCGGTATCCTTGAGTATGCCACTGACCTGCATAACCCTGATTTTTCAAGGATTGCCGAAGCAGCCGGGTTACTCGGGCTGACAGCGGAAACTCCGGAACAGGTTCGGCCGATGATCGTACAGGCTCTCAAGCATGACGGACCTGCGCTGGTCGAAGTCGTCGTAAGCCGGCAGGAGCTCATAGTGCCTCCAGCTATCAGCCTCGATCAGATGACCGGCTTCGGCCTCTTCATGCTCAAATCGCTGCTCAGCGGGCACGGGGACGACATCATCGATCTGGCTAAGATCAATCTGTTACGTTAACCAAAAGGGAATATTCCAACATACTTACGCCTGTTACATGGAGATTTCACATGGTAAATGTTGTAGATGTTCTGGTGATCGGGACCGGCACCGCAGGATACACCCTTGCGCTTGCCTTGAGTAAAGCTGGACGCAAGGTCGCGGTGGTGGATAACCGTCCCTATGGAGGGACATGCGCCATGCGGGGGTGTCAGCCCAAAAAATACCTGGTCGCCGCAGCCGAGGTTGCTCACCTCTCGCACCAAATGTCCCGGATCGGCATCCAGCCGGTAGCTCAGATCGACTGGCCCGCATTGATGAAGTCCAAGTCCGCTTTCACGGAAGCAGTTCCCAGCCGCACTGAGAAAGTTTTTCAGAAGGCCGGCATCGAACAGTTGTACGGTACTGCGCACTTCATATCAGCTGACGAAGTGGCAATCGGCCCTGACCTTACTATCCGTGCGGAGCACATAGTGATTGCAACGGGATCCAAAACTGCAAAGCTTGATTTTCCTGGTGCGGAATTTACAATAACCAGCGATGAGTTCCTTGAGCTTGACCAACTGCCGCCGCGTGTCGCGTTCATAGGAGGCGGGTATATCGCCATGGAGTTCGCCCACGTCGCACATGCCGCAGGGGCAGCGGTAAGTGTCTTGCAGCGTACGAACCAGATACTCAAGCGGTTCGACGCCGAACTCGTGAACCGATTGGTTGATGCGTCGATCTCTAGCGGAATGACTGTCACGAAAGGGTTTAACACCAGCTTAATTGAAAAGAGCCACGGATCATTCATCGTGCATGGCAGCGCGGGGAGCACCCAACTAATCGAGGCTGATCTGGTGGTTAACTGTACAGGACGAGTGCCGGACATTGACGAACTGGACTTGGAGAGGGGAAAGGTAACCCGCTCTCAGCGAGGAATCGCTGTCAACAGTTTCCTGCAGAACATAGCCAACCACCGCGTCTATGCCATCGGTGACGCCTGCGGCGCCGGCCCACAGCTGGCACCGGTCGCCGACATGGAGGCAACGATTTCAGCTGAGAATATCCAGAACGGAAACAGCAAGACTGCCGACTACCACGGCATCCCAAGTGTGCTCTTCTCACAACCGCCACTGGCGCTTGTCGGCATGACGGAGGATGAGGCGGTAACCTCGGGAATCCGTTTTCGAATCAACCGCGGCAGTATGAGCGACTGGCCCTCGTCGCGGCGGATTGGCCAGAATCATGCTTACTATAAGGTACTCATCGAAGAGGAAGGCGGTCATATCCTGGGTGCCCATCTCTTTGGACACAATGCAGGCGAAGCGATCAACATTTTTGCAATGGCCATAAAGTTCAGGCTCAACAACCTGGATCTGAAGCAGATGCTCTGGGCGTACCCTACCACTGTTTCTGATGTAAAATACATGCTCGACTGAGCATCAACAAGAAAGTCCCACCAGAACTGAGTCAGATGGGACTTTCTTTACATCAAGTAATGTAGGTATATCTCAAAATGGAATATCATCATCCTGGAACGGCGGCTCTTCGTAAGTTGTGCCACCGGTTTTGGCAGTTGATGAAGTGTCGCCGCCGCTGCGTTCCCCTTTGGCGGAAAGCATCTGCATCTTGTCTCCGACTATATCGGTTGTGTAACGGTCATTACCGCTCTTGTCCTGCCACTTGCGGGTTTGCAGGCGTCCCTCGACATAGATCGTCTTCCCTTTGGAAAGGTACTCACCGGCTATTTCGGCCAGCTTGCCCCAGAGTGTGATGTTGTGCCACTCAGTACGTTCTTCCCATTCTCCCGTCTTCCCCTTGAACTTTTCACTTGTCGCAAGGGAAAAACTTGCTACTGCTTGGCCGGATGCGGTGAAACGCACTTCCGGGTCTTTGCCCAGATTTCCGATCAGCATAACCTTGTTAAGACTAGCCATGATGTGACTCCTTGTGTGTAAAATTATAAAATAACGTGCCCGAAAACATGACACCACTCACTTATCACCATTGACGAAGAATACCTCAGACGGTCTGCTTACTCAACCCCAAAAAGGGTTTACAGGATACAAATTATTTTCTGCAGTATTTAAGTCCGTTAAAGTTATTTCTAAGCTCCAAACACATGCTCCAGAGGTATAATTCTGACGGGGCGTACATAACACATCTGCCTCTGCAAAGGTGGTTAATTATGAAAAACAGGAGGGTACATGCAGTTTTTATTGCTGTAGTCCTGGTCTTGTCCGGTACTATTCTGGGATGTGTAAACAAGGGAGATTCATCAACACTGGCTCAAAACAGGGGGCCGATCAAAGTGTATTCGTTTGAAAAGAGGGGATTTATCATGAGCGAGAACGTTGTCAAGACTGAAGCGGAATGGAAAAAACAGTTAACGCCCGAGCAGTTCCACGTTTTACGGGAGAAAGGTACCGAGCAGGCCGGCACGGGCAAGTACGCATATTCTCACGAACATGGCATCTATCGCTGTGCAGGATGCGGCTTGGATCTGTTTCGTTCGGAAGACAAATATGAGTCCGGCACAGGCTGGCCGAGTTTTTTAGCGCCGATTTCCCCGGACAACATTACCACGGCTGCAGATAACAGCCTCTTCTCACGGCGGGTAGAGGTGCTGTGCCGTCGTTGTGGCGGACATCTTGGCCATGTTTTCAATGACGGGCCACCGCCGACCGGATTGCGCTACTGCATGAACTCTGCTGCCCTGGATTTTGTCGCTTTCAAAAAAAAGAACTCTGGGGCAACGCTGCCGACCTCTGAACAGTAAATGCAACTCTTTCGTTCGTCATTTTTCAGCGGGTGTTTTTTGATTAGTATGTGAGAATAGGTTTCTGTGGTATCTTGCAGGATATTTTTTCACTACTATTCACATCTGGTGGTTTTCCTTGTCATGCTTTTTGATGCACAGTCCAGCAATCAAGCGGGACAAAGTCAACAGCTTGACGTTTTCAATAATTTGACACCTGTGGGCAACCAGCATATCATCCGCTTGCAGCAGCAACAACGCCGGCATCCGTCGGCTCAACCGTTTTTGCGACGAAATCCAGGCAAAACGGGTGCTTACGGCATGAAAAATGCAATAAAGAGCGGTTCAATACTACGATCAACAAGGCGGCGGGCAGATACCTTTTTATGGCTAATGGTTCCGTAGAAGCAATAGAGTTACGCGGTTTTCGTAAAAACTCAGATATCTATGTCGCCGTGGGGTTGATCGGTATCCTGGCGCTGATGATTATTCCTCTCCCGGCGTTCATCCTCGACATCTTTCTGGCCGCCAACATAACGATAGCCTTGTCCATTCTGCTGATTTGTCTTTATACGGTCCAACCACTTGATTTTTCAGTTTTCCCCTCGGTACTGCTGGTTACAACCCTCTTCCGGCTGGCGCTGAATATCGCCTCGACCCGATTGATACTGTTGCACGGCAGTGAAGGAGGTGATGCGGCGGGTGCCGTAATCAAGGCGTTCGGGCAGTTCGTCGTCGGCGGCAATTACATCGTCGGCGCAGTGCTGTTCCTGATTCTCGTTGTCATAAACTTTGTGGTTATCACGAAAGGCGCCGGACGCGTTGCCGAGGTTGCCGCACGCTTTACGCTTGATGCCATGCCGGGCAAGCAGATGGCGATTGATGCCGACCTTTCTGCCGGTCTGCTGACGGATAAAGAAGCGAAGTTGCGGCGCATGAAAATATCCCGCGAGGCTGATTTCTACGGTTCCATGGATGGTGCGAGCAAGTTTGTGCGCGGAGATGCCGTTGCGGGAATCATGATCGTTCTGATAAACATCTTCGGCGGCTTGATTATCGGGGTTTGGCAGCAGGGCATGCCGCTGATGAACGCCCTTTCAAACTATACGCTGCTGACAATTGGCGAGGGCCTGGTCGCCCAGATCCCTGCCCTTGTTATTTCCACGGCAGCCGGTATCCTTGTTACCCGCTCCGCCGATGAGAACAGTTTTGGCCAGGAGCTCACCGGGCAGTTCATGAATTACCCGAAGGCCTTTTTTGTTGCTTCAGGCGTCATGTTTTTGTTTGCGCTCATTCCAGGACTGCCGCATTTTGCTTTTTTACTGCTGTCGGGCGTTACCTTCCTGATTGGCAAGATGGCTCGCGAGAAGGCAGAGGTTATTGAAGAATCGGTCACGACTGAAGCAACCGCCGGTGAGGAGTCGATTGATCAGGCGTCGCATATACGGCCTCTGGATGTCCTGGAGTTGGAAGTCGGATATGGCTTGGTGCCAATGGTCGATGCCGCCCAGAACGGCGAACTGCTGGAACGCATCCGCTCTATCCGCCGTCAGACCGCGCAGAAAATGGGCTTCGTCGTCCCGCCAATTCACATTCACGACAATCTGCAGCTCAAGCCATATGAGTATAATTTGCTGATTCGTGGGGCACGCGTGGGAGGAAGTGAGTTGACCGGCCAGTATCTGGCCATGGATTCCGGCGCCGTAACAGCCAGCCTGCCCGGCAAGGCGACCAAAGAGCCGGTGTTCGGCTTGCCGGCTGTCTGGATCCGGAGCGAAGATCGCGACCAGGCACAGATCAACGGCTATACGATTGTGGACAGCACCACCGTTGTCGCCACCCATATCAGCGAAATTATCAAGCGTTATTCACACGAGCTGCTTGGCCGGCAGGAGCTGCAGCAACTCCTGGATAATGTTGCTGTCACGGCCCCCAAGGTGATTGATGAACTGATTCCGAATCTGCTGAACCTGGGAACGGTGTTGCGGGTCGTCAAGAGCCTGCTCAAGGAAGGGGTTTCAATACGCGATATGCGCACGATTCTGGAAAGTCTTGCCGATTACGCCTCGCTTACCAAGGACCCCGATGTGTTAACCGAGTTTGTCCGGCAAGGACTCGGAAGATTCATCGTGGATCAGTATAAGCTTGAAGATGAGACACTTTTTCTGGTAACGATTGACCGGGAAGTAGAGGATCTGATTGCGGATGCGATCCAGCCATCCGATCAAGGGAGCTATCTGGCAATAGAGCCGGCGATAGCCCAGCAGATCATTTCCTCTATCCGGAGCGTATCCGAACGATTTGGAGCCAGCGGTGCCCAGCCGCTGCTTCTGGCTTCTCCATCAATCCGCCGTCACGTCAGGAAATTGATTGAGCGCTTTGTCCCGCATATGGCCGTACTGTCACACAACGAGATACCTCAGAATGTCAAAATCCAGTCACTAGGGGTGGTAAGTTTACATGCTGGTTAAAACATTTCAAGCGGCGAGCATGCCGGAAGCGCTGCGCATGGTGAAAGCCGAACTCGGGCCGGATGCCATGATTCTCTCGACAAAAAAAGAGACCACTGGCGGTTTTCTCGGATTTTTCAGCAAACAGGTCTACCGTGTAACGGCGGCAATCGACCCTGCTCACAAACCGGCTCCACGCCAGGCTGCTCCTTCTCCACCTCCGGCTGTGTTTCGAGAGGCGCCGCCACGCGAGAGAACGGCTCGCGAAGAGATGGAAAGCTCGATGCTGGCCCCTCTGGCGCGAGAGCTGAAGGATCTGCGCGAAAAGGTCGAGTCTCTTACACGCAGGGAAGAGGAATCCCGCGTGGAAGCAAAGCCGGCTGATGAAGAGACCGACAGAGCGAATGGCGGGATAAACCTTAAAAACATTCCCCGCTCCGATCTCGAGGAAATTAAAAAGTTGCTCCTTGCAACGCTGGCAAAAAGCCATGAAGGGGACGCCAAGGACGTTCAATGGCCGACAATGGATGCTGGCTCCTCAACAGGGGCGGCGCAGTCGGGTGCTGACCTTCTCCCCGAGGATTCTCCCCTGGCCAGGGAACTGGCAGCCAGCGGAGTTTCTACCGGCCTGATCAGAACGATTGTCGACACCCTCAACGCTCTGCCGCTGGAAAGCGGCAACCAGACAGTAAAAGGGCGGCTCGGCGAAACACTTGGGCGTTTGATCAAGTTTGCCGGTACGCTCAAGCTAAAAAAGAACTCTCCCCGCATTATTGCCCTGGTCGGGCCGACCGGCGTTGGCAAAACAACGACAACCGCCAAGCTGGCCGCCATGTACGCCCTCAATCGAGGCAACAAAGTAGCGCTGATTACCATGGATATTTTCAGGGTGGGGGCGGTTGAACAGCTCAAAACCTACTCACGCATCATGGGAATCCCTCTTGAAGTCGCTTCGACCCCCAAAGAGCTTGAAAAGGCGGTTGAAAAACATTCTGCCTGTGATCTGATTTTTATCGATACCGCCGGACGCAGCCATAAGGATAAAGAAAAACTTGATGAGATGAAGCACTTCCTGGAGGATAAGATTCCGATGGAAGTCTATCTCTGCCTTTCAGCAACCACCAAGGATCGTGAGCTGGAAGAGATCCTGAACCGTTTCCGGATTTTTCAGGTCAGTAAGGTTGTTTTCACAAAAATCGATGAATGTGAAAGTTTTGGAAACATGGTTAACCTGCTGATGAAGGATAATTTGCAGATTGCATATTTTACTACCGGACAGCGGGTACCGGAAGACATTGAAATTGCGACACCGGCCAAACTGGCGGATATGATTTACCGTGAGGGGGCAGAATGAGCACCGTACCAGGGACGGGCGACCAGGCTGATACTCTCCGCCAAATGGCTCGCACAGCAAAAAAAAATCAGCAGGCCGATTCCTCTTCAGGTAGCGGTTTGGCCGATCAGCAGGGCATACGCGTTATCTCGGTTACCAGCGGCAAAGGCGGTGTCGGCAAGAGCAATGTCGTCTCCAACCTCGCTATCGCCCTTTCGGCTCAAGGGAAAAAAGTACTGCTGATCGATGCAGATCTTGGACTCGGGAATCTTGATGTTCTGCTGGGACTATCACCGGTCTACAACCTCAACCATGTTCTGAACGGCGAAAAAGGATTAATGGACATTCTTATCGATGGACCAGCCGGCATCAAAATCATCCCGGCCGGCTCAGGTGTCCAGGAGCTAACCAGCCTGGGGCAGCATGAAAAATTAAAGCTGCTGGACGAACTGGACATGCTGGAAGAGCAGTTCGACTATTTGATTGTCGATACCGAGGCGGGCATATCGGAAAACGTCACATATTTTATCGTCGCCGCCCAGGAGATTTTTGTCGTTGTCACACCCGAACCGACTTCGATTACCGATGTTTATGCCCTTATCAAGCTTCTGGCGACACGATATTCCGAACATCACTTCAAAGTTCTGGTCAACATGGCCAAGGACAGTGAAGAGGCGCTGGAGGTCTTTCGCAAATTGGCCAACGTAGCCGGCCGTTTTCTTGATATCTCGCTGGATTACCTGGGCTGCGTCGTCAAGGATGAGAAGGTCGTCGAAGCGGTTAAACGTCAAAAAGCCGTCACCGAACTTTTCCCCGATTCTGAAGCGGCCCAGTGCTTTACCACGCTGGCAAAACGGGTTATTGAAAACAAGCGCCAGAGCCGGGTCAAAGGAAACATCCAGTTTTTTTTCCGAAGAATGCTCGATTGTGCGGGAGGAAACTAAAGCAATGGCCAAGACGGGCGGTCCAGGTACCGATCTATGTCAATCTGCTGACCGTGAACAGTTGATTGTGGAGCATATTCCATTGGTACGCTATCTTGTCGGCAGGATTTCGGCCAAACTCCCTCCGCACCTCGATTTGCAGGATCTGACAAGTTCAGCCATGATTGGCTTGATAAATGCAGCTGATCGTTTTGACCCCTCGCGGGGGGTGCTCTTTAAAACTTTTGCCGAACAGCATATCCGGGGGACGATACTGGATGAGCTCCGGTCATATGATGTCCTCAGCCGTTCCATGCGTGACAAGTACAAGCGGGTGGAACGGGAACTGCGGCAGCTTGAGCACCTGCTTGGACGCAACCCCACCAGCGAAGAGATGGCCGATGCATTGCAGATCAGCCTTGACGACTATTTTGAGCTTCTTGACGACGTACACGTATTCACCTTCATCAGCCTGGATGACAGCTGGGATGGTGATGACGGCAGCCCGCTCTGCCTTGCGGATGTGCTCTGTGAAGCCGAAGCAAAGAGTCCCCAACAGCAAGTTATGAGCATGCAACTCGCCGAGGCGCTTGGACAGGCCATTGACTCTTTACCCGAAAAGGAACGACTGGCTGTAACGCTTTATTACAACGAAGATTTCAATCTCAAGGAGATTGGTGAAACGCTTGGACTTACCGAATCACGCATTTCACAGATTATCAGCCAGGCGATGGTCAGGTTGCGTTTACGTCTCAGGCTGCACCGGAACTAACACAAGGAGAAACTGATATGAACAGTGGAATGTACGCAGCCGTGTCGGGGAGCCTCGCCGCCATGCAGCGCATGGACTTGATCAGCAATAACCTGGCAAACATAAACACCCCCGGCTATAAAAAGGACCAGATGTCATTTGAAAGCTTGCTGGCCGGCACGGCCAATCCGCCGGCTGTCCCGCAGGGTTCAACCGCTGATCCCATTCTGCAGAAGGAAAATATTTATGTAGACTATGCCAACGGGCCAATCAGCCAGAGTAGTAATCCACTTGATCTGGCGCTTGACGGCGACGGTTTTTTTGCCGTAACCACCCCGGAAGGGACTGCGTACACCCGTCAAGGCAACTTTCGCACTTCAGCCGATGGGACGCTGGTCACAGTTGATGGTTATCCGGTACAGGGAACCGGCGGAACTGCCATCAACATCCAGGGGAGCCGGGTGGAAATCGATACGAAAGGTGTCGTTACGGTTGACGGCACACCGGCCGGTGAAATAGCGGTAGTGGATTTTGCCAAACCGTACTCTCTGACCAAGACAGGTAACGCCATGTTTGTGCCGGCAAGCCCGCAGACGGCTCCTCAGGCGGGCACAGCCAAGATCCAGCAGGGGTATATCGAAGGTTCTAACGTCGAGAGCATTTCTGAAATGGTGCAAATGATCGAAACCAACCGCTATTATGAGGCATGTACAAAGGTTATTACAGGCTTTAACGATATGGCCACAAAAGCTGCCAACGAACTGGGCAGGGTCTAAAAATTTTACCTACTTCCTATAAGGAGCTACACTATGATTCGTTCACTCTGGACCGCCGCGTCCGGCATGCAGAGCCAGCAAAAGAGCATTGATGTAATTGCCAACAACCTTGCCAATGTAAACACAACCGGTTTCAAGAAAAGTCGGGCCGATTTCCAGGATCTTATATACCAGAACCTGAAAACGACCGGTTCACCCGCGACAAGTACTACCCAAGTCCCGACCGGGATCCAGATAGGCTTGGGAAGTCGCCTGGCTGCCGTTACAAAGATTTTCACGCCGGGAGATTTTACCCAGACTGGCAACGAATTGGACGTTGCCATTGAAGGGGATGGTTTTTTCCCCATTACACTCCCTGACGGCACCACCGGCTATTCCAGGGCCGGCGCATTCAAGCGGGACAGCAACGGGCAGATTGTCACATCAGATGGCAACCCTCTTTCTCCTTCGATCACCATACCGAGCAATGCCACCAAGATAAATATCGGCAGCGATGGCACCGTATCCGTCCAGCAGGCAGGACAAAGCGCCACTACCACTGTAGGAACCATCCAGCTGGCGTCTTTTTCCAACCCGTCCGGTCTTTCCAGCCAGGGAAAAAACATATACCTTCCCACGGATGCCTCCGGAACGGCGACAACCGGCACTCCGGGACAGAATGGTACCGGCACTATCGCCCAGGGCCTTCTGGAGATGAGCAACGTCAACGTTGCGGAAGAGATGGTCAATATGATTGTCGGCCAGCGAGCCTACGAGATCAACTCCAAGGCGGTCACCACTTCGGATGAGATGCTGCAGACAGCCAATAATCTGAAACGCTAGAAACGGGTCCGACTCCTCATGAATCGCATATATCATCATATTTTATTATTTCTCCTCATTGCGTTAATCATCTGCCCACGCCAGGCCCTGTCGGCAACCGATCGGGATCAGGAAGTCCGTAAGGCGGTCGCCGCATTCGTTACAAACCGCACTGCAGGTATGGGATGGGACGTACACCTGCGCCGGATAACCATCTCTGACGCCTTGAAGCTTCCGGAAGGGCCCACCGACTACGAGATTGTTGCTCCGCAGCAATGGGAAGGGTGGGGTGCCGTCAGCATATCTGTCTATGCACGACAAAAAGGTAAGGTGGTGCGCAATATTCCTGTACGCATTGAAGTGGCGGCGCTGGTTGATACGGTTGTTGCCCTTCGAGAGATAGAATATGGCGCCAGTATCCTGCCTTCCGATGTGATTCTGCAAAAACGGGAGATTACCTATAATTCCCAACTTGCAGCCAGGACACTTGATGAAGTGATCGGGAAAAGAGCGCGCCTGATCATCAGGGCCAATCAACCGGTGCGCACGGACCAGGTTGAACGGGTACCGCTGATCAAGTCCGGGCAGATTGTGACCATTGTTGCGGAAAATGAAGTGCTGAAGGTTTCCGTCTCCGGCAAAGCCCGCAGTTCGGGTGCCGAGGGGGACATCATCAGAGTACAAAACCTGACGTCTCTTAAGGAAATACCGGCCAAGGTTATCGATGCATCTACTGTTCAGGTAGCATTTTAAACATTCTGCTCTACGGTAGCCGTTATTTTTTACACTGTACTTTATTCTTTTCAGTGCGGTTGACAGAAAATATCATTGTTAACGAGAGCGTCCTGTTTATCATGATGCAGTAAAAGGAAGAGGTATGAAAAGATTTTTATTACTGGCAGTAGCAATAGCAGTGGGCGGGTGTGCGGTACAGAAGACCGATGTCAAGACCAGCGGCCTTGACGAGCAACTGCCGCGGCCGGTAGCCGACTATACCAGTGGTTCCATTTGGCAGGCGAACTCAGGTAGCCTTACGGACGACTTCAAGGCACGGCGGCGCGGTGATATTGTTACGATCGTCATTACCGAAACCGCAAGCGCCTCGAAGGAGGCCAAGACCGATACCTCACGGGGCTCCACGGTCAATGCCGGTATTCCCAATTTCCTGGGGCTTGAAAATGTCGGCCTGTTGAAAAACAATATCGGCGATCTTTCCAAGCTGATCAATGCCAGCGTGGATTCATCATTTAAGGGCTCCGGGTCAACCTCGCGGCAGGAAAATCTGAATGCCACCATCACGGCGCGTATCATCAATGTACTACCCAACGGCAATCTGATGATTGAGGGACGGCGCAACATCAAGGTCAACAATGAAGATCAGGAAATCATGCTTGAGGGAACCATCCGTCCGCGCGATATCGGCCCAAACAATACGGTAAATTCGATTTACGTTGCCGATGCGCGAATCAGCTATTCCGGACGGGGTATCATATCCGACCGTCAGAGCCCGGGATGGTTAATGAACATCGTCGACAAGCTCTGGCCATTCTAACTGCTTCTATTCCAGTATATGTTGCAATAAAGGTGTCACAATGAAAATCACCACGACGGCCATACTCTGTGCATTCATACTGTGCCTTACAACTTCGGCACACGCTATTCGTATCAAGGATATTGTCACTTTCGAAGGAGTCCGGGATAATCAGCTGATCGGCTATGGCCTGGTGGTGGGACTGAACGGATCCGGGGACAGCGACCAGGCCAGGATTCAGACCCAGTCTGTCGTGAATATGCTTGAACGGATGGGGATTACTACATCCGTCAATGAGATCAAAATTAAAAACGTTGCCGCCGTCATGGTAACGGCAGACCTTCCCCCGTTTGCAAAACAGGGCAATCGCCTGGATGTTCTTGTGTCATCTATTGGAGATGCCAAAAGTATTGCCGGTGGCACACTGTTGATGGCGCCTCTGAGAGGGGCTGACAACCAGGTTTATGCTGTTGCCCAAGGATCGGTCCTGACCAACTCGTTTGCCTTTGGCGGCCAGGGCGCCACAGCCCAGAAAAACCACCCGACCGCCGGGCGGGTACCAAACGGTGCGCTGGTGGAGCGGGAACTTCCCAACACTCTGGCAGGCAAGCCAACATTAAACATGAATTTGAATAGTGCTGATTTTACCACCGCTTCACGTATTGTCACCGCGATTAATAACAAGTTCAAGAGCGATGTTGCCTTCAGCAGCGATCCGGGGTCAGTAACCTTGACGATCCCGGGCGCCTATGCGGCCAACACTGTTTCATTTGTGGCTGCGCTGGAACGGATTGAGGTTACACCGGACCTGCCGGCCAAGGTTGTGCTGAACGAGCGCACCGGCACGGTAGTCATGGGAGAGAATGTGCGAATTTCCACCGTGGCGGTCACCCATGGCAGTCTGTCGCTGGTTATCAAGGAGACGCCGCAGGTATCGCAACCGGCACCGTTCAGCGCCACCGGGGAGACAAAGGTTGTACCGCGCACCGAGTTGAAAGTCACCGAGGATAAACGACGTCTGATGGTGTTGCAGGAAGGTGCCAGTATCGGTGACGTTGTACGGGCACTGAATCTGCTGGGGGTCACTCCACGCGACTTGATCAGCATCATCCAGGCGGTTAAGTCGGCAGGAGCGTTGCAAGCCGAGCTTACCATTATTTAGGACTAAACTACTGGCCGGATAAGGACGATAAGAGCTTCATGGATATAAACGTTACCACACCAGCACCGGATGCATCGGAAAACATGGCGGATAAGGCACGCCTGCTCCAACGCACGCTTTCAAAAGACGGTGGTGCGCTGACCGAAAAGCAGCGACAGCAGGCCAAAAAAGTTTCTCAGGATTTTGAAGCGCTGTTCGTCGGTATGATGATGAAGTCAATGCGCGCAACCGTCGGAAAAGATACGCTGACCGGTGGCGGCCACGGCGACGAAGTCTACCGCTCAATGCTGGATCAGGAATATGCCAATGCCGCGGTGAAACAGGGTGGCGGGTTGGGGCTTGCCAAAATAATTGAAAAAGATATTATTCGACAGGAAAGCAGAAAAATTGTAAGTACTGTTAATATGAAAGAATAGTTTTTTAACCGAAGTCTCCCACACGATCGGATTTATACATGAAACGTCTGATAACAGCTCTTGAGTTACAATTGTCAATGTTAGAGGAACTCTATAGCTTGCTGAAACAGGAAACGGGCGAGCTTTCCGATATTCACCTTGCTGCAATGGCTGATATAACCATGCGGAAGGAGAATGTTTCGTCGCGAATCGAGTCCCATACAAAGGCTCTTCTGGCTGAAATAGAACAGGCCGTTTCACGTGAAGGATTGCCCCCCAAAACAAGCTTGGGAGAACTGGCAGCCAGGTTCAGCACGAAGGGAAACCGTGTTCTCTCAGACTTGCATGCACAGCTGAACAACATTGCCAGTCAGGTAAAACAGCTGCTTGCACTCAATCGGGAGATTGCTGAACGCTTTGCCGCCTCGATAGGCAGTTCGCTTGAGCTTTTATCACGAGTAATAAACCAATCAAATGTCTACGGTGCTTCCGGCGGCTATCAACAACGGCCGACAGGTTCGGTTATTATCAACAGGGAGGCATGAATGGGACTGAGCGCAGCAATGGAGATCGGCAAGAATGGTCTCAACATATATAGCGTCGCCACTGAAGTAACCAGCGAGAATATTGCCAATGTCAATACTCCCGGTTACTCACGTCAGCGGGTTGTTCTGGAATCGGCACCGCCGACCACGGCAAACGGCTTTCCCCTGGGTACCGGTGTCAAAATTTCCACAGTGGAGCGCTATTACGACGGATTATTGCAAAAACAGCTGATCAATGCACAATCCACGCAGGGTTACGACACGACCAAGTCTACCGTACTGCAGCAGATCGAACCGACTTTCAACGAAGTAAGTAATGATGGTCTGGGCGCCGCAATTTCCAATTTCTTCGGGGCCTGGCAGGACTTGACCCTCAATCCGGCCGGCTCTGCCGAACGACAGGCGGTATTGAGCCGCACCCAGATATTAACGGACAATTTCAAAGCCGTCAGCACAACTCTCACAGATTCCATCAACACACAGAATGATTCTCTGGTCCCGCTGACGGATAGCATCAACGCCACCCTGAAAAACATCGCCCAGCTCAACGGACAGATTAAAACCACTGAATTGGTGAGCGGCAATGCCAATGAGATCCGGGACCAGCGGGATCAACTAATCCGGGACCTTTCCCAGCAGATTGGTATAACTGCAAAGGAAAACAGCGATGGCACGACGGATGTCACATATGCCGACGGTGGTGCGGCTTTGGTTACAGGTGCGACGGCAGGATCATTTTCTCTCGATAAAACACTCCCGACCAAATTTGTCGTCACACTGACAGATACCAGCGGTGCTGTGACGGCGCCAACTCCCACGACCGGTCAGTTGGGGGCAACCGTGGCACTGCGCGACACCATTATTCCCGGCTACCGGGACAAGGTAGATGCGCTGGCATCCACGATTGCCACCACGGTAAATGATCAACACAAGCTTGGTTTCGACCAGAGTGGTTCTGCCGGGGGGAACTTTTTCACCGGGACTACTGCTGCGACTATTTCACTCGATGCAGGTATCACCGGCACCGACAAAATCGCGGCATCGGGGACTCTCGGTCTGCTTGGCGATAACAGTAATGCTCTTGCCCTGGCGCAACTACAGAATCAAAAAGTCATGTCCGGAAATACCGCAACTTTCGGCAGCTATTTTACCGGCCTGGTGAGTTCGGTCGGCCTGGATGTGCAGTCGGCGAAGAGCACCGAAACTCAGGATATTGCCTTTACCAAGCAATTGACAACGCTGCGGGAATCCAATTCCGGCGTTTCACTGGATGAAGAATTAACCAATCTGATCAAATATCAACGCTCCTATCAGGCTTCCTCCAAGCTGATTACCACCGCGACCGAGATGATGGATACGGTCATCGCCATGATACGTTAGAAGAAATGGGAGAATTAATATGCGCATTACAGCCAATATAACCTCGGATAATTCACTGTATAATATCCAGCAGGGACGGGCCAAGCTGGATAAAATAAGTGAGCTGATCTCTACAGGAAGCAACGTCAACCGTCCCAGTGACGATCCGATCAATACCCGGCTGCTGTTGGATATCGGCGACAAAGTCAGTGCCGGTGACCAGTACCTCAGTAACATCCAAAAGGCATCCACCTTGCAGCAAATCACCAATACAGCCCTGACCGGAATGTCAGACACCATGCAGCTTGCCAAGACGCTGGTAGCCACCATAACCAACGGCAGCAGTGATGTGACTGCGCGTCAAAACGCTGTCTCGCAACTTCAGGCATTAAAACAACAGATGGTCGACATGGGCAATACGCAAAATGGTGACCAGTATATTTTTGGCGGCGCAAATAATACGACACCCCCTTTCAGCAGTAACTCCCCCTACTATTCCGGTGACGAGACTGCGCTCAAAGTTGAAATTGGAACAAGCACGACCCAGCAGCTGAATATTCCAGGCAATCAGCTACTTACCGCTGACGGAGCAGCCTCAAAACCGTACGGTACAACCAATATTTTCGCAGCGTTCGACAATCTGATCACTGCTGTGACGGCCAACGATGTTACCGGTATCCAGGCAGGGGCGCAGGCCCTCGAGGCTGGGGCCAACCAGATCAACAACGCCGTGAGTGATGTAGCCGCGCGCGTGACGCGACTAGACAGCATGACTAAACTTAACCAAAACACCAGGAACACCTTGATGGACGTGTATGGCAATACGCAGAACGTGGATTATGCCAAAATGGCTGTAGAGCTGTCTCAACAGCAAACAGCCTTCAATGCTTCCTTATCGGCAACGGCAAAGGTTTCACAAATGTCATTACTTGATTACCTGTAACTGCATCAGACAATGAAACACCATTAGAACTCAATAAGCGGGTTCCATAAAATCGGACTCATCCAGATCAAATGTCAGACTCATGGAACTGTTATTACCCTAGGGGTTCTGAGGCAGCGTCGCTCGCTGGCGGAAAACCTTCTCCGGCAGTTCAGAAAACAGGCGGCTGCGATAGCCGACCTCGTGGGCCAGCGCTATCACCAGGCGCAGAGAACGTTCTGTCTCGCCCATCATCGTTGAAACGACTCTGGCAGAGAGCGGCAGCTTGTACCGCTCCATCAGGCTCAATACCGCTACCCACTCGCCCAGTTCCTCAAAACGTTCCTTATTAAACCATTCAGTCCCGCCGCTTTCATGAATCAATACATATTTTCGACATGCTGCGAGTTCAAAAAGGCTCTGCAGCAGTTTCAGGTCAAGTTTATCATCGGCACTACCGCGCACATGCAACCACTCCAGCAGCGCCGCCACCAGTTCAACGGCACGGCTGCCGAACTGGTGGTCTCCCTCCCGCTGCACAAACTTCAGCAGGGTATAATCGAGCCCGCAGCTGACCGGATCCAATGAAGTCTCTCGAAGTATCAGCACGGCCAGCAGGAGGATTTCGGCCGCCTGATCTGAAAAAACGGCCTCCAGCCGGGATTTGAGCAGACGGGCATCATTTGCCGTCGTTTTATGAGTTTTAACCGCCGTAAAACGGGAGAGAAACTCCACAGCATTACTTTTGTGCCGGAGAGTCTTCACTTTAGGTTTGGCGGCGGATAGGCGAGGTTTAACTGAGCGAGCAGCAACAGGCCCGACCCTACCGGCTATTGTAAGAAACGTATCTACCGCCTGCACCAACGGTGCATTGTCCAAAAGATGTGGTACCTCCGTACACAGCTCAAAGATGTTGGAAAATGCAGCATTCAATTCGGCGTACTGCAACTGTTTGCGCTGCTCTTCCAGCGAGGTGACCCCTGAACCGTTCAGTTCTGTATGCAGCAGCAGCCATGAACGCTCCCGGTCATCGCGGATTTCCCGGAAATCCATGAATACATGGAACTGATACTCTTTAAGCTCGACATACAGACCTTGTTCGCGCAGTTCGCGTGTTGAACGGAGATATTCAAGCCCCTCGGTTTGATCACGGAACGCCAGGTAGCACTCATCCTCATCAGCTGCTGCAAGCGCTTCGGCAAGAGATGTTCTGTCCAAGCCAGCCCCTTCACTACCACCGCGAACGGCAAAAGCAGCCGACTCCCTGATCCAGCCGGATGTCACCCCATGACGGTTATGATAGAGCACCAGTGCCCGATGTTCACCGGCCCGGTTGGAATAGGCAAAGACGTTTTCATCAACTGCATCACCGGCATGAAAGTCATACAGGACAAAATTCTCAGATCCCGAAAAAAGCCAGCGGCGGCGTAACAGCGGGAATATCCACATTTCATGCCCACGTACCAACCCCTCGTCCACCTGCTCATCCCAGTAGGCACGCTTGTATTCCATGCCGTATTTCTCGTGGAAGCCCTCAATCTGGCCATGCCCGAACATCGGTAAACCGGGCATGGTTGCCAGCAATACACACGCGCCAAAATATTTACCCTGCGAACCAAACTGGGCTACCGCCGTTTTTTCATCCGGATTGTTCATGAAATTGACAAAACGCTTGAGGATCTCGTGATTAAATTCCAGCACATTTTTGATGGTTGTGCGGTATTTGGTATTCTCTTCAGATTTAAGCATGTTCATAAATGCGCTGTTATACACACGATGCATGCCGAGTGTCCTGACGAAATACCCCTCCATCATCCAGAAGGCTTCTGCCAGCAGCAGCGTACCGGGGGCTTCAACCGCCACGCGATCGACGACCTCGCGCCAGAACTCTACCGGGAAGACGGCATCAAATTCCTCCTTACTCATGCCATGTTCAGCACGGGACGGAACACCGCCGCCAAGGCCGCGCAACGGAAACCAGAGGCGCTGATAATGTTTCTTGGCCAGCGTCATGGCGGCATCGAAGCGAATGATCGGGAAATTGCGCGCTACATGCAGGATGGTCTGGATAACCGCCTCGCGCAGTTCGGGGAGCAGATAATTGAGTTGGGCGGTATCGTTCCATGGAATGCTCGTACCATCATTACCGTGGTAAATGTAGCGGATACGGCCACTGGTACGATCAAAATGTTTGAATACTACGGCGGCATCGCTCTTGTTCCAGTAACCATCTTCCACCTGGATGCAGACATTGTTGTCGTGAGAAAGATCTTCACCGGTAAATTGGTAGGTCGGAAACGGGGGATAATCGGCCTGAACGAACCAGTCCGGGTGCTGTATCACCCAGCGCGAATAGATCCCGGTGTGATTCGGTACCATATCGCTGGCCATCCGAATACCACGACGGCCGGCACGTTCCCGCAAATTTCCCAGTGCTTCCCAGCCGCCGATATCAGCGGCCACTTCGTAGTCGTACAACGAATAGGCCGAAGCAATTGCCTCCGGATTACCGCAAATCTGTTTGATCCGCTGCGATGCGGGAGAACGCTCCCAGAGACCAATCAGCCAGAGCCCAGTGAACCCACGGGCAGCCATCTGGTCAAGTTCGCTGTCCGGCACCTGGTCGAGGCGGGTGATCGGGTACCCGTAGGTACGGCTGAGCTGATCGAGCCAGATATACACCATCTTGGCCATCAGAACGACATGCGACATCCAGCCGGCATCAGATGAAAATGCCTCATATGCAGGGTAATCAAAACCATGGAATACTGCATTGGCCCCAGATTGGCCGGAAGTATCTCCGGAGGGTGCGCCAGCACGCCGGAATTCCAGCACAGGTGCCGGCCCCGGCCCGCCACCGCCGCGCTCCCGCTGCTCCTCCTGCAGGATATCGAGAGCGGCCTCCACATCATGGAGCAACTCCAGTGGCAAGACATCCTGCCACTGCTGGCGGAGATAGGCAACCTGGCCGACCAGGGAGTCGGGAGAGGCGGTAATCGCCGCCATGAGGGCTTCGATCAGGGTGCACCCTTTTTCGGCAAGTATCGGACCCTCCTTCAGGGAGCGGTCAAAAGCCTGAAGGATGTTCGAGTAGTGGGACGACGCGACCAGAGCCCGATCATCGACGAGCTCCCGGAAACTTTCGATAGCCGGGTTGGCGGCCGCCACACTCAGCAGCAGCAGTTCACGAAGTATCTGATGCGTGTGTAGCGGGCTTTTCAGGCTGTTATCCAGCCAGTGAACAGGCGTGGTGTCGCCCTGTAGAACCGGTGCAGGCGGAAACAACTCGACGAAGCGCCGGGCAGTTGTGCGCAAATTTTCACCGGACGGGTCAAAGCCCCCTGATTCAAGTGAGTTAATAAGGAGAGAGGACGCCGGAGCCTGTGCAACTTCATCGATAAGATAGCGCAATGTCTTCTGAAGGGATGCATACAGGTTAAGCTCGCCAGCATGAACAACAGCCGCTCCGGGCGGGCGGGTGTTGTTCAGCTTGAAGGCAAGTTGCCGGAAAAATTGTATCTTGGGAATGCCACGTTCTTTAATGCTGTCTGAAAGCGGCCCCAAACCGAGGGAGCGCCAGTGATGGAAGGATATCTGGATGTCAAAGGGAAAATAGGAATCTGCACTGCTCGGAGCTGTCATTATATTTCCAGTCGCGGGATGCCGGGAGGTAGAAATGTTTCGTACGGATATCCTCCGTCAGCGAGCCACTATTTTTTTGTGGCTTTTTTGCCCCTTGCACGAACAGCCTTACCGGATTTCCGCTTTTTTGTCTTTTTTAAACTTTTCTTGTGTTTGTGACTCTTCCCTTTTTTCATTTTGACAATTTTATGGGGTTCAGGGTTAAACTCGTCACGGATGTTATTAAGCAAAACAGCAGTTTCTTCCATGGTTGGATCTGCTTTTTTGGCCGCTTCCAGTGTCTCTTTAGCCTCACTCAGGCGTCCGGTTTTCATATACAGCCGTCCGAGAGCATTGAGCGCCCTCGCATAATCAGGCTTCAACTCTATCGCTTTTTTGTACGCAGCAATTGCATTGTCATACTCTTTTTTAAAATCATAAATCAGCCCCAGTTTATAGTGATTGAGCGGATCATCGGGGCCGATCTCGGCCGCCTCCTTGAGCAGGGCCGTTATTTCGTCGTACTGCTTGTTTTTCACATAAATGGATATGAGAGCAGTACGCACCTCGCTGTCATCCTTATGAACGGCAAGCGCTTTTTTATAATGCTCAACGGCTTTTTCGTTGTCTCCTTTTTGAGCGTACAGGGCGGCAATCTCCCTGTTGGCATCACCATCATTCGGACTGTAAGAGAGCACGGAATTGTACGAAGAAAGAGCTAGTCCGGTTTCTTTGATTTTTACAAAAATCCGGGCCAGCTTAAGGTGGATATCCGGGCTTGCAGGGCGCAGTTTGAGGAACTCGGAATACTGCTCTACAGCCTCCTGGTACAGGCCACGGGAGAAACGGAGATCACCCAGCCGCAAATGCGCTTCGGCATTGCCCGGATTAACCTTGACTGCTCGTTTGTAGGCGACAGCCGCCTCATCAATCTGGGACTTTTTCTCGAGCAGGATTCCCAGATTGAGGTATACATCGCTGTTCGTACTGTTGAGATGTGCCGCTTCACGATACGCCTGGACAGCCTCCGCATCTTTCCCTGCCGCCTGGTAGAGATGGCCGAGCTTTTCGTATGAAAACACATCTTCCGGATGATCCTTGATAGCATTCCTCAGGCTTTCGATATCTTTGGTAGTGCTGATCGCGTCGGTCTGCTCGGCGGTTTTTTTGACAGTTTGCGTGAGATTGCCTTTGCCCCCGAGCAACAACTGGTAGTCGGCCTGTTTGACATCGCCCTTCTTTTTGTAAATTCCTGCAAGCATCAGGTGAATGTCTCGATTCTGCGGTTCTGAGACCTCACCCCGCTTCAGTTCTTCAAGTGCCTTATCAGCCTCGCCCCGCTGCAGATTGATCGAAGCAATACCCAGATGCGCACGTGAGGAACCGGGATCAGCAGCCAAAGCCTTTCGATAATCTTCCAGCGCTTTATCAGGCTGGTTTAACGCAGAGTAGATCTCAGCAAGGCCGATAAATATGGAAGCATCACCGGTCAACTCACGACTCGCCTCGTTGTAATGATATGCGGCCAGTGGATAGACTTTTTGCGCCGCAAGAATTTTTGCCAGTGCCTTATGGTAGAAAGGATTCGGAACAGAAGCGAGGCCACGTTCCAGCTCAACCGATGCTTCATCATTCATTCCTTTCTGGGCATACAGCAGTCCCAGATTTCCGCTGGCTCGCGCAAAAGCAGGAGCGAGCTTCAGGGTGCGGCGGTACTCCTCTATAGCGCCATCAAAGTTGCCAACCCGCTCCTGCTGGAGTGCGTTGACAAAATGGGCGGCGGCACCATCCGGACACTGGGCAATAATATCAGCCTCCGTTTGCCGCACGTGAGCCTCGTCGCGAATGGTGTCAAGAGTACCGGCAGTTTCAAGCGCTTTTTTGCAGGGATCAGCGCCGAATCCCCAAGTGAAGCCAGTTAAAAGAAGTGCTGCAGTCAGCAGCAACAGGTATGTTAGCAGGATCTTCATAGCGGCAGGGTCCTCAATTTCTCTTGGTAGTGCGGCGGGATTATACACATCATCTGATACTATTTCAATAATTTAGGCTCTATTGCCCCCCCAAAACAACTAACCACCTGATGATCGGGCTGTTTTCTCCAAATTCTCTGATTGTCATACAGAGCAGTCGTCCACCCTGAAGACAGGACCACGAGCAGAGAATGATGAGCGCCGGACGGCTAAATACTTGATTATTTGTCTCAACTTGTGGATAATGACTCATTCATTTTATATTACGACTGCACGTGCATCAGAAACATGCGCTGCTTAAGGAAACAATGAACAGAGAATTGGAAATAATGATCATGACCGCCAGCGACCTCCCGACTATCCCGGTTGTCGCAACCAAGGTCATGCAGCTTATCGAGAGTGAAACAGCTACTGCTGAGGAGCTGGCGAAAGTCGTTGCCTCTGACCCGGCTGTTGCTGCTCGCGTGCTGAAGATATCAAACTCCTCCTTCTACGGTTGCCAGCGTCAGATCCAGACACTGTCCCATGCAATTGTTGTTCTGGGCTTTGGCACGTTAAAAAGTCTGGTGGTAGCGGCATCCGTCAAACAGGTTTACCAACCGTATGGACTGACCGAAAAAATGCTGTGGGAGCACTCCTTCGGAGCCGGATTGGCATCACGCATGATTGCCAAGGAGACCCGCCTGGTGAGTGAAGAAGAGGCTTTTCTTGGCGGGCTTTTCCACGACATCGGCAAAATCATCATGAACACCATGAACAAACAGCAGTTTCAGGAAGTCATGCAGCGCTGTTACAATGACGGGATTTCCTTTGAAGAAGCGGAACAACGGGTTTATCCATATACCCATTCCGAAGTTGGCGGGCTGGTCATCAAAAAATGGAATTTCCCTGACATGCTGATGCATGCCGTACTGGATCATCATACATTTAATTTCCCGGGAGATGGCGATCCCTGCCAGATAAACCTGACCTGTGTTGTCGGACTGTCCGACCTGTTTTGTCACAAAGTGGGAATCGGCATGCGTGAACCGGATACCGGCCTGGATCTTCTGCAAACAATACCGGCACAGAGGCTGGGCCTGAACGAACAGCGCATAGAGACTCTTCTGGCTGCTTTCATGGAAGCATATGAAATGGATAAGGGATTTTTTAATTGATGTCGGAATATGCCGTGCGGCACCGCCGGATTACCCCAGCAGCTTTTTCAGATACTCCAGAATGCTCTTTTTTGTCGTGCCGTGTGAACGATCCCGGGCATCCTGGGATATCTCGATGAGATCGATTTGCGGCGCAACCGCCTCTTTTTTTTTGTGATGTTCCGAAAAGCTGCCTCCGCTGTAGCTCCCTCCTGCAGAAGTACCCTGAGTTCCGCTGATTTCCCTGATAGGATCCGTCATACCCGCACCTCGTGTGTGTACTTCAAGATGGAATTGATTTTATCGCCTTAAAATAGTATCGTTACATACTTATATCATCAATGAAGGATATACAATGATTCGCACCATTCTTACCTATCCGAACCCCGAGCTCAAGAAAAAATCCGCCGCGGTTACAATTATTACCGATTCGGTCCGGGGACTTGTCCAGGATATGACTGAAACCATGTATGCTGCGCCGGGAGTTGGTCTGGCCGCACCGCAAATCGGCGTCCACCAGCGTGTTGTTGTTATCGATATCTCGGGTAAAAATGAACCACCGGATCTTATTGTCGCCATTAACCCGACTATTGTCCATGCCGAAGGCGAAACCTACGAAGAAGAAGGATGCCTTTCGGTGCCGGACTATGCCGCCAATGTCAAACGCCATGCCCGGGTGATCGTCAAAGCGCTCGATATTGATGGCATCGAGCGTACCTGGAAAGCGGAAGACCTGCTCGCTGTCGCATTTCAGCACGAGATTGACCATCTTGACGGCATCTTGTTTGTCGACCACCTCTCGACGCTCAAACGTGAACTATTCCAGCGTAAAGCCCGCAAAGCGGCAGAGGATAAACGATGACCGGGTGGCGAACTATTTTCATGGGAACACCAGATTTTGCCTGTCCGACCCTGTTGAAACTGATTGAACGCGAAGAGAATATCGTAGCAGTCGTTACACAGCCCGATCGGCCCAAGGGGCGTGGACAGAAAATGATGCCGCCACCGGTCAAGGAGTTGGCCCGGAAATATGATATTCCGGTATTCCAGCCGTTAAAAGTCCGTGATCCGGGCTTTATCGACATCATCCGTGAGCTTAACCCTGATGTTATTGTTGTCGTCGCCTTTGGCCAGATTCTTCCCAAGACATTACTGGACATCCCGCCACATGGCTGCATCAATGTCCACGCCTCGCTGTTGCCCCGCTACCGTGGTGCCGCGCCGCTCAACTGGTGCATCATACATGGGGAGACGGAGACCGGCGTTACCACCATGCTGATGGATGTCGGTCTTGACACCGGAGATATGCTGCTGACGCGGAAAACCCCTCTGGATGAAGACGAAGATATCCAGTCACTGCATGACCGCATGGCGAACATGGGGGCTGAGCTGCTGGCAGAAACGCTCGACAGGCTCGCGGCTGGAGATCTTGCACCGCAGCCACAGAATAACGCCGACAGCTGCTATGCCCCCATGTTGAAAAAAGAGGACGGCGTCATCAACTGGCATACTGACGCCCGCACCATTCACAATCAGGTACGCGGTCTGGCGGTCTGGCCGGGCGCCTGTACGACCATCGACGGTCAGATGCTGAAAATTTTCCGCACCCGCATCGGCTGTGGTGCGGGGGAACCAGGAATCGTGTTGCAGGCAGCGAAAGGGAATTTTGAGGTGGCCTGCCAATCTGGTAGTCTTTTTTTACATGAGCTGCAACTGGCCGGTAAGAAACGCCTCGACTGCGCCAGCTTTCTGGCCGGCTACCCCGTTTCTGAAGGGACCCTGCTCGGAAACGCACAACCTGAAGGGTCTTCATTATGACAGATACTCCGGAAGCAGTAACCACGCCGCCACGCAAACGGCTTTTTGTCACCCTCATGGGAGTAACCTGTCTGATTGTGGTTGCAGTCATCTTCCTCATCTGGTGGATCCCAAACCGCGGCCTGGCCAACATTAACCCCAATTTGCCGCATATCGTCGGCATTATCATGGTCGTTCTCTCCGGCGTTGCGATTCTCGGCACCGGTTTGCTGGTGCTGACCACCGCACTGGGCAAGGATATTTTTCTCACCCGCTTCATGCGCCTGGTTGTCATCAAGTTTTTATTGCCGGTTATCGAATTTGTGGGGAGGGTAATGGGGCTTGACAAGGACAGTATCCGGCAATCTTTTATTGCCATGAACAACAGCCTCGTGATGTCTCAGCGAATGAAGGTAAAACCGGATCGAATCCTGGTGCTGCTGCCTCACTGCATCCAACTGTCAGATTGCGAAATAAAAGTTACCGGTAACATCCACAAATGCGTAAAATGCGGACGCTGCAGCGTCAAGGGCCTGGTCGAGATCGGACGAAAATATTCTGTCGATATTTCGGTTGCCACCGGTGGCACCCTGGCTCGTAAGGTCATTGTGGAAAAACGGCCGAAACTGGTGCTGGCAGTGGCCTGTGAGCGGGATCTGACCTCAGGAATAAAAGATTGCTATCCGTTGCCGGTTATCGGCATCCTTAATGAGCGCCCTTTTGGCCCCTGTTTTAATACCGTTGTTGATGTAACGAAAATTGATGCGGCATTATGCCAGGTGCTGGATTACGAAAAGCCGGCTGATTCTACCAATTGAAAGCTGGCCCCAGCGCAATTTATTCTCCCTCAAACAACCGGTCGAACACATCCCGGATTTTACCCGTTATCTCCTCATAATCACAAATCAGCGCGGCACCCGGGTTCTTCAGTTTGGGGTCATAGCCGAGGCGTCGCGCCAGTTTGTTCAGATACATTTTTGACCCGGAGAGATCATTGACCGAATAGTCATGGATAATCCGCAGGCGGTTTTCGAGTTTGCGCAGAAATTTGTATCCGGACAGGAGCGTTTGGGCGCTGTCATTGGGCAACAGCCCGAGCGTGCTGATTTCCTTGAGCGCAACAAGCGTGCTGGGAGTGCGTAATTCCGGAGAACGGCGCCCTTCCCGCAGTTGCAGGTACTGAACAGCAAACTCCACATCCACCATCCCGCCCCGTCCGGTTTTAATATTGTAACTGCCGTTCTTCTCGCGGGCCAGTTCATTTTCCATCCTCATCCGCAGGCGGCGGATCTCCTGACGCCCCTCATTATCTATGCTTGTGCCGTAAATCGTATGGCGGATAATGTCGTACAGTTGCCCTGCCAGCTTATCGTCGCCCAGTACGACGCGAGCCTTGGTAAGCGCCTGACGCTCCCATACCTGGGCTTCCGTTCGATGGTAGTTGAGAAAAGAGTCCAGTGACGTCACCAGCGGACCGGCATTTCCGGAGGGGCGCAGCCGTGTATCGATCTTGTAAACATACCCCTCACGAGTCTGCAAGGTCAGGATCGATATGATCTTCTGGGCCAGTTTGGCAAAATATTCGTGGTTCGAGATCTGCTTTTCGCCGTCTGTTTGCCCCTGGTGATCGTACACAAAGATGATATCCAGATCGGAATGGTAGTTAAGCTCCTCGCCGCCCAGCTTTCCCATGGCAATAATTGCCAGGTTCGCCTCGGTAGCATGCCCCTCGCGTTGCCAGATGGGGCGACCGAAACGCCGCAAATCCGTAACAGCAAGCTGGAACGCCGTGGCCAGGCAGACTTCTCCCAGCAGGCTGAGTTGCGAAGTAACCTCCCCCTGCAGCAGGCGGCCATGAATATCATTTAGTCCGATGCGCAGGAATTCCTCGTTGCGATAGCGACGCAGTATGTCCAGGTGATCCTCAAAATAGTCACTCCGTTCAAGAAGCGACGCCAGCTCTTCCTGCATCGTTTCCTTTGTCTTGATAACGGAAGAACCGCTCCGGGCGACCAGGCTATCGAGCAGCTCCGGATGGCTGATCAGGATCTTGGAAAGAAATTCTGACATACCAAACAACGACACCAGCAACTTGATCGTATGCCGATTTTCCGCCAGCAAAGCATAATAGGAGGATCTGGTGGCAACTACCGCCAGGAAGCGTTCCAGGTTGGTCAGAGCCAGGTCAGGATCGGGCGATTCGAAAATTTCATGAACCATCAGCGGCGTGATTTTTTGCAGAAGTCGGCGGCTCCGCTCGGTCAGGTTGATTTTTACCGGCCCCCTCCGCAAAGAGATCAGATTATCATAGGCGCGCTCAACATCCTCAAAATGATGTTCCATCAGCATATCCTTGACCAGATCGGAATCAGCCTTGGGATCGAGAAGAAATAAAATATGCGGATGGACTTCCTGCTCCAGTTTTTCATCGCTCGAATAGAAAAGGGTGCCGTAGATGACGGAAACATGGCCGCGATGCTCTTCCAGTACCTCGCAAAAACGCGCCAGCCCGGTGGGGCGCAGATACCCGCTCCGCCTTGCCAGCGCAAGCATCTCTTCCTCTTTGGCCGGCAAATTGTGGGTCTGGCGTTCCTGCACCACCTGGATCCGGTGTTCAACCGACCGAAGGAAACGATATGCCTCCTTCAATTTGTGATGATCGTCTTCGCCAAGCAATTGTGCCGCCAGAAGCGTATCCAGTGCAGAGAGCGAATTACGTTCCCGCAGTTTCGGATTTTTCCCGGCATACACCAACTGAAGCGCCTGAATAAAAAATTCGATTTCACGGATGCCGCCGCGACCGAGCTTGAGATTGATTTCCCCTTCCCGAGAACGGGCCAGCGAGGCATCAATTTTCTGCTTCATCAGCTTCATATCCTCGATCAGGTTGTAATCAAGATATTTGCGGTAGATGAACGGCTGCAGGGTTTTAAGCAGTTGTTCACCCAGAGCCAGCGAACCGGCCACCGGCCTGGCTTTCAACATGGCGGTGCGTTCCCAGGACTGCCCCCATGATTCATAATAGATCTCCGCCGAACGGAGAGAAATCGCCATATCTCCCGATTTTCCTTCAGGGCGAAGGCCAACATCCACCCGAAAGACGAAGCCATCTTCCGTTACCTGTGAGAGTGCCCGACTGATCATTTCCCCCAGCTTGTTAAAGAAGACATGGAGTGAGATGCCACCTTTCCTCCCCCCGGGTCCGTTCTCGACTCCGGCGGTCTCACCCCTGTCCGACTCATAGAAGAAGATGATGTCGATATCAGAAGAAAAATTCAGTTCCCGGCCTCCCAGCTTACCCATGCCGATGACGGTCATCTCCGCTTCGCGCACATCACCCGTATCTTCTCTCAGCAGCGGAACGCCATGGTCGCGTATAAGGCAGCGCCGACAAACCTCATACGCAACCTGAAGCATTGACGATGCAAGATCGGCAAGCTCCCTCATCACCTCTTCAAGCGGGGCCATCTCACACAGGTCACGAGCGGCAATCCGTACAATTTCACTGCGTTTGAAACAACGCAGCGCCTTCTGCAAGGCAGTAAAATCTGTTGACTCCCCGACGGTATCATGAACAGCAGCCTGCATCTCTTCGGCAGAGCGGGAAAGATCGATGCCGTCCTCCAGAAAAAGCCAGCTCACGATATCAGGGGATTTGTACATCAGATTCACCAGGAATGGTGATGAGCCGCAGAGCAGAATATATTGGGCCAGCCGCTTCTTTCGCTGCGCCAGTGTGGTCAGATTTTCCGGAGCTACGACTCCGGCCAACCGTTCGAACGAATTTAACGCCTGGTCAGGTGAAGGGGTTCTGAGAGCTTTGAAGACAATACGGTACAGCGCCTCAACGGTGAATAGCGGCCGAAGCAGCAGTATATTTTCGGCAGAGCGGGTACCGTACTGAAAACCGTGCATTTCAAGAAATGCGGCCAGATCCGATCCCTGTCTGGCAGGGTCAGAAACCGCAATGATCCGACGAAACTCCTTGGAGATGAGTTCTCTGTGCATGTCAGAGGCTCGCAGCCTTACGCAGGCCGGCACGGAAATCACCGGTAACAATCCCGTTTTCAGTGATGATCGCGGAAATATAGCGGGCTGGAGTCACATCAAAGGCCGGATTGCGGACCCGGATCCCTTCCGGCGCAATTGCAACACCCTTGATATGTGTTACTTCGCTGGAGGGGCGCTCCTCAATCGGAATTTTGCTCCCATCGGAAAGGGTCAGATCTAGCGTCGAAACCGGAGCGGCAACGTAAAAAGGAATGTTATTCTCTTTGGCCAGCACCGCCACAGAATAGGTGCCGATCTTGTTGGCGGTATCGCCGTTGGCGGCGATTCGGTCGGCTCCAACCACGCAGCAGGAGATCTCACCGCGATTCATAAAAAAACCGGCCATATTGTCGGAAATCAGTGTCGCCGGAATATCCTCTTTCATCAGCTCCCAGGCGGTCAGACGCGCTCCCTGCAGCCAGGGGCGGGTCTCATCGACAAACACCTGAATCTTTTTACCCGCCTCATGAGCGGCACGAATAACGCCAAGCGCAGTGCCGTAACCGGCCGTTGCCAACCCCCCGGCATTGCAGTGGGTCAAAACGGCAGCTCCATCCGGAATAAGCGTCGCTCCCCACTTGCCGATATTCTTGCAGATAGTCAAATCCTCCTGCTCAATCCGGATCGCCTCTTTTTTTAGAACTTCCCGGATTTTATCGAGACTCTTATCCCGGTTCGCTTCGGCGGCCTGCTTCATCCGCTCCAGCCCCCAGAAAAGGTTCACCGCCGTCGGACGGGTTCGCGCCAATACGTCGCACACATTCTCCAGCTGGCGGAAAAAAGATTCGTGGGTATCGGCGATAATCGCCCGGGCCCCCAAAGCAACCCCCATGGCCGCTGCCACACCGATCGCCGGGGCTCCCCGGATTACCATCCCCTTAATTGCTTCCGCAACCGACTGGAAATCGCTATAGGTATTGTAGATCTCTTCGCCCGGCAGGCGGGTCTGATCGATCATGATAACGGCATCATCAAGCCATTCAATAGTGCGGAACGACATGGCTGAACTCCTTGGTCATTGATATAATTGCATCTTGTTATGTGTACCATGGCATGCCGGTTCAGGCAATATGTTCTCCGCCATTTTCACTTGCTGCCGATTCTCACTTCCTGCTATAACTCCGTCATGAAATCAGATGCATACAAAATCAGCCTGACCGAAATTTTCCTGACATTTGCCAAGATCGGCATTACCGGCTTTGGCGGTGGCATGGCCATTGTCGCGATGGTTGAACGGGTATGCGTTCATGAGAAAAACTGGATTACGTCCGAAGAGTTCATGCATGGTCTCGCCTTCGGGCAAATACTGGGACCGTTTTCGCTCAATGTCTGTACATTCACCGGTCACCACCTGCGCGGAATACGTGGCGGAATACTTGCTGCAGCAGGCTTTCTGCTTCCCTCTTTTCTGCTGGTAAGCCTCCTCTCCTGGGTCTACTTCACCTATAACAAGCTGCCCCAACTGCAGGCCGCCCTCAAAGGAACCAACCCGGTCATTATCGGTTTGATCGTTGTCGTTGCCATCGATATGGGCCGCAAACAGATAAGAGGAAGCAACGGCGCCTTGATGGCGGCGGTTGCTTTCTGCGCGGCGGTTTTTTTCAAACTCAACGCAGCCTGGATTCTCTTGGGAGCTGCGCTCTGGTCGCTCTGCAGCAGTTATTACCGCCGGAGATTCACCTGATGGCCTCGCTGCTTATGATCGCATGGACCTTCTTCCGCATCGGCCTGATCTTTGTCGGTGGTGGGTACGTGCTGATTCCGCTCCTCAATCATCTCATGGTCGAACAGTACCATTGGCTGACCCTGCAGCAGTTTCTCGACGGTCTGGCTCTCTCGCAGTTGACGCCCGGTCCGCTTGCAATTCTCGCCACATTTGCCGGTTTCCGGGCCGGTGGTTTTCCCGGTGCCCTGGTCGCCACCATCTGCATATTCCTTCCCTGCATTACACTGATGCTGATCGTCGGACGCAATTACGACCGTCTGAAAAAAATTGATATTATCGGCTCCACCCTTGACGGGCTGCTCCCGGCGGTGGTCGGCCTGGTAGCTGCGGCGGCCTGGCAGTTGGGTGTGTCATCACTCTCGGGGCTCAAGGATTTTTTGATCCTTGCAATCGGCTTTGCCATCTTCAAATGGACAAAGACCACTCCGATGGTGGTTATCCTTGGAGCGGGAATACTCGGATTCTTTATCAACTGACAACTTTCACGCCAAATATACCGGCTTTTAAAGAAGGCATCAGGTTTCCCCGGTGCCTTTTTTCGTGCAGTATGCTATGGTGTTAAACTTCTATGGAAACTCATTTTACCTCCGATTGCTGCGCCCTCATGCGCCATGAAATCTCCCAGGCACAGGGCAACGAAGTCTTCTTCATTGGCCGCACCGACGTCGACGGCATTGTCTACGAAACGGAGACCATTGCCCGCGGCACCAAGGTGGCCGTTCCCGCTATCATCACCCGTGCATCAAGTGGTGACGTTGTTATACATAACCATCCCTCCGGCGACCTGACCCCCTCGTCTGCCGATATGGACATCGCCTCGGTGGCCGGCAATCAGGGAATTGGCTTTGCCATCATCAGTAACGACTGCACCCGCTGCTATCAGGTCGTCGCACCTTTTACCGAAAAAAGAGGGGAACTCCTCTCGCTGGAAGAGATCGGCCGTGTCTTTGCCGCTGACGGTATGATGGCCCACCTCAAAGGATTTGAGCCCCGCGATGAACAGGTAAGAATGGCTTTTGCCGTAGCTGAAGCATTCAATCGCGACCGGGTGGTACTGGTCGAGGCCGGCACCGGCACCGGCAAATCACTGGCATATCTGATTCCGTCCATTCTCTGGGCGGTGCGCAATAATGAACGGGTGGTGGTGTCGACTAACACCATCAATCTGCAGGAACAGCTGATCAAAAAAGACCTCCCCTTTTTGGCACGCAATTCTGCCGTCGAGTTCAAAGCCGCGCTGGTCAAGGGGCGCAGCAACTATGCCTGCCTTCGTAAACTGGAACATGCCGAAGCGGAACCGGCGCTTTTTCCGGATGAATCGTCTGCCGAACTGACAACCATTATCGAATGGAGCCACAGCTGCCAGGATGGCTGCCGCAGTGATCTGGCCTTTATTCCACATGCAGGCACCTGGGAGGAGATCTGCTGCGAAGCCGACCAGTGCGGCCGCTCGCGCTGCAAGCATTTTGGCCGCTGCTTCTTTTACCGGGCGAGGCGCGAATCATCTGCCGCCCGGGTTCTCGTGGTCAACCACGCCCTGCTGCTGTCGGATATCGTCCTCCGCAAGGAAACCGGCTATGATGCCACCGCCATCCTCCCCCCTTTTACCCGCCTGATCTTTGACGAGGGACATCATCTGGAGGACGTGGCGACCAGCCATCTGTCATTGACAATTACCCGCAGCGGCATCCTCAAACAGTTGCAGCGGCTGGTACCGCAAAAAGCCAATCGGGCCGGTCTGCTGACCATCATCTCCTCCCGCATCACGCGGGATCTGCCGGAGTCGCAGGAAGGGCTTTACGCCGAGCTGTCGGGACTCCTGGAAAGCCACCTGCTTCCCAAAGCCCATGATCTGACGGGGATAACCGAACAGACCATGGATTGGCTGGCGTTGAGCGTAGAACATGAGGGAGGAGGAACGGTAGCCGGCAGGGAGCAGAAGCTGCGGGTCACCCCCGAGGTGGAGCGCACCCCTTTCTGGCTTGAGTGCCGGCAGCGGCTCCACGCTCTGGCGGATGCCGTGAACGACTATACCTCGTCATTGCGGACTCTGGTGTTGCGCACAAAAGATCTGCCGGAGAAACTGCAGGAAAAGCTGGCCGATCAGCTGCTTGATACGAGCGGCATCGAGGGGCGGCTGCAGAGCATGGCCGATGGGCTGCTCTTCTTCACGACCGAGGCTGAAGGTTACTGCCGCTGGATTGAAACAAAAAGGGGGAGCCGTGGGGTCCAGGCCCGTCTTAGCGCCGCGCCGCTCGATATTTCCGCCCAGCTCAAGGAGAGCGTCCTCGACAAGCTCAAAACCATCATCGTCACCTCCGCAACACTGACCGTGGGGGGAGAATTCAATTACCTGAAAAAACGGACCGGCTTCGGCCTGCTCCCCAAGGAGCGCCTCTCCGAGCTGCAGTTGGCATCGCCGTTTAACTATGCACGCCAGGTTTTTGTCGCCATACCGGAAGATATGCCCGAACCGACCGCGCCGGGTTTTCGCGACGCGCTGGAGCAGCATATCCTTAAAGCGGTTACGATTTCACGCGGCGGCGCATTTATCCTCTTCACCTCCTATGATCTGCTGAATCGCGTTTTTCAGACTCTGTCACCTGCACTGGCACGACTGGGTCTGAGCTCGCTCAAACAGGGAGAAACCGGTCGCCACGCCCTGTTGACACAGTTCCGCGCGGACAAAAATGCCGTGCTGTTCGGCACGGACTCGTTTTGGGAGGGTGTGGATGTCAAAGGGGATGCACTGCGGCTGGTGATCATCGCCCGGCTCCCGTTTCAGGTGCCGACCGAGCCGGTTCAGCAGGCGCGCGCCGAGAAGATCAAGGCCGACGGCGGCGACCCGTTCCGGGAATTTTCCGTGCCGCAGGCGGTCATCAAGTTCCGCCAGGGTTTCGGACGCCTGATCCGCAGCCGTGATGACCGTGGAGCGGTGCTGATCCTCGACCGTCGCGTGCTTAACAAAAGTTACGGCAGGATTTTCCTGCGCTCGTTGCCGGATACGGAGATTGTCAGAGGGGATTCAGTTGATGTCTTTGCAAGGATGGAAACATTTTTTGGAGCTGACAAAATATACTAAACATCAAAAGCAATTTAACACAGAGGCACAGAGACACAGAGACAGTCAAAGACAACGTATTCTAGGTTTAAACCCAAAAACAGTATCTGTTTGATCTTGGTTTTCTCTGTGTCTCTGTGTTTAAAAGTGGCTGGTTCTTACAGGTTTTGCTTCAGCCGTTTTTTGGCGCTGAAGTTGAAACACTGGAAATACATCAGACAGGTCAGCAGAAACGAAAAGATTGTCGTGGTGAGTACCAGCGACGCACCGGCTGCCTTTTTGGCATCCGGCACAAGAGCGACAAAGACTACAAAGAAAGCGACACCACAAAATTTCCACAGATCACCGATTAAACGTTTTTTTCGCAGGGCAGCCAACTGATTAGCGGACAGGTCTGGTGCACTTCCGTCGATTTCTACACCAACATCGCGCCAGGCCAGCCGGTAAACCGGATATATCAGCAGTAACTGCACAATGATAGCTGCAACGATACTGGTGATAAACTGTCCCGGTTTCTGGAGGGCGGTAAAGTGTCCCTGGAAAGCTATCGCGAGCACGACCAGCAGACCGGTTAATATTGTTTGTACGATCCGGTAGATCATCATCTGCCGGTTAAGTTTTTTTAAATTGAGACCAGGCATTGACAGAGACTCCGCAAGAAATTTATAACCATGTTTCAGTAGTGCGCAAATCTAGCAGAAAGTAGCTTGATGCACAAGCATGCAGAATGATGTACACTCGTAACCACGGCATCTTGCCCTGCTGTTGAGAAGCAGATCACATCTTATAGGTATCATACATCATGAATATTCATCGTCGTATCTTCCATCCGATTATGGCTCTGATTGCAATCCAGCTGGTATGGATCACCGCTGTCGTGTTCTGGATCTACTGGTTTATCGGCAAACAGCGCGAGTTCCGTGAACTGGCCGAGAAATACCGTCCTGAACTGCTTGGGCAAGGGGCCAACTGGCCGGTCATGGTGGAAGGCCTGGTCATGCTGGTGCTGATCCTGATCGGCGTGTACGTGATCTTTGTCTACTGGAACCGCCAGTCAAACCTGTATCTGCAGCAGAGAAACATCATCTCCCAGGTGACTCATGAACTGAAATCCCCGCTCGCTTCCATCCAGCTCCACCTGGAGACGATCCGGCTGCGCAAGCCGTCTGAAGAACGGCTTGATTCTTTCGTCGGAACGATGCTGTCAGACACCGAACGCCTCCATTATCTGATCAACAACCTGCTGATGGCTGCCCGGCTTGAGCAGCGCCGCAAGCAGTCAGAGCGGCGACTGACCGATCTGACGCTGCTGGTTCGCGAATATGTGGAGCGAGAACGGGCCACGCTGCCGCAAGGAGGAAGTATTTCATTCGAAGCACTGTCCTCACTAAAGGCGATGGTCGACCCTGAAGAAATGAGTATGGTGGTTCGCAACCTGTTTGAGAATGCGGTGCTCTATTCCCCGCAAGGTGTTGACATCTCGGTTCGACTGGTCAAAACCGGAATGTGGCTGTACCTTTCAGTTCAGGACCAGGGCCGCGGACTTGAAAAGAAAGAACAAAAAAAAGTATTCAGCCGCTTCTATCGCGTCCAACCACCGGGCGACAATGTACGCGGCACCGGGCTTGGGCTTTACATTGTAGAATCCGTAATCAAGGGGTATGGCGGCACGGTCGGCGTGACAAGCGACGGGCCCGGCAAAGGCTGCACGTTTACCGTGAAATTGCCGGCGGCATGAGGAGACAGAAATGACTGACGATAAACCACACATTATGCTGGTTGAAGACGAAATTCATCTGGCACGCGGTATCTGTTTCAATCTGGAAGAGGAGGGGAACCGGGTCAGTCATTTTGAGACGGCCGAACGGGCGCTGGCAACACTTGAGATTGAGCGCTTTGACCTGGTCATTCTTGATGTCATGCTTCCCGGCATGAATGGCTTTCAGGCGTGCCGTGCCATTAGAACACTCGATCCGCGTGTCCCCATTCTGATGCTGACCGCCCGCTCTGAAGATGCCGACCGGGTGGAAGGTCTGGAAAACGGGGCCGATGATTACCTTACCAAACCATTTAATCTGGTAGAATTTCTGCTGCGTGTCAAAGGGATGTTGCGTCGTTCCTCATGGTATCGCCCGGAACCGGTCGAAGAGGGATATCGCTTTGGCGACAATGAAGTGTTCCTGCTGTCTTACCGGGCCAGAACAGCCCAAGGGGAGATTGACCTGACCGAGATGGAGGTGCGGGTACTGTCGCTATTCTTCCAGAAAGAGGGCCAGGCCATCCATCGGAGCGACCTGCTGCAGTCCGTATGGGGTTACAGCAGCGACACCGAAACGAGAACGTTGGATAACTTTATCGTCCGGCTCCGTAAATACTTCGAACCTGACCCCTCCCATCCGAAACATTTTCTGACCGTACGCGCGGTCGGTTATCGATTCAGTCGCGAAGGTGATTAGTGACTATTAGTGATGAAAGCGCCCTTTCCGTCCCTTATGAGCTGGTGAAGGGGATTTGTGGCAATCAAAGCAGGCCAGTTCATCCACTTTTTTAGCGTCCAGCGGAGACTCCTGCCCTCCCAAAGTGGGCAAGTTATATTCGGGGGTCTGGAAGGCAAGACGTCCGCGCTCGTCCGCCACTGTCGCCGGTTTATACTCTGCCTGCCAGTTGGCGCTGATGGCCACGGTATGGCACTGGTCGCACCCTCCCGGCGGGGGAATGCTTCTCCAGGCGGTGAACATGGCACAGCCGCTGATAGTCACAATACATCCGGAAAGAAGTAAAAATACATTTTTCATGACGTCGCTCCTCAGTATTGGAGATATCATTTTCTGTGTGTTTTGTGCAGGTCCATACTGTCAAAATAGTACCACAGCACTCCCCTAAAATACAGCTTCAAGCAGAGCCGCTTGTTAGCCGCAGAATGCGCCGGACATTCCCTGTGGTAATTCGAGCGACATCTTCCCGTGAAATTCCCCTGATTTCCGCGACACACTGTGCGGTTTCCGTTATCCAGGCTGGCCGGTTGAAAACTCCGCGATACCGCTGTGGCGTCATATCGGGGGCGTCGGTTTCCAGCACCAGATGTTCCAACGGCAGCTCCCTTGCTATGCGCAGCGGTTTGACCGCATTACTCCAGGTGACAGTTCCGGAAATCGAGATGACAAAACCGAGTCGAGTAAATTCGCGGGCCATTTCCGGAGAGCCGGAGAAAGCATGCATGATCCCCCCCACCTGATCAGCACGCTCTTCGCGAAGAATTGCCGCTACCCTTTGAAAAGCCCGCCGGCAATGGATCAACACCGGTAAGCCGCAGGTAGCGGCCATGCGAAGCTGTTCCCGGAAGGCCCGCTCCTGTATCGCCAAAGAAACTTCATACGCAGGATCAAGACCGGTTTCACCGATTGCGACCCCCTGTACGGCACATTTCAGCAGCTGGTCACAAACCAGATCATTCATAGCTCCCGCATGCATCGGGTGGATGCCGAATGCCGGCATAATCCGGGAATTTTCCGCCGCCAGCGCGGATATTCGGGGCCACCCTTCGGGATGCACTCCGGGGACGACAAATCCCTCCACTCCTGCCGCATAGGCTTCCTGCAGAATATGCGGCAATCCTGATTTAAGAGGTTCCAGATCAAGATGGCAATGGCTGTCGATCAATGATCCCCCGGAGCCGATATACTCATGCGGGCATTTCTGCTGACGCGGCATGAGACTCACAAAAACCACCCGAACAGGCTGACTACCCGCTCCATGTTCCGGACCAATCCTCCCCGTCGTTCGTGGACATCCAGCTCTACCGGACGGGCGCCAGCAATTTCTTTCAGCAGCAGCGCCCGTATCTGTCCGCCGAACTGCACGTTGTCCACCAGGCAGTTGATCTCGAAGTTGCGATGGAAACTGCGTTGATCGAGGTTAGCCGAACCGATGACGGTTCGCTCGGCATCGATCAACATAACCTTGGCATGGAGAATTTCACGGTCCAGTTCAAATATTTCAACCCCGCCCTTCAACAGCGTTGCGTATGAACTCCTGCCGAGCAAAAGTACAAGCGGCACATCACTGCGGGCAGGCAGCAGCAGGCGCACCCGCACCCCCCGACGCACTGCCCGCAACAGGGAGCGGATAATACGGGGCCCTGGCACGAAGTACGGCGTTGCAATCAGGATTTCTTCGGCAGCAGCAGCGATATTGACCTGAAATGCTTCACGGATATAGGAGCGCCGCTGACGCGGACCGCCACTAATGATTGTGACTGCAGCATCGCCAACCTTGCTTTCCGGGCAGCTCGGCCGCTCAGCCGCAACCCGCACGGGAGTCCCGTATATGTCACCGTTCCAGGTGGCCTCGAATATTGCCGACAGTTCACACACCGCCTCCCCCCGGATACTGAAGCCCAAATCCCGGAAACTCTGCCGATTTTCCACGCAGCCGGCATACTCGTCACCGACGTTGAACCCCCCGAGAAAAACCAGCATGCCGTCGATAATCATCATTTTGCGATGATCCCGCGCATCGAACCAGTACAGGGCACGGGTGAACGAAGGGACATTGAAGGCGAGCAACGTGATACCGTTTTTGGAAAGTTTTTTGAAATATGAGGAAGGAGTGTCAAGGCACCCGATATAATCGTAGATCAACCTGACGGTAACGCCGCGTTGCACAGCCGCGGTTAATTCCCGTGCCAGCTCGATGCCGATGCGATCATTATGTATGAGGTAGTATTCCAGCAGGATTGTATGTTCAGCAGCACGGATGCCGGCGAAGAAAGCTTGGAAAAATTCTCGCCCATCCTGAAAAAGTTCGACACCGTTATGGCGATGGGTGACCGGCAGTTCCAGCGGGCGCAGCCGTTTCAGCAGACGTATAAACCTGGGAAATCGATTCTTATGCGTGAAATGATTGCTGCGCATGTTTTTTTGTCACGCTATGCAACCGGTATCGTTAAACGCCCAACAGCCTCTATCTCTGCAGTCATCACATCACCGGCACGCACCTGTCCGACTCCGGCCGGCGTACCTGTCAGAATAACGTCGCCCGGCTCCAGGGTAAAAATGCCGGTGATATGGGCGATTATCTCCGGAATACGGTTTATCATGCCGGAGGAGCAGCCATCCTGGCGACCCTCACCATTGACCGCAAGTTTCAAACTCAGATTATGCGGATCAGGCACCGTCCCGGCCGGGACAAAATCGGACAGCGGGCAGGAGGTGTCGAATCCTTTGGCGATCTCCCACGGGAGACCCTTGGCTTTCAGATGATTCTGCACATCGCGTAGCGTCATATCTATGCCGACGCCGTAGCCGGCAACGTACTCACATGCCTTCTCTGCCGAAACCGCCCGGCACTGTTTCCCGATCAAGACCGCCAGTTCGACTTCATAATGACACTCCTGCGAGTATGGGGGTATCCGCACCGCCTCGCCATCGCCAATGACCGACGAAGCCGGTTTCATGAACAGCACCGGCGCCACAGGGGTCTCGTTACCCAGTTCCTTCGCATGCTCGGCGTAGTTGCGCGCGAGGCAGACGATCTTGCCGATAGATATTTCTTTATTTGTTCCGATAAGTTTCCGTGTTGTCATAACAAACTCTCCCCGGTCATCTCCTGCGGCAGCGCCACCCCCAGCATTTTCAGCATTGTCGGGGCAATATCGGCAAGTCGTCCTCCTTCGCGCAAAGCAACACCTGTGCGGCTGTCATCCACCAGCACGAGCCAGACCGGATTAGTGGTATGGGCGGTAAATGGTTCGCCGTTTTCATCCTGCATCTGCTCGGCGTTGCCATGGTCGGCGGTGATCAGCACCGCTCCCCCCATTTCCCGCACCGTGGCAACAATCCGACCGACACAGGCATCCACCGCCTCTACCGCCTTGATTGCCGCCGCCTCGATCCCGGTGTGGCCAACCATGTCGCAGTTGGCGAAATTGAGAATGATGACGTCGTACGTGCCGCTTTCCAGACGTGCCAGCAACTCGTCTGTCACCTTATAGGCGCTCATCTCCGGCTTCTGGTCGTAGGTAGCAACCTCTTTCGGTGACGGGATCAGCGCGCGATCCTCGCCCGGAAAAGGGATTTCCACCCCCCCATTAAAGAAAAAAGTCACGTGGGCGTATTTCTCGGTTTCGGCAATGCGCAGCTGCTTCAGTCCCGCATCGGCCAGTACGCCCCCCAGAATATTAGTCAACTCCGTGGAGCCGAACGCAATCGGCAAACCGAAGGTTGCGTCGTATTCAGTCAGGCAGACGTACCCTGCCAATTTCGGCCGCTTCCGGCGTTCGAAAGCGTCGAAATTATCAAGCGCGATAGCCCGGGTTATTTCACGGGCCCGATCGGAGCGGAAGTTGAAAAAGATAAAGCCGTCGCCATCATCCAGCGTCGCATTTTTGGCAACCACAACCGGCACGACAAATTCATCATGTACCCCGGCAGCATAGCTCTGCTCAATCGCCTCTTTTGCATTGGCGCATTTTTCGCCTTCGCCACTGACAATGGCGTTATACGCCTTCTCAACCCGATCCCAGCGGTTGTCCCGGTCCATGGCGTAATAACGCCCCATCACCGTGGCGATTTTTCCGACGCCGATCCGTCCCATCTCCGCCTCCAGTTGCGCCAGATAGTCGGCACCGCTCTGTGGCGGCGTATCACGGCCATCCAGCAGGCAGTGCACGAAGACATCTGTTACGTGTTCCCTCTTGGCCAATTCCAGCAGGGCATACAAATGGGAGTTGTGGGAGTGCACCCCCCCGTCAGAGAGCAAACCGGAAAGATGCAGCCTCCCACCGGACGCTTTGACTTTGGCGATGCAGTCGAGCAAGGTCGGATTGGTAAAGAAGTCACCGTCCAGGATGGATTTGGTGACACGGGTTAATTCCTGGTAGACAACCCGGCCGGCCCCCAGATTCAGGTGACCCACCTCGGAGTTGCCCATCTGCCCCTCAGGCAGACCGACCGCCATACCTGAAGTGCGGATCATGGCATGGGGGTATTCGCTTAGATATTTTGTCAGATTGGGAGTTTTTGCCAGGGCAACGGCATTGTGGGCGGGGTTGGGGTTGATCCCCCAGCCGTCAAGGATCATCAGAAGCAGAGGTTTTTTCATGGGTACGCCCTTTCGGATCAATGATGATACGGCTCTTTGTTCAAAATAGTAAACGCCCGGTAAATCTGTTCCAACAGGAAGGCCCTCACCATCTGGTGAGTGAAGGTCATTTTTGACAATGACAGCAACATGCCACGCCGGCGGAATTCTTCAGAGAAACCGTAGGCGCCGCCAATGGCAAAGATCAGTTCGCCGGTGCCGCTGTCACGCTGTTTGCCGACAAAGGCAGCCAATCCCGGAGAGTCCATCTGTTCGCCCCGTTCATCCAGCAAAACCAGAGTCGCGCCGGGGGGAATCTGCTTCTCCAACCGTTCGCATTCCCGGCGACGCATTTCCTCGGCGACGGCCCCTTTTTCGTCCCGGATATCGATCAGGTCCAGGGGAGAGTAGCGCAGGATGCGGCCTGCATATTCGTTGATCGCATCCTTTACCCACGGGTCACGGCTTTTTCCGACCCAGAGTACCTTGATTTTCAAAAATCAGCTTCCTTGCGGCTTGCTTTGATTTCAGGCGGCAATTCAAGTTCGGGAGCCATGCCCCACAGACCGTCCAGATCATAATAACGGCGGATCTGGTCATGGAAGATATGCACCAGCACATCACCATAATCCATGACGATCCACTTGCCGTCAACAGCGCCTTCGATATCGTTGACTTTGCCGTATTTTTTCAATCCGGTACGGATATTGTCAGCTATGGCCTGGTTCTGTTTGTCCGATGAACCGGAAATAATCACCATATAATCGGCAATCGACGAGACCCGGGAGATATCACGGACACAGATATCATATGCTTTTTTGTCATATGCCAACTCGGCGCATTTAAGTGCCCGCTCAGCCGGGGTCAGGGTCGTTTTTTCAACAGCTTCGGTTTTTTTTACTGGCATTTGTTGTAGATCCTTTGATGCGAAATGTATGCGGCCACGTCAGGTGGTACATAGTGAGTTATATCTTTTCCAGCGGCGGCGAGCCGGCGGATTTCAGTCGATGAAATATCCAGCGGCGAGCCAGTGATAAAGGAGATCCTGTTGCCCGACTCATGCGTCAGGCAACAGGATTCCCTGTCCAAAACAAATGATCCCTTGACGGCAGCAGCCAGAGATTCAAGCGGGTTGAGAACCGGACATCCGGGGCGCTGGACGACGATCAGATTACACAAGCTGAATATTTCGGTGTAGCGATGCCATGTGCCTAATTCCAGAAACGAATCACTACCAATGATGAAAAACAGCTCATCATCCGGCCACCGTTCCCGGAAAGTCCGGATAGTGTCGATGGAATATGACTTGCCGCCACGTTCCGCCTCGATCGTTGACATCTCAAAATTTTGCTTCCCGGCAATAGCCATACTGACCATCAAGGAGCGCTTCTCAAATGAAACGTCGCTTGCCACGAGTTTATGCGGTGGGTCAGCAGCCGGAATAAAAATAACCCGGTCGAGCAGGCATGCCGCCTGGGCCTCTCCGGCAATGCGCAGATGGGCATTGTGAACCGGATTGAAGCTTCCCCCCAACACGCCGATTCTCATGTCATCAAAATCTTGTTTTTTAGAATCAGCATTTCAAACGCCAGCGACGCCTTGTAAACCACTCTCTGAAGCTCAGGCAACCGCTTTCCAAGTGCTTCCATTTCGCCCGAAACAACCACGACAGCCACGACTTTATTGAGCATGATAATCGGCACCACCAAAAGCGGTGTCGTCGACAAGGTCCGCAAGGTTTTAAGAATTTGCCTGTTCTCAGGTGTCTGAATCAACGTGCCCATTGAAAATTGCCGTGTTTCTAGTACCTCCCTCATGACGGACGGCTTACTAAGGAGAATAGTCAGGTTCTCGATCTCTTCAAGGCGTTTTCCAGCAGCGGTGCCGCGCCAGCCAACCGCCATGGTGCCCCGAATAATAAACAGAGCACCACCACTGAATTCCTGTCCCAGATATTTTATAAAAACCGTGGCAATCTGATCACGGTTCTTTGCAGAGGCAAACTCGATTGAAAGTTGATCGACCGAATACCGTTCCACTTCATTTAATTCTGTTGCATGAATATCGTCCGGAAGGTTGGCAAACCCTTCGAATTCAAGCGGGATTTCAACAGTACGTAGTTCCCCGCTTTCATTCATCATCGGAAAGTCAATTTTAGCAGTTTTACTGCCCGCCTCGGTACCGGGAGAGGTTCGACGTTTGCTTGAAAGCTCCTCTTCGATCCGCAGGTAGCGAATATCCCCCCGGATCTGATAATATTTCGAAAGAGCCGAGGTAATCCGTACGTCAGGTACAATATGCGGGTATATGACGCATCCGGTAACAAAGGCCACTTCATCTATCGCTTCAAAATCGGTCGGATCCGTCATGGCGAGCGCCAGTCTTTTCCCATCAATGCTGATCGGCACCACCCGGTGTTTACCTGCCAATTGAGCCGGAACCAGAGCAAGCACCCCCGGAGGAACTGATGACATCACACGGGGAGAAACCGCAGGAACCCCAAGCTTCTCACTCAGAAAACGGCACAACTGTGCGTCCGTGATGACCCCCAACTCAATAAGGCTGCTTCCGAGTTTTATGCCGAATATGGCCTGATTTTCAAGCGCCTCATCGAGCTGTTCCGGAGTAATCAGTTTTTCATTCAGCAACAGTTCACCGAGTCGGGCGGCCATTTTCTTCCTCTATTGCAGACACCTTACAATATTTGCGGCTTCAGCATCGTTCCCCTGATCGGCACCGAATACACTCCCGGCGAGGTCATAAACTTGGCCAGCAGCATAAAAACCACCTTCTGCTTTTCAAGAAATTCGGGTTTCGGCATAATATCAAGACGCATGTCAAGCAGGGTCTGCGCGGCATTGGCACCTGAGGGAATAGCGCCGGAAAGCCGCATGTAAATGCCGTCTCCTTCAAGGGTAAAACTCTCCAGACGGGCCATCCCGTCAGTAACTCTCACCATTCCCTGCGTCTTAAGATTGGCAACATCGGGAAGCGGAAAAGCACCCAGCTTGACCCCTGAAAATGCGAGCTGCTTCACCTCCAGCTTCAGATCGCCGCTCAAACCTTTCTTTCCGCGCTGTAGTGATCCCTTGCTCCAGAGATCCCCGGACACCTGTGCACCGAGAACACTCTTGAAAAAGGGTATGTCGGCAAGTGATATGCCGTCTGCATCAAGGTCCACTGCATCTGCACCATTCAGGGCATAGGTAAGGTCCAGATGCCCCTTTCCGATGGTTGCCACCCCGGAGATGACCGCCCGGCCTGCTAAAAGCGGGAGCAACAGCACTCTGATCCGCGTCCGTTCACAGCTTAGTAGCGGGCCCTGGTCTGATGACAACACCATGTTGTCCCATGACAGCCCCGGTAGCACCGTCTTGTGAACCACAGGTGAAAGCATAAGGCCCTGTCGTGACAGAGCCGCTGCAATCATGGCATCAATCTTCGCCGTGGGAAAAAACAGGTAACAGAAGAATATGAACAGGACCAGGCCTGCAGCCAAAAGAGCGACTCTCCGTGTCAGCACCTCAACTTTCATCACTTCGGCTGACCGGGTGCCGGCTTAAGCAGCGCCATAATGAGTGACAGATCGCAGCGGGATGGATCATCAATACGAACCCGCAGATTGCATTTGTTAATAACCAGGGGCCGACTCCCCTTTTCGAGTCGATAGAGCAGATTAACCGCGTCGTTGAGCGTCAAACCCTCAATGCGAATATCAGCCGTATCCGCTATAAAACCGTTCCGTTCTTCACTTTTAAGCGGTACTATTTTAACAGATTTCCCCTTGATCCCGGTATCTTCAATTATTTTAGCCGGTGAGTCATCCGGGCGGAGAGAAGCCATGCGGCCTTTAAGCTGGTCTGATGACTGCCGGGCTGAAAGGTATGCCACTTTGAGCGGAATCAGTTCTTTCAGCACGGCTTCGCGGGCGTCACGTTTTTTTTCAAGCGCGCTCACTTTACTGTTGAGCGCCGACCACCCGACAGCTGCAACCAACAGTGCAATCAAGGCATACCCGATCCAGAGGCGTGTCCGGGCATCAAGATCCTGCCACCATTCTCGAATAATTTCCAGAGGTCTCATTTCGCCCCCTCCTTGAGTGTTCCCGTTAATCTAAACGTAAACGTGCCATCCGGGCGACTCTTGATTTCACCTAATTCTGATGTCGTCAGCAGCGGTGCAAGCGCAGACTTGAATTCATTGACCGCCTGAGCGGAACGGGCATCGCCTTTTATCCGCAGTTCGTTCCCCTCCACCTCGGCTTCATACAGTCCATTGATGGTATTTCCTTTTGCCTCGGCCAGTTTTTTCAACACATCCAGATATCCACTCGTGGTATCAATTCCGACGAGCTTCCTGATTTCACCTTTGATTTCTGAAATTTCATCGACCGCTTTGGCCCGGGTGGGAAAAATCCCGTGGTAAATCTCTGCAATAGATTTGTTCAGAGAAGATATATCCGCTGCAGCGGCACGATACTGCATCCCTTTGTTTATAAACAGCAACATAATGATGACCAGGGCAAGTATTCCGGTCAACATCAGCTTCTTGCGCAGCTTGGCATCTCCGGCGGTCCAGGCCAGCTCACCCTGCCGGAAATTGGGGAATGTTCCGGCATAGCTGGCGTGTGCCACGGCATAAAACTCTGCCAGTTGGTGAAACGTTTCATCATTTTTAAACAGGTGCCCCAGCTCCGGCGGTACTTCCAGCACCTCAACCGGTAACGGCAGGGTAGTGGCATCGGCAAGTTCTTTCCCTGCTCCAATCAGACAGAGCCGCGGTGGCAGCGCCTCACCGGAGAGCTCCAGTGCCGCCAGCGTCGCCGCAATTATTTGAGTGCTCAAAGCGGAATCAAACGCCCGGAAATAGGTCAGCTGTCCACCCTTCAGCAGCGCCAGCGTACTTCCGTCGCAGACGGCACAGTCCGTGGGTACTCCCGGGAGTTTCGGCAGCGCAAAAGGGAGCGAACTGACAACATGAGGCTCAATGCCGGCTTCCGCGAACTGTGCTATTGCCGCACTGATGTCGCTCTTGCGCGCCCATAAGGCGAGAAACTGATGTTCACCGGCCGGAAGTACATCCAGCATAAGCTCTTCGACCGGCAGCGCAACGTCGCCCTGTAAAAGTGCCGGAATAACCTCGCGCACCTTACGGAGGTCGTTTAACTGAAGCGATACGGTACGGTGCGCAAACAGTGACGGTGGAAGGCAGAGCACCACTCGCGGGGAACCGCTCATTTTTTGAGCGACATTCCACACGGCATCGGCTAGCAGATGCTCTTCATTCAGCTCAATTGATGCGGCTCCAATCAGTTCTGTGGAGCGGCGCGACACCTCGAAATGGGCAACGGTCAGCCGCTTCTCTTCAGCCTGCAGTATCAGATAGTCCATGGTACGCTGTACCCTCACCTGCTGTAATGTGTTCTGTTCTCAGTATTCCTGCCATGACAAAAACGTGCCGCCTGACAAGCGCGCAACAGCCTCAACCGTCCGGGCGGTATCCTTCACTCTGGCCACGGCGGTAATTTTAAAAATATCACCTTTGACGGTTATATGGGCTAGCAGATTCCCGATAATCGTTTCCATCCCGGGTACCCGCGCAAGTTCCCCCGTCGATTTGAACGGCTGCAAACGCCGTTCTTCCATGATCCGCTCTGCCATCCGGTCATCAATACGATCGTCCAGCGCCTCCAGGACCTCTTTCGGTGCTGTATTTATATTGACTAATGCTAACGGCGAGCCGGCCTGATTTGAAAATATGGTCAGCCACGGCCGCAGCTGACCAACCATCTCGGGCGTAACCCCCTTGACCAGCGACAATTCCGTCAGCGTCATCAGGGCACCGTTGCGCGCGTTATACGCCGGTTTCATCGTGCGGTAATAGGGTGTTTCAGCACCACCGGAACGGGGAAGATCATCCGTGTCAATCCAATCCGCTACTGAACTCCAGATTTCTTCCGGCAGCTGCAGTCGCGTACCGAGCCGCTTCAACACACTCAGTGTGAATGGTTCATATTCTCCATTCTGTTGAACCAAACCATTAATGTTAATTTTACCACTTTCATCGCTGATTGTAATTTCCAGCGAACCGGCATCGTCATCCAGCTTGAGAGGAGCTGCCCAGCTGTCGGACAGCGATGTATAGGAACGGCCGGAGAGCCCCATCTGTAAAAGTTTCGCAGCTCCCGTCACGCCTGATTCAGCGAGTAGTGAAGCCTGCTGTCCATCACGAAATCCGCGGCTGATTGAAGTATCAACATACACCTGATGGATCATCTCGACCACTATTGCAACCATCAACGCCGTTACAACCAATGTTAAAATCAGCGCAAAGCCGGATTCATTTTTCAGCCGTCCCATCATAGGCCGCTCACCCGCGGGACAGAAAGCATCGCAAATGGTACCGGTTTCCCCTCCTCCTCAATCTGCACGGTCACCCGCACACGTGCAGGCAACTTATTGTTTATGGCGGTATCCCAACTCTTAACCCACTTGGACCCGTCATAACACTCCACCAGAAAGGAGCTGATTTGGTCCATTTGTGGATAGGCGGGAACCGTCGTCTCTTCGGAAAAAAGATCCTTTTCCTGGCGTGACAGGATGCTTTTTTTATCTTTCACGTCAATCTGGTACCTGACGGTAACGATACCTGACTCGCTACGGCCCTGTCCATCAGGCGGCGCCAGTGTCGTCAACTCCAGGGTCGATGACTGGACTCCAAAATTGTCACGGTCTTCCACCACAAACCGGAGTCGCTTATCGTTGCGGTTAAACTCGGCAGACGATATTTCGCGGCGGATCAAATCAAGGGTAGCTCCCAGCTCCCGCCGAGATTCCATCCCGCTTGAAGCGCGATCCCTCGCCCGTATGACGGTAAAGTAACTGCCATAAAGCGCTGCGGTGAGTATGCCAAGCAAAACTACCGCTATCAGTACTTCCAGGAGTGTAAAACCGCTATTTCGCGAAAAAGCTGACAAGCGATTCCTCCTTGCCATCACTGCCACGCCGCACCGTGACAACAAGTTTCTGCAGGCCGGGCAGATCTGAAGGCTGTATATCCGCTTTCCAACTCAGTTCAGGATGTTCAGGAGCAAACGTTCCTTCACCTTTGGCAGGGGTCTGTGCCAATTCGTCTATCCGATAGCGGGCCAGCAGCGTCAGAGTGGTTCTATCGCGTTCATTGGCAATGATTCCGAGGTGGTAATTAACTGATCCCAGCAGGGTCAGAATAACGCTCGCCATGATCGCCAGGGACACCATTACTTCAAGAAGCGTAAATCCTCTCATGGAGGAGCCTCTAAATTTCCTTCGTACTCCTTAACCTTGCCACCCGATGGAAAAGCCATAACAGTCCAGAACTTTCCCGCAGCAGAACGCAGATGAATGACGACAAAGTCTCGCACGCCCGCGGGACCAACATCGAGTCGCACCTGACCATCACTGACTTTACCCAACCGCGGTATACTCACGTCTGCGACTATTATCCCCTCTTTAACCGGTTGTTTCTGCAAAAAAGGGTCTGAGGGCTCCTTACCGCTCCCATCCGCACCGATCTCATAAATCTTTACTGAATCCGTTCCCGGTTCCAGAGTAAGATAATATCCGGTTTGAGAAGTGGCCGCCCTCTCTTGAATGTAACGAAGGGTCGAGGTCAGCGTCTGGGCGGATATCTTCAGGTTTTCCTGGTCTGACGAGGGGAGGCGCGGGATGACAAGCAGCATCACCATACTGATAATGGCCAATACCACCATAATCTCGATCAGTGTAAAACCTGCCTGAATACGGTTTTTCCGATACAGTCGTGGTGCATCCGAACCAATGTCAGGAGCGCGTCTCATCAGCTTAGGCCATTGCAAGTATGCGCATCAGCTCTTTACTGAAGAGCCCCTTTTGCCACTCCCTCATGCCGGGTATGCCGTCGAGCTCTTCCTTTACCCCATTCTGAGTATCGGCAACCGCTTCCAACAACCAGTTGGGGGCCATAACACCGGGATCAAGCCCCAGATCGAGACTGTATTTTTCCCGCCATGTTTTAAGATTTTTCAAGCGTTCCTTGACCCGTTCCTGTACCTCTTTTTTCCCGTTGCGCGGGAAACTGGGGAGTCTGCTTTCAGGAGTTGTCAATCCATGTTCAACTGCAGCCAATATTCCAGCGCCATGCCGCTGAAGCTGACCCGATGTCATACCCTTGACAAGTGACAGCTCATGGAGCGAACGAGGTTTGCTCTCCGCTATTTCAATCAGGGTATCAGCTGACAAGACTTTGAATGGTGGCCGATCCAGGAGTTCTGACTGACGATCCCGAAGCTGCAGCAATTCTTCCAGAATTGCCAGACTATGCCCTCTCAACTTGCTGGCACCTTTGCAATAAAGAAATAACGGACCACCTTTTTCAGTTACCCGCGCCTGACAGATCAGCCGGCACTCTTCTTCAAGCCATGTGAAACGGCCCTTTTGTTCCAACTCTACCCGGAATTGATCATATAAGGGGAGCAGATCCGATGTGTCCGCAACCGCATACGCACACATCTCACGGCTTAAGGGGCGTTTGCTCCAATCAGCCTTCTGATATTTTTTATCCAATTCAATTCCGAAACGCATCTTAAGAAGTGCCGCCAGACCAAACTCCGCAATATTCAGAAATCGTGCGGCAATCATGGTATCAAACAGATTCGAAACCTCGATGCCAAAGTCTCTATGCAATGAACGGATGTCATAATCAGCCCCATGCATAACAACGACAATATCCGGATTCGCAAGCGGAGCTGCCAGCGGAGAAAGGGTTGGCAGCGCAAGCGGGTCTATCAACCAGCTCTGGTGACGGGTTGATACCTGGACAAGACAGACCTTTTCACGATAGTGATGGAGAGAATCCATCTCCAGATCAACAGCAATTTCTGTCTGCTGCGAGAGTATAGCAGCAATTTCGTCTAAGCGCGCCGTGGTGGTAATTATTTCGCAGGTTCCAGCCTGCCTATGGAAAGAACTCAAACCGGAAACTCCCTAATAATTGAATATGTCGTGGTACGCTGCGCCGCCCGAAATCCGGCGCCGTGTATCAGAGTGATCATTTCTTCTTGTGACATGCAGAAACTGCAGCCCGCCGCAGCAACAACATTTTCTTCCAGCATTGTGCCGCCCAGATCGTTAGCTCCGAAAAAGAGGGCCACCGAGGCCATTTTTGCGCCTTGAGTGACCCAACTGGCCTGAATGTTGGGGATATTATCCAATACGATCCGCGATAGCGCAAGTACCTTCAAATAATCGACACCGGTGGCTGTAATCCCACCCAGCTCCGTATTACCGGGTTGGTAGGTCCAGGGAATAAAAGCCGTAAAAGAGCCTCCCTGGTCCTGAATTTCGCGTATCCGGAACAGATGTTCAACAATATCTTCCGCTGTTTCACTGCTCCCAAACATCATCGTGGCCGTTGTCGGCATGCCAAGGCGGGCCGCCTTAAGCATTACCTCGCCCCACTGCCTCCAGCCGATTTTTTTGGGAGATATTTTGGTGCGCACCTCATCAACCAGGATCTCCGCCCCGCCTCCCGGAATCGAGTCGAGACCGGCATTCTTGAGACGTACCAGCGTTTCATCGAGTGTCAGTGACGAATTGGCTGCAATACATGTCACTTCCGCCGGAGAGAGGGAGTGGTTCTGTACTGCCGGAAAGCGCTTCTTTATTTCTCTGAAGAGTTCTTCAAAATAACCAATTTTCAGGTCCGGGTTAAGCCCGCCCTGCATCAGCAGCTGGGTTCCTCCCTGAGCCACAAGTTCGGCTATCTTTTCGTAAATCTGCTCACGGGTTAAAATGTACGCATCTTCAGCATCTTTCGTTCGGTAAAAAGCACAAAATGAACATTTCGAGTCACATATATTAGTATAGTTTATATTACGATCAACTACAAACGTAACAATATTGTCAGGATGAAGTTTCCGCCTGATTTGGTCGGCGTTCTTCCCGAGAGCCAGGAGATCCTCTCTCACAAAAAAAGCAAGAGCCGCTGTACGATCAATTCTCTCAGCATCTGTTTTTTTCATAACTCAATCCTGATTATTTTCATTCGGCGGTATCAAGTTCTGTTTCGAGCATGGTGCGAATTTCCAGCGGTATTCGCCGTGCTTTGAAGGTCGGGCTTATACAAGCAAGAGTAACCATTCCCTGAACCAGCAGTTTATCGTCGCTTACCCGTACTATTTTTTGACAGAGCGTAACGGATGATCCGCCAACACGCACTGGAGTTGTCATAACTGAAAGAAGATCATCATGAAGAGCTGGGGACTTAAAATCAATATCCAGTTTTACAACCGGGAACACAAAACCAGCGCGGGCAAGCTCCGCCACAAGAAAACCGTGATCGCGAAAATATTCCGTTCGCGCGCGTTCCATATATTTAATGTAATTGGTATGATATACAACGCCACCGGCATCAGTGTCCTCGTAATATATTCTGACGTTCATTTGCCGTTATACCCTCTTGACACGTATTGACACCTTGAATGGTTCACTCTAGAGCAGATTCTATTCATCTGCAACTTATTCTCGGTAAATTCAAGTCAAAAACATAATCTTTGGCCGTAAAAGCCCAAAAAACGCACAGGACGCTAAATTACGATTTATCCATGCCGAACTATTTCAGGTAACACGTTTGCGGCTCAGAAGCAATTTTTGAAGCACCACCTTCTGAGCCCTTATTCTATGCAGCTTTGCTCCGTTTTAAAAATGTCAAAACCCGCTCGCCCATGTTTTGCGGCAATGTGTAACGCTGTACCGATGTGACGACAAAGCCATCGGCCGTAAAGGCCTCATCACTGGCAGCAATTTCTCCCTCGGCGTGGCCCCCTTTCATGGCGATCAACACACCACTCTCGGAAAGCAGCGGCGCCGCCAAGGACACGAACCGGTCAAGCCGGGTAAACGCTCGCGATGTAATAACGCTGAACATGTGACGATGGGTCGCATGGAGATCTTCAATTCGCGCATGAATCGCTTCAATGTTTTGCAATTCAAGGAGACGAATAATATGTCGTTGAAAATGAATCTTTTTTGCAACAGCATCGACAGACACCATCGGTATCTCAGGCCGGATTATTTTCAATGGAATTATTGGAAGGCCGGCACCCGACCCGATATCAAGCAGATGATCACAACCGGATATATATGGAACAAGACTGAGTGAGTCAACAAAATGCTTGATTGCAATCTCATTGTCTTTTGTTATCGCGGTCAGATTAACCTTTTTATTCCATTTTTTAAGCTCTGCAGCATAGCTTTCAAACAACTCAACCTCGTGGTTCGAAAGTGCCAGCGGTATTGACGACGTCTCTAGCCCCAGTATATCACGTATTACCGAGCCCATTATTCTGCAAGTCCTTTCCAGGAAGCAGACTTCAAGGCAATCGACAATATTGAAATGGCTGCCGGTGTAATGCCGGGTATTCGCGATGCCTGGCCAAGAGTGTCAGGCCTGTTCTTAACGAGCTTTTCACGAACTTCTGTTGTCAGGCTTTTGATTGACGCATAATCCAGGTTTTCAGGAATACATGTTGATTCTAACTTTTTCGATTGCTCTACCTGCTCCAACTGGCGATCAATATAGCCCCTATATTTTGTCTGTATTTCAACCTGTTCACGTATTTCTGCAGATGTTTCACGTGAAACAGTGTCCAGCTCAGCCAGATCGGTATAATTGATATCGGACCGCTTGAGCAGATGCTCCAGTGTCGTGCCCTTCTGGATATCCGCAAGCCCGCGACGGGACAGCACTTCAACCTGTTCGGCAGAATGTATCAAGCGGGTATCCGCAATACGCTCCAACTCCCTGGCAATCATATCCCGTTTTTCACTAAACCGTGCGTATTCCGTTTCTGGCACCAGGCCAAGCTGATATCCGATGTCCCGCAGGCGCAAATCAGCATTGTCCTCGCGCAATAACAGCCGATATTCAGCCCGTGATGTGAACATACGATACGGCTCTTGTGTACCAAGCGTCACCAGATCATCAATCATGACACCAATATAGGCCTGGCTTCTCGTTAGCACAAGCGGGTCACGCCCCTTCACCCGGAGGGCGGCATTGATGCCGGCAATAAGCCCCTGGCCGGCAGCCTCCTCATAACCGGAAGTGCCATTAATCTGGCCGGCATGATACAAATTTGCAATCGTTTTCGTTTCAAGGGAGCTATGCAGCTGAATCGGATCAACATAATCATATTCAATTGCATATGCCGGACGCATTATTTCAACGCGTTCAAGACCAACGATCGATCGGTAAAAGGCTATTTGGATGTCTATCGGTAATGACGTTGACATGCCACTCGGATAAACCTCTATTGTATCAAGTCCTTCCGGCTCAATAAATGTCTGGTGGCGGTCCTTGTCAGGAAAGCGCACGACCTTGTCTTCTATTGATGGACAGTAGCGAGGTCCAACACCCTCAATGATGCCGGAATATAACGGCGACCGATCCAGGCCGGAGCGGATAATGTCATGTGAACGCTGATTTGTATACGCGATATGGCAGGGAATTTGAGGCATGACAATCCTGCTCGTGGAAAGCGAAAATGGCAGAGGAGGGTCATCACCGTACTGGGTTTCCAGTTTTGAAAAATCAATGGAACGGGCATCCAGTCGTGCCGGAGTGCCGGTCTTAAGTCTGCCGACGCGAAATCCGAGTAACCGCATTTGGTCCGAAAGCCCGACTGATGGTTGATCGCCGGCACGGCCGCCGGGATAATGGTTCAGTCCGATGTGGATAAGGCCGCGCATGAATGTACCCGTAGTTATAATAACCGTTTTTGACAGGTACCGGATGCCGGACCGCAACTCAACGCCGCGGAGCTCTTCGTCCTGAAGATACAGAGACGTAACTTCTCCCTGCTTAAGGTCGAGATCCTGCTGCTGTTCGAGTACCCGCTTCATGTGGAGCCGGTAAAGCTGCTTGTCTGCCTGGGCTCGCGAAGCACGAACTGCAGGCCCTTTTTTTGTGTTCAGAATTCGAAACTGGATGCCGGTTGCGTCGATGTTCTTTGCCATCTCCCCACCGAGAGCATCAATTTCCTTAACGAGATGCCCCTTGGCCAATCCTCCAATCGAAGGATTGCAGGACATAAGTGCAATTGCGTCCAGATTGATTGTCAACAGCATAGTCCGGCAGCCCATGCGAGCAGCTGCAAGAGCGGCTTCACACCCGGCATGCCCAGCACCGACAACTATTACGTCGTATATCTGATCATAGGTCATCATAGTAAAAGCGGCCCACTACCCGCGTTCATGTTTCACGTGAAACATGAGGTCATTTCCCGATACAGAACGAAGAGAATATGAGGTCAAGAACCTCATCTGTGGCGGTCTGGCCGGTGACCGATCCCACCACCTGGAGTGCATCGCGAAGATCCAAAGCCAGCAGTTCAAGATTGCTATCCGGCAGTCCACCGGCAAATTGCTGCAGATTCTGTTCCGCTGAAACAAGCGCATCACGGTGACGAGCCCGTGAAAGCGCTACAAATTCACGAGAGTCGGCTGCCGAAGTGTGAAGAAACTGCTTGCAGACCGTTTGTTTGAGTACATTTATTCCATCACCTGAAAGTGCCGCGATGCGAACCAGAGCAACAAAGCGCCCTTCACAAGGCAAGACAAAACGCTGATGAAGATCTGTTTTGTTAAGTACCGCAATCGCCTTATGGTCACCGAGCGCATCAAGGATCATCTGATCTTCACGGCTGAATTCATTGGAAGCATCGAAAACAGCAAGAATCAGGTCCGCCTGAGGTATCTTGGCTAATGCTCTCGAAATGCCTTCCTGTTCTACAAAGTCATCCGTATGACGAATACCAGCCGTATCAAGCAACCGAACAGACAACCCATCAAAACTTACCGTTTCCTCAATAATGTCGCGGGTTGTACCAGGTATATGGGTTACAATCGCTCGGTTTTCGTTCAACAGGCAATTAAGCAGACTAGATTTGCCTGCATTGGGCTTGCCTACAATCAGGACTGATATACCGTCGCGCATGACCCGCCCCTCTTCAAATGTAAACAAAAGGTCGGCTATGATGCTCCGGGCCTCGCCAACAGAGGCAAGTATGGAGGCACTATCCGTTTCTCCAAGATCGTCATCAGGAAAATCAATATATGCCTCAACCAATGCAAGCGCACGGAGTAAACAGGTCCGAATGTCAACGATACGCTTTGAGAGGACTCCCTCACGCTGTCTCTGCGCAAGCTGCAAAGCAGATTCGCTCTTTGACGCAATAATATCCATGACCGCTTCAGCCTGTACTAAATCAATACGACCATTAAGAAACGCACGCCGTGTAAACTCACCGGGGTCAGCCAACCGAACGCCGCATGAAAGAACAAGCGCCAATACCCTTTCGACAACCAGCCAACCACCATGACAATGGATTTCGAGAACATCTTCTCGTGTATACGAACGTGGAGCGCGCATATACACTGCCATTGCTTCATCAACAATATCTCCGGTTGACGCATCACAGATAGTGCCAAAAGAAAAACGGTGGCTCACAAGGCCACCGTCAGAAACAGGTTTAAAAAGAGTATTTCCGACTGCTGCGGCCAGATCCCCGCTCACCCGGATTATTCCAATACCGCCATTACCAGGAGGGGTGCTGACCGCCGCTATCGTATCACGGATATACATAAAATATTACTCCGGCCCGCAGACTAATCTTTAACCAATTTGTTGATATACAGTTGCTGACCGATCGTTAACACATTATTTACCAACCAGTACAAAACGAGCCCGGAGGGAAAACTGAGAAACATGAATGTAAAAACAACCGGCAGGGCCAGCATCATCTTCTGCTGCATCGGATCCATATTTGATGGGGTCATTTTCTGTTGAAGAAACATCGTGATGCCCATAATAACCGGCATAACGTAATAGGGGTCTTTATCGGCAAGATCCGTAACCCAAAAGAAGAAAGGAGCATGGCGGAGTTCTATGGAAAACATCAGTGATTTGTAAAGAGCAAAGAACACCGGTATCTGAACGACCATAGGCAGGCAACCACCCATAGGGTTTACCTTGTGTTCACGATACAGCTCCATCACCGCCTTGTTCATGGCATCTTTGTCATCTTTATATTTTTCCCGAAGTTTCGTCATTTCGGGCTGAATTTTCTGCATCGCTTTCATTGACTTGTAGCTCTTGTTGGTTAACGGGAAAAACAGCGCCTTCAGTATAACTGTCAGGATTATGATTGCGATGCCGTAGTTACCGACATATCGATAAAAGAACTTCAGAGAATACAGCAACGGCTTGGCAATAACAGTAAACCAGCCCAAATTAAGAGACTGTACCAGTGAATTCCCCTGCGCTTTCAGAATATCAATATCTTTTGGACCGATAAACAGACGGTAATCAACTTTAACCGACTGGCCAGGATTAACCGTAAACTGTGGCGATGAAACAATAGATTCTAAATAGCCGTCAGTATTCTTCTTTAACTCAACCGATGCAATATTATTATTTTCAGAAAGAATCGCACTCAGAAAAAACTTGTCTGCAAAACCTGACCAGAGAATTGTTTTGTCAAATCGTTTTGAGGCAGCGGAAACGTCTTTGATTTTATTAAATTGAAGGCTGTTATCTGAAAAAAGATATGAACCGGCAGTATCAAAACGATTATTTTTAACTTTCGGTGCTTCCGGGTAGGTCATGACATGCTGAATAGAACCTACCAAAGGAGTAGCAGAGTTGTTGAAAATTTGAGTATCGAGATTGATGCCATATTTTCCCGAAGTGAAAGTATACGTTTTACGAACGGTAAACCCTTGGCCGGAAATATAGTTAAAGGTTAGTTGGCGAGGTCCGGTTTTATCAATCTTGAGGCCGTCAACATCCGTTGTGAACACCGTATTGGCGGGAAGATTGAAACCTGTTGCTGTCGTTGAAAACGACAAAAGTTTAGGATCCGCGTCATTTTCCAGGGTAACTTTTTTTGCGTCAGGGGTATTTTCTTCGCGGTAGTTTTTAAGGGTCAGGCTCTTGAGACTTGCTCCGCGAGAAGAAAACACCGCCGTATAGAGATCCGTTTCTACAGTGACATCTTTTAAAGGAGCACTTTCAACAGGCGATTGCCCTGCAGCCTGCGCAGGATTTTGCGGCACAGACGGCTGTTGAGCATTCACAGCCGGGTTTTCTGCCACGGAAGAGACGGTCTGAGGAGCAGAAGGTTCGACCTTGTGTTTCTCTGGGCCGAACAGCATGGAGAACAAATAAAAAACTGCGATTGAGAGACCTACCGCTATAAAAGCGCGCTTTTCCATCGAGGCTCCTAAATACTATATTTATTGTGTTAGGGTACCGGATCGTGGCCGCCCGGATGAAACGGATGACACTTACATATTCTGATAAAGGTAAGCAACATACCCCTGGCGACACCATGCCGAATTAAGGACTCACGGGAATACTCAGAACAGGAGGGGTAGAAACGACAGGTCTGAGGAAGAAGCGGAGAAATTATCTTCTGATAAAACCTGATTACAAGGAGCAAGGAGCTCTTGAGCATGAGGATATGCCTATATATCGGAAAGCTTTGCTGAGTTCCCGCTCAATATCGGGATACGTCATCTGTGCCGATTCTCGACGGGGGATAATATTTACATCCACAGCCGTCATCCCAATGCGGTTATGCCTGAAAAATTCCCGGAGATATCGCTTAACCCGGTTACGAATAACTGCGCATCCGATTTTCTTGCTGGCAGTAATACCCAACCGAGCTGTTTGAAGGTCATTCACACGCCACACAACAAGAAACCCACGCACTGTTGTTTTATGCTGTGCGGAAGCGAGCTGAAGAAATTCTGCTCGCTTCCGCAAACGTGCTGTTTTTGGAAATGTGGCTCCAGTGTCGATACTCACGCAAAAATTTATATTATTTAGTTGCGATTCTTACAGACAGGCTTTTACGCCCTTTTGCTCGTCTGCGCTTAATGACGAGCCGGCCGTTCTTTGTGGCCATTCTTACCAGAAAACCATGGGTACGCTTGCGTGAAGTATTACTTGGCTGATATGTTCTTTTCATGTTGATTTACCTCTACAAAATTATTTTTCAGGAAATGAGTTATTAAACACAACTCCTGAGATGTGTCAAGGTTTATATTATATCCACTCGTGCAACTACACCCATTGATTTGCCTTGAAAAAGAGGGTCGTCTCTGCTATCTTCCAACTCCTTCATCATGTCCAATAACTATCCGAATTATGACTAAACATATTGATTTTGTTTATTTAAAAAGTTTTCCACAGCTGTTAACAATAGTGTTGAAAACTTTTCAGATATATATCATACAGTATACATAATACTCTTACTCTTGCACACGTTACATGCCTTCTTTGATGTTGATAACCAAATACTACGAGTGATTGTGATTTTCCCGATGTTAGATGCGTGGCAACAAGCAACTGAAAATATAGAAAAAGTTATGTCGGAAGCTGATTTTGACACCTGGATAAAACCTGTTCATTACAGCCACCATGACGGCTCGGCCGTTTTTTTGTCTGTTCCCAACTCGTTTATAAAAGAGTGGCTGGAAGAACATTATCTCAAGGTTTTGACCGGAGCACTCACTGCCACATCCGGACAAGCAGTCTCTCTTACCTTTGTTGTAAGAGCCGATGAAGAGCACCACCCCTACATTTCAGAAGATTTTATTGAAAAAAATGAGGCTGAGCCAACCGCATCAAAAAACACATCCCTTGATCAGGTATTTACTCCTCTCAACCAAAAATATACGTTTGATCTTTTTGTGAGTGGAACCGGCAATCAATTTGCTCATGCTGCCGCAATGGCAGTAGCCAATAACCCGGCTGACACCTATAATCCTCTTTTTATTTACGGTGGAGTCGGGCTTGGCAAAAGTCACCTGTTAAACTCGATAGGTCACACTATCCGTGAAAACTCACCGGAGTTGAATGTATGTTACTGTTCAGCAGAAAAATTCATGTATGAAATGGTGAATCATCTCCGTTTAAAAAAGATGGATGTATTTAGGAATCGTTTCAGAACTGTTGATGTGCTCCTGGTGGACGACATCCAGTTTATCTCCGGGAAAACCGGAACTCAGGAAGAGTTTTTTCATACATTTAATGCACTCCATGATGCCCATAAACAGATTGTTATTACGTCAGACAAATTTCCTCGGGAAATTTCAGACCTGGAAGAACGGCTAAGGTCCAGATTTGAGTGGGGTCTTATTGCTGATATTCAACAACCCGATGTGGAAACAAAAATTGCAATTCTGAAAAAAAAATCAGAAGTCACCAGAGTTTTTTTTCCTGAGGACGTTTACTACTTTCTTGCCTCGAGCGATACCAGAAACATCCGTGAACTGGAAGGAATGCTCATTCGGCTCGGAGCTTTCAGCAGCCTTCAGAATATTCCCGTTACGCTGGAAATGGCAAAGGAAAATCTAAAGGATATTATCGGGGACAGACACAAAGAAATTACCGTTGAATTGATCCAAAAAACAGTTGCTGAATATTTTGATGTAAAAATGAATGACCTGAAGTCGGAAAAAAGGCTGAAGAATATTGTGCATGCCCGGCAGATTGCCATCTGGTTCTGCAGAGATCTGACAAAAGCGTCCTATCCCGATATAGGACTGAAGTTTGGTGGCAAAGATCATTCAACAATCATTCATTCCTATAAAAAAATTGACAAAACACTGGAAAATGATCCAAAACTATCCAGAATTATGGATGAAATAAAACGTATTCTCCTCAAGTAAGGAAAACCTGTTGATTCATTGTGAATAACTGTTGGTAATATGTGCCGGTGTGTAAAAGTACTATTTATTCTGAACAGTATACACAGGCACTGAATAAGATTATCCGTTATAATCAAGTATGTTACCGGGTTATACCTAGTTTCCACAACACCAACAACGTACTACAAGCTTTTTAATATAATATAAACATACATCTTATTTGTAATAAAGGAGGCGTGCATGGAATTCAAAATTGAAAAAGAACAATTCCTGAAGTCGCTGCAAAAAATTCAGGGTATTGTTGAAAAAAGAACTTCAATGCCTATTTTATCTAACGTTCTTCTTGAAGCTACCGAAACATCTCTTCTTGTTACTGCAACCGACCTGGAAGTGGGAATGAAAAGCAGCTACTCTGCCGAAGTTATCACCCCTGGAAAAATCACGGTTTCAGCAAAAAAATTATACGAAATTGTAAAGGAACTTCCGAATCAACCCATTTTATTTTCAACGAAAGATAATGACTGGGTAGAAATAAAATGCGGTAAAGTTCAATTTAACATTGTGGGGCTCTCACCGGATGAATTTCCTTATTTTCCTGATGTAAAAGAAGAAAACCTCTTTGAAATTGAAACATCTCTGCTACGAGGAATGATTGAAAGAACATCGTATGCCATTTGTACGGATGAAACAAAATATAATCTCAATGGTATTTTTATTAAAGTGGAAGTCCATTCAGACGGCAGCAACGGTCTTAAAATGGTATCAACAGACGGTCATCGACTCTCAATAGCTTCAGGCAATCTCAAAGGCTCCGCCGGCCCGGAACTCCTGAAAGGAGTTATCCTGCCGAAAAAAGGCGTCTACGAGATGAAGAAGATCACCGATGAAGAAGGCGGAACTCTGATGTTTGGTTTTATGGATAATAGCGCCGTCATCAAACGGGGCGATTCATACATGGTCATGCGTCTCGTTGATGGTGAATTTCCCGATTATAACCGCGTCATACCTACCGCTAACACCCAGGTAGTGACCGTCAGCAAAGAAGACTTCAGTCATTCTGTGCGGCGTATGGCGATTCTTTCCAGTGAAAAATTCAAAGGGATTATGCTTGAGATATCATCCGGGGGAATTAGAATTTCTTCCAGCAACCCCGAGCTGGGGGATGCGATGGAAGAGCTGGATGTAGCCTATGACGGAGAACCATTTTCGGTCAGGTTTAATGCCCGCTACCTCCTTGATGTTCTTGCCGTGGCAGAAACCGAACGAGTTGAGATGAAATTCAAGGATGAGCTTTCCCCTTCGATCATTGTGCCAGAAAATTCTGACAGCTTTTTAGCGGTCATTATGCCGATGAGACTCTAAAAACGGCTGATGCGCCTTTGCTCTGTGGCGGTTGCCGATTTCAGAAATATACGGTCTGTTCTGATTGAACCTGGCGAACGATTCAACCTGCTCCATGGCCTTAATGGTCAGGGCAAGACTAATCTGCTGGAAGCAATCTACCTACTGGGAAGTCCTCGCTCATTCAGAACGTTCCGATTGCCCGAGCTTATCAGGCATGGTGAGAGTAAGGCACAGATTCATGGTACTGTTGAGTCAGGCGGGATTGAGAATAGCTTACAGCTGTGCATTGAAGCGGCTGGGCGTAAGGTGGAAATAGACGGAAAAGCGGTTCATAAAGCTTCTGAGCTTCACGGGAAGCTAAACGCAGTGGTGTTTTCACCAGATGATACCGGAATGGTTAGAATGGGCCCTGATTCAAGGCGGCGCTACCTTGACCGGACCGTTTATATGGGTGATATCGGATATCTGCACTGTTGGCATTCCTATCAGAGAATCCTTAAACAGCGTAATCATCTGTTGAAAACTTCTGACAGAAGCTGTTTGGAAATTTGGACCGAAAAACTGGCTGAAACGGGAGCAGAGGTTATCGAGCGGCGGCTCAAGTTTGTTGCCATTCTGGATAAAAAACTGCAGAAATACTATGCCACAATATCGGGTAGTAGCGAAATATCCCGTCTCAGCTATCAGCCAAACGGGATACAGTCAACCGAACGGGAACAGATTTACGAAGACCTGCTGGAGATGTTCAAGCGGCAGCAGCGATCCGACGAGCGTTATGGAACGACAACGGCAGGCCCACACCGTGATGATCTGAGCTTGGAACTGGATGATCGGTCGCTTAAGGCGTTTGGGTCGCAAGGTCAGCAGAAAAGTTATGTCCTGGCGCTCAAGATGGCAGAGATGGATAATCTGCAGGATATTTTTGGCGAAGCGCCACTGTTACTGCTGGATGATATGAGCTCTGAGCTGGATGCCCGCAGGAACCAAAATTTGATGGAATTCTTGACTACAAGAGAAATTCAGGTCTTTATAACAACCACGGAACGGTCTCCAGTTTTATTGGATGCTGCGCCCCACTGCGCCGTCTTTCATGTAGAAGACGGCAATCTGACGTTTGAAGGAAGTTAACCGCATGAGTGAACAGGATAATGTAACAAACGGCTCCGAAGAGTACGGTGCCGGAAATATCAAGGTTCTGGAAGGGTTGTCGGCGGTTCGAAAACGACCGGCCATGTATATCGGCTCAACTTCCGGTGCCGGTCTTCATCACCTCGTATACGAGATTGTCGATAACTCAATTGATGAAGCCCTGGCCGGTTATTGCAATGATGTCTCCGTAACCATCAACACCGATGGTTCGATAACTGTTGTAGACAACGGTCGCGGCATTCCGACCGATATAATGCCGAACGAAGGGAAATCGGCTGCCGAAGTCGTTCTGACGGTTCTGCATGCCGGCGGCAAATTCGACAACGACTCCTATAAAGTATCCGGTGGTCTTCACGGGGTCGGCGTTTCGGTCGTCAATGCCCTCTCCAGATGGCTTGAACTGGAAATCCGTCGTGACGGCAAAATTTTTCGGCAATCCTATCGTCGCGGTGACCCTCTGTCACCGCTTGAGATGACCGGCGAAACAAAAAAACGGGGCACCAAAATCACCTTCATGCCGGATGAGGAAATCTTTGAGACAACCGAATTTTCCTTTGATATCCTTTCCCAGCGTATCCGGGAAATGGCTTTCCTCAATGCCGGAATAAGAATCAAGATCAGCGACGAACGGGTCGAAGGCAAGTCACACGAGTTCCACTATGAAGGAGGAATTAACTCCTTTGTCGAGTATCTTAACCGCAACAAGGTCGTGATCAACCCCAAGCCGATGTACTTTAAAGGTGAGAAGGGGGGCGTGGAGATGGAAGTTTCCATGCAGTATAACGACTCCTATGATGAGAAAGTATTCGCCTTTGCAAACAACATCAACACTCATGAAGGCGGCACCCATCTTGCCGGTTTCAAGGCTGCCCTGACGCGTACCATGAACTCCTATGCGACGGCTAATAACCTGCTCAAAAACGAGAAGGTCACAGTTTCGGGCGATGACCTGCGCGAGGGGTTAACCTGTGTTATTTCGGTAAAAATCCCCCAGCCGCAGTTCGAAGGGCAGACAAAGACCAAGCTGGGTAACTCCGAGGTCAAGGGGTACGTTGAATCGCTCCTCAACGAGCGCATGGCAGTGTATCTCGAAGAAAACCCCAAGATTGCCAAAGATATCCTCAACAAGTCGATTGAAGCTGCCCGGGCTCGTGAAGCGGCCCGCAAGGCCCGCGACCTGACCCGCCGCAAAGGCGCTCTGGATATGGGGGGGTTGCCGGGTAAACTGGCCGACTGTCAGGAAAAGGATCCGGCACTTTGTGAACTGTACCTGGTCGAAGGTGATTCCGCCGGTGGTTCGGCCAAACAAGGGCGTGACCGGAAAAATATGGCGATCCTGCCTCTCAAGGGGAAGATCCTCAACGTCGAAAAGGCTCGATTCGACAAAATGATCTCCTCGCAAGAGATCCGTACCCTGATTACGGCTCTTGGCACCGGCATCGGCAAGGATGACTTCAACATTGCCAAGCTTCGTTATCACCGCATTATTGTCATGACTGACGCCGACGTCGATGGACAACACATCCTGACGCTTCTTCTGACATTTTTCTACCGCAATATGCGTGAACTGATTGAACGGGGCCACCTCTATATCGCTCAGCCACCGCTCTACAAAGTGAAGCGCGGCAAAAGAGAACAGTACCTTCGGGATGAACACGCCATGCAGGAATTTCTGCTGGAAGAGGGATCGGAAGAGCTGACCCTGCGTCTTGAAAAGGGAGATAGGACGTATAACGGCAAACAGATCATCCCGGTTATCAAGCAGTTTATTGAAAATCGTGCCATATTCAACAAAGTTGTCAAAAAGGGTATTTCTCCCGAACTGCTTTCAATTGTCATCCGCAGCAATGTCCCGTCCGGTGTGGAAGAGCTGTCTGAGTTTCTGCCATATCTTGAGGCAATGAAATCACTGGCTGATGGCTCAGGATACGAGATAGAAGAACACCGGGTTGCCTTCCGTATTGGTAATATCCGCTCCATCATTGACCAGCAGACGCTGGCGGTACTTTCGACGCGTGAATATGAGCTCCTGGTTGACAACCACCGCCGTATCGTGGAAACAATGGCTGACGGCCGGGCTTTTGTCGAGCAGGAGGGAGGTAAGATACTGTTTGAGACAACAAATCATCAGGATCTGCTTAACTTCTTCCTCGAAAACGCCAAAAAAGGTCTGGCAATCCAGCGCTATAAAGGTCTGGGTGAGATGAACCCGGAGCAGCTCTGGGAAACCACCATGAATCCTGAAAACCGTATGTTGCTGCAGGTCAAGATCGAGGATGTTGTCGAGTCCGATGAGATTTTCACGATTTTGATGGGTGATCAGGTAGAGCCGCGGCGTGACTTTATTGAGAAAAATGCCCTGAACGTTGTAAATCTGGATATTTAATTGCCCCATATAGTGCTGTTATCCAGCAAAAGTTACAAGCGACGTTTGAAAAATAAAAGAGGGGGTTTGCCATTATTAATGGCAAACCCTCTTTTATTTAATGCACTGAACCTTACCGTTTAAAATTGTATGGCAAAAGTCCTTTAGCTGAAAAATCACGGCAAGGCGCATCTGGTCGTGCAGTTGGATAAATGAACGTCCAAAACCTGAAACAGTCACGCACTGGCTTAAAAAAATGATATACTGATTGCAAACGTGGCAGGTACAAGAGAGAGTAAATAATTTATCAGCAGTCGATCTCGTTTTTACGAGCTGTATTGACCGAAACAGCAAAAGAATTACCATAAAGGAGCTTTATTATGCATGAAATTAATACCCCGTATCCTCGAACCGCAACCCAGCTAGTCGTGAGGCAGAATACCCTTGTCCGTCAGGTTTATGCCTGGATGGGAGCAGGGCTGGCACTCACAGCTTTCATGTCGCTCATCACGCTCTCCTCACCAGTTCTTCTCAGTGCCGTGTTAGGGAACAAGGTGGTTTTCTATGGCCTGATGATCGGTGAACTGGTTTTGGTATTCACCCTGGTCGGCGCAATCAACAAGTTTAGTGCGACGACGGCAACGCTAATATTCATTGCCTATTCGGCGCTTAACGGCATCACCCTGTCCAGTGTGGCTCTGGTTTACACCGCCACTTCGATTACCTCCACCTTCGTTACCACGGCAGGTATGTTCGGAGCCATGAGCATCTATGGTTTTATGACCAAACGTGACCTGACCTCATGGGGTAGTTTCCTGTTTATGGGTCTGATTGGTGTGGTGATTGCCTCTGTTGTCAATATCTTCGTTGGCAGCAGTGCCGTTTCATGGGTCATCTCCGGCATTGGAGTGCTTGTCTTCACCGGTCTGACTGCTTATGACACCTGGAAGATTAAAGCGATGGCAGCCCAAGGAACCGAGGGCAGAAAACCGGCGATCCTTGGCGCTCTGACGCTGTATCTGGACTTTATCAATCTCTTTCTCATGTTGCTGAATTTTACAGGAGATCGGCGCTAATAAGATCATTTTCATATTGCCAATGGTATTCGATTACTATTTGTATGCCTGCTTTGAGGCGTCCCCGTTATCAATAGTGCTCCAACCGTATCGCGCGGCATCCTCACTACGGTTGAACGTGAACAGCCTGTTCAACTCTTAGGCATCAGCTTAAGTAACCTCAAGTGTCAGGCGGCTCAACTGCCACTTTTTGAGGATGAGCGAAAGAAACTCTTTGCAATTCAAGCAATGGATGCTATCAACGACCGCTTCAGTTGAATGTCAGTAAAACTCGGAAGCCTGTTATCTGGGAAAGAAAGAGCAGGGTAACACCTAATTCCGCCGGACTGGAGACCGCATGGAGTGAAAAAGTTGGATATGGAATAATTTTGTTACATTGATGATCCATCCAAATTCGGGAGAGAACGATTGAAAGTAACAGAAAAATCATTACGTGCACGATGTACCGAATTAAATATGGGATTATTGAAAAATACCACTTTTGGCATCCGCTTCGAGCGATTATCAGCAGGGTATAAAGTGGAACTCCAATATCGAGACGCAACACCCCCACAAGTCCTCATTCAAGACGCTACAGCTTCTGAAGCCGCTGCTGCTATAGAAGGCGCTGTAATGGGCGCAGTTGCCGTGAAATCCGCTGGGACTGGAACTCCGGAATACGTGACAAGAGAAACCTTTGTGCGCCAGGATGGCGAACGATGCCCTAAGTGCCAGACTAAAGATCTCAATCGTGGTCATTTGTCAGTTGTAAAAGGTGAGATTGTTCAACACTGTTCTTGTATTCGTTGCGGATTGATCTGGAAAAGTATTTACCGACTCGATGATTACGACTGTTCCTCTGCCACTGTGGTTCTGGAACCTTGATACTTACATACCGACAATTAACATTACTATTATTGGGGATTCCGAATGTATAACAATTGGCATGATCATATTAAGCCCTCTCAGCTGCAAGCTGACAAAGATACGCTTACCGCAACGTATGGCAAGTTTTACGCTGAACCGTTTGAAAATGGTTTTGGAACTATACTCGGGAACTCGCTCAGACGTGTTCTGCTCTCGTCTATTCGGGGGGCCGCAATTACCTCTGTGCGAATCAAAGGGGTACTGCATGAGTTCTCGGCTATTCAAGGTGTCACCGAGGATGTCACTGAAATAATCTTAAACCTGAAAGCGGTCCGGTTTAAATTGCATTCTACTGAACAGGCCACTGTTCACATTAAGTGCAAAGGTGCCGGAGTTGTCACTGCAGGCAATATTATTACCGGGCATAATGTTGACGTAATGAATCCTGACAAATACATCGCTACCTGTGGGGCTGATGCTAATCTTGATATCGAGATGACCCTAAAAATTGGTCGCGGGTATGTACCTGCTGAGCGTAATCGAAGTGAAAACGATCCAGTTGATGCTATCGTGATCGATTCAATTTATACACCGATCAAAAAAGTCAATTTTTCAGTCAGCACATCACGTGCCGGACAATTGACCAATTATGACAACTTAACCCTTGAGGTCTGGACTGACGGCAGTGTCACACCTGAAGATGCTGTTGCGTATGCAGCTAAGATTCTGAAGGAACAGCTGACTATATTCGTAAACTTTGATGAGGAATACGTGCCGCCAGTAGGTGAAGATCTTCAAGAAGCTGCTGCCGACTTAAATGAATACCTGTATCGCAAAGTCACGGACTTCGAACTGTCGGTCCGGTCAGGCAACGCTCTTAAAAACGCGGGGATTACGGTTATTGGCGAGTTGGTCATAAAATCTGAATCCGAGATGCTGAAAACAAAGAACTTCGGCCGGAATTCATTAACCGAGATGAAAGATCTTCTCGGCGGCATGGGACTATGCTTTGGGATGAAAATCCCGAATTTCCCGGACCCTGAGCTAATGGATCAGTTAGATGACGAGTCAACCGAGGATGAAGAATAGCGTCGCGACACATTTTTACCCGGTTCTATTCTCAAATTAATACATAACCTTGGATTTTGATTAGTAAAAATGAGAGGGGCAACCATATTGGTTGGCCCCTCTTTACGTATAAAACTAAAAAACAGAGTGACGAACCGTTGCTGCCGAGCTTTGGAAAGGCAATTTTGAAATTTACAAATTTCGGCGGCGTCCTGAGACGTGAGTGCCCGCTATTAACAGGATACCGAGTTCATTGGGCGAGTGCTTACATAGTCGCGAACTGACGTTCGAGACCTTTAGGATCTTTTGCCCATAATTCGCTTAACTGTGATGACATGGGGTCGGGAAAAATATCTTCCAAGCCGGCAGCGATCCCATCGACGATGTTTTCCGCCGCTACCAGCGCGCTGGTTTTAGGCATGTCAATGCCCCGGGACATGTCGGTGTCAATCGGGCCTGGAAAAATGCCGTGAACCGAAATGCCTTTGGTCTTTAATTCTGAACGCATAGCCTGAGTAGCTGAATAAAGTGCCGCTTTCGAAGCGCTATAGCCGCCAATGCTGGCCATGCTGGCGAGACCAACTACTGAGATGACGTTAGCAATCGCGCCATTACCATTATTCTCAAGCACAGGTATGAAGGCGCGGATCATATTGAGCGTTCCAAAATAGTTCACGTTCATATCATGCTTCAGCAGGTCGAACTCGCCCGCAATAACAGCAGCAAAAGACGCCACACCGGCATTGTTTATCAGCACATCAACATCTTTCGCATGTTCGACGGCATTTCGGATTTGTGTGCTGTCTGTAATGTCAAGTTTTACCGGCACTACGCGAGCATCGCCGAATTCAGGTAACTCTTTATTATTACGCGCTGCAGCGTAGATTCTCTTGACTGGTTTTTTGAGTAATGCTTCTACGATTGATTTGCCGATACCCCGATTAGCACCGCTTACAAAAATAGTTTTGTTTTCGAGATTCATAGTCATTCTCCTTTGGATGATGTTTGAGCAAACGCCGAATTTGATGGCTGTATAACACCGAGGATATTTCTCTCTTTTTACGATGTTACCGCGCGAAAGGCTCACGCCTGTGGCAGCACGGCAATGAGTTCTGCCGTTGTCAGAATTGCATGGGCAAAATTCGGGCCATTCAGTGCGTGCGCTGCATGCATCCGATCCATAGAAAAGGCTGCAGTTGCATCCTTCAGCAGCGTTACATGGTAGCCGAGCTCCATAGCATAACGGCCGGTGGCCTCAATACAAGTGTTGGCCAGCATGCCAACCAGAATTACCTTGTCGATCCCGTGCTGTTTGAGCTGAAAGTCAAGATCGGTATTCGCAAAACCATTTTGAGCCCAGTGTTCCTTAATGACGATGTCGCCTGGATGGGGCACGAAGTCCGGATGCCATTCGCCGCCCCATGCACCCTTTGCAAAAACCTGCCTCTTGCCAACGGCAATCTGGTCCGGACTTGGATGAGCCCAGCTTTCATAGTCTCCCGGTTCCCAGCGACGATGGGGAACGAAGATGATACGGATACCGGCCGTGCGGGTCTTGGAGATGACGTTTCGCAGGTTGTCCAGGAGGCCGACCTCCGTGGCAACTTCTTCAACCAATGGCCAGAGTTTACCTCCATTGGACAGGAAATCATTATAGGGATCCACCAGGAGCAGGGCCGTTTGTTCTTTCGTATAATTTGTATTGGTCATTTTATTTCTCTTTCCGGTGTTTACGATGTCATTGCAACATGTTAACTGATTCCTTGAGGGTGCTGCCACTCATGACAATGTCACCTGTGGCGATTTTTAAAAATGTTATCACGCATAATCGATATGGCAATAGCGGGGGTCAACAAATTAGATGAAATCGATTGCTTTGATGGAGTGCTTCAATACAGAAGCCGACTTGACCGTATTTCAATCTTTGGTACTATTTAGCTACCGTTTGACAGCAAAGGATTAAAAGAGCAGGTGAGATTAGAAGTATCCCTGATTGTTTTCAACAAGGATGAACATGCCAGGAGGACGCTATGAATATGGCAATACGATTCCACGAGTTTGGAAGTCCTGAAGTACTTCGGTGGGAAGAAATCGATATAGCCGGCCCGGGGCCTGGTGAAGCGCGTGTTCGTCATGAGGCGGTTGGAGTTAATTTTGTCGATATCTATCAACGAACCGGTCTGTACACGGTGCCGCTGCCGGCAGTTGCCGGAAATGAAGGAGCCGGAATAGTCGAGGCGGTCGGTGATGGGGTAACACTGGTTAAACCGGGAGACCGGGTAGCGTATGCAGGAAGTGCCGGCTCTTACTGCGAAGTACGTAACATAGCTGCCGACCGGTTGTGTCTCCTCCCTGATGACGTAACATTTGAGCAGGGTGCAGCAATGATGCTTAAAGGATTGACCGTACAGTATCTTATCCGCAGAACTTACCACGTTCAGCACGGTGACATGGTTGTTTTCCATGCCGCGGCCGGAGGCGTGGGATCGATAGCATGCCAATGGCTAAAGTCACTTGGCGCCACGGTTATCGGCACCGCCGGGTCGGCTGAAAAGTGTGAGTTGGCACTCCGGAATGGCGCCAACTTCTGTATCAATTACCGTACTGAAAATATTGTTGAGCGGGTTCGGGAGATAACCAATGGAGAAGGAGTACCTGTTGTCTACGACTCAGTCGGCAAAGATACGTTTGAGTCTTCGTTGAAATGTCTGAGTCCACTTGGATTGCTGGTAAGTTTCGGCAACGCGTCAGGTCCGGTGCCGCCGGTAAACCTTGGGCTTCTCGCACAGCATGGATCGCTCTATGTTACCCGCCCGTCCCTGACCACCTACGCGGCGAAGCGCTCAGACCTGGAGTACATGGCGCAGGAACTATTTGATGTTGTACAGTCCGGGGCGGTCAAGATAGCTATCAGTCGCCGTTATCCGCTCAAAGATGCCGCGCACGCTCATTGCGATCTTGAGGCACGCAAAAACACCGGCTCCAGTATATTACTTCCACATTAAGCTGTCCAAACCGGGCACTGAGAAGAGAAATGTCATGTTTGAATCTCAATACAACGACGAGATGGAAGCCGAAGTAAAACGACTTGAGGCCAAAATGCGAGCCATCAACGCCGGGCACCCTGAATGGGTCAACGCCTGCGTAGCCTGTGGAAGCGAGTTGGTCGACACCGATACCGACAGGTGTTCACACTGCATCTGCTGTTAGTAAAACCTGAACTTGTGATATCCAGTCTTCAGAGAACCGGAACACGTTAAAGAGGTTCAGAATAATTCTCTACACACTCATCGCGGCTCCATGAGTCCAAATTACCGTTAGTCAGTTTTACCTGTACGGTCGCTCCTTCCTGGATACATCCAAACGAATAGCCCACCTCGCCGCTTTTCATATTAAACAGCGGGACGTGCTCGTCTCTCTGTTCTGTCCGGTAGCATACCTGTTCAAATTTAGTCGTAGTCACAAAACTCACCCCCTTTTTGCGCTAAAGGCTTTTGAGATTGCTGAATTCGCCCCACTCCAGATACGTTTTAGGTTCTTCAACAAATAAATAAATCTCTTCCAACATTTTTAAATGATCGCGTTCCTTGTCAGCCAGCAACCGGCAGATATTCCTCAACTGATCGCTCTCCGCCTGCCTGTTCAACTGATCCAGGAATTCGATTGTTTCCTTTTCTTCCTGCTCAGCAAAGCGGCAAACATCCGGATCGTCTTTCATGGTTTTTGCCAGATGATCCAGGTCGCTCTGCGGACTAAATACGCACATATTTTCTTTCAGCCCTTTGAGGTCCTGCGCGCCAGATATTTTTATGCTTTTTTTCAACGCCATCAATTTTTCCACATGTTCACCTTCTGCAGACGCAAATAGTGAAAACAGGCGTTTCATCTCTTCATGTGCGACAGCTTCCGAGAGGCGTTCGTAATGAGCCTGCGTCTCTTTCTTCATCTTTATGGTACATTCGAGGACGTTCATAGCACTCTCCTTTCCCCTGCAGTCAAAAAGCTTTTAACGCGCTACTATTCAACTTCCAGAGCTATTTTACCACTTTTACATAGTCAGTGTATCAAAAACTTGATCATTATGGTCGGGTAGAATGGTTTGCACAGCCTGTCCACATGGGAAAGCCAGAATGTGCTGCTGGAGACAGCCCACGTTGGGCACCACTTATGTTGAAAATGTGGTAAACTCGACGCAGATCAACGGCATATACGCTGTTGCGCTTGGGAGGTCGTATTACGGACGAGACCGGCGACTGAAGTTGCGTAAATTTACACTATCCTCATTACATAGAATGGCGTGCCGTGAAGCACGTCATCAGCTTTCGAGAATACATGAACCGAAAACGTTCAAATATAATTCTGATCGGCATGCCGGGCGCAGGCAAAAGCACCGTCGGTGTTATTCTGGCGAAACAGACATTACGTGGCTTCGTGGATACGGACGTGCTTATCCAGACCTCACAAAAACGGACTCTGCAGGATATAGTCGATTCTGAAGGATATGCTGCATTGCGGGAAATAGAGGAAGACGTTCTGGAGGGAAGTTCTGCCACGAATTGCGTTATTGCCACTGGCGGCAGCGCTGTGTACAGCGACAGTGGCATGGCGCATCTCAGCGCGGACGGCATTGTCATTTTTCTGGATGTGGACCTGCCGACACTTGAAGCGAGGATTCACGACTTCCGCACGCGAGGTATTGCAAAAAGACCCGATCAGGACCTGGCGGACTTATTTCACGAACGCTTCACTCTGTACACAAAGTACGCGGATATCACTATCCGCTCTGCCGGGCTGACGCAAGACGCTGTTTGTGCGCAGATTTTGAAAAGTTTGAGAGATAAAAGCTGACCAAGCCGCGGGCCGGCACAAATTGTTCCGGTGGACCGTTCGCAGGCTGACGCGTGTCGGGCCATGATGCAGATAAAATAGATGGTATAAATAGGGTTCTCTTGTCGGAGAATTTATGGTAGTATCCACTGCTGTTTTGCAGGATATTCTTTCTGAAATTCCGAAATTTTCCCCTGAATTTGATGCAGAAATAACGCGTTAATTGCTGATACGAGGTACTAATGCAGATCCCAGCGGAAATCGCAACGAACAAGGTAGCGGTTAATATTGAAGATGAAATGAAGCGTTCCTACATGGATTACGCCATGTCGGTCATTATCGGCCGCGCCCTTCCGGACGTGCGCGATGGGCTCAAGCCGGTTCACCGGCGCTGCCTCTACGCCATGTACGACATGAGCAACGACTATAACAAGCCGTACAAAAAATCGGCCCGTGTGGTCGGTGATGTTATCGGTAAATATCACCCGCATGGCGACACGGCCGCGTACGACACCATCGTGCGTATGGCCCAGGATTTTTCGCTCCGCTACATGCTGGTGGACGGCCAGGGTAACTTTGGTTCAGTGGATGGTGACCGCCCGGCTGCAATGCGTTATACCGAGATCCGCCTGCGCCAGCTTTCCCATGAACTGCTGGCCGATCTGGACAAAGAAACCGTCATCATGGTCCCGAACTACAATGAGGAGATGCTGGAGCCGACGGTGCTCCCGGCCAAGTTCCCGAATCTGCTGGTAAACGGCTCGACCGGCATTGCGGTCGGCATGGCCACCAACATTCCACCCCACAATCTGGGTGAAGTGATTGACGGCATCATCGCCGTGATCCAGAATCCGGAGATAGATTTTGAAGAGTTGCTGGCAATGGTCCCGGGGCCGGACTTTCCGACCGGTGCCACTATCTACGGTCGCCAGGGTATCAGGGATGCGTACCGTACCGGCCGCGGCATTATCCAGATCCGAGCCAAGGCCCATGTCGAAGCCTCAAAACGTTCAGAGCGCCAGGCGATCATCGTTACCGAGCTCCCCTACCAGGTCAATAAGGCCCGCCTGATCGAAAAAATCGCCGAGCTGGTCAAGGAGAAGAAGGTCGAAGGGATTACCGAGATCCGCGACGAGTCCGACCGCCAGGGGATGCGGATCGTCATCGAGGTCAAACGGGACGAAAACGCCGAGGTGCTGCTTAACCAGCTCTACAAGCAGTCCCAGCTGCAGGTGTCGTTCGGTATCATCATGCTGGCAATTGTCCATAACCGTCCCCGCGTGTTGACCCTGCGCGAGATGATGGACTGCTTTATCGAACATCGCAGCGAAGTCGTAACCCGCCGCACCAACTTCGAGCTGAAGAAGGCGCTGGCCCGGGCTCATATTCTGGAAGGTCTCAAGATTGCCCTGGACTGGCTGGATGCCGTGATCGAGATGATCCGTGAGTCCAAAACTCCTCCCGAAGCTAAATTGGGCCTGATGGAAGGTAAGTTCGCCGATCCCGAATTCCTGGCGCGGCTCAATCTGCCCCGCCCCGTTGGTTTTGAAAGTTCGGTGCAACTGTCCGAAATCCAGGCTCAGGCCATTCTTGAGATGCGCCTGCAACGCCTGACCGGCCTCGAGCGCGACAAGATCATCTCCGAATACGAAGAAATCATGAAGCTGATCGCCCGTCTTCGGGAGATCCTGGCGTCCGATACCGAAATTCTCAAGATAATCGTCGCTGAATTGACCGAGATCCGGGAACGGTTTGGCGACAAACGCCGCTCGGAAATCGCCGACAAGAGTGCCGATATTTCGCTTGAGGACACCATCGAAGATGAAGAAATGGTTGTCACTATTTCGCATACCGGCTATATCAAGCGCAGTGCCGTTGACCTCTATCGTTCGCAGCGTCGCGGCGGCAAAGGCAAGACCGGCATGAAGACCAAAGAGGAGGATTTCGTCGAGCAGCTCTTCATCGCCTCGACCAAGGATTACCTGCTCTGCTTCACCGATGCCGGGCGGATGTACTGGCTCAAGGTCTACGAGATTCCGGAAGGAAGCCGCACCACCAAAGGAAAGGCGGTCGTTAACCTGGTCAACGTTGCGGCCGGAGAAAAGATTACCACGATCCTGCCGGTCAAGGAGTTCAGCGAGAACACGTACCTCTTCATGGCCACCCAGAATGGTGTCGTCAAGAAGACTCCTCTGGTCGACTACTCCAATGTCCGGAGCGGCGGCATTATCGCCGTTAATCTGGATGATGGCGACAAGCTGATCTCCGTGGCGCTGACCGATGGCAGCAAGGACATCTTCCTTGCTTCGCGGGGCGGCAAAGCCATTCGCTTCAACGAAGAGGATGTGCGCTCCATGGGACGTGTCACCCGCGGGGTGCGCGGTATGAACCTTGCCAAGGATGACCGGGTGATCGGCATGGAGATCGTGGATAATACGGCCGTCGGCTCGACCATCTTCACCGTCTGCGAAAACGGCTTCGGCAAACGTACCGATCTGGACGAATACCGCGACCAGTCGCGGGGCGGCAAGGGAATCATCACGATAAAAACCACTGAGCGGAACGGCTGCGTGGTCAACGTCATGCAGGTTGCGGACGACCACGATCTGATGGTAATTACCGATCAGGGCAAGATCCTGCGGGTGCCGGTTTCCGGTTTTTCGGTTATCGGGCGGAATACCCAGGGTGTCACCCTGATGAATACCGAAGGTAATGAAAAGGTTGTGGCTGTCGCCCGTCTGGCTGAAAAGGATGAGGATGAAGAAGGAATGGAAGAAGGTATGGAAGGGACTGAAGAAGAGGTGTAGCAAAAAAAAACTTCAGTCAGCGAACAGAATAAATCAGAACCGGGACGCGGCCAATCAGGCGCGTCCCGGTTTTTTATAGCGACACGTCGCTTTAGTGGTAAAATGACACTCCCACCAATACCTTGCTGGAATTGATCGGCTCATTAGGCTCGGCTGTGCCGGCGTTTGAGATGTGATGATAGCGGTACTCAAAATTCAGTGCGGTTTTCTTGTCTATGAAATACTGCAGCCCGGTTCCCCCTTGGTAGCTGAAGCACAGTTTCGTGCCCATCGTTGGCAGTCCCAGGTCTACATACAACGGGCCGCCTCCGGCGAACACGTAGGGGACAAAAGTATCCAGGCTGGTGAATCTCCAGTGGCCGAGCACATATCCTCCTACCATGGAGCGGCCGCCATGATCTACCGCCATGTGGTAGGGAAGCTCAAGTAAGACCTCATGCCTGCCTTGATACCAGCTCCCTTTGCCGACCTCATCCGAGAGAAAAAAACCGGCCCGCAGGATCAAGTCCCACGTTTGCACCTGATGGCGGGTTGCGCCGAAGCCGATATGCGAGATGCCGTAACCGGTGAGGACGCCGTATTCACCTGCCGCGGTAGAAGCCGTGTTGTCTGCTGACGCCGCGTGCGGCAGAGAAAGAATGATCAGCACTGCCACGCAGAGGGCGTGTGTTCTATGGTTCATTGGAATGACCCCTGTGCAATTGAAGCACACCTTTTACCACTTCTGTTTCCTCTCAAATGCCAGTATTTCGGGCAGATGACGCATAAACGCCATGATACTGTGGGGAGATTTCCACAGCATTTGAGTATAGCCCCATTGAATGCGGTGACGGTGGTAGAAGCGCCGGATGAACTCGTCATAGAGATCTTCCAGTTGCTTTTTGGTCATTCCGTGTGGCACGAAAACAAAGTTCAGGCAATTCATCAGATCCCAGTTCTCCTCGAACTCTCCCCGCTCTCTGATCGTAGTATAGATCGGTGCACCGGGAAATGGGGTGAATTTTGTGACATTGATCTCGTCCAGCGGAAGTGACAGGGCATAATCGATCGTGCGGCGGATAGCTGCCTCGTTCTCGCCCGGCAGGCCGACCATAAAGAGCCCCTTGACCCGCATGCCGGCCTCCTTTACCATGAGCAGCTTCCGTCCCACTTCGTCCAACCCTAAAAATTTCCGATGTTGTTTTACTATTTCCGGATCACCGGACTCGATACCGAAATTGACCTGCCAGCATCCGGAGCGTTTGAGGAGCGCCAGCAGCTCCAGGTCCACGTGCTCAAGACGGGCAATGCAATTGTAGGTAACCTTCAACCCCTTGCGTTCCTTGATTTCGCAGAACTCTGCCACCCTTTTGCGGTCAAAGGTAAACAGGTCATCGTAAAAAGACACATGGCGGACGCCATACTGCTTGTTAAGCAGTTCCATATGCTCGACAATATATTCCGGGGAATTGAATCTGAAGCCGCGGCTGAATACGGACCGGTCGCAGTACGAACATGAGTACGGGCACCCGCGGCTGGAGATAATGCTGGTATTGGGAGCCGTCGGGTAACTGAAGAGCGGCAGGTTATAACGCCGGGGATAGTGGGGCAGCTTGTGGTAGGCGGGAAAGGGGAGCTCATCCAGATTTTTGATCAGCTCACGATGAGTTGAAAGAGTCCCTTTGCCGTCGGCGCCGCGATAGGCCACGCCGGGAATCTGGCTGATTCCTTTGAAACCGGCTTGAGCCAGTTCCAGCATGGTATTTTCACCTTCGCCGATCACCAGGCAGTCAATGGCCGGGAATGTGTCCAGAAGCGGTGCGCCGATAGTACAGGCGTGGGCTCCGCCAAAAAGGGTGAATATATGCGGCGCTTTTCCCTTTACCGAGGCAGCGATGCGATACCCCTCATTGAATGAGGAGGTTGTCGTGGATATTCCCAGGCAGTCGGCCCCGCGCCGGATGATGTCATCGACCAGTTCGGCAAGCGGCAGTGGTGTGGCATAACAGTCGATTATTTCAACATCGATGCCCGCCCGTTCAAGTACAGCGGCAATGCTCATCATACCGAGCGGCGGCATCAGGTTGAATATCGTGCTGATGTCTTTCATCCCTCCGAGCCAGTTGCTGCCGTAGGGATGCAGGAGGATGACTTTCACTCGTAATCTCCGCGATAAAAGGTATTTTCCGGTCTCATACGTCTCCATAGGATGTATAGCATACTGTTGTTGAAAAAGCAGGCATGTATATCAGGTTTCAACGGTGCAGAATTAGCTCACAGTCATATAGCTGAAAGATAACGTTTGACAAATAATACGGTAACATCACATATAAATATAATTACATTCAAGGAGGGTATATGAAGATACTTATCGGAAGTCTGTTTCTTGTCATGAGTTTGTCGGTGTACGCATTTGCAGGCGATGGAGCGTTGTCAAAACCGGATGTTCTGGAGGAAGAGAGCGTAGCAATGACTCGGGGTTTCTCGGCCTATGACACGATAATCATAAACAACCTTGACATGGACCATGCTGAATACTCCAGAGTAGATGACGAAGAAAAAGCAAAGATAGAATCCATGAAACCGATGCTGAACACGATATTTACATCAACAGTGGCCGCTGAGCTTAAAAAAAGAGGTTTGTTCAAGGATATCAAAATAAATGTAAAACCCAAAGGGAGGGAACTTATTTATACTGCCAGTGTCAACGAATTTAATGCCGGCAGCAGGGCTCTTACGATGTTTATCGGTTTTGGTTCCGGCAAAGTAAATGTAATCATGACCGGCAAATTTATCGATGCAAAAACTGGCAAAGAGCTCGCATCGTTTAAGGATCAGGAATCCGGCGGATTTTTTGGTTCACAGGACCTGGGAGGATATGAAGGTAAATTTCCGGCTTTTGTTGGAAGAATAGCGACACTATCAACCGATTTTATCGAGAAGTTATATAAGTAATCCATGAGTTGTTTGTGGTTTTATTATCGCCCATGATCAAACGCATGGGCTTTTTTATGTGACTGCTATCGAAGAAAACCCCGAATCTGCACCACATAAGAATAAATTCAGTATACAGGCGATGCTCTTATGGATAACCAGCAGGCTACTGTCGTTTCGAGAGCCACAAAACAGTTTTTTTCCTCATATAACCTTGCCCGGTTCGGCTTTTTCCTCTTCGGTATTCCCAAAAACAGCTTTGGATCGGTCGATGTCACCAATCGGTGTAATCTGCGCTGCGATCATTGTTATTTCTTTGAACAGGACCACTCCTCCGAATGGTCGCTTGAGCAATGGAGAAATAAATTCGAGAGTCTGAAAGGAGCAGGCATTCGAGCATTCCAGTGTTCATGGGTCGGGGGAGAACCGCTTCTGCGCCTGCCGCTCGTAGAGTTGGGAAGAAGCTACTTCAAATATAACACGGTAACAACCAATGGCTCGCTGCCCCTCCCCGACTGGAAAGAGGTGAGCTGGTACATTTCTGTTGACGGAAGTCGGGAGAATCATGACAAAATGCGCAACCTTCCGGGGCTGTACGATACGATCAAGCGGAACATTGCTGCAACCGAAGGACTGAAGATCACCATCGCCTACTGCATTACCAGGGATAACTATTCCGAGATTTCCGCATCGCTGGAGGAGTGGGGCAGAAATCCAAAAGTCAGAAGCATGGTATTCAGCTTTTTCACGCCTGTCAGGGGGCTTGACGACTCCCTGTGGCTTGGCTGGGATGAAAAGGATCGGATTATCGAACTTCTGCTTGAAAATAAGAAAGAATACGGCGCTTTTATCGTCAATTCCGAGCCTGCACTCAGGCTGATGAAATCTGACAGGTCACGGTCAGTCACCGACAGATGCCCTTTTGCTGAAAAATCATTTGCTCTTGGACCGGACGGAATTGCGAAAGAACCATGCATGCTCGGCCCCAAGGCCGATTGTGATCGCTGCGGCTGCGTGGTGCCTTTTTATCTTAAATCGTTGACGGATAGAAATTACATTATCAAAGATGTTGTAACAGCCCTCAAATCAAAATGGAACAATCTGTTTCTGCGGCGGCACGCGATCTAACTATTCCGCCCGTCATATTTGGCGGATATGTTGCGCATGGCGGATTCAGTTGATGGTTGTCCTCTTGATGTGGATCCCAATAGACCTGTTTTCCCCGTACAATCAGACCCTTGCATTCTCCTTGTCTCAATTCTTATCTGGCACGGTAGTTGATATATGTTAGTCAGCCGTTTATGGCACGGCTATTCGACTCTGTTATCGCTCGCCATGCAGATACAAAGGCAAAGGGAATCGGAATGCCAGAAGAATCATCAAAACAAGCAAGGTTTTCGCACCGCCGCCTCCCCCACCAGGCTCGTCCGAGACTCCTTCTCATTTACCCTGCAACGCACAAGCTCGGCTGGGCAAAGTATTTCCAGCTCCCTTCACTCTCTCTCCAGCAGGTTGCCGCAGCGACTCCGCCGCAGTGGGAGGTGACCCTCGTGGATGAAAGCCAGGACGCTATTCCGTACGGCGGACAGTTCGACCTCGTCGGAATTACCGCCATGACACACCAGGCGACCCGTGCCTACGAAATAGCCGATCAATTCAGGGGAGAAGGGGTCCCGGTCATCATGGGGGGAATGCACCCGACGGTTATGCCCGAAGAAGCCTGTGCCCATGCGGATGCAGTGGTCATAGGCGAGGCTGAACCGGTCATGGCCATGCTCCTCGATGATTTTGTCGGCGGCAGGCTCGAAAAGGTATACCGCGCTCCGATACCGCAGGACGATACACTCGAAGTTCCCTGGCCGCGCCGAGAAATCCTGGCCGGCAAGCGGTACCTGACGACCCAGACCATCCAGGCCAGCCGCGGCTGCCCCTACGACTGCGCTTTTTGCACCGTAACGCACTATTTCGGCAATCGTTTCCGCTACCGCGACCCGGCCGACATCCTTGCGGAGATCCGCTCTTTCCCCCGCAAGCTGGTAATCTTCCTCGACGACAATCTGCTGGGGGATCCAGCGATGGCGCGGCCGGTTCTTGAAGGGATGGCCGAGTTGGGGATACGCTGGGGATCACAAACAAGCCTGCGTTTTGCCGAAGACCGGGAGCTGCTCAAGCTTGTCGCCCGTTCCGGTTGCATCGGCCTCTTCGTCGGAATCGAGTCGGTGACGGGGCCGTATGCACTGCTTGCCAAATCGGCGGGACAGACATCTCAGGCCGAACTAATGAAGCGGGTAAGTGATGCCGGCATTATCCTCGAAACGTCGTTTATTTTCGGCTTTGACGACCATGACCAAAGCATCTTCGAAAAAACGCTTCGCTTCGTTGAGGGGTGTGCTGCAAGTGTCCCCACATTCAACCTGCTGACCCCGTATCCGGGAACAAGGCTTTTTCAACAGTATGACCAGGAACGGCGCCTTCTGCACAGGGAGTGGAACCGTTACAACCATTCGGAGGTCGTTTTCCGGCCGAAGCTGATGTCGCCCGAACAGCTCTACCGGGGGTGGCTGGAGGCGCGCAAGGAAGCGTATAGCTGGCCTGCCGTCCTGTCGCGGGTCTGGAGAAATCCTGGCCGCCGCCTCACAAGCCTGGCATACAACATTCTCCGCAAGGGGCCCAACGACCGCCTTACGGCAGGAGGTGCGGATACATGTTCTTTCCAGCAACCATTTCCAGAGTCAATACATGAAGCCGACGTTACAAAATGTCGCCAGGAGCAGTACCATGCGCTGTAGCACCGCCATCAACCGCGATTTCTATGATGTTCTCTGGTCGGAGTCCCACCTGGAACGGCCCGATCGTTTCAATACCTGGCCGCTGATTTCCGGCTTGCTGCCGCTTGCCCCGGCACGCCTGGAAATAGGTCCTGGCCTGCGCCCGCGTTTACCAATATGCGGTACCAGTTTCGTAGACATCAGCCCACCGGTGATCGAACGCCTGGAGGAGTGCGGCGGCATTGCGGTCACCGGTGAAATCGGTGCCCTACCGTTCAGCGCCGGGAAATTCGAACTCGTTTGCGCGTTTGATGTCATCGAACATGCCGAAGATGACCGGCGGGTTTTTGGTGAGGTAAGCCGCGTGCTCAAGGAGGGCGGCTGCTTTGTCTTTTCCGTTCCGCTGCATACAAAATGCTGGACAAAATTTGACGAATTCGTGGGCCATGTGCGCAGGTATGATCCTGCTGATTTGCTGGCGTTGATTGCCTCCCATGGCCTGGTCCTCGAAAAAAGTGCCATTTACGGCATGCAACCGGCGAACCCGCGGCTGCTGGATTTTGGCGTCTGGTGGCTCAAACATCACCGGCGGAAAGCGATGTGGTGCTATAATAAGGTTCTGATGCCGCTGGGGATGCTCATTCAAAAGCGTTTGAAATTCATCGATAGACTGGTCGATACGGCCGGTGTCGATGAAATTGTTCTGGTGTGCCGCAAACGGACCGGTACTTCAGAGGGGATAGGTGTATTGACTTGATATCATTTGTTATGTAATGTTTATTTCTTTATCTTCAGGTCTCGGAGCGACGTTACGGCGCACAATGTTTTAACAGTTGACGTGGAGGACTGGTACCATGTCTGCGAGCCGGGAAGGGCTGTGGCTGTTCCTCCTCGCGGATCATGGCGGGTGCGGACAAACGTGGAGAAAATTCTGGCGCTGCTTTCCGAGCATGGTCAGAAGGGCACCTTTTTCATGCTCGGTTCCGTGGCGGAAAACAATCCGGATTTGGCGCCGATGATCTGTTCGGCAGGGCATGAAATAGCTTCACACGGGTATTCGCACCGTCTGGTGTCGGAGTTGACACCGCAACAGTTCCGGGAGGAGCTGCAGCTCACCGCACGGATTCTGGTGGAACAGACCGGGCACCGCCCAATTGGATACCGGGCGCCGCAATGGTCTTTGGCGGAACAGGCTGGGTGGCCCTTTGCCATCCTGCGGGAAGAAGGGTATCGCTACGATTCAAGTCTTAATCCGCTCCCGTTCGTGGGTAATTCCCGCGGCAGCCGTATTCCCTACCGTCTTGAAGGTGAAGGAGCGGGCCTGTGGGAAATCCCGCCGATGGTGACGCGATTGTGGGGCGGCAACCTGCCGACCGGTGGCGGCTGGGGGTTCAGATTTTTTCCTTTCAGGACCATCTGTGCGACTATCGATGAGCTGAACCGGTCCCACCAACCGGCTGTTTTGTATCTTCATCCCCGCGAGGTGGACCCTGCCGGCCCCCGGCTTGGCCTCCCCTCTCTGAAACGGTTCGTATCCTATGGGACTCGAACAGATGCGGCTCCCCGCTTGAGCGGGCTGTTCCAACGGTATCAATTTGTCACCATCAAGGAGTTAATGAACACGTGGCAGCATGTATCCTGATTCCTGCATATAATGCTGAAAAGACCATTCTGCAGGTCGTGCGGGAGTGCCTGGAACATGGCGTGCCGATCGTGCTGGTAGATGATGGCTCGACGGATGGTACGTCCCGGCTGCTGGCCGGATTGCCGGTGACGCTGCTCCGCCACCCGCGAAACCTCGGTAAGGGCGCCGCGCTGAAAACAGGGTTTGCCTGGGCACGTGAGTCCGGTTTTGACGCGGTGGTCACCATCGATGCCGATGGCCAACATGACGTCTCTGCAATCCCGCGGCTGCTCTCGATTGCACAAAGCGGCAGGTGGGGTATTCTTATTGCGTCCCGTCGATCACAGTTTGAACAGATGGCCGGCCTCCGCAAAATCTGGAACCGGATCGGCGTCTGGTGTATCTGGAAACGTACCGGTTTTGAAATCACCGACAGTCAGTCCGGTTTCAGGTGCTATTCAGGTGACGTATTGAAAAAACTTTCATTAACATCAAACGGATACGCACTGGAGATGGAAATCTTGCTGAAAGCCTGGAAGAGCGGCTTCACGGTCGGTTCCCTCCCGGTTGCCGCACGGGTTGCCGATGGACGCGCAACCAGCCACTACCGGCCATTCATGGATACGGTAAACATCAGCATGACATTTTTACGTAACATGTAACGAGGCGCATTCATATGATAAACACCCTGAAAAATTATACCAAAGAAAAGGCCCTTTCCTATCTTCTGGAACTGGCGATAAATTCGTCGGATGAGAACCTGATCCGTATGACCCACGTGATGGAGATGATCCCCAAGAAGGACTACTACAAGGAGCGCATCCGCTGGATTCGCGGCCTGGTGCGGGATAAGCATCCGAGTATCGAGTTCCCCCGCCGGATTCTGCGCGATCTGCATCCCAATCAGCGTGACAAATGGATCAGCAACCTGCTCGTCAATCACTTGCTGAACGGCACCAACAAACGTAAGGAGTGGAGCGACACGCACGGTTACTATCCACCTTCAACCGTGGTCATCAGTCCTACCATGCGTTGCAACCTGAACTGCTATGGCTGTTATGCCGGTGACTACGACAAGTCGCTGGAGCTGACTCTGGACGAAGTCGACTCCATTTTGCTCCAGATGAAGGAGATGGGTGTCTATTTTGCGGTAATATCCGGCGGTGAGCCGTTTTATATGGAAGGTATTTTCGAGATATTCAAAAAGCACAGCGACATGGCCTTCCTGGTCTTTACCCACGGCGGCTTGATCGATGAAAAGATGGTTGAGAAGCTGACCGAGGTCGGCAATGTCATGCCGTCATTTTCGCTTGAAGGATACGAACAGGAAACCGACGAACGTCGCGGTGCGGGACATTTCAAAAAAGTCATGCATGCCATGGACCTGATGCGGGAGGGGGGACTCTCCTTCTGCGGGTCATTCACCCACTCGCGCAAAAACTCCGACATCATCACCAATGGCGACTATATCGACATGCTCCTGAAGAAGGGGGTCTTTGCGATGTGGCTCTTTTCCTATGTTCCGGTTGGGCGTAAGCCTGAGCCCGAGCTGATGCCGACCCCCGAACAGCGCGATGGCCTGCGTCGAACCGTTATCGACTACCGTGCCACCAAGCCGATGCTGTTCATCGATTTCTGGAACGACGGACCAATGATCTCCGGCTGTCTGGCCGGCGGGCGCAAGTATTTTCATATCAACGCCAACGGCGATATTGAGCCGTGCGTCTTCTGCCATTTTGCCGTTGACAATATCCGCCGCACAACCATTCATGAGGCGCTGGCATCACCGTTTTTCACTAAAATCCGCGAGAAGCAGGGTGAACATGACAATCTGCTGCGCCCCTGCATGCTGATCGATCAACCTGCTGCCGGACGGGAGCTGTTTGCCTCGGAGGGCGCGTATCCGACCCATGAGGGAGCGGATGAAATTTTCACCGGCCTGGCCGACAGCATGGATGACTACTCCCGCGCCTATGGTGAGATCGCCGATCCGATCTGGGAACATGAGTTCAAAACTCTTCCGCCAAAGACGAAAAAAAGGGGTAGCAACTGATGAACGTACTGCTGGTAAACCCTCGATCTTCCAGCGTATTTAACACCTTTGGTCTGAGTCTTCCTCCAATCGGTCTCCTCTATGTCGCCGCCACCCTTGAACTGGCAGGGCACAGTGTGGTTGTACGCGACCTGGCTGCTGATGACGGACGACTGGATGACGCCGATATCCGGCGCGCCGATGTTGTGGGGATTTCGGCTGATACGACCAGGGCAAACAAGGCGCTTGCCATTGCCCGCAGGGTATCTGCTACCGGCCGGCCGGTGGTTATGGGGGGGCCCCATCCGCAATTCATGGCGGAGGATATTTTTGCTTCCGGATATGTAGACTATATCGTCAGGGGAGAGGGGGAATTCATTTTCCCGGGTCTTCTAACCGCCATCCAGAACCGGGAGAGCATTGCCGCGGTCAAGGGGTTGATCATCAAGGATGGCCGCCACCTGATTGAAACTCCTGCCGCCGATCCGATCGATGTTGAAACGCTGCCGTTTCCCGCCCGGCATCTCGTGGACCTCCATCAGTACCGGGCCAGCATGGCCGATCGTCCCATAACTCCCGTTGTTACCAGTCGCGGCTGCCCCGGTGCCTGTCATTTCTGCTCTTCATCGAGCTTTTTCGGCAGAGGATGGCGCTTCCGGAGTGCCGAATCGGTGCTGGCCGAGATTGATGAGGTCTATAACCGCTATGGTTTTCGGGCGGTTTGCTTCATGGATGACAACTTTACCCTTGCGCCGCCGCGGGTCGGACAGATTGCCGACGGGATCATCGCCCGTGGCTATGACCTGAAATGGTGGAACCTGTCACGGGTCGATACGATTGTGAAAAATCCGGACATGGTGGCCAAGATGGCGGCGGCGGGTTCCACAACGGTCTATCTCGGCATTGAAAGTGGCAACGAGGAAACACTGAACTCCCTCGGCAAGAACACCAAGGCGTCTGATGTCACTCTGGCTGTCGAAATCTTGCGGCAAAACGGGGTTGAATCCTATGGGAGTTACATCATCGGCAACCTGAACGAGACCGCCGCTGAAGTGGAAAAAACGATTGACCTGGCGGTCAGGCTCAATACCAACATTGCCCAGTTTTCCATCCTGACTCCGTATCCCGGGACGAAACTCTATGAGGACATCAAGGATCGCATCTTTTGCCGACGCTGGAAATTCTACGATGGCTTGCACATCGTTTTCCGCCATCCCCTGATAAATCGCCATTATCTGCAATTTTTGCTGATCAAGGCCTTTGTTAAGTTTTACCGTCGTTCGCGGGAGGCAACCGAGGGGTTCAAGCAGGCTGCCGGCAGGGGAAATATAACCTTCAGAAAACTGGCGCTGTGCGCATGGGAACTTTTCTTTTAACCCATGATAAACGGAGAGTCTTCCCACGCACGACTATCGCACCGGTATGAGTTATAACAGTGACCTTTTACAACAACCTCAACCTGTTCTTTATCAAACTATTCACGATCCTGGTGCCGCGGTGGCTGTTCCCGCCGTTCACTTTTTTCTGGGGCGGCCTGTTTTATCTGCTGCTGGCTGATATGCGCCGGGACCTGCGTGCCAACCTGCGGGTTGTCACCGGTAGAAATAACGTGGAACGACTGGTATTTTCAACCGTTCGCATGTTTGCCCACAACTGGTGCGATGTGATGCTGCTGATGCGGCTCAGGGGGGAAAAACTCCAGGCGATGATCGGGCGGCGCAGCAGCAGCGAAACGCTGGATCAGGCGTTGGCTGCCGGTAACGGCGCGATCCTCGTCTCGCCCCATCTCGGCAACTGGGAACTGGGCGGTCTGGGCCTGGCCGATATGGGATATACGGTCAACATGCTGACCTTTCGCGAGCCGGATGAAAAGGTAAATGAACTGCGTGAAACGGTCAGGCGGGAACGCGGCATCAGGTTCATTTATGTCGACCGGAATGATGCCTCGCCGCTGGCCATTGTCGAGGCGGTCAATGCACTGAGGCGTAACGAGGTGCTGGCGATTCTCGGCGATAGGGACGGTTCATCCCATACCATCCGGATGAATTTCTTCGGCCGTCCGGCCAACATCCCGGTGGGGGCCGCCTATCTGGCGCTGGCCAGCGGGGCGCCGGTAATTCCGGTTTTTGTCCTGATGGAGAAAAATGGACTCTATGCCACCATTCTTGAAGAACCGATCCGCTTCAGCGGTGGCCGCGGGGAGCACGGCACCGCCATACGCACCGGCATGGAGAAGCTGGTGGCTGTTTTTGAGAGATACATACGTGCGTATCCGGACCAGTGGTACAATTTTTATGACTTTTTTGGCAAAGGTTCCGAATCGGACAAAACAAAAGGCGCATGAACAGGTAACTACCGTTGTACATAATTCAAAATTCTGAACAGCAGAGAGGATAGTGCATGAGTGAAGAGTTAATTGAAAAGGTTAAGCAGATGATCATTGACAGCCTGCGTATCGAGGGGATGTCGCCCGATGAAATTGAGACGGATGCCCCGTTGTTCGGCGAAGGTCTGGGGCTTGACTCCATCGATGCCCTCCAGCTGGTAGTGGCCATGGAGAAGGAATTCGGGGTGGTCGTCCCCGACGCAGCCACCGGTTCAACGGTTTTTGCCTCGGTACGCAGCATGGCCGGATATATCGGGGAACACCGTAAATGAAAGTGCTCCTCATCTCGCCCGGGTGGCCCAAAGGGAGGTTGTGGGGGGAATTAGCCTTCAAGTTTCCTTCTCTCTCCCTGGCTTCGATTGCCGCCGTCACCCCGCCGGAATGGGATGTAGAATTGTGCGATGACAATTTTGAACGGATCGACTACGACACCGATGCCGACCTTATTGGTCTGACCGCCATGACCCCCCAGGCGCCACGCGCCTACGAGATCGCCGCCGGTTTCAAAAGCCGCGGCAAGACCGTGGTCATGGGGGGGTTTCACGCCAGCAATCTGCCGGATGAGGCACTTACCAACGTTGACGCGGTGGTGGTGGGGGAAGGAGACGTTGTCTGGCCCCACCTTCTGGCTGATTTTTCCCGTGGGAGCCTCCAGCGTACCTACAAGCCGGATGCGATGATGAGCATGGCCGATATTCCGTTTGCCCGTCGCGAGATATTCACCGGCAAGAAATATCTGCTTACCAATACCATCCAGACCACACGCGGCTGTCCCTTTGATTGTGAATTCTGTTCGGTAACCGCCTTTTACGGGCGCAAATATCGGAAGCGCCCGGTTGAGCAGGTGCTGGCAGAGTTGCAGGGTTTGAAAAAAAACAACGCCTTTGTTTTTTTCGTCGATGACAATATCGTGGCGGACCGTACCTATTCACTGCCGCTCTTCCAGGGGATGAAGGGGATGGGGCTCAAGTGGCTCTCCCATGCGCCGATCGATTTTGCCGCTGACCCCGAACTGATGCGTGCCGCCGGTGAGTCCGGCTGTCTCGGGATGTTCGTCGGTTTCGAATCGCTCAACCAGGAATCCCTGGCCGCCATGGGCAAGGTCACCAACCGGGCCCAGTCATTCATGGCAAACGCCCAGGCTTTCCGTGACAACGGCATCGGCATTCTCGGCTCATTTGTACTCGGCTATGACGGCGAGACCCCCGAAATCTTCCCGAAACTGCTCCGCTTCTGCGAGGATGCGCGTCTCGAAGCGGCCATTTTCCCGCTGTTGACCCCCTACCCCGGCACCGCTGTCCGCCGCCGCCTGGAAGCGGAAGGGCGGATTATACCCAGCAGCTGGAGCGACTATGACATGGAGCATATCAACTTCCAGCCGAAGGGGATGACAATTCAGCAGCTTCAGGAAGGGTACGACTGGCTTAACCGTTCATTTTATTCATTCCCTTCCATGTATCGCCGGCTTTTTAAACTGCACCGCTCGGTACAGGTTTTTGGGCCGATGAATCTCGGCTTCCGTGCCGCCATCCGGCGGAAGAGGAGCGAAGCATGATCTGCTGGATGTATCCCGGCCAGCCGATAGCCTTTACCGATACGCACTGCAGTGATCCTGAATTTCAGAAAATCTCCCTGCTCTGCCAGGAAACGACCGGCTTCAATCCCGTTGAATTCGGCACGTCCTCTTCAGACCTCAACGCGAGTGTGCGGCTCCAGTTATACGGCGCCTGTACCAGCCTGTATCGCACCAGCCGGCTGCTGAGCCAGGGGGGCGGACCGGACCTGATTGCCGAGCACAGCATGGGGATCTACCCTGCCCTGGCGGCATCCGGCTCGATCGACAGTGAGACCGCTCTCGCGTTGACGTGCCGTATCGGCGTGTCCATGGCACGTATGGGCCTGCGGAGGGCGTATGCGCTCGGATGTGTCATTGGACTGCCACTTGGGCCGCTGGCGGTGATAGCGGCCAACCACGACATTTATATCGCCAACTACAACACTTCGCGCCATTTCCTGCTGGCCGGCGAACGAGAAAAAGTGGCTGCTGCACTGGTTGAGGCCACGGCTTCCGGCGCTTTCTCGGTAAGCATTTTCCCCTGTGACGCCCCGCTCCACACGCCGCTGATAGAAGCGATCACCGGAGAGCTGCAACGGATTGTGTCGGAGTACCGCTTTGCCGAACCACGGATCCCGCTGGTAGAACACATCGGTCAGACGCCGCTGACAGCCGCGTCTATCCCGGCGTTTCTGGTGGAGGAACTCTGCCGGCCGGTGTATTGGGAAACAACCTACCGCGCGCTTCGTTCCCGGGAAGTGACCCGGTTTCACGAGGTGGGAGTCGGCTCGGCGCTCGCCAAATTCAACCGCTGGATTGATAGCGAGACATGAAAAATCACGAAACCAGCATAACCGTCCGTTTCAACGAAATCGATGCCTACCGGGTGGCGTGGCACGGCCATTATGTCTCCTGGATGGAGATCGGCCGCAATGCCCTGGCAGGGCAGTTTGGTCTGGATGCCATCCAGTTGGTTGCCGATGGTTTCTTGGGGCCCGTTGTCGCCCTCGAGTTGAAGTATCTGCGTCCGGCCCGTTTTAACGAGGTGCTGACGATTCAAACCACCATGCGGCGTACCCACACCGCCACGCTGGAATTCCACACGACCATTATCGGCCCGGACGGCACAAAATGTGCCACGGGCGTGACTACCCACGCATTGACAGACCTGGATGGCGTGCTCCAGTTCCAGTTACCGCCGGTGATTGCCGAACGGGTCAGCCGTCTGTTGGCGTGGCTGGAGGTGCCATGAAGCTGCTGCTGATTTCTGCCAATCGTGAGCGCGACCCCTATCCGGTTTTCCCGATCGGGCTGGCCTGCCTGGCCGGGCCGCTGGCTGCTGCCGGGCATGGTATGACCGTACTTGACCTCTGTTTCGAATCCGATCCTCCCCAGGCTATTTCCGCCGCCCTTGCCGAACAGCAACCCGATGCCGTTGTCATTTCCCTGCGCAACCTGGACAACGTCACCTGGCCGGGCACGCGCAGCTACCTTGACGGGGTGCGGGATATCGTGACCCTGGTACACGGCCGGGCCGTGGCCATTATCGGCGGCTCCGGTTTTTCGTTGATGCCGGTGGAGGTCCTCGCCGCGGTCGGCGCCGATTACGGCGTCGCCGGTGAGGGAGAGCACGTACTCCCCCGGCTGCTGGACTGTCTTGAGACGGGCGGGGATCCCTCACTGCTGCCGGGGGTTGTCGTGTCCGGCAGGCCCGGTTTTATTCCGCCGCTCCCGGTGGAGAGCTTTGGCACTCCCGATCGTACCCTTTTTGACGTGGCCCGGTATTACCGTGAAGGGGGGATGGCCAATGTCCAGACCAAGCGCGGCTGCCCGTTCGGTTGCATTTACTGCACCTACCCTCTGCTGGAGGGGCGAAGCATGCGTCTGCGCCCGATTGCGGAGATCATTGCCGAGATCCGGGCGCTGGTGGACGATTTTGGCGTTTCCTATCTGTACTTTGTTGACGACATCTTCAATTATCCGCCTGATTTTGCCTCACAACTGTGCCGTGCAATGACGATGGCGAAGCTGCCGGTAAACTGGTCGGCCTTTATCAACCCGGACTTCATAACAGCGGAGCTGATGGATGACATGCTGGCGGCAGGGTGCGATGCCGTGGAGTTCGGCAGCGATTCCGGGTCACCGCTGATGCTTAAAAACATGCGCAAATCCTTTAGCGTCGAGGACTTGCGCAAGGCTTCACACCTCTGCACCGAACTGGGCCTTGATTTTGCCCACTATATGCTCTTCGGCGGTCCCGGTGAGACTCGCGCCACCATTTTGGAAACGTTCGACCTGATGGATGAGGTGAAGCCGACGGCAGTCATCGCCATGACCGGTATCCGCATCTACCCGCATACCGCTCTGTATCGCACCGCTATTGACGAGGGGCTCATACAGGAATCCACCTCGCTCCTGGAACCCGTTTTCTATATTTCTCCGCTGATACGGGATGGTTTTGCCGACCTGATCACCTCCGAAGCGATGAAGCGCAGGAACTGGATTGCGCCCGGTCTGGAGATCAACGCCAGTTCCGCCATGCTGGACGCAATCCGCATGTTCAAGGTCAAGGGACCGCTCTGGAAGATGATCAAGGGTCTCGGGCGAAGTCACCACCGACCGCTCAGCTGATCTCTTCGGACCGGCGATGCAGACGCCTGCTGACCCGGCAGTTGCCGCACGCTGGACATTTTTCGGTGCGACCGGTATACTGATGCAGTAAATTAGTTCATTGGGGTGGTTATGGAGTTCAAAGATTCAATTGTTGTTGTTACCGGCGGGACCAGGGGTATCGGCCGGGCCATCTCCCTGGCTTTTGCCCGTGAAGGCGCCACGGTTTTTGCCGCCTATCTGAGTAACGACGAAGCTGCCCGGGCTTTGACCGAAGAGGCCGAGGGCCTGGCGGGGTCGATTACACCGCTCAAGGCCGACGTGTCAACCTCAGAGGGAGCGACCCGACTGATCGACGCAGCTGCTGCTGCGTCCGGACATATTGATGTACTGGTGAACAATGCCGGTATTATCAGGGACTGCTATCTGGCCATGATGTCGGAGGATGATTGGGACGCGGTCATCCGCTCAAATATCAACCCGCTTTTCCACTGCTGCAAGTGGGGTCTGCGCAAGATGATGGGGCGGCGCAGCGGCAGTATTGTCAACATCTCTTCAATCTCCGGGGTGATCGGCACCCAGGGGCAGAGCAACTATGCAGCTTCCAAGGGGGCCGCGATCAGTTTTACAAAATCGCTGGCGCGAGAGGCCGGACCGATGGGGATACGTGTCAACGCGGTTGCGGCCGGGATTATTGCAACGGAGATGACCGCTTCCTTGAAGCAGGATGTGGTGGAACAGATTGTCCGCAGGTCATCCCTCGGGAGGATCGGTGCGCCTGAAGAGGTTGCTGCCGCAGTCCTGTTCCTTGCGTCGGAACGGGCTTCGTATATAACCGGCCAATCGATCATTGTTGATGGTGGTACCGTATGACCAGGCACCGTGTCGTTATTACCGGTTTGGGAGTATTCTGCAGCGTCGGAAAAAGCGTAACGGAATTTACCGATGCGCTCTGCGCAGGAAGAAGCGGCATTCAGCCGGTGGACCTGTTTGATGTCTCCCCCTTTCCGGCCAAAATAGGGGCGCAGATCACAGGGTATGATCCGCACGACTATTTCGATTCACGTTCAGCCCGCAAACTGTCCCGTTCCGATCAGTTTGGCGTCATTGCCGCCGGCCAGGCGCTCCGGGACAGTGGTGGCGCCGACCGCTATTCCCCGTATGACATGGGGGTCTCCATGGGGGGGGGCGCCGCCGGCATGTTCCAGGGGGAAATCTGGTTGAAAGCCCTTCTCGAGGGAAGGGAGGAGCGCCCCTCGCTGCTCCGCGGCATTCTGCCGGACCAGACCTCGACGGATATCGCCCGGACCTATAATCTGTGCGGCTATCAGGGGACGGTGACGACCGCCTGTTCCTCTTCCGCAACCGCCATCGGGTGGGCGGCCGACCTGGTGGCCTGCGGTCGTCAGAAGCTCATGGTGGCAGGCGGCGCAGATACGCTTTCGATGTTGACCTTTGCAGGATTCAATTCACTGCGGGTGGTCGACCCCCAGCCCTGTGCTCCTTTCAGTCTTGGTCGCCAGGGCATTTCCCTTGGTGAGGGAGCGGCCTTTGTTGTGCTGGAGCGTGAGGAAGATGCCCGGGCTCGCGGCGCCCGGATGTACGGCGCTGTACTCGGCTATGCCCTGGCGGGCGAAGCATACCACATGACGGCACCTGAACCGGGTGGTACGGCTGCGGCGGGTGTCATGCTCCAGGCTCTTGAGCGGGCCGCTGTTGACGCGTCGCAGGTCGGCTGGGTTAACGCTCACGGCACCGGAACTCCGCTCAATGATGTGGTCGAGTCGAATGCGATGAAACTGGTCTTTGGTGAGCGTGCTCCCCGGGTCCCTCTCATTTCTACCAAAGGAATGACCGGACACTGTCTGGGGGCGGCAGGAGCTATCGAAACCGTTGCAACCATTATCGCACTCAATAAGAAAATAATTCCCCAGACGCTCAATTACCGCGGCCCGGACCCGGAGTGCGACCTGGAGTATTGCCATGCCGGCAGCGTGCCGACCGATAGTACCATTGCCATGTCCAACTCCTTTGCTTTTGGCGGAAATATCACTTCTCTGGTGCTGTCACTATGAATAGTCCGATTTCAGGAATCGTCGTTACCGGTTACTCCGCCGTCACCGCTGCCGGAATAGGGATCGCCGCCATTCAGGATCTTCTGCGTACGGGATGCGGCGCACTTGCGCCCATTCCCGGCGATGTGCTCGGCAGGGACGGCTTGCGCTGGGGAAAAGTGGACGGATTCAAGGCGTCCGACTTCATGCCGCCCATGAAGGCACGCAAGATGGACCGCTGCAGCCAGTTTGCGGTTGCGGTGGCCGGCCTGGCCTTGAAAGATGCCGGCATCGACCTGAAACAGCTTCCTCCGGAACGGGTCGGGATTGCGCTCGGCAGCGGCTTTTGCGGAGTATCAAATTCCGCGGAATTCCTGACCGGGTACTTTACGGGCGGTGTCGAGGGATTGATCCCGATGATATTTCCCAACACCGTCCCCAATTCCCCTGCCAGCAATGCTTCCATCGAGCATGGCTTCAAGGGGCCCAACGTTACGCTGGTCCAGCGCTTCTGCTCGGCAGAGTCCGCGTTCATGATGGCATGCCGTTTTATCGAAGAGGGGCGTGCCGATATTATGCTGGCCGGAGGAGCGGATGAGCTCATCCCACTCATAATCAAGGGTTTTGATGTCATGGGGCAGATGACGCCCGCTTCCGCGCCTTTCGGAGAAGGGTGCGGCATCATTGTCCTGGAGAGAGCGGCCCATGCCGCCCGGCGTGGCGCTGCGGTAAAAGCGGCTGTCGAAGCCATCACGACCATCGGCATGCTTGCGGCCGGACATGAAAGTGACGGCCTCGACCGGCTTGCCGGACCTGCAGATTCCTGTTCACACGTTTCGCTCTCCGGAACGGCAGCTGATATGCCGGCCCTGCTGGAGCGGGTTTCCTCCCGTTCCGTGACCGACATCGGGCAGACCGTCGGCCGTTCGCTGGCCATGGGGGGCACCGCCATGGCGGTACTGCTCGCCTCGCTGCAATCGGAGCAGGCCGGTCTGCACGTGGCTGCCTCACCTGACGGCCCGTACTACGCCATCCGCTTTAAGGGAGGCGCCCCTGTTTAATCCCGACCCGGCTCACTATCTGCCCCACCGCTACCCCTTTCTGCTCCTTGACCGGGTTGTCGAGCTGGAACAGGGAGTACGGGGAATTGCCCGGAGAGGGGTGGGTGCTGCCTGCGGTTTCTCCCAGATCCTCATGATTGAGTCAGTTGCCCAGCTGGCTGGTATTGTTGTTGCGCAGGAGGAAGGTGAGGGAGGTTTTATGGCCTCAATCGATCATGCCGAATTTTCCGGCTCGCCGGCTGTCGGGGTGGTGCTGACCGTCTCTGCCAGGGTGATAAAATCATTCGGGCGTTTGCACATGATAGAAGGGACTGTTTTCAGCGGTGCGGACCTGCTCCTCTCCGTGCAACTGACCCTCGGGGTGGGAAATCTGTGATGCGTATGAATCAGGCACGACCGTTACACACGGTGTTTTTTCTGTTGCTGGCGGTGCTCCTGCTGACCGCCTCTCCCTGCTTGGCCCGGACAATTTCTCCTGTCGAAGGACTGGAGGCGTTACGTCACGGTTTTGCCGGCATTGCTGATTTTACCGCCGACATCACCCAGGAAAAACGGCTCTCCCTGATGAAGCGGACCATGGTGATGAGCGGCTCACTTCGCTTTAAAAAGCCCGATCTGTTTTTTATGGAGATAAACCCGCCCTTCAGCGGGCGCATGCTGCTGCGGGACACTATCATCGAACAGGTTTCAGGCAAAGACAGGACTCCCACCAGAATTGCGCTTCCGCCGGAGCAGGGCCTGAAGCAGTGGTTTTCCAAACTGGCAGCGCCGGTCACGTCTTTGCCGGACGGAGTAGCAGTGCAGGCCGACCTGACCAATTCCGTCTACACCCTGACGGTCACCCCGCAGGGTAAAGGGCAGGTAAAGGATATATCCATTGTTTTTATGGGAAATGGCACCATCAGAAAAATCATTATTAATGAACGAAACGGCGACCGGGCCACCATGACCCTGAAAAAAGTACGTCGCAATGTCGGCCTGACAGAGAAGGATTTCCGGCTGGAATAGGTAATTATGAGGAAAGAAAATAGTATGCCGTTGTATCGATTAGTAAAACATCTGCTGCCGTTGCTGCTGCTCACCGCCTGCGCCACTGTTCCTGCTCCGCCCATCGACTACCGCCCGGGGGCTGTCGTGAACACGCTCTCGTCCGCCGTATCCCTCTCGATTCATGCCGCGCAGAGCGGAAGTATGGGGGGAAGCGGCTACCTGCTCTTTCGCCGCCCTGATGAGCTCCATCTGGTGGTGCTCTCACCATTCGGCACGACAATGATGGAAGCATTTGCCCTTGGAGACCGCATTACCCTGATCTATCCCTCACGATCAACGGCGTATGTGGGACGTTTTGATGAACTGCCCGAGAAGGGGGGCTTGCAGGGATGGCGCTTGATGCGCTGGGTTATGGATGCCGACCCGGGCGACGGCGGACAGCCGCTGAACGGAACGGTAGAACGCACAGGTACGCTCGGATGTTCAGAAAAGGTAACATACGAAAACGGCTTGATCACAGCCAAGGAATCCGTTCGCGGCGATCTTGTCCGTTACAGCAAATATGCCGTTGTCAACGGAGTTCCGGTTGCAGCGCAGCTCGATCTGCGCAATGATCGTGACGACCGGATCCGGATAACGCTTGATGGACCGGAGGTCAACACGCCTCTTGATGACGCCGTTTTCGTGCCGCATCTTGACGGGTATACGGTTATGCCGCTTTCTGCCCTCAAGGGATTATAGACCCTGATGTTCTTGAAAATTTTTTCCAGACTGACCTCCCTGGTAAATTCTCTCACCCGCCGCCACCTGGAATGGATTTATCGGACGACCACCACCAAACCCCGGGCCGTAGTAGGCGCCTTTTTTATCGCGCTGCTGCTCTCGGCAGCGGTGATCTCAACCACCCGCTTTGACTCCGATATCTTTCAGCTCTTCCCGGCACGTCAACCGGCGTTACGGCTTCTGCTCGACTCGTTGCAGTGGAGCGGCAGCGCCAACGAAGCCTATTTTTTGTTGGAGGGGAAGAAGGAAGAACTTCCCCGCGAGGCGGCGCGTTTTGCCGAACGCCTCCGTACGGCGCAGGTTGACGGGAAGCCGGCCTTCCGGCGCATTACCTGGAGGGTTTTCGACGAGAATGAGGCTGCCGCTTTTACTGATTTCATCGCCTATGCCGTGGCCCGCCCGCAGCTCTTTATCGGTCCTGAAGATGTTCCCGCTTTACTGCAGCATTTTACCCCCGGCTCAATGGATGCCTCCCTGCGCCGCCTCCAGGCTGACTTGGCCGGTCAGTTCGGCGGTGCCATGACCGGGTTGGCCAGTGCTGACCCGCTCTACCTGCGTGACCTGATTCTTCCGCGGCTGAAAGCTGCAAGCCAGGCGCTCGATCTGGATCCGGCCTCACCCTACTTCATTTCGCGGGACGGCAAGGTGCTGATCATGATCGCCGAACCGGCCCGGCCGGTGCAGGACATGGCCTTTGCCCGCGCCCTGGTGGCGAGCATCAACACGGCGCGCCAGGGGTCAACGGTCGCCATTTCCTGCGCCGGCGCCCATATCAGCGCGGTGCTGGATGAAGCGGTGATGAAGTCCAATATCCTCGCCTGCATCCTCTCTTCGCTGGCGGTAGTTCTGGCGATCTTTTATGTGGTCTACCGCCGCATCCTTCCCACGCTGCTGCTGCCGCTGATCATTGCTGCCGGCGTGGCGCTGGCGCTCGGAGTCGCCGGGCTGCTGCTCCCCTCGATCCACATCATTTCCTTTGCCTTTATGGCGCTGATCATCGGCCTCGGGACCGACTACTCGATCCATCTCTACGACCGTTTTCACAGTGAACGAGCGGCCGGCACAGGGGCTGACGAGGCGCTGCACCTGTCGGTTGTCGACACCGGCCACAGGCTCTTTACCGCAGCCACCACAACGGCGGTACCGTTTTTTGCCCTGATGATTTCTGACGTACGGGCCCTTTCTGAACTGGGCCTGCTGGTCGGGCTGGGGGTGGTTTTTTCGCTCTATACGACCCTTTTTTTTCTTCCTCCGTTGCTGGTCTACATGGAACGCCGCTTTCCCGCCACATACCGGCCGATACCGGAGCTTGGCCTGCGCCGCGTCTGGCGTCTGGCCGCGCGATTTCCCCGTGCCATCGTGACGGTCTCCGTTGTGACGATTATCTTCATGGCGGCAGCGTCCACTCAAACCTTTTTCGACGGCAATCTTAAAAACCTGCAGCCACGGCACTCCGAGGCGTTTCTGGCCCAGGAGAAGATTGAGCGTCACCTGAGCCTGGCGCCGAAACAGCTGCTGGTGGCGGTGGAAGGGAAGAAACTGGGAGAAGTGCTGCACCGCGCGGCACGGGTTGACGGCCTGGCGCAAAAGTTGATGAGCACGGGCAGCATCAGCAGTTGGTCATCGCTGGGGCAAATAGTGAATAACCGGGTCCGGCAGGATGAGATCATCCACGCCATATCCGCCAGAAAACGGGACGGTTTGACCGCAGCAGGCCTGACCACCGCGCTCGATCGGCAGGGGTTTGAACCACAGCCGTTTCAGCCGTTCATAGCTGCGCTCTCTGCCGGCAGCGCCATGAAACCGGTGCCCGAGGAGGAAGCTCTCGCCCGGCTGAAGGCCTCGCCGCTGCGGGGAGTGGCGGACCGGCACCTGGTCAAGGATGCGTCCGGTTACCACGCGCTGCTGTATCTGTATTACAAAAATACCGGTTTTAACCAGAGCGCCTTTCTGCATGAACTGGCCGGCATCGACCCTACTGCACGGGTTACCAGTGTGGATCTGGTGAGCGAACAATTGGCCGCTTCAGTTAAGCAGAGTTTTCTCTGGAGTTTCCTGATCGGCGGTCTTTTGGTGCTGTTTCTGCTCTTGGCCCATTTTAAGTCGCCCGACGGGATCTTTTACTCCATGTTCCCGGTCATTGCCGGCTCGCTGGCAATGTTGGGGACCATGGCGCTCTCCGGGATGGGGCTCAATTTCATGAATGCCATGGTGCTGGTGACGATTATCGGGATGGGAAGCGATTATGGCATGCACGTCCGTCACCGCGTGGAAACCCGGGATCCTTATGACAGAGAATCCCGCTTCATCCAGACCGGGCGGGCAGTCCTGCTCTCGGCGCTTACCACCATTGCCGGTTTCGGTTCCCTGGCGTTAGCCGATTATCCCGCACTGGCCTCGATCGGCTGGGCCACCAATTTCGGGGTAGGGTTTACGGCCCTGTTTGCGCTGGTGACGTTGCCGGCAGTGATGGTTCTGCTCATCCGGCGCCGCGCTCCAACAGGCGAGCAGGCGGAATAGTTTTTGTTCATTTGTCAGGAACGGTTCGGCATATTCGCCTGTTCCTGCCATTGCCTTCATCCGGTTCGTGTGATAAACTGAGCCCCTAATTCAAGAAGCTTTTGAGGCAATAAAACAACATGACGATGGTGATGAAACTTGACAAAACCCTGCGTGAACGGCGCCGCATCAACCGGCTGCTGGACTTTCTCAAGCGGGATGACCTGACCGGCGAACAGATGGAGCGCATTGGCCGGAGACTGCAGAAGTCGGGCAAACGCGCGCTTTCACCGCTCGTGCGCAAACTCTGGCGTGAACAGAACGGTACCGCACTCTACCGCTATACCTGTATGCTCGACTTTTTTGACGCCTCGGCCTGGATGGATCAGCTGATCCAGATTACCCTGCAGCGCAAGGACCTGGAGGAAGACGGCAAGCTGGCGCTGCTGGATGTACTCCACGACAGCGGTATCGATGTGACGGCCCCCCCCTTTGCGGCCATGACCGGCTATGGCTCCCCGACACTGGAAGGCTTCGCAGACGACTGCCTCTGCGATGGCGAGCGCGGTCTGGTACGGTTCGTTGACAGTTTTCTTGACATGGCTGATGAGTTTCGCGAGCGGATGATGCAGCGGCTTGCCGAAAATGCCTCCGCAGAAGCGGTGGCCCTCCTGGAGATTTTGCTCTCCTTCGAAAAAGACGAGATCGTGCGCGGAGCGATATGTGCCCTCGGGCGCACGAGGAGCGGCTATGCCCTTGACGTTCTCATGCGAGCCGAAGCGCGCTTTGAGGGGGAATTGGCGGCCTTGGCCCAGCGCAGTATCCGCCGGCTTGCATTCACCGGAATCCGTGATGTTGCCGCGTTGCCGCATTCCTTCCAGCAGCCGCTCCCCTTTCATGAAGTCTATGCCGGTCCGGTCGATTTCTATGGTTCCCGCACGCTCTGGTTTTCATGGCGGCTTGATGATACGGCGTTTGCCGCCATGCTGATCCTGACCGGTGAGACTGATGGCATATTGAACGCCATCAGCTATCGCATGAAAGATGAAAAGGAGTACGGCCATATTTTGAAAGATGTGGCCGGCGGTGAGATGCTGACTCCGGTTGAAGACGATTATGCCCTGGCTTCGCTCCGCGATGCCCTCTACCTCAGCCGCGAGGGAGGCTTTTACCTCCCCCCCGACTTCTATGTGGACATGCGCCTCTTCCGTCCTGATGCACTCAAGCCGGAAGCGTACATTCCGCGGTTCAAGCTCAAACATCTGGAAGATATCGTGGAAAAGATTCCGGGCTATGTTGCCACCAGCAACGAACTGCTCGACCAGCCGGGCCTTGAGGGATGGGTGCTTACCGAAGCAGCGCTCTACGACGCGGCTGACCGTTTTAAAACCCTGGAAACCGATGGCGGGACGGATACCATGTCTCCGGAGGCTCTGGAGGGAGAGATTTCTCGCTGCTGTGAAGAACTGATTGTGCCGCGGCGTGCCGAGATCATCAAGCGACTGCTGCTGACCGCTGATTATCTGCAACAGATTGAAGCTGATGAAAGCTCGGTGCAACGAACGCTGGCGACCGCGCTGAGTCTCGTCGGCGGTTTTTTGCCCGATTGCCGCCACCCGTTCATCCGTCGCCTGCTGCTGGACAGCGTGGATGCAGCCCGGCAAACACTGGCTGAGGGGTATGATCCGCGCCTGGAGGAAGGGTTTGATGACGATGAATTTGACGACTGATACGGCGACTGGTAGTGAGCGGGTTGCCGTTATCGGCGGCGGCAGCTGGGGGACCGCCTTGGCGGGACGTCTGGCGGCCAACGGTAACGACACGGTGCTGTGGGCCTATGAACCGGAACTGGTGACGGAGATTAATTCCCGCCACACCAACTCGGCGTATCTTCCCGGCATCGCCCTGCCGCCTGCTCTCGCCTGCAGCGGAAACCTGGAAGAAGCGGTGACCGGGCGGAGCATAGTACTGCTGGTAACGCCGGTACAGGTAATGCGTGGCGTATTGAAACAGCTCGCCCCGCACATCTCACCGCAGGCGATTATTGCCAATGCTTCCAAAGGGATCGAGCTCGAAACACTGCAGACGGTGTCCCAGACGTGCGGAGAACTGCTCGGTGATGCGGCTCTGGCCCGGTATGTGGCGCTCTCCGGCCCGACCTTTGCCCGTGAAGTCGCTCAGGAACTCCCCTCGCTTATCGTGGCTGCATCCCGCGACCTCACTGCCGCCCAACGCATTCAGGCGGCCTTCAGCTGCCCCTGTCTCCGGGTTTACACCAACAGTGATGTCATTGGTGTTGAACTGGGGGGGGCGGTTAAAAATGTCATCGCCATTGCCGCCGGGATCTGCGATGGCCTCGGGTTCGGACACAATGCCCGGGCGGCCCTGATTACCCGCGGTCTGGCCGAGATGAACCGCCTCGGGCAGGCGATGGGGGCACAGGCCGCCACCTTTGCCGGTTTGGCCGGCATGGGCGATCTGGTGCTGACCTGCACCGGAGACCTTTCCCGCAACCGTACGGTCGGGTTCAAGCTGGGCCAGGGGATGAAGCTGGCAGATATTCTCGCCGAAATGCGCATGGTGGCTGAAGGGGTAAAGAGTGCCGAATCGGTCTATCAGTTGGCCCTCCGTCTGGGCGTGGATATGCCGATCGTGGAGAACACCTACCAGATTCTCCACGAGGACAAGCCGGCCCGCGAAGCGGTAATAGAGCTGATGGCGCGGGATCTGAAAGCGGAAGGGTAAAAGGAACTGATTATGCGCATAGGGCACGGCTACGACGTCCACCGTCTGGTTGAGGGAAGAAAGCTGATCATGGGAGGGGTGGACATCCCGTGGGAAAAAGGGCTGCTCGGGCATTCCGACGCCGACGTGCTGCTGCATGCCATTGCCGACGGTATTCTCGGGGCGATCGGAGAAGGGGATATCGGCAGGCACTTTCCCGATAGCGATCCCGCCTACAAAGGGGCCGACAGCCTGAAGCTGCTGGCCCATGTCGTGCGCCTCGCCGATGAACGCGGGTATAAACTGGGTAATCTGGACGCCACCATAATCGCCCAGATGCCCAAGATGGCTCCCCACATTCAGGCCATGCGGGAAAATATTGCCCGGGTGGTGCATGCCTCTGCCGGGCAGGTAAATGTTAAGGCGACCACCGAGGAAGGACTTGGCTTCACCGGGTCGGGTGAAGGCATCTCCGCCCATGCGGTGGTACTTATGGTGGCAAAAGGGTAATCCATTCACGACAGCGCACCGGTTCCGGCGCGCTGTTTCAATTAGCGGTCAATTAACGTCGGTTCCGCCTCAGGCGGATTAAACGCCCCCGTATCATCGATGATCGACTCCATTGGCGTGGCGGTAAAGTATTCATCGAAACGCACCAGCATTCCCAAAACTCCCATCCTTTCAGTGGCGACAATCAAAGCTGTTGTCGCTGCTTTCACATCTATCGTCGCTTTGTAATGATCCAGTTCAGTACCCATAATAACGGCGCCGTTATACGTGCCTAAACTCTGGATGTTCGTTTTGATATCACCTGCGTACGTGAGGAACGGGATACTTCCGGTCAGACTGACGTTAATGGGGGTCTGGCGGCTCGTTGTCGTCAGGTCAAGCGGAGTGGAATTGTCCATGGCCCCATCAATGGTTGCGCCGGTTATATGCAATATCGATGCAGCCGGGTTGGATAAAGTAACATTGTCAACGGCTGTTGCCGAGACCGAATCTGTACTGGTCCCGGACAGAGTCATATCCGCACCGGCTGTCAGGGTTGTCGGGCCGGTCGTATTGAGAACGACGGTCAGATCGTTCCGGTCGTTTATATCGGTTGCTGCGGCTGCTACGGTGACGGGACCGCTGAAATCATTAGCGGCATCGGTCAGGGTAACCGACTGGCTTGCAGCGGTGATAGTGGTCGCTCCGCTAACCGTCAGGGGACCGGAGCTGGTAATCGCTCCGCTGTTTGTGATGCTCAATCCGCCGCCGCTCTGCTTAATGCCGGTAATGGTCAACAGTGGCGATCTGTTTGTCAGGGTGATATCGCCACTGCTGGTGTTGGTGGCATTGAAAGCGGCAACCGAGTTGGCTCCGTTGCCGACGAGGTCTTGACCGCTGCCTGACCGCGTAGTCAGAAGTCCAGTTGTGGTCAGCGAGCCACTATCCCCCTCGGTAATTGCGCCGGGACCGGCGTTTAGTATGGTGCCTCCGCCAAGGACAACAGCATTGTTGTACGTTTGCCCGGCTGCGCCGCTCGTAGAGACCGAACCTCCGTTGATATAGGTCGTGCCTCCGGGTTTTACGGTGAGACTGTTCAGTGGTGTAGCTCCGACGGCTCCATCGAATGTCGTTACGCCGGAGGTGCCAACCGTCAGGTCACGGGGAGTGGTATCACTATCCACAGTATGGGCAAAGGTAATGGCGCCGGAACCGGTTGAGGTTAGGGTTGTCGCAGCTGCAAGCTTTACCGGACCTAAATAGCTCTGCACAACCCCTATCTGTATAACCCACTGCAAAGTTACGGCATCGGCGGTGTTGCTGATCGCGCCGGAGAGAGTAGACCCGACGGCCCCGCTGTATGAATTGCTTCCAGTGCCGGCGATATTTTCGAACGAAGTCCAACGCACGCTGCCGTTATTCCCCGCGTCGACGCCGGTCAGGTTGTACGTCTGGTTGCTTCCGGTGAGGGAGTCGGAGCTGCCGCCGCTGCCTGTCACCGTGGTGATCCCGTGCCAGGTGCCGCCGATGCCGGTGCCGGTCTGTGCGGTCAGATCAACAGTCACCGGCCCCGTAATCCCGGCCGAATAATCCAGCGTGCCGTTTGCCGCAACAATGTCGCCGGCCACGGCTCCGGTTGCGCCAAGCCTGAAGGTACCCGCTGCAGTATCATGCAGGTTTTCAAACGAGGTCCAGGAGACCCCGTTGCTGCTGCCGGCATTGGCCGCCGTCAGGCTGTAGGTCGCATTGGTGCCGCCCATGGTATCCGCAGAACCGCTTCCTGACACCGTGGTGATGCCGTTCCAGGTGCCGCCGATGCCGGTGCCGGTCTGTGCGGTCAGATCAACCGCCACCGGTCCGGTGATCCCGGCGGAATAATCGAGCGTGCCGTTTGCCGCAGAAATGGTTCCGGTCACGGCTCCGCCCGCCGCAAAGCGGAAGAGGCCTGCACCCGAATCGGTCAGGGTGCCGATGCCGGTGTAGCCGCCCGGCAGCAGCGTGGCGACGGTGCCGGTATTGGCGCCCGTCAGGGTGTATGTCCGTCCGCCGCTTGTCGCAATCGTACCGGTGCCGGAATCGGCAATTTTCTCAAACGAACTCCAGGAGACCCCGCCGTTATTGCCCGCATTGGCAGCGGTGAGGTTGTAGGTCGCATTGGTGCCGCCCATGGTGTCCGCAGCACCGCTTCCTGTCACCGTGGTGATGCCGTTCCAGGTGCCGCCGATGCCGGTGCCGGTCTGTGCGGTCAGATCAACCGCCACCGGCCCTGTAATCCCAGCCGAATAATCCAGCGTGCCGTTTGTCGCAGAGATGGTGCCGGTCACGGCTCCGCCTGCAGCAAAGCGGAAGACGCCTGCACCCGAATCGGCCAGGGTGCCGATGCCGGTGTAGCCGCCCGGCAGCAGCGTGGCGACGGTGCCGGTATTGGCGCCCGTCAGGGTGTATGTCCGTCCGCCGCTTGTCGCAATCGTACCGGTGCCGGAATCGGCAATTTTC
>JAJXWO010000065.1 GCA_021781535.1 Deltaproteobacteria bacterium | reverse complement strand
CTACATCCCCAAGGGATTTCATCACTACAAAGTGCCTGTAGCCTGTTTGTTGGCGGTGTTCCTGATTGTCCTCAACATCCGCGGTGTCAAAGAATCTATCACCGTGATGGCTCCAATTTTTATGGTCTTCGTGACAACCCATCTGCTGATGTTGATCTATGGCGTATTCACCCATACCGATAAATGCGGTCCGCTGGTGTGTGATGTTCAGTCTGGATTCTCGCATGACCTCTCAAGTATCGGTATCTTTGGTATCCTCTTGCTGTTTGTGCGGGCCTACTCTCTGGGTGGCGGTACCTATACCGGTATAGAAGCGGTGTCAAACGGTCTGCAGATCATGCGTGAGCCCCGTGTCAAGACCGGCAAGCGCACCATGGTCTACATGGCCACATCACTAGCCTTTACTGCCGGAATCTTATTTCTCTGCTATTCACTGGTAGGAGTTAAGCCGGTTGAGGGAAAGACACTCAACGCAGTTCTCGCAGATGGTTTGTTCAGAAGTTGGCCAATGGGTAATTGGATTGCCTTTGTAACAATTTTTTCCGAAGGTGCCCTGCTGTTGGTGGCGGCCCAGACCGGATTTGTGGATGGTCCCCGGGTCATGGCCAATATGGCGGTGGATTCATGGTTGCCGCACCGTTTTGCATCACTGTCGGTGCGCCTGACCATGCGCAACGGCATACTCTTGATGGGAGTGGCTTCTATCTTTCTTCTGATCTATACACATGGCTCGGTTTCAGCCCTGGTAATCATGTACTCGATCAACGTCTTTGTCACCTTCTCACTCTCCCAATTAGGCATGTCGAAATTATTTATCCAGCGCAAGGCAGAAGATCCCCAATGGTTCCGCCATCTGCTGGTTCACCTGGTCGGCCTCCTGCTCTGCGTCACGATCCTGATCATCACTACCGTGGAAAAGTTTGCCGAAGGAGGTTGGCTGACCTTGGTTATTACTTCAGTGGTGATTGGTCTCTGTTATCTGGTCAAAGGGCATTATGTCCGGGTCAGACAAGGTATGAAGGATCTGGACGATACTCTTCTGGATGTGCCGGTTTCATCCCACGGAGAGCCGCCGGCCATCGATCGCAACGCCACAACCGCCATCCAGCTGGTTTCTGGATTCAGTGGCTTCGGTGTGCATACGCTTTTCTCAATTTTGAGCACCTTTCCCAAGACCTACAAGAACGTGATCTTCGTCTCAGTTGCAATGATCGATTCCGGATCTTTCAAGGGAGCTGAAGAGATTGAAGCCCTGGAAGCATCGGTAAAGGCAGGTCTGGAAAAATATGTAGCTATGGCGCATAAACTCGGTATTGCCGCCGACTACCGTACCGCGTTGGCCACAGATGTAGTGGAAAGCGCCGTGGACCTGTGTCAGCAGGTGGCAGAGGAGTTCCCTCGCTCCACGGTGTTTACCGGGCAGATTACCTTCCGGCTTGAGAAGTTTTATCATCGTCTGTTGCACAACGAAACTGCATTTGCCATTCAGCGACGACTGCAATGGGATGGAGTGACAACGGTGATCCTGCCGATTCGAGTGAGAACCTAAACTGAAGCCTATTATAAAAAGAATAAATTTATCAAGGGGTTCCACATAGGGACTCCTTTTTTTATCTTGATAAAATATTGATGTTCTTCAACTCTATTTTGACACCCAATTTATGTGCCTTCTGCTAACCTGAAATCATGGACGGTATCTAGGAGGCGGAGGCGATTAATCATGAAAGTGTACTTGTACGACACACAGAACGGTTTCTTCGAAGGTGAAACGTTTGAAGATCCAAAAATGCTACAATATGAAGAAGGCGTTACACCGATTCCACCTCCCGAATATGAACATGGACAGATACCGGTATTCGATTACCGCAAGAATGAGTGGGCAGTAATCCCCCTCACCATTGCCAAACAACAGCTCAGTGGCACTACCTCAGAACCCACGGAGAACAAGTCATGAATATGAGTGAATGGCTGCAAACAATTATTTTCTTCATTGTCTTGCTGTCACTGACAAAACCGATGGGTGTTTTCATGATGCATGTCTACCAGGGAGAACGTACCTTCCTGTCTCCAATTCTGAACCCTATTGAAAATCTGATCTACCGTCTCTGCAGCGTAGACCAAAAGGAGGAGATGGGGTGGAAGCGATATGCCTGGGCCATGGTGCTCTTTAACCTGGTGCTGTTTATTGCTCTCTTTGCCATGTTGATGCTGCAACATCTGATGCCGCTCAATCCTCAAAAAGTACCGGCTTTCACTTGGCAATTGGCGCTCAACACAGCAATCAGCTTTGTGACAAATACCAACTGGCAGGCCTATGTTGGAGAGCAGTCCGCCAGTTATTTTACCCAAATGGTAGGATTGGCGGTCCATAACTTCGTCTCTGCTGCCACCGGTATGGCCATAGTTATTGCGCTGATTCGAGGCTTTGTTCGTCGAAAAACATCAGCCATCGGTAACTTCTGGGTCGATATGACCCGTAGCACTCTGTACATCCTCCTGCCACTCTCCATAATCGGCGCTATTTTTCTGGTTTCACAAGGGGTGATTCAGAACTTTGGCAAGTACAAGACTGTGCCGCTGATACAGTCAACCAGCTATGACAAGCCCAAACTGGACGACAAGGGCGCTGCAATCAAAGATGCTACAGGAAAACAAGTCACCGAGAACGTAATAGTCAAAGAGGTCACCATTCCCATGGGGCCGGTTGCCTCCCAGGAAGTTATCAAGGAGTTGGGCACCAATGGCGGCGGGTTTTTCAACGCCAACTCAGCTCATCCTTTTGAGAATCCCACACCACTTTCAAATTTTGTCGAGATTCTGCTGATTCTACTGGTTCCGGCAGGTTTAACCTACACCTTTGGTCTGATGGTGGGCAATACTCGACAAGGTAGGGGAGTTCTGGCTGCTATGCTGTTTTTGCTGGTACTGGCATTCGGTTCCTTGCAGTGGGCCGAAAGTAGCGGTAACCCGCTTCTGGCCAAGCTGGGAGTGAGCGGTGTCAACATGGAAGGGAAAGATGTGCGCTTTGGTCTGGCCGGTAGCAGCCTTTTTACCGTAGCAACCACTGGCACCTCGTGCGGTGCGGTCAATACCATGCTCGACTCCCTGACCCCAATCGGCGGCATGATTCCACTCAGTCTTATTTTAACCGGCGAGGTGGTCTTTGGCGGAGTCGGCTCGGGTCTGTATACCATGCTGGCTTTTGCCATCATTGCTGTTTTTGTCTCGGGTCTCATGATCGGGCGAACGCCGGAGTACTTAGGTAAGAAAATTGAAGTTGCCGAGATGTGGCTGTCGATCCTGGTCATATTGACTGCCGGCGTCATGGTGCTGGTTCTGTCAGGCATCGCCATGATTACTCCTTCCGCCGTTGCCTCCATGGCTAATCCGGGTGCCCACGGGCTGTCGGAGGTGCTGTATGCAATGGCCTCAATGGCCAACAACAACGGCAGCGCCTTTGCCGGTCTGAATGCTAACGTCAATTTCTATAACTTGCTCGGCTCACTGGCTATGCTGTTGGGGAGATATGTTCCTGCAATTGCAGTGCTTGCCATGGCTGGCTCCCTTGCGGAGAAAAAATATATCCCCCCTAGCCTGGGTACCTTGCCGACTGACAGGGCTCCCTTCGTCGTCTGGCTGGTACTGGTGATTGTCATTATCGGAGCATTGACGTTCTTCCCTGCTTTGGCCCTGGGACCGATAGTGGAACATCTGACCATGCTGGGAGGAAACTAAGTCATGTCGAAACATAGCCAACAACCGCAATCAATCTTTGATACAACGCTTTTGAAAGGCGCACTGTTCGATTCCCTCAAGAAGCTGGATCCCCGTACACTTTGGCGTAACCCGGTCATGTTTTGTGTCGAGATTGCCAGTCTAATAACTCTGGGTACTTTTGTTCTGTCGCTCTCCGGCTCAAACAAGGAGCCAGCCTGGTTTACCGGAACGGTCTCAATCTGGCTCTGGTTGACCGTTATTTTTTCAACCTTTGCCGAGGCGCTGGCAGAGGGCCGGGGAAAAGCACGTGCTGCTTCATTGAGAAAAAGTCGCACCGACGTTACCGCCAAGCGATTGGAAAAGGCTGAGTTCGGTTTAAACTATACCACTGTCGGTGCCAGTCAGCTGCGAAAAGATGACCTGATTTTGGTCGAAGCAAACGACATGATTGCCGGCGATGGTGATGTGGTGGCCGGTGCAGCCCTGGTCAACGAATCAGCCGTAACCGGAGAATCGGCCCCGGTGGTACGTGAATCGGGTGGTGACCGCAGCGCCGTTACCGGCGGCACCACAGTTATCGCCAACAGCATTATTGTACGGATCACCGCCAATCCGGGTGAAACCTTCCTGGACCGGATGATTGGCCTGATCGAGGGGGCCAAGCGGCGCAAGACCCCTAACGAGGTTGCTCTGGAGGTGTTGCTGATCGCCCTCACTCTGGTCTTCCTGTTAGTCTGTGCCAATATCAGCCCACTCTCGATCTACAGCGTCAAAGCGGCCGGTCAGGGCACGCCGGTGTCTCTGACAATATTGGTCGCCCTGTTTGTTTGCCTGGCGCCAACTACCATCGCTGCACTTCTACCTGCCATCGGTATTGCCGGCATGGACCGTCTGTTCCAAAAGAATGTCATAGCCCTTTCCGGTCGGGCCATTGAAGCAGCCGGTGATGTAAATGTACTGTTATTGGACAAAACCGGTACCATCACCCACGGCAATCGTGAAGCGGTAAGTTTTGTTACAGTGGGCGGCCATAATGAGCGGGAACTGGCCGAAGCGGCCTTGATGGCATCTATCGCCGACGAGACCCCGGAAGGGCGTAGCGTGGTGGTCTTGGCGAAGCAGAAGTATGGTCTGACCAGGGAGGTGCCAGCGGATGCCGAGGTAGTGGAATTCAATGCCGACACGCGTCTTTCCGGCATCAACCTTGAGAACAACTCCTATCGTAAAGGCGCCTCCGACTCTACAATCGCATTTGTAAAAAAAATGGGATGTATCACTATCCCCGCAGATCTGGCCGAAGTGGTCGACAAGATTGCCCGGGGGGGAGCCACGCCACTGGTGGTTTGTCGTGATTGTGAAATTTTGGGAGTGATCAACCTCAAGGATATCGTTAAGGCTGGTATCCAGGAGCGCTTTCTTCAACTGCGCAGCATGGGCATCAGGACGGTTATGATTACCGGCGACAATCCCCTGACCGCTGCGGCTATTGCTGCTGAAGCCCAGGTAGATGATTTTCTTGCCCAAGCCAAGCCCGAGGAGAAACTGCGTCTAATCCGTGAGTATCAAGATCAGGGATTCATGGTGGCCATGACCGGTGACGGCACTAATGACGCTCCCGCCCTAGCGCAAGCAGATGTGGCTGTTGCCATGAACACCGGCACCCAACCGGCCCGCGAGGCTGCCAACATTATCGACCTGGACAGTAATCCGACCAAGTTGCTGGATATCGTCGAAGTCGGGAAACAGATTCTGATGACTCGCGGTAATCTGACTACGTTCAGTATCTCCAACGACATTGCCAAGTACTTTGCGATCATTCCGGCGGCGCTGCTCTCGATCTATCCACAACTGGGTGTGCTCAATGTAATGCATCTGGCCAGCCCATTCAGCGCAATCCTGTCAGCGGTCATATTCAACGCCATCATTATTCCGATGCTCGTGCCGCTGGCCCTAAAGGGCACGAAATTCCGTCCCATGCCAGCCGAAAAGCTTTTGATTCATAATTTGTTTATCTACGGTGTAGGGGGAATCATCGCACCATTTGTAGGCATTAAAATCATCGACATGTGCATTGGCATGTTTGTATAAGGGGCGCACATCATGAAAGACTTAAAACCAGCAGTTTTACTTTTCGTAAGTTTTACCATCATCTGCGGCGGCATCTATCCGGCACTTGTCACCGGAATAGCCCAGGCTGTCTTTCCTATTCAGGCTAAAGGGAGCTTCATCACAGACAAGAATGGTAAGGAGATAGGCTCAACCCTGATCGGTCAGCCCTTTTCAGATCCAAAGTATATCTGGTCGCGTCCCTCCGGCACAAGTGATTTCGGCTATAACCCCATGGCCTCTGGCGGATCGAATGCAGGACCGACTAATCATGACTACCTGAAAGCAGTTGAAGATCGTATCAGAGCACTTCGCGATACAGGAGTAACCGGCAAAATTCCTGCCGATCTGGTACAGGCCTCGGCAAGCGGTCTGGACTCGCACATTTCGCCTGAGGCGGCAGCGTTGCAAATAGTCCGTGTGGCCAAGGCTCGGGGGGTGAGCGAGATGGCTGTCACACAACTTGTCACCCAGGTCACTGAAGATCGTCAGTTTGGCATCCTCGGGGAACCTCGGGTGAACGTACTGATGCTCAACCTGGCGCTGGATGGAGTGAAAACGCACTGAATATCTACATTGTTTGCCTTGCTTGCCGATGGTATCATCTAATTCGTTAAGGCTACCTTTAATGGAGGTATTGTATGAAGAATGGAAACAAGTGGCGTGACGCACTAAATATATCAATTGTTATTGGTGCAATAATTACAGGTGGCTATCTCTCTAATATGGCAGAAGCTGTCTCCTACCCCGTATCTGAAGAGCATCGCCAGCTAACGGAAAAATCGTCTGTGAAGGAAGGGGGCATTGTGTTCCTGTTTCACAGTGGCACGCCCGATGTGATCAAAGCATTCGGAGATAAAGGTGTCCTTACGGTGTTTGGCAAAAGACATGGCAAAATTATGCCAGTAGGCAAAATCAAGGTGTTATTAAGTATTGGGGAATACTATCTAAAAGCAGAAGTGATCGAAGGTGAGGTTAGGCATGATGACATTGCCAAGCACGATGGTGCTTCAAGTCTTGTAATTCTAGAGGGAGAAATATTGAAATAGGTAGCATGGATATCCACCACGACGTTAACGAGCCACTATGACCACTAGCCCCGACGACATACGCCCCACACCCGAAGCAATGCTGAAGTTGGCCAAGGCAGAAGAGGTCACAGCCGAACTGGGCAAGCTGAAGATTTTCCTCGGCTATGCGGCCGGGGTTGGCAAGACCTACGCAATGCTGGAGGCTGCTTGCCAACGCAAGAAAGACGGCCGTGATGTGGTGGTTGGATACGTGGAGTCCCACGGTCGTTCTGAGACGGATGCGTTGTTGGAAGGTTTAGACATTTTGCCACGCAAGTATGTCAACTATGAGAGGGTTTCACTCCCGGAGATTGACCTTGATGCCATACTGAGTCGAAAGCCGCAGATTGTTTTAGTCGATGAACTTGCACATAGCAATGCTCCCGGTTCACGCCACGAGAAGCGCTGGCAGGATGTGGAGGAGATTCTGGAGGCGGGGATTGATGTTTACACTACAGTCAATATCCAGCACTTTGAGAGCCTCAACGACGTAGTGGCCCAAATTACCGGTATCATTGTCCGTGAGACCGTACCCGACCGACTGTTGGATCTAGCCTTCGAAATCAAGCTGATTGATATCCCACCTGAAGACCTGTTGCAACGCCTGCAAGAGGGGAAAGTCTACATCCCAGATCAGGCAGCCAAGGCGATAGAGAAGTTTTTCCGTCCCGGCAATCTGATGGCCCTGAGGGAACTGTCGTTGCGCCGTACCGCCGCTCGGGTGGATGATCAGATGCGGGCCTATATGGAGACCCAATCCATAGCCGGACCATGGCCTACTGCGGAACGCCTGATGGTCTGCGTCAGTGGTAGCCCTTACAGCGAGAAGTTAATTCGTGCTACCTGCAGGCTGGCTGAGGAGCTTAAAGCACAATGGTTCACCGTCTATATTGAAACGCCGGCAGGTGGTCGTCATGCCCAAGAAAACCGTGAACGAATCTGGCAAAATCTAAGACTGGCTGAAAGTCTTGGTGCTCAAGTTGGTACGGTAACCGCCACCGATGTCACCGCTGCGGTCATGGAGTACGCCAGCCGCCACAATATAACCAAGATTGTGATGGGGAAACCGAACAAGCCCCGCTGGCGTGAAATTATGCAACCGCCTGTTGTCAATCGAATTATCCGTAGAAGCGGCGCGGTGGATGTCGTCATCGTCAGTTTTGAACAGGAAAAAGCCGCTGAGTCATTTAATGTACCAAAGCAACGCTCTTCATTTGAAATACGAGGTTATGCTGCAAGCATGCTGCTTGTAGTAGCCGCCACTGTACTGTGCGAATTGCTGCGCCCATTTCTTGAACCGACCAATATGGTCATGTTCTACCTGTTGGCAGTGGTTATCGCCTCGGTTCGGTTAGGACGCAAACCAGCTATTGCCAGCGCTTTTGTGGGTGTCCTGGCCTTCGACTTTTTCTTTGTTCCTCCCCGAATGACCTTTGTAGTTGCCGATACTCAGTATCTGATGACGTTCCTAGGTTTGTTCGTCGTTGGAATTGTGATCAGTACTCTGGTGGCACGTGCCCGCGAGCGGGCCGAGGTGATGCGTGCCCGCGAAGTGCAGACCGCCAGCCTGTATTACTTGAGTCGTGATCTGGCCGCTTCGGCAAATATTGACTCCGTGCTGACGGCCGTTCTCAGGAATGTTGAGGAAGCACTCAATGCCCAAGCGGTGATTATGCTGCCGGAAGGGGAACGGCTTGATATCCTGGCTGTCAGCGATGGACTCACTCTGGATATGAAGGAGCAGGCCGTTGCCGATTGGGCTTTCCGAAACAGTCACCCTGCCGGTCGAGCCACTGATACGCTGGTATCCGCAGCCCTGATTTATATTCCATTACAGACTCCATCCAGCACATTGGGAGTCATGGGTGTCAAGCTTGAGAATCCGCAAGCCTACCACTCACAAGAAAACCGGCGTCTGCTGAATGCATTTGCTACACAGGCTGCCATGGCTATGGAGCGCATTCGTTTCTCCCGTCAGGCGGAGCGAGCTCAAATTCTCCAAGCACGGGAAAACCTTGAGCGCGCTCTGCTGAACTCCATCTCCCATGATCTGCGTACGCCATTAGTCTCGGTAACC
>JAJXWO010000064.1 GCA_021781535.1 Deltaproteobacteria bacterium | reverse complement strand
TGCGGGTGGAAACCTGATGCAGGCCGGCCTTGGAGTTGAAATGATTGTGAGCAATAAAGGGAAGACGGTTGCCATGTTCCGTCATTTTGCTCGAGAGGGGGCGCGACTGGAGGATGCTGCACAAGAAGTTGCCGGTAACCTCAGGAAATACGTTTCCAATCACTGAGTAGCAGTAGACCTTTTTGTCGCATAAAGGCCCGTGGATTTCTCCTCGGGCCTTTGTTTTGAGCATTTTTGCTACTGTTTCACCAACTCCGTATTAATCGTAATAAAAACCTCATCGGCAATTACCGCGCCCCAACTGACGCCAAAGTCCTGGCGATTGACCGTTGCAGTGGCAGAGTAACCCTGTTTGAGATCACCCTGCAGATTTTTAGGGCCTTCCACAAGCAAGGTAACCGGCTTGGTCACCCCCTTTATTGTCAGGTTACCAGTCACGTGTAGCGTGTTTTTTTCTGTTCCGGTTTCAATCTTTGTCGATACAAACGTCATGACAGGGTATTTTGCTGCGTCAAAGAAATCAGGGCTGCGGAGGTGTTTATTACGCATGTTGATGCCCGTATTGATCGATGCAGTCTCGATACTGACAGCCACTTTTGATTTAGAGATATCCGATTGATCGATATCCACAACTCCCTTGAATTTCTCGAAAGCCCCCGTTACATGCATGAACCCCATGTTTTTAACCTTGAAATCTATCGTAGTGTGCAAGGGGTCTAGATTATAGGTCTGTGCCGATACATTCAGCGGCACCAACAACGCCAGTGAGATGATTAGTGCGAATATGCCTTTCATGGTATCCCCCTTGAATTCAACATCGTTGTCTGTTAATTCTATCTGACATGAGAAGAGTATACCATACACGTATTAATTTTACAGAATCGCTATTCCAGCGGACGCCTGGCGATAAATCCCACCCTGGGCAATGGCGGATAATAATAGTAGGGGCCATGACCATAGGGCTCGAGGTCAGTGAAACCAGCTGATTCCAGACATTCCCTCAATTGGCCTTCCGTGCGCAAATAGGCTGTGGACACCCCCATTTTCAGCAATTTCAGATTGAACACCTGTAAATAAAAATTGCGGGATGGAGCTGCCTCCCAGAGGCAAAAGCGGCCTCCCGGCTTCAGAACCCGCATGACTTCAGCGAGCATTTCCCGGGAGCGTTGATCGGATAGATGCTTGATGACATAGGTACTCAACACCACATCGAAGCAGCCGTCAGGGTACGGTAAGCTCGTTGCCAATCCTTGCCTGATATGGATCCGTGAATCCAATCCGCGTTTCTGCATCTCCCTTTGAGCACGCTTAACCATCAGAACCGAGCAATCAAGCCCTTCCATAACCTGCGTAAAGCCCACTCTACGGTTCAGGTAGATCAGAAGGCCACCGTACCCACAGCCAATATCGAGCACCTTGCACTCCGTCGTAAGCGCAAGCAATCCTGGCAGCTTACGTGCGGGTGTATTCAAGAAAAGGGTCTGTTTCGGAGCAAACCAGAATCGCACCCACCGCGCGCCAAACGTATTTTGTGCAAGCCAGCGGTTGTAATCATTAGCCGTGGTGATCTGCTCATCGTTATCTGCCTCAGGATATTCATCAATTTTCATCGTTTAATTTTTCCACTCGCGGTTTTGGGAAGATGGTCTACACATAGAAATTCTTTCGGCACTTTATACTGTGCCAGTCTCTGATAGCAAAATCGCCTCAGGCTATCGAGTACGGCTGTATCAGCGCTCCCTTCACGCAACACGTACTTTGCCGTTGGAAGCTCTCCGTACTGGGCATGCGGCGTAGCATATACCAGGGATTCCTTCACATCGGGATGCTGATTGATTACCGCTTCCACTTCCTGGGCAAAGATCTTCATCCCGGCAAAATTGATAACGTCTTTATCCCTGCCGGTGATAAACAGAAAGCCGTCCGCGTCAATTTTCCCAAGATCACCGGTCCCGAACCAGCCGTTTTGCAGGATCTCCCCCCTGCCCTGCCAGGGAGAGAAATAGGCATCCAGCATACCCTTGCCCTTGATGAAAATTGCCCCTATACCATCGCCATCCATATTGTCGAGCCTGAGCTCATAATCCGGCAGCGCCCTTCCGACCGAACCACGCTTGTCCCTGCCGCCGGACAGCTTGATGAATGGCAGTCCGACCTCGATAATCCCGTAGGCTTCGGTCAACTCGAAACCAAACTTGCCATAGAACGCCTCGGCAATCTGTTCCGGTAGCTTCATAGCGGTTGATATCGCCATTCTGACCTGTTGCAGGCTGTCTCCTGACAGCAGATCGGTACGCGACAGGAGGTTGTAATGAAACGGCGATGCATAGATGAAGGTGCCACGATGAACGATAACCCCCTCAATCAGCGCTTCGGGAAAGCGCTGGCTGCAGAGCACGATCGTCGCGCCGCGCCGCAGAAACAGAAGGATCGTTACGACAAAATGATAGCTCATCGACAGGACCCACAGAACGGTGTCCTCATGTGTAATCTGCATCCCCTTGTCGGCGGCATCCGTTCGTTCGATAATCGCTTCGTGGGATAGCACCACCCCTTTGCTCGTACCGGTAGTCCCCGAACTGAAACGGATGAAGGCAGGATTCGAGCTGAAATATCCAGCCGGAGGGCTCGCATTTACCGTACGCTTCGTTATGCCGAATTCTTTATTGATGAAGCCGGCGGAGGAGAGCAGAACGTGCCGATCCTCCTTGAGGAGCCGTGGTTCAGCGACAATACAATCGACATCGATCCTGTCGATGACAATCGCAATTTCTTCGGCGGTCTGTTCCGGCGAAACCGGCACGATAGCCGCAGAGAGGGACAGAATGGCCAGGCTCGCAATGATGTAGTCGATACTGTCGTCACAGAGCAGACCGACACGCTGAAAGCGGCACACCCCCGCACTTTTCAACGATACTGCCACCTGTTCCACGGCAGCGATCAGTTCACCGTAGCTGATACGCTCCTGCCCCTCTATCACTGCGGTGCGGTGTAAATGTGCCTCTGCTTCAGCTTGAATGCTTTCAAATATATTCATGACCGTCTCGCTCTGAATTTCATTCGTTCCAACTTATCCTTTTATCAGGGGCGGGATATTCCCCGTCCTCGATATAAAGCGCCGCAGCCAACCCGGCCTGTTCACCAAGCGCCATACAAGTGCCCATGACGCGTGTAGAGCCAAGTGCCGCAGGGGAAACCGATATGCAACGTCCGGCTGTCAGAAGATTTGAAATCCCCTTTACGGTTATGCAACCGAACGGGATTTCGTAATAATCTCCTCGCTGCACATAGGTGTAAGTCGTGCCCTTTGAACGGTCCCACAGCTCAATGGGCCAGGCATTTTTCACAATAGCATCAGGAAACTTTCGTGCCGTCAGTATATCCTCCTCCGTGAGGATGTAATCACCGGTGATTCTCCGCCCTTCACGGTCCAAGACATTGTGCGATGTGCCGGCGATACGGGCATGTGTAAAAGCCGGCACAAACTGTCCCAGAAATACCAGCAAGTCGTGCGCATACTTACGTGCACGCTCATCACGATCAGGGGTGTCTTCTCCGTCCAGACTCATCTTGATCAAACCTTCACCGGGAGAGCTTCCATAGCTGAATGTGGTGAATTTCATCGCAGGTAGAAGGATGCCTCGTTCGACAGCTTGGGCACACCAATACGGCACCTTGATCGAAAGCAGACCATCATCATGCACCAGGCCGCAGACCTGGATCGAGAAACCTGCCAACTGTCGCTCGTCCACCGGGGAAAGTTCGAACGGAGCTCCCGCCATGGCCGCAACATCACCATTCCCCGTACAGTCAATCACCATGGTTGCAGTAATGGTCAGCGTCCCACCGGGATCCTCCAGACTCACATTCCTGATGTTCCCGTTCTCTGCCTTGATAGCAGTTGCAGCGGTGTTGAGCAGGACGGTTATACCATGTTCCGCGTCAAGCAGATCCTTGAATACGTCCTGAAGATCGTTTGTGTTATAGGGCAGTACATACACCTGGCCGATTTTCTGAACCGATTTCTCCGGTGTCTTGTTCCTGAGCAGACCAACTATCTCCTGCGTAAGGCCACTATTCAACGGTTTCACTGGAATTGTCTCGCCGTTAAGATAGAGTCCGCATAGATAGTGAAACATCCCGACATATCCGGTCCCTCCGAGAAAAGCACGACGTTCGACAAGCGTGGTCCGCACGCCACTCCGGGAGGCGGCAATGGCCGCACAGACACCAGCCACCCCACCACCGACTACCAGCAGATCACAGGACAGTCGTTTCATTCCGGCAGCACCCCGAATTTCCTGCGAATGCCAACCTCGAGCCCTTCCAGCTCTTCATCAGTCATCATTCCGTCCAGATACGAAATAACAAGGTTGAGGCGTCCATTGTACAGGCTGCTAAAAAATCCAAGACCAGGCGGCACCGGCACGCGCGGCATGTGAAAGATATTTTCAATAGGGCTGTCCATGAACTCATGCGACTGATAGGAGCTTTTGCCGAGGTGGGAAAAAGCGAAGGTAGCAAGCTTGCCATCCATCGGTAACGATATCAGCTTCCCAAAAAGGCCCAGTGGAACGATACGGGTTAAAAGACTTGCTGTGGCCAGGTCCCGAGGAAAACCGGATTTTACCTGGTCGTACATCTGTTGTTTGAACAGGGTAACCAGCTCCTTTAAATCGCCAACCTGCTCGACCGGGATCTGATAAAAGAGATACGACACGTGATTGAAGAACACCTCTTGCAGCGGCTCTTTGCCCGGTCTGAGATCCATCGTTACCGGAATCAGATAGCACGAACCTGCATCAGGCCGAGAGTCACACAGATCATGCATGGCCTGAGTGATGACCGCCAGAATAAATGGGGATTCCATCAGATAGCCCGCATCACGGTAGGCCCTTTCGTAGATGGCTGAAGTCTCCTGCGGGCTGAAGGTCATCAGGCGGTAACTATATCCTTTGTCTGGTGTGGGCTGGGCAGGCAGGGATCGGGGGATTGATTTTGAGAGAGCGATAATTGCCCGGTTCACGTTCTTGCCGGCCAGGAATTTACTCCTCCATTCCGTCAGTTCCATCGAAGAGCTGAATGTTATGTCGCCGGAAACAGAACCCTCATCCAGGCCACTTTGGAAAAGGTTCAGAAATGATTCTGCACCGCGGGCATCAAACAGGCGGTGGTCGAACCTCATGGCCACAGCGCTGCGCCCGCCGGAGGTAAATAGGTGAAAATCGATATATCCGTGACCATCAGGAAAGGGCCTGTTGGCATTGTGCACCAACTTCGACATGAAGAACTCAGGTGAAATGTTCCCGTGGAGATGCGTAACATTCAGGTGAACATCGCGCTCCATCGCTGCAGGTATCTTCCAGTAGGGGGTGAGCTTGAAGTCTCGGGCGACCCGGCCCTGCAATACGGGAAATTGTTTAACAAAGCGGTTCAGACGGTTTCGGGCCGCTTGTTCGGACAGCGGGGTGGTTAGCATGAGGACAACTTGACAGATATTGCCCGAAGACGTGCCGGCCTTCATCATATGGTCCAGGGTATTGATCACCCAGTCCGAACCGGACAGGTAACGCTTGCGCTTTGATACCAGCATGCTCAACCCGGAATTACAGGTTTCTGCTGATAAACGAAGCAAGGCTGTGAACGGTCTCAAAGTCCTGTTTGGTCAGATCTGACGCGATCAGCTCAAGCTTGAAGTTTTTTTCAATGAACACGAGAATCTCCACAAAGCCGAGTGAATCGATTCCCATGTCGTGGAATGGTTTGTCCGGGGTAATTTCATTTGGTACCAGATTTTTAATGGATGAAATACCCTGAATCAGTATATTTTCTATCTCTTGAGCGGTCATGACTATAAAAACCTCATATGGAATATGGTTACGTCAACTTTGAAAGATACACGACACTCTGCTCTCCAAAACAGTTGCACCCGATGCTGCGAATCGATCCGATATGCGCAGGCCTGGTTTCGCTCAAAAGGAGAAGTGCGTGCGGATTGTCCTGAACCGGTGCGGCATAGTGTGTCTGCTGCTTCAGCATGAGAGCGGCAGCGGCGAGATTGAACGCTCCTCCGATCATCATGGAGCCAAAAATGGGAGCATACGCCGTTGTAAGGGTGTCCGGCGTGAGAGCGGATAGATAGGCCGATTCGTCCGGCAACAGACCGTCGGCGTCGATGAGATTGATATCGACGAGTTTGCCGCTATCGGGATCGCCGCTAGTGGATACGGAGTCAATCGAACAATAGGCGGAATCGCTCTGATCGCTGCCCAGGAGAAAAAACAACGCGCCCTCGCCCGGCACCTGACAGGTCGGATTGAACGTAAAGGGCTTGATCCTGCCATCCTGTGCGGTAGTGAGTTTCTGTTCCGCGATGTAGCCCAGAACATCACCGTATTGATCCACTGCACCGACCAGCAGATAATCACACCGTCCCTGTTCAAGCCAGGTCTGGGCGAGCTGCAGCGCAGACTGGAATGAGAACCGGAATTGCGTTATCGTCAGTGTCGGCCCCTGGATGTTCAGCGATGAGGAGACATAGGAAGCAGCTGCATTATGAACGGAGTTGGAAAAGGTGGTCGGTGAGACACCGGCATCGCCATAATCCAGAATGCCGTCCAGAAAATCGAAGGTTGTCACCTGGGCGCCAAAGGCTGTGGCAAGGATAATCCCGATCTTTTTACGGGTAATATCGGCGATGCCACAGTCAGCAAGGGCATCTGCCGCAGCAAGCACCGACATTTTGCTCAGCTTGTCGGCGCGGCGGAGCTTCTTGAGCAGGGACCGGTCCTGAACGGCATCCAGATCGACCTGATAGACCGGGCGCGTCCTCCCTTCCGTTCGGGGGACGTCAATCTCGGAGGGCTTCACCCAGCCGTTGCGCAGAGAGTTTTCGAGGACACTGATCCCCTGCCCTCTTGTGAAGATAATGCCGGTTCCGAGGATCTTCATTTTGTATCTCCCCGGCCGATGACGATGGCGGCGTTATTGCCACCGAAGGCCAGTGACGTCGAGACAGCATACCGGCCGCTGATGATGGTCTTTTCCCTGACCGGTGCCAGGGGAATGGCCTCGTCCTGATTGAGGAAACCGGCGCTGGCGGGTATCCACCCTTCCCTGAGGCCGGCGGCAGTGAATACGGCTTCCAGTCCTCCGGCTGCGCCGAGCGTGTGCCCGGTGTACCCTTTAGTCGACAGCATCTTCAGTTCTGATCCGAAGATCTCTTCCAGCACCCTGCCTTCCACCTGATCGTTGTCGAATGTCCCGGTACCGTGGGCATTGACAAAACCGACATCCCGAGGGGAAATACCCGCCTCGGCAAGCGCGGTACGCAGTGAGGCTTTAAGACCGGCGCCATCGGGACTGGGTGCGGTAAGATGATACGCGTCGCTCAGCGAACCGTAGCCTCCCAGAAAGAGGTCCGACGACACACCGCGCCGCTGTGCACTGCTTTTTTTCTCGATCACCATGACCCCGGCGCCTTCCCCCAGGTTCAGCCCTTTGCGATCCCGGTCGAAGGGAGCACACAGACCAGGATTGACAATGCCGAGTGAGCCGAAGCCGCAATAGGGGATATGGTTGAGTTCGTCCGCCCCGCCAGCGATGACGATATCGCACAGATCGCTTTTGAGCCATGACAGGGCAACGCCGATCGCATCGGTACCTGAAGAACAAGCGTTCACCACCGTCAGGACCGGACCGCGCGCCTTGATCTTACGGGCAATGTATGCCGAGATATTCCCCTTCAGGTAGCGGTCCACCGCAAGCAGTGATGTGGAACCTTGCTGGCGGTAGGAGGTGTAAAACTGCAGATCATTCAGTTGACTCGCCACGGTCGTCCCCATGCAGACACCAACGCGGCACTCTGAAAGGTCATCAATACAGGCCTCAACAAGCGCCTGATCCAGTGCTATCAGCGCCAGACCGAGCGTACGTTGACCTTCCAGAGCATACTCCCGAGGAATATGCTGCACCTCGAAGACCGGACAATCCGTTACTGTCGGAAAAAGAGTTACCGATCCTGCATTCCGCTGAACGCGAGCAAACGAATCCAGCGTCTCCGCAAGGCCGGTACCGGCGGCGGATACAGCGCCCAAACCTGTTATGAGTATGTCGGTTCGATTCATTTCTTTGGCACCCCCAACAGGTCCAGCCCCTGATCGGTGGTCACTATTTTCATGTCCGGGTAGCGCGTGTGGATATAGCTGATCATATCACTCAACAGAGTCAGATCATTATACATTATATAGTCAATACGGGCAGTTGCACCGCTACTGACACCGGTTATGGTGTCACCCGGCTGTGGAACCCCGGAAAACGGCACAATATACATATACGAACCGTACACCGGAAACCAGTGGGTGGTGGTGTACCTGGCGGTAATTCCGGAAGGACTGAGAGTTACTGCTTCACCCTTGGTGAATATCCCGTGTGAGTCCATTATTTTTACTTTGGCATCTATTTCGTGTGTGTAAAAGATCAGCCAGGATTTGTCCCGGTAGGCCCGGTCGATGTGGCTCTCCATCAGCGTAAGATCATGCTTTAAGGCAAACGACTTCAAAAAATAAGGATCGAATGACCCCGCATTGAATGAGTTTGTCCCTCCTCTGCCGGACCGGTAATATTTTCTGACAATTGACCGCACAGTTTCATTATTTTTGTTAAAAGGATAGACGAGATTATTAACCGTAAGCCCCATACCCTCCAATATCTTTTTGGATCGCAACAGTTCATCTTCAAGCTGGGGTGTTGTCAGGGAATTCAGGTTCGGATGGGACACCGTATGGTCCATAATCTCCCAGCCCGCTTTCTGAAGTGCTATGATCTGGGCGGGCGTCAGATGATATGGCGTACTGATCCGATCGGTGGTAATGGCAGAGCAGGCGACGGCCCCCTGCTCCGCAAAAATCTTCTTTCCCACCAGATAGTCGGTATCATTGCCATCATCAAGTACGAACGTGACTAAGGGGATCGATCCAACTGACGGGATATCCGGACGGCGACCAACGCCGCTGCAGGACATCAGGAGACACGGCACCAGAACAACCAGAGCAAATCGACACATAACATTTCCGATATTCGTCA
>JAJXWO010000003.1 GCA_021781535.1 Deltaproteobacteria bacterium | reverse complement strand
TATCCTGTTTTGCAGCCATTTCAATTGGCATGAATTCTGCCTATCAAGTGCAACCGTTATTTTAGAGGAGGTACTCGTTATGAACAGATGCTTTTTAACAGCCACATGCCTGGCAACAGCAGTCACAGTGCTCGTCAATGTACAGGAGCCTTCTGCAAATACCCAGATTTTGCAGACACCGCTCCCCGGTAAAAACATTCCAAAGTTTGCTGATCCCATGCCGGTATTCGGCCCGGCAAGTGGTGGAACGGCCCCAAGGGTGCAGGCCGGCGCAGGTTACAGTGTAACTGCTGAGGAATTCCAGCAGAAGGTCCTCCCAGCCATCCAGTACGCAGCGCTACCGGTACCCTTCAACGCCGGTACATACGTCTGGGGCTACAAAGTAGGTGCTGCGCCGGCACTCTACCCCGGTTTTACCGTAGAAGCACAGCGGGGAACTCCTGTGAACGTTACCTATGTGAACAACCTGCAGCAAGCGGATGGCAGTCCACCCATTCTGCAAAAATACATAACTGTTGACCAGACCATCCACTGGGCAGACCCCACCGGCAACATGGGCTCATTTGCTGCTTATGCCGGCCCTGTCCCCACATCTACCCACCTGCACGGCGGTGAGGTTTCCTCGTTCTATGACGGTGGCCCTGGTCAGTGGTTCACTCCAAACGGTCTGCAGGGAGCGGCCTATGCAACCTTCGCCCCCACCGAGCCAGGAAGTGCAATCTACCACTACCCAAACACTCAGGAGGCCACCACCCTCTGGTTCCACGACCATGCCCTCGGGGCAACCAGAACCAACGTGTATAGCGGACTGGCTGCATTCTACCTGTTGCGCGACGCCTTTGATACTGGTGTTCCCGGTACCGGTCTCAACCTTCCGGCAGGAGCCCAGGAGCTGGAGATGGTTATCCAGGACCGGCTGTTTGACACCAATGGCCAGCTGCTGTTTCCAGATCTTGGTCTCAATCCGGCTACACATCCATTCTGGATCCCCGAGTTCTTCGGTGACACCATCGTTGTCAACGGCAAGAGCTGGCCGTTCCAGACGGTGGCTCCTCAACGCTACCGGCTCCGTCTGCTCAACGGCTCCAACGCCCGTTTCTACAACTTGAGTTTCGACAACAAGATGGTCTTCTACCAGATCGGCACGGACGGCGGCCTGCTCGATGCTCCGGTACCTCTAACCTCGCTGCTGATTGCCCCTGGTGAGCGGGCAGACGTCATCGTCGATTTTGCAGCCTTTCCCAACAGTAATATCCTGTTGACCAACAACGCCAAGGCGCCGTTCCCCAACGGTGCCCCTGCCGACCCACAGACTGTTGGACAGATCATGCAGTTCCGGGTCGGCAACCCGCTCCCGGCCGGGATGACCGATACCAGCATCAACCCGGCAATTGCCGGGGTTACCCTGAGGGGAGGGATCAACCAGCCTCCGGCCATCGTCCGCCTGGTCAATCCGCTGGCCGGAGTCCCTAACGTGACGCCAAGTATCAAGCGGCAGCTCACCCTGAAAGAAGTCATGGGCATGGCCGGCCCTCTGGAAGTCCTGGTAAACAACACCAAGTGGAGCGGCAAACGGGCGAACGACAGCAGCGTTATTCCGGGCAGCCAGTTTCTCTATGGCGACGGCATGATGCAAGACACCTATGCCACCGAACTGCCGAGAGTCGGGGACACCGAACAGTGGGAAATCATCAACCTGACGGCTGATGCACATCCGATCCACCTGCATCTGGTACAGTTCCAGCTGATCAACCGCCAGCCGTTCCAAGCGGGGAAATATGGCAAAGACTGGTCAAAACTGTTTCCGGGTGGCATTTTCATTCCTGGATACGGTCCTCCGCTCGACTACCTGACCCCAAACCTGGATGGTGCAATCGGTGGCAATCCGGCGGTTACGCCGTACCTTCAGGGCAAAGCATCGCCACCATTGGCCAATGAAGCCGGATGGAAAGATACGGTGGTCATGTATCCGGGAGAAGTAAGCCGCATCCTGGTACGCTGGGCACCAACCGGCAGTCCTGCCACTGGTGCCGGTGCACCCGCTGCAGGAACCAATCAGTTCGTCTTTGACCCGACAGCTGGACCGGGCTATGTTTGGCACTGCCACATCATCGATCACGAGGACAACGAAATGATGAGGCCTTACAGACCGCAACTATAGCAAAGCAAAGATCCATCCAGCTCCAGAGGGGAGGATTCCTGTTCAGGAGGCCTCCCCTCTGGTTGCGCGGATCAAACGTTTCCTGTTCTCGGATACGGAAGACAGGAACAGGAGGAATAAAGATGAAAATTTATTGCAGAGGAATTATCGTGTTTATTATCAGTTTCTGTTTGTGCAGTTGTACCAGTGCTACTTGGGCAAGCACATCACTTGCCCAAATTAGTGTGCCTGCTGCATCTTCACAAATGAAGATCAAATCAGGTGCTCCAACCGGGTTACGATTGAATGTTGTCACAAACGGTGTTCATCTGGTATGGAATCTGCCTTCTTGTGTTCAACAGGTCACAGGTTTCGAAATAGTCAGAGCAACTCTCCTGAGCGGGCCATATTCGCTGATCGCCACGGTTGACGGCAATATTCGCGAACACACTGACTCAACGGCTGCTTCCGAGCATATCTATTTCTACAAGGTTAGAGCACTGACGGCAGACGGACCTACTGATTTTTCCATTCCGTTAGTTGCCGAGATATCGGGGATACCTGACAAATGACTAAAATTTGTGACGTGAATACTGTAACAGATCATGAACAATGGTTGTATTTTCTGAGTAACTTAAATAGCCGGGTCAGATTCACAACGACGCCGACGCTTGCGGCTGGCGGCCGCAAGCGTCGCTTTTATTCGAGTCCATGAAGGCACGCATCACTGGCGTGATGTCATCGCCTCCGGCGCATTGGCGTATGTCGTGGCCTTGCTCACGGTCCCGCCGGATAATGCGAAATGCCTGGCACCGATTATACGTTTGTGGGCAGCTCATATTTTGGAGCGGTCGAGTGGCGCGACAACGTCAATCGGTGATTGTGGCTGATTGACGTTGTCTGAAATAAGCAGGCATAATCAAGCGAGTCCGAGATCATGCACATATTAACACAATACGACCGGCGGGGTCGCTACGTGCGGACCGGGCGGTCAATATCCTGCAGCATCATCTGGAAAGAGGAAACCGAATGTAATCCACTTTTTCAAATGGCTAAAAGGCCACGATCCTGCCGGGGAAATCTCAGATACCCCGCCTTCAGCGAAACAGCAAACCAAGCTTATATCCATAAAACAATTTAACACGTGAGTTCTTGACTCATCCATTTATTGGTAGCATTATTTCAAAAAGCATTGAACCGGCATAAAGCGATCTCTGAGGCAAAATAATAATTGAGCACAATCTCAGCCATGGGAAGTGGGCCGCGTTCTTTCCCGGCGGCACATGATAGTGTGGATGGAGACGCTTTCATCTCGATTTTCAATAACAAGCCCACGGCTCCCCCGTGGGCTCTCTCATTACAAGGATAACAAATGTTCACACGCAGGCAGTTCATAGCCGGTGCGACCGGCTTTTTGCTCGTGCCGCACAGTGCGCTGGCGAAGACACTCATGAAGCATAGTACCAGTGATATCACAGGTGCTCTCGACGAGAGTGGCGACATCCCGAAGGATATCGCCGTGGCTCCGAACATCACCGCCGAGGAGTTCATTGCTTCACAGCGTGACGAGAAGGCCCTGGAGCGCTTGATTGGCGACCTGGTGGAGCGCAAGGTGACCAATCAGCCACTGTTTAACGAGGGCAAGATCATCCTCTACAACACCCACTTCAAGGAACGCTACCTCTTCAAGTTCAGGAACGGCTACGGCGAGTACGATCCCAAGGAACTAGTCTCGCTCAACTATTTCATGCGGTGCAACTACGACAACAAATACACTGATATGGACATCACCACCATAGAGATGATCAACTACGTTGCCCAGTTGCTAGGTGTACGGGAGCTCTATATCCACTCGGCGTACCGCACGCCTGAATACAACAACATCCTTGCACGGAAAAGCGAGAACGTTGCACGCAACTCGTTCCACATGCAGGGCAAGGCAGTGGACTACTCGATCCCGGGTGTCCCCATTCGCAAGGTCTGTCAGTATGCACAGCTGGCGCGCAACTACTTCGGCTACGGTGGCGTCGGCTATTACCCGCGCCAGGACTTCGTGCACAACGACAGCGGGCCGCTGCGCACCTGGGCGAAGTAGCAGTTCATAAAAACGCCACAGTAATTTCCCCGGACTCAACCAGGTATTCGTCGTTGCGATCAATTCAGTTGAACACGTTGTCTGTAGAAAATTACAGTGCCCGGAGATTGAAAAAATTATGCGCCAAATTTGTTGCCTTGCCATCTTGCTAGTAATATTCCTGTTAACTTCGACCCTCTGCGAAGCTTCCGGCAACGTGTCAAAGTCCTCGACAATCAACCTCAGAGTTGAAGCTTCAGCAGCAGATCTCGGAAACCTTTTGAATAAGTCGGTCAAAAAAGATTTGTACAAAGGCCAGGGTGGTTTCGGAACATCTGTGGAAATTTTGCGAACCGGGCCAATAGCTGTTACTGCGGCAAATGATTTTGTTTACCTTTCACTACCTGTACAGCTGACTTTCGGCTACGGAATGTTTACAACAGGTCCACTCAAGACGGATCTTCGGTTTAAAGTAAAAATTAATGTAATGCCAAACTGGCGGCTAAAAACGGAGCTGTACTATACCGGGCTCTCTGACGGACTTTCCGACTCTCTTCGATTAGGTGTGGTTACGGTAAATCCTAAAAGTCTTGTGGAGGGTGTTACACTGCCGGTGCAGAGACTTCTGGCTCCGATCATTGACATGAAGCTCAACGACACGGTGCGACTCCGTGACAAAATCGCACCATTTTGGCATGACGCATTTACTCCAATACTTGTCGATAAAAAATTTAGCGCGTGGTTGGAGTTGTCACCAGAGAAGATTGTCATGAGTCCGTTGTCGGCAACAAATAATCGTCTTCGAGTGTCGATCGGACTTGTAACCGCTGCAGAGATCATAATCGGGCCAAAACCAGCCTCATTACCAGCCAGGCCGTTGCCACAAATTCAGCAGCTGATAAACTTCGACAACCAGTTCCACATTCAGCTTACCGCAAATATTTTCTTTTCGGATCTTGTGACGGCACTGAACCCGATTCTACTTAACCAGACTTTTGGAGATGATAAGAAAATTACGATCCGCAGCTTCAATTTGAAAAGCAGCGAAGGCAAGCTCGTAATCGAGTTATCCTCTACCGGAGACTTTGACGGTGAATTGACACTGATTACCAAGCCGATATACAACCCGCAGAACAATTCGTTTACTTTTGATAACATTGAGTTTGATACCAGACATGCCGGCTTCTTGGTCGGTGTCGGTGGCTGGCTGTTTAACGGTACGATTCGTAATGTAATCAAGGAAAAACTCAATGCAACCATTGTTGACCAGCTTGCGAGTGTGCGGTTGAAAGCTTCAGCAGCTTTAGCGAGGATTCAACTCGCCGAACATGCGGAACTTTCTGGTACGGTCACATCTTTATCGCTTGGGGAAGCTGTTGTGGCTGCTGATCGCTTGTCACTGCAAGTTGCTGCTCAGGGAGAATCAGGCATTAGCTTGAAGTGAGAGGCTGACAGATGTTGCCTGGAAAAAGTGGACATCCGTCCCATCACAGGGTCAGATTTAAAATCTGAGAGTACGTAAAATTGTTGTATGTTCCCGATATCGAAGGACATTTCCCCGTACACATTTCCATCGTTTTTGGGACGCAACATATCGGAAAGGTCATTTTTCTCGTGAAAAGTGGCCTTTTTTCTTTTGTTTGGACGCCTAATTTATTTCAGGAATCTGCCTGATTCTCCTGCATCTGCAAAACAATTCTGATGAACGTCAACTCCTTTTACCGGTCGGGAGTTCTGGTTGCTGTTCATCACATATCCCTTCTTGACAGTTTCTTGATGTATTTCCATCGCATTTTGACACCGCCTTTATCTATTCATCGCTAAACTGTAATCAGGTCAAGAGACGACGATTATTGGAGAACGAGCGATGAAACTTTATACGTTTGATACAGAAACCGGCCTGTATCTTGGTCAGGACTTTGGTGCCAAATCAGATGTCAATATCAGTGAAGGTATAACGGAACTGGCGCCACCGGAATTTAACCTTGGTGAGACACCGGTGTTTGATTTCAATACGCGCCAATGGACTGTTATTGAAATCACCAAAGTCCGACCGACGCTGAATCAAAATGGAGAGCAGAGACTAAAATGAATATTGAATCCGGTAAAGCTGACAGCTCGATGCTTAAGAAGGTTATCCGCGCCATTTTTGGCGCCCCGAAACAACTGAAAGATACCGACCTCTTCCATAAGATGGCGCTTATCCCTGTGCTGGCTTGGGTCGGTCTCGGGGCAGATGGGCTCTCCTCCTCGGCCTACGGCCCTGAGGAAGCCTTCAAGGCACTTGGTTCCCACACCTATCTGGCGCTTCTCCTGGCTCTGGTAATGGCTTTGACAGTCTTTATTATTTCCTATTCATATTCGCGCATCATCGAGCACTTTCCGCACGGCGGCGGCGGGTATATTGTTGCCACCCATCTGCTCGGAGAAAAGGCCGGAGTGGTTTCGGGAAGTGCGCTGCTGGTTGACTATGTGATGACCATTACCATCTCTATCGCCTCAGGCGTTGATGCGGTCTTCAGTTATCTGCCGTTTCAGTATCACACCTTCAAGGTGCCCTTTGCCGTTTCTCTGATAGTTATACTGATCATCCTCAACGTGCGTGGAGTCAAGGAGTCGGTGACGGTGATGGCTCCGATCTTTATGGTCTTCGTGGCGACCCACATCGTTCTGCTCATCTACGGAGTCAGCACCCATGCCGACCGCTTTGTTCCGGTGATGAACAATTTTGGCAGCGGCATCCGCCACGATGTATCCTCCATCGGGGTGATCGGCATCCTTATGCTGTTCATGCGAGCCTACTCCTTGGGTGGAGGTACCTACACCGGAATCGAGGCGGTCTCCAACGGTTTGCAGATCATGCGTGAACCGAGGGTGCAGACCGGCAAGCGCACCATGCTCTATATGGCCATATCACTGGCTTTTACCGCCTCGCTCATCCTTCTCTGCTACCTGTTCCTGGCTTTGAAACCAGTGGAAGGTATGACCCTTAACGCGGTCCTGGCAAATACACTATTTTCTAACTGGCCAATGGGTCACTGGCTTGCCTTCATCACCATTTTTTCCGAGGGTGCGCTCCTGTTGGTGGCGGCACAGGCCGGTTTCGTGGACGGGCCCAGGGTTATGTCCAACATGGCGATTGATTCCTGGTTCCCGCACCGCTTCGCGGCCTTGTCGGTGCGCCTGACCATGCGTAACGGCATTCTCTTGATGGGCCTCGCCGCCATCGCCCTGCTGTTCTATACTGGCGGCTCGGTCGGCATGCTCGTGGTCATGTACTCTATCAACGTTTTCATTACCTTTTCCCTATCCCAATTGGGGATGTCGAAATTTTTCATCCAACGCCGAAAGGAAGACCCGCAGTGGTTCAGGCATCTGTCGGTACATCTTGTGGGCCTGATCCTCTGTGTTACCATCTTGGCTGTCACCACTTTTGAGAAATTTGCAGAAGGAGGATGGATGACCCTGCTGATCACATCAGTCGTAATCTTTGTATGTTACCTCATAAAAGGTCACTACAATAAAGTACGGCAAGGTATTGCCGATCTCGACAATACCCTGTTGGACTTCCCCATCAGTCATACGTACAACAGTGAACCACTTGATCATAATAATCAGACCGCGATCCAGTTAGTCTCCGGATATGGCGGTTTCGGCGTGCATACCCTGCTCTCGATACTGACTACGTTTCCCAAAACGTACAAAAATGTGATCTTTGTTTCGGTGGCAGTAATTGATTCCGGCTCCTATAAAGGGGCTGAAGAAGTTGAAGCATTGGAGGCGTCAGTGAAGGAGGGACTTGAAAAGTATGTTGAGTTGGCACGACGTCTCGGTTTTGCCGCCGATTGCAGAATGGAGTTGGCTACCGACGTTGTAGAGGGAGCAACAGATCTTTGTAAGGAGATTCATGGAGAGTATCCACGCTCAACAGTTTTTACCGGCCAACTAACGTTTCGTCTGGAAAAATTTTATCATCGCATGCTTCACAATGAGACCGCTTTTGCTATCCAGCGGCGTTTGCAATGGGACGGCCTTACAACGGTCATTCTGCCTATCAGGGTGCGAACTTAATCGACAATGAATCAAAACGATGATATATTTTTCAGAACGACGGAGAAGGAAGCGTATCGGTGCCGAGCACGACGGCGGTGCCGGTAGACCGTGGCTCCTCGTCAACCTGCAGGTGAATTCCCCGGCAGATACAGGAGGGTTACCTTGAAAGAGACGGATCGCAAGGTCGCGGCAGTATTTGATGAGAGGTGGAGGAACTTTGTGCTGGTCCCCCTGGTCGGCGTCTATCTCTTTTCCATGCTCATAACTCTTTCCCATCTTGGCGAGCCGTTTCCCTTTATGGGGGAATCGTTCTCAGCGGAGACCAGTGAATCCTTGATCTTCACCGACAGCGTCGTCTCTTTATACCTCATTGTCGGAATCCTGAAGCGGCAACAACTTACCCTCTGGCTGCTCATCGTCTACAATTTTGTTGTCAGCTTTAATGGGATCGCCAACCTCTTTCTGCTCCCTGTTCAGCAGATTGTCACTGCTTCGGGGGCCATCGTCCCCGACCACCACTACCGCCTCAATGCTTTCGGCATATTTGTTTTGTTCCTGCTGCTGAACGTGTTCCTGTATCTCAACCGGCGCCACTTCGACAATAAATCCCTGTACCTGTGGTAGCCGACCGTCCATCGCCACTCCCGGTACTCCTCGCACGCTCCGAACGCGCACAGAAGAAGGGCCATGCTGGTTGCCATGGCCCTTCAGACTATTCTCAATTCAATTGGATGGTCCTCTAACGCCGCTTCGAGGGATGCGGCCGGAGGAGGGGTGTTTATGCAGTAACCTTGCTGGCAGCGAGGACTTCCTCCTCAGCTTGGGACTTGTCCTTGAGCCAGGCCTCGCCCACAGGAAGCTTAATGCCGGATTCGGCATACACGGTGACTGCCATCAGGTACAGCGCGGAGAAACCGCAAATAAGCAGATCATACGCTGCAAAGGTCCCGGCAAGGGCGCTGCCGGCCAGTTCTTTCAGGTCAAGACCGATAAAGCCAAGGAGCAGGGTAAGGAAGATGAAGGCCAGCGTCGCGTGGTGCTTCATCGAGGCAATGAAGAGGATAAAGGTAAAAATGGTCCATGCTACCAGAAAGAATCCAAGGTCGTTTGCGGTGAAGGCAAGAGTTGGATAGGCTTTGGCCAGATCCGGGCTCTTCCCGAATATCACCATAAGGCAAAGGGAGATCCAGAAAGCTCCATAACCGGTAAAGGCGCAAAAACCGAAGTTGTTACCGGTTTTAAATTCCATCAGGCCGGCGATGAGCTGAGCGGTGCCGCCGAAGCAGAGCCCGAGCCAGAGGACGGGGGCGATACCGCACCACCCCAAGTTATGGCATTGCAGCACCAATGTTGTCATTCCGAAACCAGCCAGACCGACTACCGCAGGATTTCCCAGTTTTACGTCACTCATTTCTTCCTCCTATTTCACGTAGTTATATTCGTCATTATTGATTCTTTACTATCCATAGCAACTTGCATACCAATGTTATATAATTTTGGTTTTACATAAAAAATGCAATTTATTCGGCTGGTTATCTCAGAGTGGACACAAGTCCCCGCTCCTGCCAGTTTCGCAGCATTGCAAAAACTACTTTTGACGATGTACTAAATGGGAAGGCGGAAGAAACTATAATTCAGCCAGTTCAGGCGGTACGGTGCGATGAGGTGGATGTTTGCAAAAATGCAAATTTGTCTTTGCAAATGTGCAAATACTGTCTGCAACCATCCAGGCTTTAGCTAGGCGGGATGGAAAAATTAGTCGTTGTGAAAAGAAAAATTGTCAATGAAAGATGCTTGAGCTACTGTAGCCCATAAATGCACCAGAAAAGTTCTTGTGCTCATGGAGCACAAATTGGAGGAGAGCCTACGTGGAAAGACGAGTATCCAAGCGATATGATGCAGATCTTTTGCAGGAAGACGTAACCAGGGTGAAACTCATTTTTCCGGACAAGTATGAGATTGATGCCAGTATTTTAGACATCAGTTCTCACGGTCTTCGGGTTTCCATTCCTCCTTCGAGTGCGTTTTTATCTATTCCGCAAAAAGATGAAACTGTTAAGATTATTTTTACAGCTACCCAAATGCACGTTATCGGTCGATGCATATATTTGATGAATGGCTCGAACGGTGGCATGCTAGTGGGTTTTTGTGTCTTGGATCCAGATGACCAGAGCAAACTAAGCAAAATAGTGGATACGACGTATTGACCACCGATGAGGATGCGTTCATTGCACCCCGTAGTAAAAAAGCCGCTTTTCTCAGTGTATTGTAATTAAATAATTTATTGTGTCATCAGTTGATCAATTAATGATATTCTTGGTCATCTATAGTTTAACGATGGAGGAGCTATGCGCCGAGCCTGCGGTATCCTTTTTTGTTGCCTGTGCCTATTGATGGGGACAGGTGTCGTTCCGGCCTTTGCGGTGAAAATCAACTCCCCGGCCCCGGACTTTACCCTCAATGATCTGCACGGCGCCAAGGTCCGTCTTGCGAACTATCGCGGCAAAGTGGTGATTCTGAACTTTTGGTCAACTACCTGTGGACCCTGTCTTGCAGAGATTCCCTCGCTTGTCAATCTCCATCGGGAATTCAAGGGCCAGGGATTGGTGGTGCTGGGTATCGCTCTTGATCCCTCCGTAAAACCGGTGCAGGAGACGGTGGCCAAGCTCGGGATCGAATACACCAACCTGATGGACAGCGATAAGGATGTCTACTTTGATTCCTATGGCCTGTTCGGTCAACCGATCAGTATAATTATTGATCGTAACGGCGTGGTGCGGGAGAGGATTATTGGGGGCGTCGAGTGGACCTGTCCCCAGATGAAGAGTAAGCTCCAATCTTATTTGAAAGGACGGTAACGGTATGCAACGTAAACTGACGTATGCGGCCATCGCGGTCGTGGCCCTGATTGTGGGAGGCTGTAGCTCGAATAACTTTCTGGTGTATAAGGATGCCAAGCATTTCTACGTCACCAGTAACGGGTCTGAGTTGAAACGGGTTCTCTGTGACTCCGGCGATATGGACAGGATAGCCAGTGATTCGAAATTGCCCGAAGCGATGCAAAAAGATTTAAAAAACGGCATCTGCAGCTCCAACAAGGTCAAGGAACGCCTGATGGCCTCTCTGGACGGCATGACTAAAGAACAGCGTGCGGCGTTGAAAGATGCCTTCCGTCATAACGGGTATGATATCAATGTAATTGCAAACTGTTGAGGGGATGCCTACTAACGCCCGGGCGGCGTTACAACAATTCAATTGTCGGAGTTTCGTATCTTTCCGGCAGGTAAAAATACTGAACGGCCTGGGCAATCAGGCCGTTTTTTTGCGGAAAATATGTCTGAGTAGTCAACATTACCGGGGTTGAAACCATGGTGACAATTGTCACGGTGGGCTGGTTAAGGCTGACAAAGCGTAAATAACATGTTATTTACTGGCGCACGCAAGGCTGATAAAAGAGAGGATAAAACGATGAACGCAACGATTATACACAAAACAAATGTCACGGATGACGTGCTGGATAATCTGGCCGATGAATTACCTGGCATCCTGGCAGCTGCGCTGGAAGTGCCCGGTGGAAAAGTGGCAATACTCAAGCCTGAACAGGTTTCGCTGGAGTTTTCCCAGGCAAGCCCCCGTGATGTCGGCTCGGACATAAAGATAATGGTCTTTGCCCGGAGCATCCTTCCCCGGTCATCAAAGGAAAAAGATCTGGCAAAGGAGATACTTGAAAAGGTTATTGCACTGGCCACCGCGTCCGGAGAGGAATACTCGGTTGATATCCGCCTGTATCTCATGGAAATCGGTGCGGCGGAACATTCTCGGAACATCTAGTGGTCTTGTATTGCCCGAATGATACGTTAGACTATTAACGGCATGAAAACACGTGGTATTCAAGAACGGCTGGTTTATTACGACGAAGCGGAAGAGATTGTCAACCGTTTCACCCACGGTATCGGTGCGCTGGCAAGTCTCATCGGAGTGATAGCCCTGATTGTGCTCGCTGCCAGGCAGCACGATAGCTACCGTGTCGTCAGCGCCTGCATTTACAGCGCAGCAATGGTCACCTTCTATTGCCTGTCGACCGCCTATCACAGTGTGCGCAAACCCCACCTCCGGTATGTATTCCGTGTTCTCGACCACGCCAGCATTTACCTGATGATCGCGGGAAGTTACACCCCCTTTGCCCTGGTAACCATGCGGGGACCGTGGGGATGGTCGCTGTTTGGTACGGTTTGGGGGTTGGGAACTGTGGGGGCGGTCATGAAGATCTTCACGACCCATCGCCTGCGCTTTATCGGGCCGATGCTTTACATCGCCCTGGGCTGGATCGTGGTAATCGCCTTGAAGCCCCTTTCCGCAGCGCTCCCGACAGGCGGTTTGCTGCTGCTCTTTATCGGAGGTGTTGCCTACACTTCCGGCGTCATCTTTTTCCTCTGGGACCGCCTTCCCTTTAATCACGCAATCTGGCATCTCTTTGTCCTGACCGGCAGCGTCTGCCACTTCTGCGCCATTTATTTTTACGTGATACCACGACCTCTCTAATGCATGCAATATACCAAACGTATTAATACATTAATGGTTGACATTCTCCTGCCGGTTTTTGTAGTATTCATTCGCTCAGATCATTCGATACAGACCTGATATACGAAAATACTAAACCATCTGCGAGGATGGGACGGAAAGCCCACGGGTCTCACCGAGACAGCCGGGTCGCCGAAATATCGAAATCACCGATATGACGCGCCCGGCTTTTTTTTGTCCAATGTGTCCACCCGGCGCCATACGGTAGATACCACGTAAAGGAGGTGACGCCTACCGACAGACACCAGCAATATTCCCGCAGCATTACTGATACACGACAATACTAAACCTTCCGCGAGGACGGGACGGAAAACCTACGGGTCTCACGCAGACAGCCAGGTCGCCGAAATATCGAAGGAGGAGCCGGGCCGGGGAATCTGTCCTCGCAGGGCTCCCGAGACGAACTGAGGATTAGCATGCCGATATCAAAATAATGCATTTTTCAAGAAAGGAATAAAAAATATGACTCGACATATCTTGGTGGTAGGAAGTCTTCTGGCGGTGATTGGTCTTTCCGGTTGCGGCAGTGGTTCATCATCAAACACGGCTGATGCGGTTAATAGGAGTGCTTATACACAAAACGGAACCTACGTGCTCATGGTCAATAATGATCTTGGCATCCATTGCACTTGCCCGGATTCTTCGCTGGTTTCGATCCTCCCCCCGGCGAACACGCTCCGAGCACAGGTACTGTATAACAGGCCGGGTGAAGACCCCCAGATCATTACCGACCCGAACCTGATCAAGGTGGAGTATACCGTCCCGTTTGCTGATCAACTGATGAAGGATCCGCAATATCTGACCTACGTCGACAATGCCAATAAATTGTACCCGACTCAGGAGGGATGGGCAAAGATTGATCGGAACAACGTGAAGGGCATCAGCGGTTCTCCGCTCAGGACCGGTACATTTACGGCAAAACCTGAACACAACATGTGGGTTGCCGAGTTTATCCCGACGTTCCCCCCCAAACAACCCGCTGGTGGAGAAGGTACCTTCAAGGACGCTTTTGGCGATACCCGCCAGGCGTTTCCCCGGGTCACCGTGACGGTACGCGACGCTAAAACCGGCGCAATCCTGGCACAGAACACCAATGTGACCACACCGGTTGCATTCGCCAACTGTTGCACCTGCCACCGTGAAATATACAAGGACAAGTTCGGCTCATATCCCGCCAATCCGCTCGACAGCTTCCGCGAAACCATGTTGAAGCCGCATGACGCCGAGCATGGCACAGAATTGCTTAAGCTTACCCAGGCCGGTATTCCGGTGCGCTGCAGTCGCTGTCACATTGATCCGGCCGTCGGCGGGAAAACACCCGGCTATCCGGTCAGCATCTATCCTCAGGCACGGGGCCTGAAACTGCCAATCCCGAACAATATGACCCTCAGTCTGGCGCTGCACCAGTTCCATAACAGCCAGAGCCAGTTTCATACCCGTTTTGCCGCGTTGGGTTTCAAAGAATCGTGCGAAGCCTGCCATCCCGGCAAGGAAACTGTCGGTTGCCTGCGAGGCGTTCATGTCAACACGACTCCCCAGGGTAAAACTCTCGACTTCAAATGCTCGGATTGCCATGGCGACCTGAACACCCGTTACACATCGGGCCAACTTGCCGACCCCTGGTCGTTCCGCACGCTCCCCCGCTGTGACAAATGCCACTCCAATACCGGCGAATGGACGACCGCTCAGATTACAAGTTACAACAAGATTCAATTCGGCGGAGCATTCCTGAACAGTCGCGGACACGCCGGCCAGAAACTGCTCTGCACCAGTTGTCATGGGGCGCCGCACGCTGAGGCGCCATCGAAGATTTCCTGGGAGAACACCTTCTTCTCTGATTTTAACGGCGGCAAGGTTGCTCCGCTCGGCAAATGCTACGGTTGCCACACTTCCGAAGGTTCCAGCGGCTGGGGCGTGCCTCCGCACGCCAATTCGCAATTGCCCTCATCCGGCGGCACAACGACGACACCGCCGCCGTCCGGTAGTAGCACCGGCGCCACCTTGTACGCCCAGTATTGCCAGGGATGCCACGGCGCCCTGGCCACATCGTCCAAGTTGGGACGGACGGCAGCCCAGATTTCCAGCGCCATAAGTGCCAATACCGGAGGCATGGGCTCGCTCTCATCGCTGACCGCCACCCAGATTTCCGACATTGCGGCGGCACTTGCTCCGTCCTCATCAACCCCGCCCACCGGCACTACTGACGGAGCAGCACTGTACGGCAGCTACTGCGCCGGTTGCCACGGCGCACTGTCTTCCTCGGCCAAGGGAGGAGCAACGGTCAGCCGCATTCAGACCGCCATCACCAACAACACCGGCGGGATGGGATCGCTGTCGGCACTCACTTCGACCCAACTGTCTGCCATCGCCGCTGCCTTGGCCACGGTTACGCCGTCACCTACCCAGACTCCGGCCTGCGGCAGTTGCCACGCTATCCCGCCGGCGACGGGCAAGCATTCAACACATCTCAGTGAAAGGGTCTCCTGTGCCACCTGCCACGGTACGGGTTACAGTACCACGACCGTCAATGCAGCGACGCACAACAACGGCGTTTATAACGTAGCGACAACCATCGGCTGGAATGTTTTAACGCGTTCCTGCTCAAATTCCTGCCATGGAAAGCAAACATGGTCTTCGGCCCCGACTCCGGTAACGACGTCGAAATCTACTCTATAACCGCAATAGCCACTGCCTTGGAATAGGCACTAGGCTGCATGATCAACACAAAGAGCGGCGTCCATCGGACTGCCGCTCTTTGTGTTTGACGTCAGAATGTCCTGTTTCCACGCCAGGAAAATTCAGATCCCGGTCAACTCCTGCACTTTGAGTTCAATATCGTCGATATTAACCCGAGTCACTTTATTGTCTACCTTCTCGGCTCGAACAATCCCATCTTCTGCCCATTTCAAGATATCTGCCCGCTTCAGGCCAAATTTCCTTTCCGCCTCTTCCACGGTGTACCATGTTAATCCGAGTGACATGATATGTCTCCTCTTGTTGCTGATAGAGTGTGTTGCACTTTTATTTCACCGGGCCGGGTTTTGTTTTGTCGACAGCAGAACGAGGTGCAAAGAGTTTCATTGTCAGAGGAATGAGAATGAAAACCAATGATCTTCCTGCATACTTCCCGGGAGTCCGCCATTCGGTTGGCGTCCAAGGAGTTATTTCTTTTTTTCATCCTTTTTAATCTTTTTTTCGGCCTTTTTTTCCTTCGGTGTTTTGGCAGGGTCCTTTTTGGTGGCCTTCTTGCTGTCCTGTCCTTTGCTCATGATGTCGACTCCTTGTCATTGTTAGTGTTCTGCGTGCCGATTGCAGATGTGCTGCGTCGTATTATAGCACATTATCAAGTTGCATTCTGAATATGTAAGCCATTCGCGTCTGCATATGTGGCGACCATGGCCCGGGCCCGCTGTCCTGAAACCGTGGGACTGTTCAGGGCGTCAGTAATACGAAACCGTCAGCAGTGGCGCCCGGGAGGCAGTTGTGTCATCTATTTCGATAAGCCCTGGGGAGACGAATCCAACACCACCCTCTAAAATGCGAACTTGAAAGTTTGCCAGGCCCCTCCGCTGGGCTTCGACCATCAACGGGGTCACATCAACAGCTACGAGGTTCTGCACGTCGGCTGAAGATATCGGCGGTACAATTGTCGTGTATTCCAGAAAAACCCGGTCAAAATCCGATGCCAGTAATGTCGGGGGGGAGAAGGAAACCAGTTCGATACGAATCGGAATTGAACCGGAAATTGTTTGAATGCTGTTGATAAATATATCGAGCGTCGCCGATGCGATGAAGGCATCACCGGGAACACCGCCTGCACCTGTCAAAGGGAAATCCAGAAAGGCACGTGTCTCAGATAGGGTGGAGGGATCTATACCGGCAAACACGCTTGAAACGTTGCCTTGCGTTACCGTATAAACATTGGATTGATCGAGTTCGATATCACCGTCATACGCCGGGTCACTGAGTATCTGCGTCGTAACCGTGGGCGGCGGGCTGCTGCCGCCACCACATCCTGATAGTGCCAGCACGAAGGACATCATAACAGCCGCAAAAAGTATTTTTTTCATAGGTGGCTCCCGTCTTCTTTCATTTGGAATGCTGTTCATCCTCTCAGCATGTCTATTATAATAGTACCAAACATACGGCAATACAAAAGGGGAAATTGTATTAAAATATACCACGGCCTCTGGTTGAGATCCGGATCGGACGCCGTCGCGTGATATCAGGTGATTCATCGCCTCAACGTATACATCAGGCGTTCCCGAAACCGCTTGAGCGCGTTTGACAATAAAGCATCACTTCGGTAAAATATAGTTGCCACACCCTGAGTGATCAGGGGTCGGAAAGCCAGCGGAACTTGAGTTTAAAATAGATTGATACAGATAGTAACTGGATCAGTTTCTTTGCTTATAGTGTTGGACATTTAGTTACGAATTCTCAAGTTAGCCGGGTTGCCGCTTGAAACCATGTGTCTGGTTGCAAGCGTATAATCCGGCTTTTTGTTTGGCCGGTTAAGGAAAGGAGGGGTGGATATCGAAGGTGGAACGTATTATCAACCTTTAACCAGCAAAAGGAGAATGCCATGAAAACAAACAAATTTACATTAGCGATGTATTCCATTTTGTCAGTAGCTGTCCTTACGCTATACGCATGTGGAGGGAGTAGTTCCACCCCTACGGTATCAGGGGTTGCATCGAGCGGAGCACCGATGAGCGGCACCGCATTTCTGAAGGATTCAGCAAATCACCCCGAAATGAGTACCGCAATCAATGCACAAACCGGCAAGTTTTCGTTCAATGTCAGCGGCAAAACGGCCCCTTACATGCTTAGGGCCGGCACACTCTATTCAATGAGCAACGGCCCGGGAACGGCCAATATCAACCCTCTGTCACACCTGATGGTGGCGAATGCAGCTGGCTTTACCAACATGTCGTCCATGAACGCGTTTTACAATAATCCTAATAGCACCCAAATGGGTACCATCTCTGCAAACATCGGTGCATCACTGCAGCTGATGCATCAAACAATGGCGCAGCTACTGAACACATATGGAATTGCCAACGTAAACCCGATTACTGCGCCGGTCACTATCGGCCAGGGTATGGACAGGATGTTCGACGACGTGAAAATGACTATCGATGCCAGCGGCATGGTTTCCATGATGAATGTAAGTGGCACTGCTGCGGGCACTCCTGCATATACGGGACCGATGGGAAACATGTCGGGCGGTATGATGGGAACAGTCGTAACGCCACCAACTACGCCACCGGTTAGCGGCATAACCATAACTCCGAGTCTCGTAAGAATGCAGGTAAATGCGACTCAAACACAGCAGTTCACCGCTACTGGTTTAACCACCCCCGTGACGTGGTCGGTTGTGCCTGCGACCAGTGGTGGTAGTGTTACCGCCACCGGGCTCTACACGGGACCCAATGTGCAGGGGATGTATCTCGTGATAGCAACCGGTGCTGATGGTAAAACGGCAACAGCCACGGTACAGATGGGAAGCGGAGGAATGATGATGTAGCCGGTATCACCCGTTTTGCGGGTACCGTAATGTAAAAAGACCCCTTGTCGGCTCTGCGTTCGACAAGGGGTCTTTTTTAGACCAGCTAACACCTGTGCCAAAGTAACCTGTTACCTGCAGACACTTTCATCATATTTTTTTTGACGAAACCCGGTTATGGGAATAACGTATCACGATTGTCAGCCGGCCATCAGCCGACTTTGAACGTATGCTGAATCTAACGGGGGAACCATGAAATTTTCCGACCTGGTGAATATTGATGAACTGCGGGGACTCTGCGAGAGCTATACAGCAGTTACCGGGGCGGTAACCGCCCTCCTGGACCTGGAGGGTAATATACTGGTTTCCACCGGGTGGCAGGACGTTTGTACCCGTTTTCACCGGGTCAATAATGCAACGGCCGCCCGCTGCCGTGAGAGCGACACGATCCTTGCCGGCGGATTAGGGAAAGGGGTGTCGTACAATATCTACAAGTGCAAGAACGGTCTGGTCGATGTTGCTGTACCGATCATGATCCGCGGCGAACATGTGGCTAATTTCTTTACCGGCCAGTTCTTTACCGAGGCACCGGACAGAGAGTTTTTCATCCGTCAGGCAAAGGAGTTCGGGTTTGATGAGGAGTCCTATCTTGAAGCGCTGCATAGGACCCCCGTCTTTCCGGAAGGCACCATAAAGTCAATGATGAACTTCTTCACCCGTCTGGCCCAGATGATCGGCGAGATGGGGCTTGTTGGGAAAGAGCTGCTGGACTCCAATGACAAGCTTCTCCAAAATCGCAACGTACTTACCCACATAATGAATTCCATACCCCAGTCTATTTTCTGGAAGGACAGGGAGAGTGTTTATGTCGGCTGCAACAGGGTGTTTGCCCGCCTGGCCGGATTTGACGATTCTGATGACATAATCGGTAAAAGTGATTTTAACCTCCCCTGGAGCCATGAAGAAACTGAAGGATACCGCGCCGATGACCGTGAGGTTATGGATAATGCACGGCCCAAATATCATATAATTGAAACTCAGCGCCAGTCAAATGGCACGGCGAGCTGGATTGATACCACTAAAATACCGCTCATTGATGTTTCCGGCGCAGTCATTGGTGTACTCGGGATTTATGAGGATATTACAGAGCGCCGACGGGTGGAACAAGAAAAACAAGAACTTGAACAGCAACTGTTGCATTCACAGAAACTGGAGAGTCTGGGTGTACTAGCCGGCGGCATTGCCCATGATTTCAATAACATCCTGGCGGTCATCTTCGGGCATTGTTCCCTGGCAGAACTTCGGCCGGAAACGGTTGATACCCACATTCCGGTGATAAAAAAAGCCGCTGAACGGGCTGCAGACCTTTGTCGCCAGATGCTGGCATACGCAGGGAAAGCCCAGATCGTCCAGACACAGATCGATATGGGAACACTGGTGGACGAAATGGTCAAGATGTTGAAAGCGACCATCACAAAGAATGTGGACATCAAATGCGACCTTTTACCTGACATTCCCTTCATCAAAGGCGATGCCAGCCAGATCAGGCAGGTTGTCATGAATCTGATCATCAACGCCGCGGAAGCCGTCGGCGCGGCACAGGGCGAAATACATGTCACGGTTGCAAAGGTCGTGATCAGAGCTGGTCAAACGGACAAGGATCATTTTGGCAAGACCATACCGGCGGGAGGGTATGTCTGTCTGGAGGTCACTGACAATGGCTGCGGTATGGATGCGGAAACAAGGCAGAGAATTTTCGAGCCATTCTACACAACCAAAATTACGGGCCGCGGTTTAGGGATGTCGGCAGTACTCGGCATCATCAAGCCGCACCGCGGAGCATTGCAGCTTTCCAGCCAGGCGGGGCAGGGCACAACCTTCAAGCTCTATCTGCCCGTTCAGGTCAGTGACGCCACTGGAGATGAATCACTTCAGCAGGATTCCTCAGGGCCGTGGCAGGGGAACGGCACGATACTACTTGTCGAGGACGAGAAAGAAGTCATGTTTGTTGCGAAAATCATGTTGAATGAAATGGGATTTACGGTTATTGAAGCATCAAATGGCAAGGAAGCGTTGGAGTTGTTTCAAAAGAATGCCGAAAAAATTATTCTGGTTATGACTGACATGGGCATGCCGGTTATCGACGGCTATGAGTTGTTCGACAAGCTGAAAATGCTCGACCCGGACCTGCCGATAATTATCTCCACCGGGTTTGGAGATACGGTTGTCACTACACGGATACCCCGCGAGTATATTGCAGGGCTTGTCAGCAAACCGTACGATTTTGATCAGTTGCAAAAGGTGCTGAAAGGTGTTGTGGAGGATGGCTGTCAAAATAATGCGTGAGGTAAGCCCAGCCAGCAATGTGCAGGAACAATACCCGCGTTATTTAATAGCTGAAAACCATGTTACACAGAATAATCGACAGGACCGGGGGCTATTTCAGCACATGACTCGCTAAAACCTTTTGCACCTCATAGACGTTTATGTCTTTATTGAATTTTTTCTCGACAGGTATCGTGTCGCTGCCAACCCAGATCTTTAATTCAGCATTAAGGTCAAAACTTTCCCCAGTCTGCACACTGAATTTTGTGATTTTATTGTAAGGTATCGAGTAATATTCGATCTGCCTTCCGGAGACGCCCTGTATGTCAACCAGGATCAATCTCTTGTTGGTGAACAGGAATGTGTCACGAAGTACAGCAAACCCCTTCTCTATGATTTCACCGTCAACAAGCAATTGGCCGTAGTCCGAATGAAACTTCCTGGTTTCACTTGAGCCGGTATTTTTAGTTTCCGCGGAAAAGAGCCCCATATCATTTCTCTCCAGTATGCATGATCAAATATTCAATTTATAGCCATAACCACATCCAGTACTGCGTTGTCAATTGTTTTGATAAAAATCAACGCGCAATGCAATTTTGCAGAGAAATACATCTTGCGTAGAGCCACAGCGCCCAACGCTCTCGTCCAAACCGGGAGCAGTGCCGCCTCTGTTCTTTACGGCACCGGGAGGGGCGGCGGTGACGGCAAACCCGGAGGCGCAGGAGGATACCACAGGTGACATCCTTGCGTCATGATGCTTCCCAGAGCGACAATTACAATTACCAGAAACATGCGGATTTTTTTCATGGCGGATCCTTTCAATAGAAGTGTGATTCACACTGCTGCATCTTCATGATGCAGGTGAATATATACATCAACCATGCCAAAGGTGATGTGCGTATTTGCAAGAGATAACGTGCCGATTGGCAGGATACATTGGAACGTGTGATACAGAGGCCAACTGAAAGAGCCGCTTACCTTCTGTCGTATTTGACGAAAACCGTAAAATTCAGCGGGTTGTATGCTGTGCTGGCCACGGAGAGCAATCCGATGTAACGTCTGCAGATTCGCTTGGACTTCTGCCCGCATCATATGGCAGTTATGTTAATAGTGGCGGGTTGTTCTGACAGATCGCCGGCTTTTTCATTGTCTCCAGATACGTTATAACCATGCACAACCATCTTGATGCAGCGGCGGTATTTGAAAATTATTCTGGCACGGTAGTTGCTCAACAATTATATGTTCTTCGCATAAGAGAGTATTGGTGCGATCCGCAGTGACACAACGGTCAGGAAATATGTAGATGGACAGCTGCTGGCAGCGGAATGCAGCCTGACACCAATCAAAAGCTGCAAAAGGAGCAAGACAATGAAAAAAAATTCAATACTAGTATCGCTTTTACTTTTCGTGGCAGTAATGCTGCTGTCCGGTTGCCTTTTCCCCTACTGGGACGATGATGGCGGGTATGGCCATGGCAGAGGCCGCGGAGGCGGGTACAGGGATGGCGGGCATCGTGATGGTGGAGAACGCCGCTAACAAAGACAGGGTGCCATAAATTTTGCCAGAAACAACTTTGTTTACCCGGATGAACGAGCAAATACTCAACAGAGATAGATAGCTGTGCTGTAAATATATCCCAAAACATGGGCAGCACGGCTATTCGCCCTTCTGGAAAGGGGCTGTTTCAATAAGCGCTTGAATAGCTTCTCACCGCAACATTATGCTGAAAAGTTTCTCAGACACAGTCCCGGCTCATAAACCCAGAATTTCTGTGTTGTAATGCCTCACAACACCCCCACCACTTGATAATAAACCACCTATTGCAAACCTCAGCAGCCGCTTGACGTTTAACGCACATCAATATATAACTTCCAAATGATTAAAACCTTCCATTGTAAGATCAGTTAGTGTGACAATAGAAAAATATCACCTCATACTATTCACAATCACGAATAAGGAAATATTAAAAAACAATTGTATACAGGCAGGTAAATGTCAGAAATTCCCGATAATTATTATTTCTGCCTGATGGGACAGACCGGGGGGCTCTCGATTGAAGAAGGCCTGCTCAAGCTGTCAGGTGTGGTGCCTCGCCCCGTGGTTCAATTTCTCAATTACTATAAAGAGGTGCCGGTCTCGGCCGTAGCCACAATCCTTACCGTAGATGAAAACAAACTGGTATGCCGCACCAGCGAGGTTCAAGCACGAGCTATTGAATTTAGCGGATATACCATAATTGAGGGAGTGCCGTTTCCGCACCATGTGTATGCGAATGCGCACTACGATGCTGATACCGGTGAGATTACCCTTTCCGGTTTTAATTATGCCGATGTGCATTCCAATCGGCGCACATCCGTCAGAGTGCGTATGCAGGTGCCCCCGGTGATCGGCGTAGAAGCCGGAGCCACGAAATTTAATGGCAGGATGATGGATCTGTCGCTGACCAGTTGTGCCGTTACCATTCCCGACCGGAAGCTTTTGGAAAGCTTTTCTTTTTTTTACCTCACCATCACGATGCCATTCCCAACGAATCAAACACCGGTCATGACGAGAGTCATGGCAAAACTGACACAGGTGCATCAGCAGAACAGATTGTTCCGCTGTATTTTTCTGTTTGAGCATGACAAAAGCAGTGAAGACCGGATCGGCGCTCTTATCGCGCGGCGCCAGACGGAAATCATCAGGGAATTGTCTTCCTGACGTTTGTTTCAGTTTTGTATGTTCCGCACGGCAGCTGAGAACTGTGGAGCCGTTTCGTTAAATAAACAACCGGACAGGAATTGAACTATGGATGATAACTACATAATCGGGCGCCAACCCATTTTGGACAGGAACGAGCGTCTCTACGGCTACGAACTGCTTTTCCGCTCTACGGATGTTAATGAGGCTGACATACAGGACGCCGGCCGTGCCACAGCCAATGTGATCATCAATACCCTCGCATCGTTTGGAATTGCAGAACTTCTGGGGGGACGCAAGGGCTTCATAAATGTCGATGAGGATATGCTGATGGACGAAGTCCTGGAACTTCTTCCGCAGGAACATATTGTTATTGAGCTTCTGGAGTCGATTAGTCCGTCACCGGAGCTGCTGGAGCGCTGTCTGGCACTAAAAGCAGCCGGATTTTGCCTGGCCCTTGATGACCATGAGTACTGTTCGAGCTTTGCCGAGCTCTATGCCATAGTCGACATTGTCAAAATTGACCTTTTCCAGACATCGCTGGAATCCCTTCCTGATATTATAGAACATCTGCGCCGGTATCCCTGCAAGCTGCTTGCAGAGAAGGTCGAGAGTACTGAGCAATTTGTGGCATGCCACGCCCTTGGTTTCGATTACTTCCAAGGCTATTATTTTGCCCGACCGGATATCATCAAGAAGAAAAAAATGGACGAGGATGCATTGACGCTCCTCAAGTTGATGCGTCTTTTGTCAGATGATGCGAGCATCGAAGTTATAGAGCAGGCCTTCCGGGAAAGCCCGGCACTGACGTACAAGCTGTTGATGCTTGTCAACTCCGTAGCGTTCGGGCATCGTACTAAAATCCAGGGGGTGCGTCACGCCATTGCAATGACCGGGCGTCTGCAGATCAAACGCTGGGTGCAACTGGCTCTGTTTGCCGCTGATGGCGATGATAATTTTGATCACCCACTGGTGGATATGGCAGCTACCAGAGCCGGTCTCATGGAACAATTGGCCTTTGTTCATCCCGGTTTGCAGCTTGACGGCGAATCCCCTGACCGGGCCTTTATGACCGGCATCCTCTCCCTGATGGAGAGGAACTATGATGTTGCCGTCGAAGACATTATTTCAAACCTCAACCTCAATGAGGATGTTGCCGCCGCACTGGTTGATCGCGAGGGGCCTTACGGCACTCTTCTCCGGATAATGGAGCATCTGGAGGATCTGGATATGCGGACTGTATCAGCGGAACTTGTGTCCATCGGCATTAACCCCAGCGCTTTAGCTGAAATTCAATTGCACGCTTACAACTGGCGTAAATCCGGTTGAATTTCGGAGTAAGTGGAGTCGGATTGCAATGGCACATAACGAAACTATTCTCAATAACCTGAAGACTTCTGACTCCCGCACCGTTCAGACCGCTTTGGATATTCTCGGCAGCCGGCAGAAGGGAAATCGTCTGGCTCGAATGATGCCGTTTCTGGGGCCGGCGTTTATCGCCAGTGTTGCGTACGTTGATCCGGGTAATTTTGCGACCAATATTCAGGGCGGCGCCCAATTCGGGTACCTGCTGGTGTGGGTGATCATCGCCAGCAATCTCATGGCAATGCTCATTCAAACCTTGTCTGCCAAGCTTGGCATCGCCACCGGGCTCAACCTTGCGGAACACTGTCGGGAGCAGTTCCCCAGACCGGTGGTCTATCTGATGTGGAGCCTGATGGAGCTTGTGGCGATGGCGACCGACCTGGCGGAGTTTCTTGGGGCCGCTCTGGGGTTCCAGCTTTTGCTTGGCATACCGTTGTTCGTGGGAGCAATTCTTACCGCCCTGGCGACACTGCTTATTCTCGGCCTTGAACGTTACGGGTTCCGGCCACTTGAGGCCGTCATCTCGGCCATGGTCGGCCTGATAGCGCTCTGTTATCTGCTGGAAACCATTATTGTCAAGCCGGATTGGGCCCAAGTTGCCTATCATGCGTTTGTTCCCCATTTTTCAGGCAGCGAGAGCATACTGCTGGCCTCGGGTATTTTGGGGGCAACGGTCATGCCGCATGCCATCTTTCTCCATTCCGCCCTGATGCAGGGACGCATTGTGGTGAGAGACAAGGCCAGAATGCAGAGCCTGTACCGGTTTGAAATTATGGACGTGGTCATTGCCATGGGAATCGCCAGTTTTGTGAATGCAGCCATGCTGATCATGGCTGCGGCGACGTTTTACAAGTCCGGGCTGACATCCATGGCAACCATAGAAGAAGCGTACCATACCCTGGAGCCGCTGCTCGGAAATTCTGCCAAATGGATATTCGGCCTGTCATTGCTGCTGGCGGGATTGTCATCGTCAACCGTCGGTACCAGTGCCGGCCAGGTAATCATGCAGGGATTCCTGAAGCGCCACATCCCGATCTGGGCCAGACGGCTTGTGACCATGACACCGTCGCTGGCGGTTATTGCCATCGGACTGGACCCCACCCGCACCCTGGTTATGAGCCAGGTTATCCTCAGCTTCGGGCTGCCCTTTGCCGTCATTCCCCTGGTAATGTTTACCCGCCGTCCCGATATAATGGGCGACCTGGTCAATAAGCGTATTACAACGCTGCTCGCGTGCCTGGTTGCCGCTGTCATTGTCATACTGAATGTATACCTGCTTTACAAGACTCTCGTGACGGGGTGATCCCTATGTTCAAACACATACTTGTTCCTCTTGACGGTTCCCGCATGGCTGAATCGGCGGTGCAGGCCGCTGCCTACCTCGCAGAAATGCTCAATGCGCGCGTTACGCTGATGCATGTGGTGGAAAAGAATGCACCCAGCGAGGTCCATGGCCAACCTCATCTTATCAGCGCACAAGAAGCGGGGTTTTACCTCGACGGAATTTCGCGCCGGTACTTCCCGCAGGGTATACCGGTTGAATGCCACGTGCATGCCGCGGAGGTCGAAAACGTGGCTCGAAGTATCGTGGAACATGCCGATGAACTGGGGCATGATCTGGTGGTCATGTGTTCCCATGGTCGCGGCATGGCGCTCCACCTTTTTCTTGGCAGCATCGCCCAGAAAGTCATTGCCGGTGACTCGAGGCCGGTCCTGATCACGCATCCCGATGAGGAAGGCAACCCGCGGGAGTTCATGTGCCGGAATATTCTGGTCCCGCTGGACGGAGATCCCCAACATGCGCAAGCGCTCACCCCCTCAAAGGAGCTGGCACGCGCCTGCAATGCGTCCCTGCATCTGGCCATGGTTATTCCGCGCAACCTTTCGGGCAACATGACGGTCACCGGACGATTGTTGCCGGGGGCGACCTCACTGATGCTGGATATGGCCCTGCAGGATGCCGAGGCATACTCCGCTGGCCTGCTCACCGATTTACATGACCAGGGATTTGCCGCCAGTGCGCATGTGTTGCGGGGCGACCCGGCAAAAATTATCGTGGAGGCTGCCAGCCTGGCGGCAATTGATCTGATTGTCCTGGCTACCCACGGGAAGACGGGCATGGAGGCATTCTGGGCGGGTAGTGTCACGAACAAGATCTGCAGCCGGAGTAAGGTTCCGCTTCTGCTGGTACCCGTACGGCAGCAGTGACGGTCTGGATGTACCGCTAAACGGGCGATCCTCTCCGCGTTAAACCGGACCGTTTTTGGGGAAAAGCACGCCTAATATGCATACATATATAGATATGGATTGAATTTATTTTTCAATTGGAGGAATATAAACACCAGAAGTAAATAGAGGAGGCACCCATGTACAGCTATGTTGAATTCCTGATTATCCTTCCACTGCTGGTAGTGTGTTATCAATTATACTCATTTTCAGCAAACAGCACCGGGGTGGAGAAACAGGAAAGGTGCCTGAAGCTGGGGATTGCATTTATGACTTTCGGCATTACTGCGATGGCCCTTAAATCAGTGCCGTTTTCTTTTTTTGGCATTGTATTAATCATGTTCGGATTTCGCTTGCTTGCCAAAGGCCTCGACCGGTTAGACAAGAAAAGATTTATAGACCGCTGCGATGATGATGAAAAAGTATTCTCCACGCAAGCAACGGTTATTCCCGCCGATAAAGATGACGCATGATGATGTTTTTTTGAAATACGGTATGTATCAAATCATCTGCAGCATGAAAGGCCGGCTTCCTGAAGAGCCGGCCTTTTTGCATAAACCAGATGTAATGTCTGGATAACTTGAAAAATGTGAAATTGATTTGCTGATAAAACTGTTGCGTTTTTGCATCGAAAAATATATTCTTGACACGCATGGTGTTGAATAGATGTGCCTAAGAGTGTTCGCGCCGGGACGTGGTACGTGGTTCCCTCTGTAACAGCCGGGCTGGAAGGTTGCAAGGGGCGGCCGGGATACCGGGTACGCAAGTGAAGAAGCGTTGTTTTGTATTTTAAGAGACCAATCGGGAAAGGGGGAAATGCGTGTATAACTGACGGATGTAACAGACGGAAGAAACTGCCTGTGATATGCGACAATACTAAACCTCCTGCGAAGGAGGGACGGAAAGCCCATGGGTCTCTCGAAGACAGCCGGGTCGCCGAACTATCGCCAACCTTCACCTCTCCCTGTTAGATGTAACTGTAACGGGGACAAGCAAAAGGAGACGATATGAGTAGTTCCATGAGAATGTTGTTCTTTGCATTATTGAGTTTTGTTGTTGTAATTGCTGCCGGATGTAGTGGCGGTGGCCCTGCTTCCGGTGCGGGAGCTGCGCCGGCAAATGCCAAAAAAATAACTGGCGTGGCGGCGACAGGTGCACCAATTGCGTATGGAGAGGTGTTTTTAAAAGATTCGTCTGAAACACCAATAGAGCAGCATCAGACGACCAGAAGCGATGGTTCGTTCACGTTTGATGCCTCTGATCTAAAATCCCCTTTCTTCCTCAAAATCAGCAGTAATAATCAAAATCTTTATTCCATCGCTACAGATGTCGGCATGACCAATATCACCCCGTTAACAACTATTGTTGTTGCCCAGGCTGCGCAACGGGATGATCTTGACGTTCTTTACGCATCGTACAAACCGGCTGAAATAACCTCTATTGCTGATAAGATGTCTGCTGCTGACAAGACTATCCAGAATATGTTTGCTCCTTTGATGGCCTCTTTTAACGTCACGGGGAGTCTCGTTAACGGACCGTTCAGCGCGAATGGCACAGGGCCGGATGCCCTTCTTGATGCTATTTCGGTTACCGTTGCTCCCGGATCCATAAAAGTAATGCAGGGCACAAACATGCTGATCAATGTTGCTGCCAATCAGCTCGGTAGTGCAGTTATGCCAACAAGCACTCCAGTTTCGGTAACTCCGCCGGCAACAACTTCAGGGAGCGCATTATACACAGCTAAGTGCGCCGGCTGCCACGGTGCCAGCTCCAACTCGAATCTAATCGGGAGAATTTCGGTATCCGCCGCGCAAAACGCCATCAACGCAAACATTGGCGGAATGAAGATGGTAAACGGGCTTTCTGTCGCAGATATTCAGGCAATTGCAGACTATCTGGCAACAACTGTTCCGGTTACGTCGGCACCGACACCGACACAAACGCCGACTCCAACTCCAATGCCGACTCCAACTCCAATGCCGACACCGACTCCAACTCCTGACGGCGCAGCACTCTATTCTGCCAATTGTGCCGGATGCCATGGTAGCTTGGCCTCGTCCAGCAAAACCGGAGTTACAGTCGTACGTCTGCAAAATGCAATCGGTGGCAATATTGGTGGCATGGGATCACTCTCAACTCTATCAGCAGCGGATATACAGGCGCTTGTAACTGCTCTTAATCCGTCGACACCGACACCGACACCGACACCGACACCGACACCGACACCTGATGGCGCATCGCTCTATTCTGCCAATTGTGCCGGTTGCCACGGTTCGTTGGCATCGTCTACCAAAACCGGAATTACCATTGCTCGCCTGCAATCAGCAATCGGTAATAATACCGGTGGTATGGGATCTCTCTCGTCTCTCTCGGTAAGTGAAGTTCAGGCGATTGTAACCGTTTTGACCCCCGCTACGCCGACACCGACACCAACACCGACACCAACACCGACACCGACTCCGGTTGCTGATGGAGCGACACTGTATGGCACTGACTGCGCTTCATGTCACGGCCCACTGGCAAGTTCCGCTAAAGCGGGAGCAACAGCTATCCGCATCCAGACCGCCATCAACAATAACACCGGTTCAATGGGGTCGCTGTCCGTGCTTACCTCCGCGCAAATAGCGGCTATTGAAACTGCCCTGGCAACGGTTACACCTGCTCCGGCGCCCACTCCAACGCCGACACCGGTTGTCGATGGGCCGACGCTGTATGGCACTGACTGCGCTTCATGTCACGGCCCCCTGGCAAGTTCCAGCAAGGCAGGAGCGACGGCAATCCGCATCCAGACTGCCATCAACAATAACACCGGTTCAATGGGGTCGCTGTCCGCGCTTACCTCCGCGCAAATAGCGGCTATTGAAACTGCCCTGGCAACGGTTACGCCCTCTCCGACACCGGCGCCAACTCCCGTCTGTGGCAGTTGCCACGCAATCCCTCCGGCAACTGGTCACCATGCGAAACATGTGAGTGAACGTGTGAGTTGTGCAACCTGCCATGGAAGCGGCTACAGCACTACATCATTTAATACTGCAACCCATAACAACGGGGTGACGGATGTATCACTGGTAAACACCGGCTGGAACGCGACAAACCGCACCTGCGCAAATTCATGTCATGGCACTGAGCACTGGTAACAAAGTTCAACCTTGATTGATTGATGGACAAAGGGCGACCACTGTGAAAGTGAGTCGCCCTTTTGTTGCGCGGCATGGTTGAGGCTGTCTTCTTTCCCGATACTTCCGCACGAAGGGGTAGAAATAAAGCTCATTTTCCGTTTATTCTGGCGCTACAGGGAGGGTGCCATCGAGGCGATGTCTCAAAAACCACTGCTGAAGTTCAGCAGGCGGGACATTTTTGCACTGAAACTCTGGCCATTGCTGCTTTGAAGCTCCTGAGGTGTCCGCAGGTTCTGGAGAGTTTCCGTTTCGGTATCAAATATCCAGATATCGTAGGCATTGGTTGTATCGAGACAGAGCCAGCGATCGGTCAATACCGGGGCTTTCTGCTCGGTGTGGCCGAATATCTGGCGATACGTGGCATCGAGGCGTACCTTTTCACGAAACGGGTCAAGCCAGAAGATGCCACCGTAAGGGGCATCTCCTCCGCGAGCAACGGGAATATTGAATAGGGGGCTTGCCTGGTTATGGGCAAGGCTTGCAAAAAAGTGTTCGTTGATGCAATCGGCCAAATGCCGTGAATTTTTACGGCAGCACCCATAAGGTGTCAGGCCGTTACCACCTTCGGCAAATCCGGCATGGGTGCAGAGCCAGCCATCTACCCAGTGGGCTGCAACCAAGCGACGACGCTGCAAGAGGTCATCAAAGATCTCTCTGAGCTGTTCCGCATGGTTTTGCTGGTAACCGCTGCTCTTCCAGGGGGCATTGCTCGGATAGTAGAGATCGTGATTGCCCCAGAGCAGCGTTGCATTGCTGTCTGACAGCAGCTTAATTACCATTAATTGCGACTCAAACGATTCTGTAAAAGAGTCTACATAGTCTCCCAAGGCAACATGAGGTTGTTCGGGGCGATAGAGCAGAAACCGCTTCGCCTTTTCAAGATTGCCATGTATGTCGCCAACAACGATTGCCACCGGTAAAACTCCTGGATGCGATGTGATTATTTTCGCTTATAGATACCAACATATTGCCTGTTCTCCCTCGATAAATAAACGAAAACTATTCAATCCGGAGCTGAAAATACCGGGATACTACCGCATGAAACCCGGTAAAGTGCGAACGGCTGTATCGTTACCTCCAAAACCTTGACGTTTCCGGGACGCGAGGATTATATAATGGGTATTCCAACTTCAAATAATTGAGGCATACATGAACGGTCAAAGTCTTATCGAGTCAATCGGCTCGACTCCAATGGTTGAAATCGGTACCCTCTGCACAAACCCCGGTGTTCGAATCATGGCGAAACTTGAAGGGAACAACCCGGGCGGCTCGATCAAGGACCGCCCCGCCCGTCAGATGATCCTGGCTGCCGAGGCAAGTGGCGAGTTGACTCAGGACAAGGTTATCCTGGAGCCGACTTCGGGGAATACCGGCATCGCCCTGGCCATGATTGCAGCCGCCAGAGGGTATCGAATAAAGCTGGCTATGCCCGCCTGTGTCAGTGTGGAACGGCGCAGCGTTCTGGAGGCATACGGCGCCGAGATCGTGCTCTCCCCCGGCTGCGAGGCAACCGACGGGGCTATTCGCCTGGCCCACAAGATTTACGACAGTGAACCAGGGACGTATTACATGCCCAACCAGTATGCCAACCCGAACAATGTATTGGCCCACTACGAAACGACCGCCCCCGAGATCATGCGACAGACCGGCGGGAACATCACGCATTTCGTGGCCGGCGTTGGCACCAGCGGAACGGTCATGGGGGTGGCAAAATATTTCCGGGAGGTCAAGCCGGAGGTACGGATTGTCGCTGTCGAACCGGTGTTGGGGCATAAAATACAGGGCCTTAAAAACATGCAGGAAGCGATAATTCCGCCTATCTATGACCCGAGCGCCTACCATCGCAAGCTGGTGGTAGAGGATGATGATGCCTTTGAAACTGCCCGGCTCCTTGCCTCGCGTCAGGGGATATTTTGCGGGATGTCCGGTGGAGCAGCAGTGGCCGGCGCCCTCAGGCTGGCGTCAGAGCTGGAATCAGGAGTGATAGTTGTCATCATTCCTGACCGCGGCGATCGCTATCTCAGCACCAACCTCTTCAAGTCGATGTGCGCCCAATGTCCGCCATAGATGCGGCGCCCCGTTAATTTTTTCCGTAAATAAGGTTGAAAAAATTATTGTACGAAGCCACCGGTGAGAACTTCCGAGAGGATGCCGTTACGGAATATCAACGTATGCAGCAGGGTTGAACCCTGGGTGTACGTCCACTCCTGCACCTCGATGTAGAAGATTTTTGTCCCCGGCTTACCGTCAGCTCTGGTGACGTCAGCCACCATCGGTTCCTCGCGCTTGAATGAACTTGCAGGCGGGTCACATTTAATCGTAACGGTGGAGATGCTGTCGCCGGTGGAAACAATAGCGCCGTTGGGGCAGCGGAAGTTGTCGGCAAATGCCTGTGACGCACAAAACATGATACTTGCAGTGAAAAAAACAACAAAAACTTTCATGACAATCCTCCCCACCCATAAGAATATCTGTCCCGGTTGTTGCCTGTCTGTGACTATAAGGACAATACGTGCTTTGTGAAAATAGTACAATACGGATTGAAGTGGAATGTGACTTATAGTCAAGCAAAGACTCTGGGCGGTGGCAGGCTGTATGATGAAGTGTGAAGTTGCGATATGAATGATTTGTGATATCTTTAGCAGGTAAGGTCGTTTCGTTACGCTTCTTCACTGTGCATCAAATAAGGCTTCCCGAGGAGTCCTTATGACTGGTTCGACGAGCTCCGATTCCAAGGAGCGCCTCTATTATCGGCACTCATTACCCGTACGTATCATGCACTGGCTCATGGTTCTCCTCCTTCCCATACTTCTGATGAGCGGCCTTAATATTTTCAATGCCAACCCCGAACTCTTCTGGGGAAAGTCCTCATACACCGGTACTCCTCCTCTGTTGGAAATTAAAAGTACGGAAGATGATAACGGTGAAACTGCCGGCGTCACAAAAATTTTCGGGCGTGAATTCACGACCACCGGAATCCTTGGCGCTTCAAACGGCCGGGACGGGGACCTGGAAGAGCGCGGGTTCCCGTCCTGGCTCACTATTCCGGGGAACAGGTGGTTGTCGATGGCGCGTCGCTGGCACCTGTTTTTTGCGTGGCTACTTGTGATCAACAGCTTCTGTCTGGTGGGCTACTCGATTTTCAGCAGGCATCTGCGGAGGGACCTCCTGCCGACAACGAATGATTGGCATTCAATAGGCAAGACGTTCAGAGATCACCTTCTGCTCAAACATCCGACCGGCGCAGCGGCACAGAGTTACAACATACTGCAAAAACTGGCCTATATCGGGGTTGTTTTTATACTGATCCCTTTAGCTATCCTGAACGGCCTTGGCATGTCTCCAGGGATTGATGCACTGTTCCCCGGTTGGGTTGACGTGTTCGGTGGCCGGCAATCCATGCGCACAATTCATTTTGTCGTTGCGTGGGTCTTGGTTGCCTTTACTGCCGTTCACCTGTTCCAGGTTGTTGTCACCGGTTTCTGGAATAACCTTCGCTCGATGATCACCGGAAACTATCGGATCGAATCGGAGGCTGAACATGGGTAAAAACAGCGGGTTGACCCGGAGAAGCCTGCTGGCGCGCGCGTGTGCCGGTGTCTGTGCGTTGACGCTGGCAGGGTGCCAGAAACTGTCGGAGTCAGCCTGGTTTTCCAAGGTCCTGGGAGTTGGGGAAAGTGCAAGCTATAGAACACAAAGACTGTTTCTTTCGCGGAAGGCGATGGCGCAGGAATTCACGGAAGCTGACCGGTCTCCCGCATTCAGAAGCAACGGGACCTCAATGCCGAACAACCCCGAATACATTTCACTGGCGGACAACGGGTTTGCCTACTACCGGCTAAATGTTGGAGGACTGGTTGAACGTCCCATAAGTTTTTCGCTTGCTGATATCCGGGCTCTTCCACATCGAACCCAGACAACCCGGCACGATTGTGTTGAAGGGTGGAGTGCAATAGGAAAGTGGAAAGGCGCTCGTTTGAGTGCATTGCTTGAAGAGGTGCGGCCAAAACCGACTGTTCGCTATGTCGTGTTCCACTGCGCTGATCCCATGGAAGATGATGGAAGTTCACCTTATTACGAAAGTATTGATATGGAAGACGCATTTCACCCCCAGACAATCCTTGCCTATGAGCTTAACGACGAGCCGCTGCCCATCGCTAACGGTGCGCCGCTTCGGCTGCGTCTGGAACGCCAGTTGGGGTACAAAATGGCTAAATATGTTATGCGCATCGAGCTCGTCGAGGATTTTTCCGGAATAGCCGGCGGAAAAGGAGGCTATTGGGAAGACCAGGGATATGAATGGTACGCGGGCATCTAAGCTGCACGTCCGGCGCTTGCCGGTCTGCTGTCGGCGTGATTCGGCCTCTTTGGGAGGTTCCCGGATAGCCTCTGTCCACGCGAGATACTTGTGGCAGGAATAAGTTGTAGTATAAAAGTAAGTGATGCAGTGCAGTTTCGTACGTGACTGCACACCCGGATTTTGCCCTGCAGAGGAGGCTGGTCTTTTATGAAACGAGCACAGGTAATTTCAGGATTTATGATGTTCAGTGTGGCACTCGGATATAGCCAAGGAGCCCATGCCGTTCTGGGAGGGCGTGCGGATACGATCGCTGCAGACCGCACGTCACTCCAGGCGGTGCATCGCAGCACAACCTCCCACAAAGGATATACGGTCGAGGAGATCGTGTCTGACGCCACGACCGTGCGAGAATTCGTTTCTCCCTCCGGGGTCGTGTTCGGCATCGCCTGGAACGGATACGTGAATCCTGACCTCACGCAGCTCCTCGGTGCCTATTGGGGTGAATATTCGGCTGCCCGGAAGAAGGCGGTGCGCATATACGGAACAAACCGTCAAAAGCTCTCAACAAGTTCCATTGTTGTCGAGAAGTGGGGGCACATGCGGAATCTTCAGGGACGGGCCTATGTGCCGAGTTTGATCCCATCGGGGGTGGACATCGGTGAAATCAAATAACCTCTTCATACTGGTGCTGCTGCTTACATTGATGGCCGGGTGTGGCGGGGGCGGCAATTCAACGCCAAAAAAATTGCTTTCCATTGTCGTTACCCCGTCAAATTCAGTTGTAGCTGTCGGAATGTCCCAGCAGTTCAGTGCCACCGGAACGTTCTCGGATAACACGACCAGCAATCTGACTACATCGGTAACCTGGAACTCGTCGGCTCCATCTGTTGCCACCATCAGCAATGCCGCAGGCACCAATGGCTTGGCAACCTCAGTCGGCACCGGTACCACCACAATCACGGCCACATCGGGAGGTATCTCGGGTGCGGTTACCCTCACGGTTACTCCGGCAACGCTCGTGTCGCTCACTGTTCTTCCGGCAAATCCAAACATCGTCCTTGGGACGACCCAGCAGTTCAGCGCCACCGGGACATTCTCGGACAGCACGACCCGGGATCTGACCACGTCAGCAACCTGGAGTTCGTCGGCTGCAACCGTCGCCACTGTCAGTAATGCCGCAGGCACCAATGGCTTGGCAACCTCAGTCGGCACCGGTACCACCACAATCACAGCCACATCGGGAGGCATCCCCGGTGCGACTACTCTGACTGTCACGGCTGGGGGCAGTCAGGCCAACGTGCTGCCCATTACCGTAAATGGTTCGCTCTGCTCAAGCGGATCGTACACCAATAAGCCCTGTGTGAGCGTCACGGTCTGTACCCCCGGCACCTCAACCTGCCAGGTGATTACCGATATCCTGCTGGATACGGGGAGTTTTGGACTGCGCATTTTCAAGCAAGCCTTGAGCACGAATCTGGTTCTGCCCCAAGTGACGGTGGCTTCCGGAGCATTGGCCGAGTGTATCCAATACGGAGATGGCTCCTCGGATTGGGGGCCGGTCCAGATGGCGGCAGTCATTCTGGGCAACGAGCCTGCTATTCAGGTGCCGATACAGGTCGTTGATGCCACCTTCGGCACCCGTCCCAGTGCGTGCGTGAATGCCGATGCCAGCCCCGCAATTGCAGGGTTTAATGGTATTCTGGGGGTTGGCCTCTTTGCGCAGGATTGCGGGGCGCGGTGCGCATCCAGTGCGAATATCGGTATCTATTTCGCGTGCACCGGCTTGGCCTGCACCGGGACTGCGGTGCCGACCGCCACTCAGGTGCAGAACCCGGTGGTGCTCCTGCCTCAGGATAACAATGGGGTGCTGGTGCAACTGCCGGCGATTCCCCCGGGAGGTGTACCTTCGGTCAACGGCAGTCTCGTTCTGGGGATCGGTACCCGGTCCAACAATACGCCAACCGCCGTGACGACGTACCCCGCCAGCTCGTTTGGCGAATTCACTACTACCACAACTTTCAGCGGCGTACCATCAACCACTTCCAGCTTTATAGACAGCGGCTCGAACGGGTTGTTTTTTGATGCCCCCGCCAGTCTGCTTCCCAACTGTCCGTCTCCCGGTATCGGGTTTTACTGCCCTGCGACAACCACAGCTCTGTCTGCCACGACCACCGGGGCTTTCGGTTCACCGAGCGGGACAGTTCCCTTCCAGATAGGCAATTTCAACAGCCTCGTCAGTAGCGGCAGCAGGGTTTTCAGCGAAGTTGGCGGGAGTAGTGGAGGTGGAGGGTTCAATTGGGGACTTCCCTTCTTTTTCGGCCGGGGTGTCTTTGTCGGCATCGAAAACAGGAATTCCTCTCTGGGCAATGGCCCCTACTGGGCCTACTGATTCAAAAAAACGCGCTTTACCCAGATTAAATCGGGTATTGATTTGCTTAAGAGAGGAGGTATTGGCAGCTATCTCAGGTAAAGCGGAATTGACTGAAAACTGTTGCGATTTCCTGATCGAAGGCAAAGGTTCAATCTACGAGCTACGCCCCGATGTCTTCCAGTGGTTTACGTGCCAGATTAAAAAAAGTTACGCCCAGAAGTATTTGCCATCTCCCGCTTCTTTGGCCCGGTACATGGCCTTATCCGCAGACATCAACAACGAATCAGCAGATGATGCACTGTTGCCGACGGCGATGCCGATGGAGGCTCCCAGTTGGCATGGGGTGTCATTGATAATAAAAGAGTTCTGAAAAACTTTCAGACACTTGTGTGCCACCAACTCCGCCACCATTTTGGCGTTATCACACAGGTCGGCAATCAGGATGACGAACTCGTCCCCACCCACCCGCGCCAAGGTATCTTCGCTCCGCATCGATATACGCAAGCGGTCGGCCACTGTGCGTAACGCCGTGTCACCCGCCTCATGCCCGAGGCTGTCGTTAATCTTCTTGAAACCATCCAAATCCAGAAACAATACTGCAATTTGACCTTTGTTGCGCTGGAGACGCGCCAGAGCCAATGTCATGCGATCAGCCAGCAATTGGCGATTGGGCAGACCGGTCAAGGTGTCGTGAAGGGAAAGATGTTCAAGTTCAGCACGACTTTCAATCAATTTCGACAAAACGCGATTGAATGCCGCCGTCAGGTGGCCAACTTCATCGTTATGCTCCACCGGCAATGGTTCAAAAGGAATTTCACCATGAGTCATTCGGTCGGCATGGTATGCGGCGCTCTTAAGCGGGCGCATCATACGGCGTAACATAAACAACATGATGATCAAGAAAATCGGTACGATGATTACCGTATTATTCAGTATAAAAGGGCGCAAGCGGGTAAGCGGCAAACACGCTTCGCTGGTCGGCAGCCGCGAGACAACAAGCCACCCGCTACTCGGCACCAAAGCAATGGCGGTCAATTCCTCGATTCCACGTCTGGTATTGAGCCCCACTCCATGAAACTCTTTCGTGACCTGACCCTGTTGCAGATAGGTGTCTTTTTCTGAAGTCGGCTTGAGAGCAATGTCAGCATCCGAAGCACCGAGGAACAATTTATCACGTGGCGATACGAGCACCAGACCGCCCGTGACGCCGACACGAGTGGAATACAATGGATCGAGAAAATTCGAGGAATTAAGTGCGGATACTCCAATAAGAACAGCACACACTTTTCCGGCGCGATCACAAATCGGCATCGCCATCGGCAGCACCGGAACTTTAGAAATACGGCCGATGACGGGACGGCCAATAGCGAACTCACCTTTTAAAGCCTGTTGAAAATAATCTCGATCCGCAAAAGATTTATGGTCCTGATTGGTTATTACGGGGTAGTTAGCCAGCATAACTCCTGATAAACCGAGTACTGCAATGCCTTGTGAAAACAACGGATTGATGTCATTACGTTCACCCAGCCATTTCTGCAACTCTTTCCGGTTATGCAGCAGCGTCAATGGCATCCTTGCCGCAACACGTTCCAGCATTTCACGGCGCTCCACGATGTTGCGATCGATATTTTTTGCAACATAGTCAGCCATAGAGAGCAGCTGAGCAGAGGCTGCTTCGGTTACACCTTTGCGCAAGTAGTTGCCGAGAAAGAAAGCCCGTGCAATTCCTCCCAGGGTGATAAAAACCATACCCAAGAGAATCAGGCGGGTTGTAAGGCTGTTGAAATTTATGCGGCCCACTTTGTGTGACTCCTGATAAATTGATGGAGGGAACATGCTCTTGTGTAGATAGCTTGTCCCATTGTAACGGATTATCCAAGCTCATCTCGTAATGTCTGAAGGCAACGGCAGTAGCTAATCCGAAGAAATATACGCATTCTTTGAGTGGCTGTAAATTAAAATTAGTACGTAAACACGAAACACGACACAGGGCAGATCGCTTTTCAATTAAACAATCTGCCCTGTGTTGATCCCAATGCGATACGTCTTTTATCGTTACCGTCGTGCCTTGCCGCACATGGCATCGATGCTGATTCTGAAAACCCTGGTCTGTTCTGCGGCAGCGTCGATATAGTTCAACCCTTCCGCAACAAATCCGGCAGAGTATTTCGGCAGAAGCTCTTCCAAACCACGTTGCTTCTCCGTGTCAAAAACCTCTGTTGCCTTTCCTGAAACGACGACGCTCTCATAGCGGGTCGCAAACTGGTCCGGCAACACCTCGGTGTTACCCACCACGCAAAACGACACCTTGCTGTTGGCGGCAATATTTTCCAGCTTGTGGCCTTCCGTGGCGCAGTGGAAATAGACGGCGTTGTCAATTACGCAGTAACTGAGCGGAATTCCGTATGGTTGGCCGTCTGCATCGCAGGTGGAGAGGATGCCGAATTCTCCGCGTTCAAGCAGTTCCCGTGCTTCCGCTTCGGTAAGGCCTCTTTTTTTGTTGCGCAACTCATGGTGCATGGCAGTTCTCCTATGGATTCAATAACTGCGTAAACTCCGGTGTGGTCCGGTTCGGAGCAAACTCGGGGACCTCGTGGGTGGTATCCCTATTGAACTTGAAGGGATTCAGGTCGGGAATCGTCTCAAGTTCTGCCCTGCTTGTCCCGCATCATCAGTAAAAACAGCACCAGGGCAACCAGGGACATGCCGCCGGCCGCGGCAAATCCGAGGGGATAGCCGATCCGTTTCAGGGCGACCCCCATGACGGTGGAGCCGGACATCATGCCAAGGTAGATGCAGCTGTTATACATCCCCATGGCTAATCCCCGCTGCACGACCGGAACCAGTTCCGCGATCAGGGCGCCGATTGCGGTAAACGTCAGGGCCATTCCGGCTCCCATGACAACCGCACAACCCATAAGGTACGTGAGCTGCACCATGTGTCCCAGTGCCGCCAGCGCCACTGCCAGGAAGAGCAGGCCGGCAGCAATGAGCCAGCGGCGATCAAGGCGGTCGGCAAGAGCGCCGATCGGCACCCTGCCTACCACGTTGGTTGCAGCCTGTGCTGCAAACACGAGCCCCACCTGGGCCGGGTCATAGCCACATTGCGAGGCATACATCGGGAGAAAAGTCAGGAATACACCGAAACCGATGCAACTGCCGGCGGTCGCCAGCAGGCAGGCAAGCAGGCGGCGGTTGTGCAGCAGGCCGAAGCTGGCTGCCAGGGCAGCGTGCAGGTCGGTCTTGTGGCGGGGAGGGCCGGGGGGCAAAACAAACAGGGCCACCAGTGTAACCGCCATGAGCAGGAATCCTGACACATAGAACACCTGGCGGAGCCCCAACGCTTTGGCCAGGAAGCCTCCTGAGGCCGGTCCCAGCGTCATTGCGATGTAGATGGCGGTGGTATACCAGCCATAGGCCTGACCGAGCCGGTCGGGCGGCATCACATCGGCCACCAGTGACAGCATGCCGGGGGCAAAGGCGGCCAGTCCGGCTCCAAAAAGAATGTAGGCCGCAGCCATTTGCCCCGGCAGGTGACACTGGGTCACCAGGAGCGAAGAGATGGCGGTGGCGATCACCCCGGCAATAATCGGCAGTTTGCGCCCGGTGCGGTCGGCCAGCAGGCCGGAGGGGATGGACAGCAGCCCCGCCGTCAGCATGAAGGCACCGTTAATGCTTCCTATCTGGGCCGGTCCGGCCCCCAGCGTTGCGGCAAACAACGGCAGTACCGGGATGCGCAGATATGAACTGAAAAAGGTGGCGAAACCGATCAGACAGAGGAGCAGAAACGGGGCTAGGCTGGGCGTGTTTTTAGCCATATAAATATATCACCTGTTGACAAATGTCATCATCGCTGCCGGATAGCGTTCTCCGGCGGCTGCCCCCTTGGGGAGCGCCTCTGCAATTTCGGCCATTTCAGCCGCAGTGATGGTTGCAGCTCCGCCAGCGATATTCTCCTCAAGGTACTTCCTCCGTTTGGTTCCCGGTATCGGCACGATGTCGTCACCCTGGGCCAGCACCCAGGCAAGGGCCAACTGTCCGGGGGTGATCCCTTTCTGCCCGGCAATGGCCGTGATCCGCTCCACCAGCTCCAGGTTTTTCGTAAAGTTTTCACCCTGAAAGCGGGGGGAATTGCGGCGGTAATCGTCGGGAGCAAAATCGTCCGGGCTTTTCAGCTGTCCGGTCAGGAAACCGCGTCCGAGCGGACTATAGGCGACAAAGCCGATGCCGAGCTCCCGCAGGGCCGGCAGCACCTCGTCCTCCGGGTCACGGCTCCAGAGCGAGTATTCGCTCTGCAACGCGGAGACCGGATGGATGGCATGGGCCCGGCGAATCGTCTGGACACCCGCCTCGGACAGCCCGATATAGCGCACTTTTCCGGCGGAGACCAGATCGGACATGGCTCCCACAGTCTCTTCGATCGGTACCTCGGCATCCACCCGGTGCTGGTAATAGAGGTCGATATGATCGATGCCAAGCCGCTTAAGCGATGCATCACAGGACGAACGGACGTATTCCGGTCTGCCGCTGATGCCCGTGATCGGCGCCCACCCGCCCTTGGCCGGTTGGGCCCGCACAATGCCGAATTTGGTGGCCACCACCACTTGGTTGCGGCGCCCCTTGATCGCTTTCCCTACCAGTTCTTCATTGGTAAACGGGCCGTACATGTCGGAGGTATCCAGAAAGTTCACCCCCAGATCCAGGGCGCGATGGATGGTGGCGATCGATTCCGCTTCGTCCCGCCTGCCGTAAAAATCCGACATCCCCATGCAGCCCAAGCCTTGGGCCGAAACGGTCAATCCTTGTTTCCCCAGTTTTCTCTGTTCCATGATCACGTTCCTTTCAGTCAGGTAATTTATATTCAGCACGCTTCCTACCTGTGCCAAGCGCAATCCGTGCCCCGGTTAACAGGCGTTTGTCCCGTGGTTGATGTGGCGCTGTCCGGATTGCCGGACAGGAGCGTTTTAACTTTAACTATGCGTACCCCGTAAAAGGTCTATAGTGGTCAGACGATGCAGCGCTCTTTGAGTCCGGGTAATCAAGACGGATGTTTCCATTACTATAACTACTCCGTCTCACGAGGGGATTACCGCGTGCCATCATTATTACCGTTCCCCTACGTCCAGTCAAGTCTCAGCGAAACCGTCCGACAACAGCAGGTTGAGTCAAACCGTCGCGAGTACGGAAACCTGTATGACCTGCTGACCTTTGCAACCCCTGCCCAGCTGGCTGCTGCCGGTGCCGAGCGAAAAGAACTGCTGCAGTGGCTGGAGCAGCGCGCCAGCTTCGGGTATGCCGGAACCAAGGTGGACTGCACCAATATTTCTCCCGGGTGTCGGCACTGCGGAGCTGGCGGCTGGTCCTGCCTGTTTGTCAATGGCCGCTGCAACGGGCGCTGTTTCTACTGCCCGACATCGCAGGATGAAGAGGGGCTGCCGGTTACCAACGGCCTTGCTTTCGCCACTCCGGAAGAGTATGCCGCCTATGTGGCTGCCATGGGGTTCAGCGGCGTGAGCATCAGTGGCGGCGAACCGTTGCTGACGCCGGATCTGACCCTGGCCTATCTGAACGCTGTGCGCATGCGGTGTGGTGAGGATGTTCACCTCTGGCTCTATACCAACGGTACGCTGCTGACGGTCGATCTCTGCAGCCGCCTGCGGGATGCCGGCCTGAACGAGATCCGCTTCGACCTGGGTGCCGTCCGCTATAACCTCAAAAAATTGCGCCTTGCGGTGGGGTGCATACAAACGGTAACAGTGGAAATTCCGGCGGTGCCGGAGGATGAAGAGCTGCTGAAGCGGAAGATGGTTGAAATGGCAGAAGCGGGGGTACATCACCTCAATCTGCATCAGATGCGGTTGACGCCGCATAACTTCGGGCCGTTGACGGAGCGGGGCTATACCTTTCTCCATGGCGAGAAGGTGACGGTGCTGGAGTCGGAACTCTGTGCCTTGCGCATGGTTCGTTTCGGATTGGAACAGGTTACTCCCCTGCCGGTGAACTACTGCTCATTTCCCTATAAACGGCGCTACCAGCACGCAGCCGCGCGGCGTCGCGCCGCCCAGAGCGTCTGCATACCCGGGGAGTCGGTCACGGAACCGGGCTACCTGCGAACCTTTACAGCAACGGGTGTATGCTACTCCGAAGCAGTTCTCCTGCAGAATCCAAGCTACCGTTATCCCTTTGAAAAGATCGTGCTGGAAACCGGGCGTGCCCTGTATCTGGAACGCCGGCCACGTACGCCGGAACTTGACCTGTCGGATGCTGAACGGACCGCTCTGGAGGCGGGCGAGCCACCGGAGCGGCTCGCCCCTTTTGAGCGGATCGAGAGCGGTCTTGTCACCTATTTCTAAATCGGTGATGATGGCTCCAGGTTAAGTATATCCGAGGCGATGATGATCCGGTCACCCTCAACGGCTATAATATTGGAGCTATGCTCAATCAGTTCGTAAAACCGCAGAAATGTGTCCACATTGATACTTTGGCTGGTCTTTCTGCCAAAATAGGTGCCGCTCTGGGGAAAAGCCTCGATCGCAACCTGATCGTCGTAGATGGCAAAATTAAAGGAACTGTTGGTGTCGCGCCCGCTCATGTTATTGGCGGTGGGAAGCTCCTCGCGAAAGGCAATACGTACTTCGATGCCGTCACGGTACTGGGCAAGCAGGATCTTCTGCGCGTCAGGATCTTGTAACTCTTCATGGTTCATGACAAAGATGCGGGTGATGGTTACGCCGCGTTCCAGCGCCCGCAGGTTTGATTGGTAGTAGTTGACCAATGCCCCCCGGGTGTGACAGCCATTGATGTGCCAGCCACTGGTTATGGGATCAACACTCTTCAGCCGGCGAACGGCCTGGTCGGAGCACTTGGCCCCTTCCAGATAGAATTCTGTTTCATCAAGCGGGATATACCCTTGCTGCAGCTGCACGATAGTCCGCTTGATGCCGGACAGCATCGCCTCCGCCTTGGTACGGCATTCCGCGTCGCCGATCCGGGCAATGGCGAAGGTTATTTCGTGGGCCTGGTCATACTGGCCAATCAGTTCATGACGGGTTTTCTCCATATCCTCGCGAATCAGGTAGGTGGCCAGGGAAAGAAGGATGCCGATACCGAAGATACTGTAGGCAACATCGGGGGAGTGAAGCACCAGATGGAAAAAGATGGCGAGGCCGGCACCAGCCAGAAATTCGATGAACACCGCCATGTTGTAGATGCTTTGGCTGAATTTCATGGGTGTTACTCCTTGTAATACCTTTTGCGGTCAACAGAGTAGTTGTTTCTTTAGCACATAAAAAAAACCGGGTCGCCGCTATCGTAGGTATTGATAGTTCGGCGACCCGGCTGTCTCTGAGAGACCCGTGGGTTTTCCGTCCCATCCTCACGGATGGTTTAGTAGTATCGATTATCGGAAGCGGTTATGACATCGTTTTTTTGAAGCCTAGCCCAGCAAAGATGAACTGTCAAGGACTGTATACCTGGTAGGTAGTATAAGTACCCGGATTATTTCGGTTAAATTGCCGCTGGCAGAGCCGTTCGGACCGTGTGCCGTGCGGTGACAAAAAATCGGAAACAGATTAGCGGCTTGTGTAGTACGATAGTGACCTCGATCCCCATATACTGGAGTTGCAATGAAACTGACCGACGAACAAAACCAAAAAATGATTCGCCACATCATCGAAGCGACCGGGCTCAAGCCGTTTCAGGTCGAACAGACCGCCCTGCTGTTACAGGAGGGGGCTACGGTGCCGTTCATCGCCCGGTACCGTAAAGAGCATACCGGTGAGCTTGACGAGGTGCAGATCCGTACGATTGAGGAGCTGTCCGCCTACTTCAGCGAGCTGGAGGAGCGCAAGGTCACGGTGCTCAAATCCATTGAGGAACAGGGAAAACTGAGCCCCGAACTGCGGGAGCGGATCGAAGCCTCACGTCAGAAAACCGAGGTGGAAGACCTGTATCTGCCGTACAAACCAAAACGGCGCACGAAGGCGACAATTGCCCGGGAACGGGGGCTGGAGCCGCTGGCCGATATCATCGCTGCCCAGGAGCTGACAAGCGGCTCTGCCGGGGAAGCGGCAACCCCGTTCATCGATCCCGATCGGGATGTTCCCGATGCGGCAGCCGCCCTGGAGGGGGCCGGACATATCCTGGCCGAGCGCCTGTCCGACAACGCCGATGCCCGTGCCATGGTACGGCGTTTGACGAATGAGCAGGGCGTGATGACATCGCGGGTGGCGGCCGACTATAAGGACCAGGTCACCAAATTCGAGATGTACTATGACTACCAGGAGCCGCTCACGGCGGTCCCGTCGCACCGAATGCTGGCAATGCGGCGCGGCGAGAAGGAGGAGGTGCTTTATCTCTCGATTACCGCGCCGGTCGAGCAGATCCTGGCCGGATTGAAAGCGCGCCTGATCTTGCACACCAGTATTTTTTCTCCGGTGCTTGAGCAGGTGGCGGAGGACGCCTACAAGCGGCTGATCGCCCCTTCGATCGAGGTGGAGCTCCGCCTTGAGAGTAAGGAGCGCGCCGATGAGGCGGCCATTCAGATATTTGCCCGGAACCTGCGTGAGCTGCTGCTGGCGCCGCCGGCCGGAGGGAAGAAGGTTCTCGGCATCGATCCCGGCTTCCGCACCGGGTCCAAGCTCGCGGCGGTAGATGCGACCGGCCGTTTTCTCGAACACGTGACAATTTATCCCCACATCGGCGAGGCGCGTGTTCCCCAGGCGCGCCAAGAGCTGCTGCGGCTCGTCGAAACCCATGGCATCGAGATGGTCGCCGTGGGCAATGGGACCGCCGGACGCGAGATGGAGATCTTTGTCAAGGAGACCCTTGCCGGTGCGGGACGCCAGCTTCCCGTGGTGCCGGTCAGCGAAGCGGGGGCCAGTATCTACTCGGCCTCTGAAATCGCCCGCGAGGAATTTCCCGATCTGGACCTGACGGTGCGCGGGGCAATCTCCATCGCCCGGAGGCTGCAGGACCCGCTCGGTGAGCTGGTCAAGGTCGATGCGAAGAGCATCGGCGTGGGACAGTATCAGCACGATGTCAATCAGGGAATGCTGAAAAAGTCGCTGGATGGCGTGGTGGAGTCATGTGTCAACTACGTGGGGGTCGATCTGAACACCGCATCCTGGGCTTTGTTGGCCTACGTTTCCGGTGTGGGACCGTCCCTGGCCAAAGCCATCACCCGCTATCGCGATGAGAACGGTTCCTTTCACTCCCGCACGATGCTCCTCAAGGTGCCGCGCTTCGGGGCCAAGGCTTTCGAGCAGGCGGCCGGATTCCTCCGCATTCGCGGCGCGGCGCATCCGCTGGACAACAGTGCCGTCCATCCGGAGCGCTACAAGCTGGTGGAGGCGATGGCCGCCGATCTGGGTGTCTCTCTGGCGGGGCTGGTTGCTGATCCGGCCCTGGTCGGCAGAATCGACCTGAAGCGCTATGTGACGGAGGGCGTCGGCCTGCCGACGCTGACTGATATCGTTGCAGAACTTAAAAAACCGGGGCGTGACCCGCGCAGCCAGTTCCAGACCGCATCCTTCCGGGATGATATCCGTGAAATCAGCGACCTGAAGGAAGGCATGATCCTGCAGGGCGCCGTGACCAACGTGACCGCGTTCGGCGCCTTTGTCGATATCGGTGTCCACCAGGACGGCCTGGTGCATATCAGCCATCTGGCCAACCGCTATGTCAAGGATCCCAATGATGCCGTCAAGGCGGGGCAGGTGGTCAAGGTCAAGGTGCTGTCGGCCGATGCCCAGCGCAAGCGGATCGCGCTGTCAATCAAGGAGGCGGGGTAAGGCGGGCTACAGCTGGAATCGGGTGAGGCGGGAGGCGACGCACTGCTCTCAGAACGTGCGTTTCCCGCTTTTTGTTGATGGTTTCAGGTGAGCCAGAAAGACCACGTGACGGAGACCTCCCCTCCCGGGGCGCTCGGTAGACACCGAGAAACCGGCACTTCGCAGGCGCTTGTCAAAGCCCTCGTCATAATTTTCCCCCCACACCGCCACTACTCCGCGCGGTTTGAGGGCGGCCCGCATATTCTCGATGGCGCGGCTGCCGTAGAGCGGGTCATCACTGTGGTGTGTTTTTGCGTGCGGCCCACGGTACAGGTCGAGGACGATGGCATCGAAGCGCGACTCACCGCCATCCACGGCGCTCCGGCGGATTCGCCGGGCGACGTCGCCAATCTCCACGGTCACGCGCGGATCATTGACGGCGTTTTCCGAGAGAGCGGCCAGTGGCCCCCGGCACCAGGTGCGCACGGCCGGGTTCAATTCGGCGACGACGACCTGGGCTGTTGCCGGCAGGACGTCAAGCACCGCTTTGAGCGTAAAACCCATGCCGAGCCCTCCAACCAGTACGCGCGGCCTTTCGCTCTCCTTCAGGTGGCCGCAGCCGAGTTGGCCGAGCACCACCTCGGATCGGTGTGCCAGGCTATTCATAAGTACCTGTGAACCGATCATGATCAAAAAATCCCGCTCGCCGCGCTGGCGCAGTTCGAGTATCCCTTCGTCGGTAGCAAGACTTTCAATTATTTTCCAGGGCTGTGCCATGGGTACCTGCCTTTCGGGATATTATTGGTAGTGGCGCCGCATCAGCAGACGGCAATGATTTCAAACTCTTTGCACCCCCTGCCGGTTCCGATCCTGACCATATCCCCGACGCACTTGCCGATCAGATCACGCCCCAGCGGCGAAGCAGGGGTGATGACCACAATGTCGCCCTCATGATCAGCAACCTTCATACCCCCCTCCAGCGGCCCGATAAAGACCTGTCTGGTCGTGCCGTCATCACCGGCAAGCGTGATCAACGCGGTCAGGCTTATGGCGCTGTCAACGTTGAATTGCAAAAGGCTCAGCTGTTTATAGCTTTCCAGGGCCCGCTTGATCTCCTGAGCCCGGTTTGCCTGTCCCTGGGCAAGATATGACGCCTCGAGGGCGAGGGTCTCGTACTTGTTGTCGGGAATGTTCTCCTCATGGGTGGAGGCTTCGTGTGCTGTTAGTGCCGCATTGAACTGGACGGACTGGTCATGGGCAAGTTGATCAACTATATTCTGGAGGAGGCATTGTTTATTCATGAGGTTTCCGCACTGCAATCTCGTTCATCCCGGAAGAAATCAGGAATAGTTTTTCGCTGCGAGCCAGGGTTTTGATCTCTACTTCTCTTCTGCCGGCGGTACTGCGTGTATGGCCACTTTCCTGATACACCACCTGTACCGGCCGGCGACCGCGAAAATACCGGGCTCCCCGTCCCGTGGCATGCTGGCCGAAACGCCGCAGCAGGTCAGTCGTGATGCCGGTATAGAGTGTATTGTCCGAACAGAGGATGATGTACACCTGCCAGTTCATGTTGCTTTCATTCCCGCAGAGCATTTCATTCAGCACAGCAGGAGAGCCGGCTGATATCCCGGCTGAAACCCTGGGCGCACAGCTTGAGCCCTTCACCAATGGATGGGTACACATGCATTGTCGTTGCAATGTCGGTCACTGTCGCCCGCAGGTGTAACGCTACAGCTGCTTCATTGATCATGTCCGCACCCCGATGGCAGATGAGATGAACCCCGAGAAGACGCCCGGTTTCCCGGTCGGCGATCATTTTAATCACCCCGTCAGTCATTCCGGTGACGTGAGCTTTGGGAATGGCGCTGACCGGCATGCTGTTTACGACACAATTAAAACCGGCTTCCCGGGCGCTTTCCTCCGAATGTCCGACCATGGCAACTTCCGGGTCGGTAAAGATGGCCATGGGTGCAACCAGATAATCCATGGCACATTCACAGCCCTTGTTAAACATGTCATCAACCGCGACGATGGCTTCCCTCGCGCCGACCGTGGCGATCATCATGTTGCCCACCACGTCACCGGCAGCCCAGATGCCGTTCACAGACGTGCGCATGTTCTGGTCGGTAACGATAAATCCTTTGTCGTCCAGCACCATGCCGGTTGTGTCCAGCCCGATTCCTGACGTGGCCGGTGCCGTACCAACCGCCAGAAGCAGCTTTTCACAGGTGAATTCGCGCTGTATCTCACCAACAGCGGCATATACCACATTCATCTCTCCGATTTTATCCAGAGAACATACCTTCGCCCCTGTCACTATTTCGATGCCCTCTTTTTCCAGAATTTCCCGTAACGCATCGGAAAGCTCATGGTCGATGGCCGGCAGCAGGCGGGGGCCATGCTCAAGGATAGTCACCTTGCACCCCAGGCGGTGGTACATCTGGCCCAGTTCGACCGCAATAACCCCCCCGCCGATAACAACGAGTGATACGGGAAGCTTCTTGAGCAGCAGGGAACTCCTGCTGGTGTCATAGGTACATTTTTCCAGGCCCGGCAGGTTGGGGATACGCGGGTCACCACCCGTAGCGACGAGAAAACGCTCGGCCCGGTACTGCCGCTCGTCGCACTCAACAGTGTGTGGTCCGGTGAATCGGGCGGTGCCCTTGACAAGCTCCAAGCCCTTCATGGTGCCGAGAACGTCAAGATAGCGTTCTTTGCGCAGCTTAGTTACTACCGAGTCCCGGTGTTTGAAGAGTCGCTCTGCATCAACAGCGTGTATTTCATTCTTGAGACCTATCCTGTTTCCCATGAGGGCTTCGTGTCTGAAGAGCGCGCTATGAATCAGCGTTTTGCTCGGAATGCAGCCCCAGTTGATACAGGTACCACCCAAAACGCTTTTTTCGAACATAAGAACACGTGCGCCGTAGCTTGTGGCGCGCAATGCCGCAGCAAAAGCGGTCGAGCCGGATCCTATTATTGCCAGGTCATACGTGGTACCCATGCAGTCTCTCTTCAGGTTTATGCGTTGTTGATATGCCAAAAACCGGAAAGGCTGCGTCCTTCAGCAGCCTTTCTCCCCGGCGTAACCCGGTTTATCATGAATCAACCGGATTTCCTTTTGTCTCAACATCATAGATTTCCATCAATGATTCCGGAGTCAATGCGCACACATTGGTGCGTGCACCTGTCTTACCCGTGTGGACCCATTCAACCTTGTCGCCGTTTTTGTCATGCCGCAGAGTTACCCGGCTGCCGCCGACACGCTTGACCTCATCCCACATGTCATCCATGGTCAATAAATCGATTCCCCCGATTTCATCGGTTGCCCCGGTATGTTCTATGAACCGTTCGATCAGGTCATAATCAAGGAAATCCTCTTCTTTTCTCCACCACTTGACGAAGCAGTGCTTGTCATCCCGGCGTTCGTTAAGGGTGGCTATGATTTCACGTCCTTTCATGGCACACCTCCATCGCCCGTTATGCGAGCGGGATAATTTCTCCATCTCTGAGGTGTATTATACTCCTTGGAAACAAGCAGGTGTAGCTATTTATGCCGGCAGCTGGTCAGAACAGGCCCTGCGGGAATTTTTTTTCGATGAATCGTGGTCCTGATTTCAATATCACCGGTATATTCATCGAGAAGCGACGGACTGTCCGGATTATGTTTGCGACAGTTGCTCTCGACCATTCCGGCATTAAAAGTGGCGTAGCAGTAGCTGCAGCGGAAACGGCAGGTATTGTAGCTGCCCATGTCGACCGATTCGGTACACATGCAGGCATCTCGCTGGTTTTTGTCCCTTTTTGGGGAGGCGTTTACCGTGAACAGGTTCCGGATCAGCGTGCCATCGATGCAGGCCCCGTGCCTGATGCCGATGGCCGCCAGATCCACATCCTCGCTGCAGGTAAATATCTGGAGATTATGGCGGTCGGCACAGGCCTTGAATCCTCGGGCAAGTTGCCCCAGCGCTTCTCTCTGTTCCGGAGCGGCGATGTCCTCCACTCTGGTGCCGGTGCCTGCCAGAGCCGTGTTCAAGCGCACCTGTCCCGTGCCGTAGCAATCATAAAAACTGAATACGAGCCGGCGGGTGGCAGTTGTCAGCCGGGCGGCGATCCGCTCCACCTGTTCAATGTGCCACGCGACCGGTGTGACACAGCTCAGGATGATCGGGTCATAGCGCCACACAACCCGTTCCGGTCCGATACGGCCAGCCAGTTCGATCATGGTGCCGATGCGCTCCTGCAGCGGCGGTACACCGGGCTCGAAAACGGCGTCGTACGGGTTGAGGGTGAACTGGAAATAATAGTTCAGGCCCCGCACGTCAAGCTCATCCAGATGCTGCATGAGCGGTCGCGGATTTTTCGTCCAGAAGCAGACGGCATCCACATCTTCCGGTTTCAGGCTGAATCCGGTGACCTGCCTGCTGTTGAAGGGGTTAACCCGGTAGAAGTATCCTGCTCGCACCCGCTTCATAAACCAGTCGGCATAGAAGGCCGGTATGTCGGTGCGTCTGCTGGCGGAAATGATCATGGTCTATCGTATGGACTCAGGCTGCCGGTACATCAATTTTTCCAACCAGGCGGGTAAAAAACTCAGGAATGCCGGTTGTAAAGTGCAGCCGTTTGCCGGTGACCGGATGGGTGAAAGAGAGCGATCTGGCATGCAGTGCCAGGGTGCCATAGGAGTCGTGCCCCGTACCGTATTTTTTATCCCCTACGACCGGGTGTCCTTTCTCCGATAAGTGGACCCGAATCTGGTGCTTGCGGCCGGTGAGAAGGTGTATTTCCAGCACGGAGAACCCTTTGGCCTCTTTCAGAACCGTGTATTCAGTGTGGGATAGCTTGCCCCGGGCCGGGTCGGTGGTAGAATAGACCGTAAAAGCGCTGTTCTCGGTCAGATAGCTGCTGATCGTTGCCGTCTTCGGCGCAACTGAGCCATAGACAATCGTAAGGTAGCGCTTCTCGGTTTCCTGCCAGTGCTCCTGCAGAAAGTTCTTGGCTGCTTCGCTCTTGGCAAAGACAAGGATACCGGAGGTCTCGCGATCAAGGCGATGGACGATGTAGACCCGGTTCCGGGAGCGGGAATCTCCCTTGCGCACATATTCGTTAAGAATCGTGTGGGCCGTTCTCGACTTGTCCCGCTCCGTCCCCATGGTCAGCAGGCCGCACGGTTTTTCCACGACGATGATGTCCTTGTCCTCATGAAGAACGGCAAGCCCTTTGGGTTGGTATTTCTTCGGCGGGAGTTTCGTTGTTTGCATGAATATTCTTTCTCGAAAAAATGTTTTTCAGGTTGCGTGGGAGGGGCATTTCCACTACCATGTCGGAAATTTCAACCTGCCATACATATATAATGTGCTTCCGATTATTCCTCGTCAATCTCCTTCCGGAACACCAGCATCTAAAAAAACATAAACTACACTGGGAGAACATACAATGAATGATCAGTTACAAGCAACGCCGATCTGTGGTCGGCACCGTGACTTGAATGCCCTGATGGCTCCGTTTGGCGGCTGGGATATGCCGATCCAGTACGAGGGGATTATTGCCGAACACAACTGGTGCCGCACCCAGGCTGCGCTGTTTGATATCTGCCATATGGGCGAGTTCCTTTTTCAGGGGGATTTCGAGGCCAGCGGCCTTGAGGATGTTTTTACCTTTTCGGTGAAAACGATTCCGCTTGGCCGCTCACGCTACGGCTTTCTGCTCAACGCGCAGGGCGGGATCATCGACGACCTGATCGTTTTCCGCCTGGCCGAGGACAAGGTCATGATCGTGGTCAATGCCGCCACGGCACCCAAGGATTTTGCCGCCATTAAGGCTCGTCTGCACGGTGGCGAATTTTCCGACATCACCGCCGCTACCGGCAAGCTGGATCTTCAGGGGCCGCTCTCCCGCTACGTCATGGTTGAACTCCTGGGGGAAGAAATCGCAGCAATCCCCTATTTCAAATTCATCACGATGAACATCCTTGGAGTCGAAGCGATTGTCAGCCGCACCGGGTATACCGGTGAACTGGGGTATGAAATTTTCATCCCGACGGAAAAAGTCTGCGAACTGTGGGACCTGCTGTTGACGGACGAACGCGTCAAACCGGCCGGTCTTGGGGCGCGGGACGTGCTGCGGCTTGAAGTGGGCTATTCACTCTATGGCAGCGACATTGATGAGGATACCACACCGCTCGAGGCGGGACTGGAGGGGTTCGTCAACTTTGACAAGAACTTTGTCGGCAAGGATGCGCTGCTGCGGTTAAAGGAACAGGGAGTGGCCCGGAAAAAGGTGGCGTTTGAGGTTAATGGCCGTCGTTCGCCGCGCCATCACTATGAGCTCTGCTTTGAAGGGGAGACCGTCGGTGCTGTAACCAGCGGCGTGTTTTCACCGATGCTCGGCAGGGGTATCGGCATCGGCTTTGTCAAGCCGGAGCTGACGTCTATTGGTACGCCGTTTACCATCCGCCACGAGCGGGTCAGCATGGAAGCGACCGTCTGCGAGTTGCCGTTCTTTCGGGACGGCTCGGTCAGGTCGTAAAAAAGGCACCCGGCACAACTGGTGCGGCTGATTTCAGTTTTTATTTTCTACATCCAATAAGGAGGAATGAACAAATGAGTACGTATTTCACCAAGGAACATGAGTGGGTCAAGGTAAAAGAGGGGATCGGCGCGGTCGGCATCAGCGAGCACGCTGCCCATGAACTGGGTGATATCACCTTCGTGGAACTTCCCAAGATGGGTGCTGTCGTCACGCAGTTTGCGATGCTGGGGAGTATCGAGTCGGTCAAGGCTGCCAGCGATATCTTTGCGCCGGTTTCCGGCACGGTTATCAAGGTGAATGAGGCGTTGGAGACGGCTCCCGAGATTGTCAACGAGAGCGCCGAGGATGCCGGCTGGATGGCCTGGATCAAAATTGCCGATGAGTCGGAGCTGAAGAACCTGATGACACAGGAGCAGTACGACGACTACCTTAAAACTCTGTAGGAGTATATTCATGAACGACAGCCATTACTGTCCCCACACGCCGGAGGAGATTCAGGAAATGCTCTCCGTGATCGGCGTTGCCAGCGTTGAGGACCTTTTCGCACCGATCCCCCCTGACCTGCGGGCCAAAACATTCAACCTTCCTTCCGGCATGTCCGAGTTTGAAACATTCGGCAGGATGCAGGAGATTGCCTCTGAAAACAGCGGGAATATGCTCAATTTCATCGGTGGCGGTTTTTATGATCACATCATCCCCGCGGTTGTTGACCACCTCTCCGGCCGTGCAGAATTTTACACCGCCTACACCCCCTATCAGCCGGAGTGTTCACAGGGGACATTGCAGGCGCTGTTCGAGTACCAGACCGCGATCTGCCGCCTGACCGGGCTGGATGTCTCCAACGCGTCGCTGTACGATGGCGGCACGTCGTGCGCCGAAGCGGCGATGATGTCCCTGCGCATAACCGGCCGCACCAAAATTGTCGTGGATGGCTGTGTCAGCCCCTTTTCCCGGCAGGTGCTCAAGACCTATCTGTTCAACCAGGATGTGGACGTGGTTGAGATCCCGCCGCTGGATGGGTTGCTCAATCGTGCGGAACTGGCTGCAGTGCTTGATGACAGCGTTGCTGCGGTGCTGGTGCAGAACCCCAACTTCTTCGGCAGCATCGAGGATTTTACCGCTCTCGCCGATCAGGTTCATGGAGCCGGGGCGCTTTTGATCGGCTCGGTCTACCCGATTTCGCTCGGCCTGGTGAAATCCCCCGGTGAGATGGGGATGGATATCGCCGTGGGTGACGGTCAGAGCCTCGGCAATCCGCTCTCCTTTGGCGGGCCTTCTTTCGGCTTCATCGCCGCCAAGAAGAAACTTATCCGCAACATGCCGGGGCGTATTGTCGGCGAGACCGTGGACCGAAACGGCAAACGCGGCTATGTGCTGACACTGCAGGCCCGCGAACAGCACATCAAACGCCACAAGGCCACCTCGAATATCTGCAGCAACCAGGGACTCTGCGCCCTGCGCGGCCTGATCTTCCTCTCCTCCGTCGGGAAAGAGGGGCTTGCCGACCTGGCCCGCCTGAACCGCGACAAAGCCGAATATGCCAAAGGACAGTTGGCAAAAATTTCCGGGGTAACCGTGCTGCAATCGGCTGTCACATTCAACGAGTTCACCCTCTCCCTGCCGAAACAGGCCGACGCCGTGGTCACAGCGCTGCTTGCGCACGGCATTGCCGCCGGCGTGCCGCTGGGGCAGTATTACGAGGGGTCTGAGAACTGTATGGTCGTGACGGTTACCGAGAAACGGACCAGGAAGGAAATCGATTTGTTTGTCAAGGAACTGGAGGTGGCGCTATGCAACTGATCTACGAAAAATCGGTGGCTGGCCGCCGCGGCATCAAACTGCCGGCATCTGATGTGCCGGCCGCCTCCGCTTTGCCTGCTGCACTGCTGCGCACGGAGTCAGCCGGATTGGCCGAGGTTTCCGAACTTGACCTGGTGCGGCATTTCACCAACCTGTCCCGTCGCAACTTTTCTGTGGATACCAACTTTTATCCGCTCGGTTCCTGCACGATGAAATACAACGCCAAGGTCCTTGAGAACGCGGCTGCCCTCTTCGCACCGCTCCACCCCATGACGGCACTCCTGCCGGGCGGCATGGACTTCTGTCAGGGGACACTCGGGATGCTGTACGACCTGGGGCAGCTGCTGGCCGACATCACCGGCATGGACGAGGTCACCACGCAGCCCCTGGCCGGCGCTCATGGCGAAATGACCGGGATTCTCCTGATTTCGGCCTACCACGCGGCCAATGGGAACAAGGCCAAAAAGAAATACGTGGTGGTCCCCGATTCGTCCCACGGCACCAATCCCGCTTCGGCATCAATCGCCGGGTACGAGATCATCACCGTGCCGACGGCATCCTATGGCGACATGGATCTGGAACTGTTTAAGGCGGCGATGACCGACGAAGTTGCGGCGGTCATGATGACCTGCCCAAACACGCTGGGCCTGTTCAATCCGCACATCAAGGAGATCAGCGACATCGCCCATTCCCACGGGGCGCTGATGTACTACGACGGCGCCAACCTGAACGCCATCATGGGCAAGGTCAAGCCGGGGGACGTCGGCTTCGACGTGATTCACGTCAACCTGCACAAGACCTTCGGTACGCCTCACGGCGGCGGCGGTCCCGGTTCCGGGCCGGTCGGGGTCAAAAAAGCGCTGATCCCGTTCCTGCCGCAGCCGCGCATCGTCATGAATGACGACGGCAAGCTGCTGCTGGAAACTGACAACAAGGGAACCATCGGCCGCACGGCCAACTTCTTCGGCAACTTTGGCGTCATGGCCAAGGCCTATGCCTACATCATCATGCTCGGCCGTGAAGGTCTGATCCAGGTTTCCGAGCAGGCGGTGCTGAATGCCAACTACATCAAGGAAAGGCTGAAGTCCTACTACGATCTTCCCTACGACATGACCTGCATGCACGAGTGCGTCTTTTCCGCCTCCAAACAGCTGGAGCATGGCGTACACGCCATCGACATCGCCAAATTCCTGATCGACAAGGGATATCACCCCCCCACGGTCTATTTCCCGATGATCGTCAAGGAGGCGATCATGATCGAGCCGACCGAGACCGAGAGCAAGGGAGCCATGGACGCCTTCATTGCGGTGATGATCGAAGCTGCCCAGACCGCCGAGAGCAACCCGCAGGCGCTGCATGACGCACCGCTGACCATGCCGATTTCGCGGCTGGACGAGACCAAGGCGGCCCGTGAGCAGAACGTCTGCTGTATCGGGTAAACATGATTTTTAGTGGAAACAAGTGACTGCGGAATGAACCGTATTATCGTACCAACCTGGCGCCTCATCGTGACCTCACCGCTCTCCGGAGCGGAAAACATGGCTCTCGATGAGGCGCTGCTGCGTTCATTCGATCCCGCTACTTCATTGCCGGTTCTGCGGCTGTACGGCTGGAATCCCCCGACGCTGTCGCTGGGGCGTTTCCAGAAAGCCGCCGAAGTGCTCGACCTTGAGCGCTGCACTGCCGACGGCATAGCGGTTGTGCGGCGGGTGACCGGTGGCGGGGTGATCTACCATGCCGACGAGTTGACCTATTCGCTGGTCTGTGCGCCGGGACAGATCCCCCCGGCATCGTCCATCAAGGATTCCTTTCGCGTACTGACCGGATTTCTGCTCGCCTTCTACCGCACCTTGGGTATTGATGCCGCCTATGCAACCGATGTCGTACCCGAAGGGACGCGCCTGGGCGAACGGACCGCCTTCTGTTTTGCCGGCAAGGAGAGCTTCGATATCCTTGCCAATGGTCGCAAGATCGGCGGCAACGCCCAGCGCCGGCTCAAAGGGGTTATCTTTCAGCATGGTTCGATCCCGCTGCACAACCGTGCCGCAACGGGATTGTCGTACATGCGTGAACAGGCCCCCGAGCATGCCGAGGGGACGCTCAGTCTTGTCGAGTGCGGCGTTTCTGCCGTCATACCCAGTCTGGAGAAGATCCTTGCAACGGCATTTGGCGGCTACTTTGGTGTCGAACTCCGAAGTGATTCGTTGTCTGAGCCGGAGCGGACGGATGTGGAGCGGTTGCTTGTGAGCAAGTATTCAACAGAACAGTGGAACCTGGGAGGAGTCGGGGAGTGAATATTCAGAGAAAACCGGAATGGCTGAGGAAAAAGGTCAACCCCGGCGATCAGAACGAGATGCGGAGCCTGCTGGGCGAGTTGCGCCTGAATACTGTCTGCCAACAGGCGCTCTGCCCCAATATATCGGAGTGCTTTGCCTGCGGGCAGGCCACGTTCCTGATCCTGGGGAGGAACTGCACCCGCCTCTGCAGCTTCTGTAATGTGGAGAAGACCCAACCGGTGCCGGTCGATGGCGATGAACCGGCACGGGTGGCCGAGGCGGTCCGCCGCCTGAAGCTCTCTCATGTGGTGGTCACCAGCCCGACCCGTGACGATTTGCCGGATGGCGGAGCGGAAATCTATGCCGCTACGGCGGCGGCAATCCGCAGTGCCTCTCCGACGACGCGAATTGAACTGCTGATACCCGATTTTCAGGGGTGCATGGCAAGTCTGGAAGCGGTCGTGGCATCACGCCCGGATATCATTGCCCACAACGTTGAAACGGTGCCGCGCCTCTACCACATCCGCTACGGCTCACAGTATGGCCGTTCTCTGGAGGTGCTGCGCCTGTGTGCCGAAATGGCGCCGGATATCCGCACCAAGTCCGGCATCATGCTTGGCATGGGGGAAACGGAAGATGAGGTGCTGCAGGTGCTACGCGACCTGCGGGGTGTCGGCTGCGTCTATCTCAGCATCGGCCAGTATCTGGCCCCCAGCCGGAAGCATTTTCCGGTGCAGGAGTATGTCCGGCCGGAGCTGTTTGAAGCGCTGCGGCTGCAGGCGGTGGAGATCGGATTTGACCACGTGGAGAGCGGCCCCTATGTCCGTAGTTCGTACCATGCGGGACAGTACGCATGAAATGTAAAAATGAATGTAATAAGGAAGTGGTGCCATGCAAGAGTTGAAGCAGTTTTTTTCCACCAATGACCTGTTTGCCCGGCATGCCGGCATCGAGCTTGTCGATGCGGGTTCCGGTTGGGCGAAAGCCAGCATGAAAATCGAACCGTTCCACTTTAACGGCGCCAAAACGGTTCATGGCGGCGCTATATTCACTCTGGCCGATTTCGCGTTTGCCGTTGCGTCAAATTCTCACGGAACCCTGGCAATGGGGATCAATACCAGCGTTAACTTTGTGAAAGCCGCCCTGAAAGGGACGCTGTATGCAGAAGCAAAGGAGCTGTCGCTAAATCCAAGGCTGGCGTCGTACTCGGTCATGATTACCGATGATGCGGGCGATATCGTGGCTATTTTCCAAGGGATGGTCTATCGGAAAAAGGAATCTATAATTCCTGTCAATTAATGAAAATCCGTGTGGTCAGATGGCGTGTGCTTGGGTTGCTCTCAACGCTTCCACCCGCTTCTGCAGAATAAACGCCTCCCGGTTTTGAATCGGCATTTTCGCCAGTTTACCCTGATCAATTCCCAGTTCCCGCGTACTCATCCCGGCAACGTGAACAGCCTCCTCCCAGCCGGCCATTGAAAGACCTCCCGGTTTGTCGGCGGCGGAAACCCGTGGGAGAATCCCGGCAATGCCCGCCTTGATCGCCTGTTCTGCCATTTCGAGCTTCGATGAATCCCGCAGCTCATCCCATCTATTGCCCTTGCCATGCAGGCGGCTGGTCCAGGCCAGTCCTTTGCGGTACGTTGCCGGGAGGCGGAGACGGTTGCAAAACGCTGTCGCCATGCCAAAACCGGCTTCATCATGGCCATGATGTTTGGGATAGAGTTGCGGATCGGTGCCCAGCTTGCCGAGATCGTGAAAGAATGCGCAAAAACGGGCCAGCGGGTCATCGCTCGCTGCCGCCACCCGCTGCAGCACCTGGATCGAGTGGGTAAGCAGATCTCCCTCCGGGTGATGCTGGAGCGGTCCGGCCGGGATCTGTGGCATGCGGAAGAGTTCAGGAAGAAATTCCGCGCCGACATTGAACTCGATCATCCGCTGGAAAAAACGTTCCGGCGTCTTCCGTGCCAGGGCCTTGAGCATTTCGCTGCTGAAGCGCTCCACCGGTATGGCTCTGAAGGCATCGGCCCACGTATCCTTCCGGATCAGCGCTTCGGTCTCCTGTGTCATACGCCAGCCATCAGCCTCGAAGCGGAAGGCGCGCACGATGCGCAGCGGATCATCCCTGAAGCTGTAATTGCTGCATGCCCGGAGAACTCCCCCCTTCAGATCTTCTTCGGCTCCTGGCAATTGAGTGCGTATCCCGTTAAGTTCCATCGCCATGGCGTTGATGGTGAAGTCGCGCCGGAGCAGATCATCTCTCAGATCGTCCATGCTGCCGATGCGGGTAACTTCGATCCTGCCGTATTCGGGGTGATATTTGAAAAAAATCGTGGCCGCACTGGTCGCCTCAACCAGACGGAAACCGAGCGCACAGAGTTCGTCCGCGGAAAGGTCGGTCGTCAGGTCGATGTCCTGACTTTCCGTCCCCAAGAGCAGATCGCGTACCGTGCCGCCGACGAGGACGATCCGGTCGTGACAGGAGACGGGAAAGAGGCCCTGCAAAAAAAGGAGGAGTGTGGTCATGGTAAACCTTGCGGGCTGCCCTATTTTTTTCTGCTTTTTTCCGGAACCGGCAGTCTGAGAAGCTGTAATACCTGGGTCATGTCGTCCCAGACGCTCCAGAATGAGTCGGAGTTGCCGCCGGTGCGGAGCAGGTATGATGGATGATACGTCGGCATGAGCGGCATGCCGTGAAAGTCGTGGAATTTGCCGCGCACCTTGGATATGGGCACTTTTGTCTGCAGCAGCGCCTGGGTGGCAGAACTGCCAAGTGCCACAATTACTTCGGGTTTGATGGAAAGAAGTTGCCTCAGCAGGAATGGAAAACAGGCGCTGACTTCATCGCTTTCCGGCGGCCGGTTTTTCGGCGGCCGGCACTTGACCACATTGCAGATATACACATCCTCGCGTTTCAAGCCCATTGCGGCAATGATGCGATTCAACATTTTTCCCGCGTCGCCGACAAACGGTTCACCTTGTGCGTCCTCATCGGCTCCCGGGCCTTCACCGACGAAAACAAGCCGGGCCTGAGGATTGCCGGTTCCGAACACCAGATTTTTCCTGGTGGCTCCCAGTTTGCATCGCTGGCATGCCCCCAGATCCTTTCTGATCTGCTCAAGGGTTTCATGCTTTTCCGGCGTGTTCGGCAGGTCGGCGGCCACTGTCTCCACCGGGTTCCGCTCTGTCGGGGCAGGGCGTTGCAGCGGTGCTTCTGCCCCGGCTGCAAGCGTCATCTCCGGCGGAATACCGTCCACTCCACTCTCCTGAAGATCCTGCAGGTAGGCCGCGAGCGATGCAAACAGCTGGGATTGGACGGAATGTTGAATCGAATGTACGTTCACGGGAACAGCCCCTTATACATTTTTTCAGTATCGTGGTATAATAAAATGTGAGCTTGAACAGGTAATTTACCAGTAAGCACCAAGCCTGTCAAAACGAAAGAAATTCTATGCTTTTTCTATTAATTGCCGTTGCGGCAGTTCTGTTTCCGACCGAGGCGCTAGCCTGGGGTGGAGGCATTCATCTTCAGCTGGGTACTCAAATTTTAGCCAATCCGGGGATGCTGCCCGGTGAAGTGGCCGCACTTCTGACGGTCCACCCCAAAGACTTTTTGTATGGCTGTCTCGCTCCCGACATTACGGTCGGCAAGAAGTACACCCATTACCTGCTCAACTGCCACCGGTGGGGAATCGGCATGACTCTGATGAAAGAGGCCCAAACCGACCACCAGAGAGCCTGCGCCTATGGGTATCTCTGCCATCTGGCGGCGGATTGCATCGCCCATAATTACTATGTCCCCTACAAGATTATCCGCTCGTTTGCCACGATAACGACAAAACACACCTATTGGGAGATGCGCTTCGAGGAGTTTGTCGGGAAGGATATCTGGAAGCTGGCACGCGCAGTATGCCGTGCCGATCAGCACGGCAACGACGTGCTGCTTCGCAGTGTGTTGACGACCACCCTCTTTTCGTTTGGTACCAACAAACGGATTTTCAACTCGATCATGGTGATGGCACGGATGGAGCACCTGCAGAAAGTCATGAAAACACTCTCCAGCAAGTCGCGGTACCAATTGGCGGAAGCGGACCGGGACGAATATATGCAGTTAACCAGGGAAGCAATTTATGATTTTCTGCGGAATCCTGATGATTCGTTATTCCTTCAGGTGGACCCGACGGGAGAGAAGGCACTCGTTGCCGCCGATGTTTTGCGGAAGAATCTGCGGCTTCGCTATAAGAGTGGTTTTATGTCACGGGCAGAAGGGCTTGAGCGGGTTGAAACCATGCGTGACGTTTTGCGAAAATCGTTGCATAAACCTGAACTGTTGAGGAAACTGCGCGTCTGAAAACGTCAGTTTAATAGAGTTCCGGTTTGCGGTCGTTGAAGCAGGGAATTTGCGCCCGCCAGTCGCTCATGGCCTGCATGTCAAGCGGAGCGATAATTTGCCCTTCACTCTCCCCCCCCTCGGCCAGCAGTTCCCCTTTGGGATCGATAATCATGCTCATGCCGAAAAAATCCAGCTTACCGATTACGCCGCAGGCGTTGCAGGCGACGACAAAAAGCTGGTTTTCAATGGCCCGTGCCCGCAGCAGCGTGCGCCAGTGCTCCTGGCGGGGTTTGGGCCACTGGGCCGGAACGCAGATCACCTCGGCGCCTTCAACCGCCAGACGCCGGGAAAGTTCGGGAAAACGCAGGTCGTAACAGATAATGACTCCGATCTTGCCGATCGAAGTATCCGCCAGCAGCCATGAATCGCCGCCCGAAAAAGCACGATCTTCCCCCAGCAGGGAGAAAAGGTGGATCTTGCGATAAACCCCGGCCAACGCGCCATTGTCGATAACATGCACCGAGTTGAATACCTTGTCGCCGTTCGGTTCCGGCATGCTGCCGACAATCACCAGCTTGTAGCGGGCCGAAAGCTCCAGCAGTTCCGCCACGATTCCCTCTGTCCGCAGTGCCAGCTCATTCAGATTCTTGTAGGCAAAGCCGCTTGACCACATTTCCGGCAGTACGACCAGATCGGCCCCTTCTTCGGCCACGCGGTGCAGGGCCGCGCGAACAGAGGCCAGATTGGCATCCACATCTCCCTGCTTGACGGTAAACTGGATGGCGGCGGCGGTAATTGTCATAAATACTCCTTCTCTACGGCTGGTGGCAGCTCTTTTTGTCTTTGTAAGTATGGATTTCCCGATAGTAATCAAGTTTTTGCTGTATGGCAAGTCCATGGCAAAAGCCCTGCTTTTTTTCAACACTTCCAGAGGCATCGTGCGGGGATAGCTGAGTGAGGAGAATCGGGTACTGCAGGAAACTGTTGAAGATTTGAAACGGCTAGCTGCGCATCAATGCTGCTGCCGCACTCTTTGCTAAAGATATCCGACCCCGGAGTGCTATGCCCCCACCGGCATTTTTACCGCGACCAGATTTATGATAATTTACTTGCGTGCTGCGGAAAAAATGCGCAGACTTCTTGTTGTTGATACAAACGGACAAGGAGTCAGGTATGGATTTCAATCAGGTTACTGCTAATGTTACGATTTTTTTTCAGACTCATCAGATGATCAGCATTACAGCCCTCGTAGTTGTGCTCTTTTTTTTCTACCAAAGCCCCAAGGAGTCTTTCAAGTTCGTGCTGTTTTTAGCAATTATGGCTATCGTCGGTTACTTTGTCTTGCAGCTTGGCAGCGTCACCGGCAGTGGAATGAGCGCCATAGGAGAATCGACCCACAAAACCAAAAAGGCACTCGGCGATTAGCCGGGAGGTAGAAGCATGAGATGGTGTTAACGGGTATTTCATGGATGTTTGCAGCACTCGGAGAATAACTAGCTTCTCACGCTGTATAGGGAGCAAGTATATAAGGATCAGGTCTACAGATCACAGATATTAAGCGTGGTTTTAACCCTTTCAATCTCTTCTACAAGGTTTTTGTTATTTTCCATTTTTAACGGAAACGTACGTGAAGCTTCAGTGATCGCCGATTCACTTACTTTAAACAGTATACTGACTTCCCGGACTAGTTCTCTGCTGTACCGGTGACATAGGTACATTCCAGCTTGCCTTGCTAACTTTTTATCAGAATGAATTACCGTATTCACGGCTGCAATAATTGCTTCCAATGTTGGGCGGATAGTAAGCTGCCGCAAAGATGGCAAATCTCGCGATGGTTCTCTATTGCCAATATGCGTCTCCATGATCGACTCCACAAATTCGGTTGAGCCCAATACCGCAGCTCCAATGGCGGCAAGCAAGGGGCTGTCGTATTCCTTGTCGATTAACTCTTCAACAAAAGCACTATATTTTTTCGACGCGTCCGCTTTGTTTTTGCCGAAATATCCCAAAATGAAATCGGTCTTTAACCAATCCGGCACTTTGCTTTGTCCGATGTAGTTTTGGAAACTCGACCAAGGATATTCCCCGGGCTGCTCAGCCATTCCCGCGCGCACTGGGTTCAGGTGGATATAACGTGATAGTTCCACTGCGTATTCATCGGCCTCAACCAGAATCGCCTTGAACCTTCCTTGGAACAGGTGACCTGCTCTTTTACGTTTAATGTTGAAATAGGTCGTGTACGCGCCGTTAATGTGCCGCATGATCTGTGAGAGGTTTCCCTCAGGTGTTTCCAGCAGTAAATGATAATGGTTGCTCATCAAACAATAGGCATGAATAGCTGCGCCGTACCGTTCTGTTGCCGATGCCAGATACTCAAGAAACTTTCCCCGGTCCCTCCGACTTTTGAACACATCCTTTTGCTCGTTCCCTCTTGAAGTGACATGGTAATAGGCTCCGGGATATGTAATTCGTAACGGTCGCGACATGCTCTCCTCCTTTGATGGATATTATCCTTATTCCCGCATCAAAAGAATACCACATTTTCTGTGTTCTGTAGACCTGACCCCCTTTATGTTTTCTTTATGTTTTCTTGTTCTGTAGACCTGACCCCCTTTATGTTTTCATTTTCTGTGTTCTGTAGACCTGACCCCCTTTATGTTTTCTTTTATGTTTTTTGGTAGAGAAACGGTAATCTTTCAGCTGTAATAAACAGTGCATATATGTAAATAATTGAATGTTATTGAGAGTGAACGAGTTGAACTCGTTCGGGGTAATCAGGGAGGGGAATTAAAGGGTATGAATAAAACTTTGGGGTTGTGTGACTACACTTTTAATCATGCCGCGTCTTTTCGCGAGAAACCGGAATAGCATTGAATCTGAATAAAAACCGCGATGACACACGTTGCAATAAAACCAATTAGCAAATATTCCATAATCTATTCTCCTTTCTTACTGACGGTCATAACCGATCAGATTTATTTACCCGTTTTACTAAAGTTCCTTTTAACGGTTTTTTACTTCGCGCTATTGGCTGGTACATATGTAACCATTCCTGCTTATGTACACTACCAATTTAGTCAAGAATAAAGGTGTTAAAAATAAAAATCAAGCAAAAAAAACGGCACATTCCTGCGGCAGGAAAAGAGTGGAGATTTTACGATGAATATCTGAAGATATAATTCACCCGCTCATGCCGGAATACCACGGATATGGCAGCCCGGCGCACAAAAAAGCCCTGAATCCGTTACCGGAACTCAGAGCATTCAATGTGTTAATGAAACTATCAGACTACATGGCCACGTGCATGGCTTCTCTTGCGGTACAGCATCATAAACTGAAACTTGTGTCTATACACTCACTCCAGGGTCGTCAGGATCAAAACCCCCGCCCGCTTACCTCGTCAACTGCGAATTCAGATAGGCGTTGATGACATCCATATAAATTTCACGCGGTTTGCTGGTACCGTCACTGAGGGCGATCATTCCTTCGCTCTCCATCATTTCGACAATCCGCGCGGCGCGGTTGTAGCCGATGCGCAGGCGGCGCTGTACCATGGAGATACTGGCTTGCTTGGATTCCGCAACCAGCCGTAGCGCATCCTCCCAGCGTTCATCCTGGACTTCGTCCTCGCTACTCCCTTTTTCATCAGGGTCCTTCATCTCCAAGATCGACTTCTCGTAGACCGGCTTGCCCTGTTTTTTAAGGAAATCCACCACCCGCTGCACTTCGGCGTCGGAAACAAAGGCACCGTGGATACGCTGCAGGCGCGACGTCCCGGGAGGCATATAGAGCATATCACCGTTGCCGAGCAGGCTTTCAGCGCCGTTGGTGTCCAGGATGGTGCGCGAATCGACTTTCGAGGTGACCTGAAATGAGATGCGCGACGGCAGGTTGGCCTTGATCAGGCCGGTGATGACATCTACGGAAGGGCGCTGGGTGGCGAGGATCAGGTGGATGCCGGAGGCACGTGCTTTCTGGGCCAGACGGGCGATATGCTCCTCGACTTCACGACCGGCGACCATCATCAGGTCGGCCAGCTCGTCCACGATCACCACGATATAGGGAAGATGGCTGTGTTCCAGAATCTCACCGTCATCAACGATCAGCGGAATCGGATCGATGACGTCATCACCCTCTTCAACAACCTCTTCAAGCTCCTCGATGATTTCGGCGTCGGAGAGTGCGTCGAGCTCCTCCTGCTCGATGAGTTCTCCAGCCAGTTTCTTGTTGTAGGAATCAATGTTGCGCACGCCCTTGTCGGAGAGCAACTGATAGCGGCGCTCCATCTCGTTTACCGCCCATTTCAGCGCCAGTGAGGCCTTCTTCGGCTCGGTTACGACCGGCAGCAGCAGGTGCGGAATCCCTTCGTACATGGAGAACTCCAGCATCTTGGGGTCAACCATGATCATGCGCACGTCCTTGGGGGTGGAAGTGTAGAGCAGTGAAAGGATCATGGTGTTGATCGAGACTGACTTGCCGGAGCCGGTTGAACCGGCCACCAGCAGGTGCGGCGCCTTGGCCAGGTCGGTGACGACCGGCAATCCGGCAATGTCTTTCCCCAGGGCCAGCGGCAGCTTCATCTTGCTGTGGGAAAAATGCTCGCAGTTGAAAATCTCTCGCAGGAAAACCATGTCGCGGTCGCGGTTCGGGACCTCGATGCCGACCACCCCCTTGCCGGGAATCGGTGCCACGATGCGGATCGACATCGCCTGCAGCGCCATGGTCAGGTCATCGGTAAGCCCGGCAATGCGGCTGATCTTGATTCCCGGGGCCGGTGAAAACTCGTACATCGTGATGACCGGGCCCGGGCAGATTTCCACAACTTCGCCGTCAATGTTGTAATCTTTGAGTTTTTTCTCCAACAAGCGCGCATTCATGGTCAGCGCATCCCGGTCGAGAGTTTTTTCAGTGGCAGGTGGAATATCCAGCAGCGAGAAGGGGGGGGTATGAAAATCCCCTTCCGCTTTGATAAACTCAAAGGTTTCCTGTACTGCGGCCGTTTTTGCGTCTTCCTTCTTTTTATCCTTTTCCTTCTTGAGAATGTTTGGCCGCGGAGGAGGCGGCGCCAGCGGTTTGATAACCGGGCCGCTGGCCGCAGCCGCGGGGAGCCCGTCCTCTTTTGCTTTGACGCGGGTCCGCTCGGCGTGGGCACTGGTGCGCCGCTTTTGCCAGGCGGCCCATTTATGCTTGAGGTTTTCCACCCACCATCCGGCAAACAGGATAAAGGAAAATTTCGAAAGAATCATAATCGAGGCTGCCAGCAGCGGCAAAAGCAGGAGCAGGGCGCCAGTGACGCCGACAGTATTTTTGAAGGCGCGGGCAACTACTACACCGACCGCGCCGCCGGTCGCCACCTGTTGGCCGAATAAAAAGGTTTTGTCGCGGAAAAAGGCAAACAGGGTTGCCAGAGAGAAGAGCAGTCCAAAAGCAGCTGCCAGTTTGTATGAGCGCAGGCGGATCTCTTTAAAGCGGAAAAGGGTATAGGCCATGTAGAGCAGTGCCAGTGGAATCAGGTATGAGGCCAGGCCGAAGCTGATAAAGAACAGATCGGCTATCTGGGCTCCCAGCCGGCCTCCAAGGTTGTTGATACTCCCTATGTTGGAGTAACTGTTCCAGGAAACATCAGTGGAATTATAGGTCAGAAACGCGAGCAGAATGAAGACGCCGATGGTTCCCAGCCCCATCCCCTGCAGCTCTTTAATCAGTTTTTCTTTTTTTGATTCATCCATGTGTATGTTGGTATCCGGAAGAGGGAGATATGAAACCAGCGCATAATACTAGGAATAAGCAAGGAGAGGCAAAGAAAAAATCAGCCGGGATCAGGGTGCGGTCTTTATCCCATCTCCCGGCCTGATGATTCCTTCCGTAATAACGATGGCAAAAATTCCTTCCTTCGGCATGACGCAGTCGCCGGCCTGGTAATAAATGGCACAGCGGGTGTGGCACTCCTTGCCGATCTGGGTGACCTCCATCAGGGTTTCTCCTATCAGCAGGCGGGTGCCGACCGGCAGCGACACCAGATCGATGCCGGTGGTGGTGATGTTCTCGGCAAAGTCTCCCGCCGTCACATCAAGTCCCATGGCCCGCATCTTGTCAATACTCTCCGTTGCCAGCAGGCTTACCTGGCGGTGCCAGTCTCCGGCATGGGCATCACCGACGATGCCGTGGTTTACACGTAAAGTAACCTCTGCTACCGGTGTCTTGCGCTCGCCTTTGTTTGCGCTGATACAGACCGCCTCGACGTGAGCCATAGTATATTACCCCCCGATTTGTGACATGGTAAAATTCTGGTGTGCGTACCCTTCAGTGGTGATGGAGTGGTGCTCCGGTTTGGTCGCCACTATCTTTCGCAGCACTTCCGCCAGTTGCTCCCGGTCAGGGGGGCGCAGATAAGGCACAAGGTCCGTTCTTTCGTCAGAAAACAGGCACCCCTTTGCCTGGCCGGCAGACGTGACCCGGATGCGGTTGCAGTCGCTGCAGAAATGACCGGATACTGCGGTGATGATGCCGATACTACCCCGTGCGCCGGGGATGCGAAAATCCCGCGAAGGCCCGGCAAAGGCACCCTTGTCAAGCGGCTCCAGTCGATAACTGGCAGCAATGCGCTGCAGGATCTCTTCTCCGGAGATGCAGAAACGCTGCCACCCATCTTCTTTGACTACCGGCATGTATTCGATGAAACGGATGGAATTGCCATGGGACAGGGTCATGGTGGCAAAGTTAAGAATTTCACTGTCGTTAACCCCGCGCATGACGACAACATTGATTTTGGGGGGAGGGAAGCCGGCCCGCTCTGCGGCATCCAGGCCGGCCAACACTTTATTCAGGTCACCGCCACGGGTGATGTCGCTAAAAGTATGGGGGGAAAGGGAGTCGAGGCTGATGTTTAGCCGCTGTACTCCGCTCTTGTACAGGCCGACGGCAAGATCTTCCAGCAGCAGGCCGTTGGTCGTCAGGGCCACGTGTCTGAGTCCGGGAATTGTGGCAAGTTTTGCCAGAAAATCGATAATGCCGGACCGTACCAGCGGCTCCCCACCGGTGATGCGGATCTTCTCGATCCCCAGCGACACGGCAGTTTCCGCGATCAGGAGTAGTTCCTCGTAGGAAAGCATGGCGTCATGCGTTTTCTTGGCGATGCCCGCTGCGGGCATACAGTAGAAACAGCGCATATTGCAGCGATCTGTTACCGACAACCGCAGGTAGTTTATGTTTCTCCCGATGGAGTCAGTCAGTTGCATGAATGATGGTGCTCTCGATGAAATCGGCAATTTGAGCCGGGTTGTTCAGCTCGAGGAGCGTCACGTCAAGCTCCAGAGGTTCGTCGGAGGCCACTGCAATCAGGGTGGGATCGTGCTCGTTGCCCCGGCAGATGAGAGTACTGCTCCACTCCCTGCGATGCACCTCGATCTTGGGGAGGCTGCTCTTTTTGAAGCCTTCGGTCAGGATCAGGTCCACATCGCTGAAATAGGTGGTAATCAATTCTTCAATGGAGGGTGGTTCAGCGTGCCTTTTGACCAGAGCCAGCTTCTCCGGAGACGAAATCACCATGGTGTCGGCCCCCGCAGAGGTCAGGCGATGGCTGTCCTTGCCGGGGTGGTCAATGTCGAAGCGGTGCGCGTCATGCTTGATGGCCCCGATCCGATAGCCGCGCAGTTTCAACTCCGCAATGACTTTTTCCAGCAGCGTGGTCTTGCCGGTTCCTGAAACGGCGACAAATGAGACGGCTTTGGTGATCACGGGTACCTCGCACGGCGTGACATATGTGTACGATGATAGTATAGCAAACCGCTACCCTGCGTAAAGGAAAAGCTGAAAAAATTGACCTGTGTCATGTATGATGAAGTAAATATGGAGGAGTATCGCACTCATGGAAACAGGTACCAGGCTACAAAAAAAGGATATCAGGCTGATCGGGAAGTTTGTCGAGATCTATTGCGCCGGTAAACACCACACCATCGGACTCACCCCGGCCACTCTGCCGGCAGGCATGGGGGGGCGCAGCCTCTGCCCGGAATGTGCATCTTTTCTGGAGTATGCCATATCCAAAAGACTGAAATGCCCGCTTGAAGCCGAAAAACCGACCTGCAAACGGTGCCGAATTCACTGTTATGATTCTTTGCACCGCGAAAAGGTGCGGGAGATCATGTCCTATGCAGGGCGGAAACTGATGATGAGAGGCAGGCTGGATTACCTCTGGCATTATTTTTTCTAATCAGGCGTATTTTGACGCTCTATTACATTCAAAAAAGCCGAATTATTACAAAGGAGATGTACCATGCTGAGAAAAATCGTAAAAATTGACCAGGAAAAATGTGATGGCTGCGGACTCTGTGTCCCTTCGTGTGCCGAGGGGGCGATCAAGATCGTCAACGGCAAGGCGGAGCTGGCGGCGGACAACCTCTGTGACGGTTTGGGCGCTTGCCTGGGCGAATGCCCGCGGGATGCAATCCGGATTGAAGAACGCGATACCGACGAGTTTGATGAGGCCGCGGTTGAACAGCATCTGGCTGCCCAGGGCACGCCAGCGCCGGTTCACCAGCGTGCCCCCCAAGCTCCGGCAACAGCTCATCATCATGGCGGTGGCGGTTGTCCCGGCTCTCGCGCCATGAGTTTTACTCCACCGGTGACAGTGGCTGAATCCGCCCCGAGCGGCAGCCAGCAGAGCCAGTTGGGGCAATGGCCGGTGCAACTGCACCTGGTGTCCACCACTGCGTCCTATTTCCAAGGTGCTGACCTGCTGATCACCGCCGACTGCGTCCCGGTGGCCTATGCTGGATACCACGAAGACTTTCTCAAAGGGAAAGCGGTCGTGATGGGCTGTCCCAAGCTTGACGACAACAACTTCTACACCCAGAAGCTGACCGAGCTGTTCAGCAAATCCGACATCAAGAGCATCACCGTGCTGAAGATGGAAGTCCCCTGCTGCGGCGGCATCGGAATGGCGGCGCGTCAGGCGCTGGCGGCCTCCGGCAAGCAGATCCCGTATAAGGAAGTTACGATCGGAATTCAGGGGCAGATCAAGGGGTAACTCTTTCAGTCCTGTGAAATGAAAACGGCCCGTTGCCACGCACTCGTGACAACGGGCCGTTTTGTTTTTGTTGCGGAAAATATCTGAAACCTGCTACCAGAGAACCAGAAAGCGGTGTGGGGACCAGATTGCGGGACAAAAATATGAGGGTGAAGGGGGAGAATATGTCAGCAACCATCGAAATTATTCAGGGAGACATCACGACCCTGGCCGTGGATGCCATTGTGAATGCCGCCAACAATACCTTGCTGGGCGGCGGGGGAGTGGATGGCGCCATTCACCGGGCCGCCGGTCCTGAACTCGTCCGGGAATGCGCCGGACTTCACGGCTGCGATACCGGAGATGCCAAGATTACGGGGGGATACCAGCTCCCAGCCCGGCACGTCATCCATACCGTTGGGCCGGTTTGGAAGGACGGCGCGCACGGCGAACCGGAATTGCTGCAGAAAGCGTATCGCCGCTGTTTCGAGGTCGCGCATCTGCACGGCCTGAAAAGCATCGCCTTTCCCGCCATCAGTGCCGGGGTCTACGGCTATCCGATGCGCGCGGCGGCGGTCATTGCTCTCGAGGCGGCACTGAACGCCGGCGGATTGTATCCGGAGCTGGAACGGATCATTTTCGCCCAGTTCAATGCGGGAGCCCAACAGGTTTACCGGGAAGCAGCCACACGCTTGGGGATACCGTACCCGGCCTGACCGTTAATCCAGGGTTTTCCGGTAGCGTTTTATGGCGATGGCCAGCACGATAACGGCAAACAGCGCGATCTGCCAGAGTTGCAGGATCACCTCTTCAAAGCCGTTACCTTTCAGGAGGATTCCCCGGACAATGCGCAGGAAATGAGTGAGCGGTAATAGTTCACCAATGGCCTGTGCCCATCCGGGCATGCCGCGGAACGGGAACATGAACCCCGAAAGCAGTATGGATGGGAGAAAGAAGAAGAAAGTCATCTGCACGGCCTGGAGCTGGTTTTTTGCCAGAGTCGAAAATGTGATGCCCATTGCCAGGTTGGCGGCAATAAATACCGAAGCTGATAACATCAGCAGCGGGACGCTGCCGATCATCGGTACCTGGAACAGAAATCGGGCCGCGATGAGGATCAACCCGATCTGGATGTAGCCGACAAAAATATAGGGAATGATTTTACCGAGCAGCACCTCGACCGGTCTGGTCGGCATGGAGAGGAGGTTTTCCATGGTGCCCCGCTCCCGCTCGCGGGTAATGGCCAGGCCGGTTATCATCACCATGGTCATCGTCAAGACGACCCCCATCAGCCCCGGGACAATATTGTACTGCGAGATCCCTTCCGGGTTGTACCGGGCATGGACACGTACATCTATGGGGCTGTCGTCTCCTCCTGCCAGATACGCCAGCGGCCCTTTGAGATCATGCTGCAGCCCCCTGCCAAGGACTGCGCGCAAGGAGGCGATGGCGTTGCCGGTAGCAGACGGATCGGTCGCATCCGCTTCAATCAGGACGGCAGGCTTGTCGCCGCGCAGCAGGTCCCTGCTGAAATTTTCCGGAATGGTTACGATAAACTGGACTTCGCCACGCGCGAGCGCGGCATCCGCTTCACCCACGGTATGAATTTCACGGACAAAGTTGAAGTAGTCGCTGTTCTTGAGAGCAGCCAGCATGGAACGCCCCTGCTGGCTGCTGTCGGCAAGAAGTACTGCGGTGGGAAGGTGTTTTGGGTCGCCGTTTATCGCATACCCGAAAAGCATGAGCTGAATCACCGGAATGCCGATAATCATGCCGAACGTAAGGCGATCCCGGCGCATCTGGACGAATTCCTTAATGATAATCGCCCAAAAGCGCGCAAAAGATATCGGAATACGCGTTTTCATAGTAGCCTCATGGTGAGAAGTTGTCTTTTGAAGTGTCCATCAGGTGGATAAAGACATCCTCAAGACCCGGTTTGATCTGCTGCCAGGTATGGAGTTCCGTGCGGAACGGGGCAATTGCCTGCTCGAGGCTGATGGCGTCCGTGCCGCTCACATGCAGCATGGAGCCGAAAGCAACCGCCTGCTGCACTCCCGGCGTTCTCCGCAGCTGTCGGGTGATCTCATGCAGATCCGGCCCGCTGACCGACCAGGTCGTCAGGTGCGCTCCGGCGATTACCTCGCTCGCCGTTCCATGGACCAGCAGATTACCATACGAGAGGTAGGCGAGCCGGTCGCACCGCTCGGCTTCATCCATATAGTGCGTTGAGATCAGAAAAGTCAGGCCCTGTCCGGCAAGATCGCGTATCTGCTCCCAGAAGTCCCGCCGCGCCTTCGGATCGACGCCGGCAGTCGGCTCGTCGAGCAGCAGCAGCTTCGGGTCATGAATCAGGCATGCAGCGAGGGCGAGGCGCTGTTTCCACCCGCCGGAAAGCTCACCGGCAAGCTGTTTTTGCCGTCCGGCAAGTCCCAGTCGTTCGATGCTGTCCCGGACAACATCACGCCGGTTCTTCAGAGCGTACATGCGCGCCACGAAATCAAGGTTTTCAACAATACTCAGGTCTTCATAGAAGCTGAAGTGCTGCGTCATGTAGCCGACCTGGCGCTTGATGGACTCACTCTCCTGAATAACATCGAGTCCGAGGCAGGTACCTTCTCCCGCATCGGCGGCAAGCAGCCCGCAGAGCATGCGGATAAAGGTGGTTTTGCCGCTGCCGTTCGGCCCGAGGAAACCATATACCTCACCGTGCTTGACCTGCAGATCTATGCCGTTGACCACGGTGTGATCCCCGAAGCGCTTGGTCATCCCCCGTACATCAATGGCAAAGCCGGTCGTCATGATCCCGACCCGAACCTGACATCCACCGGCTGTCCCGGATGCAGCCGGGCGGCTGTCGTCGTGTCGAAGGCCAGTTCAACCATGTAGACCAGTTTCTGCCGGTTTTTCTGGCTGAAGATGACCGGGGGGGTGTACTCTGCCTGGGGGGAAATAAACGTCACGGTACCGGAAAACGGCGTCTGTACCCCGTCTATAGTCACCTGCGCCGTGTCGCCCGGATGGATTTTCGCAAGGAGCGGTTGCGGCACAAATACCCGGACCTTGATATTCTGTGGAGGTAACAGGACAACCACCGGCCGCCCCGCAGGAACCCATTCACCTGTGCGGTACAATGTATCAAAAATCAGGCCTGCCTGCGGCGCCGTCTGCCGCATTTGGGCAAGATCCCATTCGTTCCTCGTCAGCACCGCTTCCAGTGAGCGCGCACCTGCCTCAACCGCTGCTATCTGGTCTTTGCGCGCGCCCAACCGTGCCGTGCGGAGTTCGGCTTCCAGCTGGAGCACGCGCTGTCGATCCTGGGTATGCACGGAGCGAGCCTTGTCGACCCCCTCAAGCGGAACCACCCTGGCTTTAAGCAGTTTTTCCTGACGCGCCAGCTCTTTCTCCGAAAGCTGCAGTGCCGCCCGTGCCTGATTCAGCTGTGCGGTGCTTGCTTCAATCTCTGTCGGCCGTTTTCCTTTTTTTTCATCGGCCACCTGGGCCCGGATCTGGGCCAGCCGCAATTTTGTTTCATCCCGGGCCGTTTTTTCCTGAACATTCTCCAGTTCAAAGAGTGGGTCGCCAGCCTTGATCTGCATGCCGCGCTGCGCGAAAAGCGTCTCCAGTCTTCCTGGCTGGGGAGCGGCAATATAGACAAATTCCCCTTCGACATATCCCTGGACCGTGTCTGATACGTCTGGAGTACGATTGCACCCGGTGAGGCAGCAGCACAATACCGCGAGGGTGCCAAGAAAGACGAACAGCCTCTGTGTGAAAGTGACTCTTCCGGTCATGGTATGATCATCCTTTTCTCTGCCGGCATCAGGTTTCGCCAGCACCATAATGCAGATATTCTAACAGCTTTGAGTAATAGAACAAGCAGAACCTCCACCACTGCCAGGTTGCCTTTTCAAGATGACGCTTCACTTATATAATGACTGCGCCGCTTCTCCTCTACTTGCCGCCGCCCCATTTAATGTGCTACAACGCTGCTTATGCTCCAGCTACTCAACCTATCAAAAGACTTCGCCGGTAATCCGCTCTTCACCAACATCTCCTGGCACCTGAAAAAAGGAGAACGGGTGGCGCTCGTCGGCGAGAATGGCGCCGGCAAATCAACCCTGATGAAGATCATCGCCGGCTTGACCGAACCGTCGGCGGGTGAGATCCAGTTTGCGCGGGGGGCAAAAGCATCCTATCTGCCGCAGGACGGGATTGTAACAGCCGGTCAATCGCTGTTTCATGAAGCCCGCGGCGCACTGGCGGAGCTGCTGGCGATGGAGGAGGAACTGCACCGTATCGGGCTTGAACTGGAGCGGCTGCCCCATGATTTGCCTGAACACGATCAAATCCTGTCACGATACGGCGAGGTCCAGGAACAGTTCCGCCATGGCGGCGGCTATACAATGGAAGCTGAAATCGGCACCGTGCTGAAGGGGCTTGGTTTTGCCCAGTCCGACTGGCACCGTGACTGCGGCGAATTCTCCGGCGGCTGGCAGATGCGCATTGCTCTTGCCCGCCTGCTGCTGCAGAAGCCCGATGTGCTGCTGCTGGACGAACCGACCAACCATCTGGATATTGAAGCGCGTAACTGGCTGGAGGAATATCTCTGTGCCTATCCCGGCTCAGTCATCCTTGTCTCCCATGACCGCTTTTTCATGGACAGCGTCTGCAGCCGCATTGCCGAGGTCTGGAATCATACGATAGCGGACTATCATTGCACCTACTCAAAGTATCTTGTGCAGCGGGAGGAACGGGTCGCGGCACTGCGGGATGCCAAGCGCCGCCAGGATGAAGAGGTTGAGAAAACCGAGGATTTCATCCGCCGCTTCCGCTACCAGGCCAACAAGGCCTCTCTGGTGCAGTCCCGGATCAAGCAGCTGGAAAAGGTGGAGCGGATCGTCCTCCCCCCCGAGCGGAAAAGGATTCGTTTCCAGTTCCCGGAGGCTCCCAAGAGCGGCAAGAACGTCATCGAACTGAAGGGGTTGACCCGCTCCTTCGGTGATCACACCGTCCTGGACCGGATTGACCTGACGATCGAAAAGGGTGAGCGGGTCGCGCTGGTAGGGCACAACGGCGCCGGAAAATCGACCCTGATGGCGGTGCTGGCGGGAGGAGACTATCAGGGTGGCGAGCGGATTATCGGCCACAATGTCACCATGGATTATTTCGCCCAGGATCAGGCCAATGTTCTGGACCAGAGCCGTTCTGCCTATGACGAACTTTATGCGGATGCGCCCTACGACATGGTACCCCGCTTGCGCGACATCCTGGGCGCTTTTCTCTTTTCGGGCGATGACATCCACAAAAAAGTCAGCGTCCTTTCCGGCGGGGAGCGGAACCGTCTGGCTCTGGCCAAGATGCTGCTGCGACCGTCCAACCTGCTGCTGATGGATGAACCGACCAACCACCTTGACCTGAACAGCAAGGAAGTGCTGTTGGATGCCCTCAAGAGCTTCGATGGCACGGTAGTGTTTGTCTCGCATGACCGTTATTTTGTCAACGCTCTGGCAACGAGGGTCGTGGAGGTTGACAGCGGCGGCGTTGAAAATTATTTCGGGGATTACGAATACTATCTGGAGAAAAAGGGAGAATTCCCCGGTGCGGCGGGTTCAAAATCTGCCGTCGCCACCTCTGGGCCGGTTTCCCCCCAGGCAGCAGGCATGGCAGATGCTTCGCCGGCGCCATTGCCGCCCCACACCAAGGACGTGCGGCTTAAGGACCGGGAAGAGGAGAAGCGTCGCAAGCGCGACGACCACGCGCGCCAGAAGCGATTGGGTGAGGTGGAATCGCTGATTGCCGGTGTTGAAAAGGAGCTGGCTCAGCTGGAAATCGCGATGAACACACCCGGTTTTTTCGATGACCCTGAGCAGGGGCTGCAGGGAGGGGAACGTCATTCGGCCCTTAATGCACGGCTGGAAGAGTTGTATGAAGAGTGGGAACGACTGTCAGGCTGAGATTCTGCCCGCTCATCACCGGATGCGGCGGACACCGCATGCGATGAAATATGGTGCTATCGTGCTCCCCAGTTGTCAGGCATTCTGCAATTAAGGGCATCTTTTACTTCCTGCCTGAAGGTGAGCAGAAGTTGTTTCTCTTCGCCATAGGAGTTATTAACGGCTTCAGTAACAACTGAGTGCAACTTGCTCAGTTTGTTACGATCCCCCATGGAGGCTCTCAGCTCTCTACGGAGGACGAGGATGGATGTAGTGGGGTATTTCATTGCATAATGCCCTTGATTGCTGATGTGGGGATCTGCGGGATGAATCCCGGAGATCCAAGGAAACGCCCTCAGGCAGCTGTTTGTACACAGAAGCCGTATCTGTTGCCAAAATCAATTTCTAATCTTCTGCAACACCCCATTTATCGACAAAAAAGCAGTGGTGCATCTTGTTCTGGACGTTTACCGCCCCCAGAATCTCATCCCCTTCTTCCTGGCTCAACCCCGCTTTTGGCCGCACTCCCATCCAGTAGGCTGCTGCTTCGGTCGGGTTGTCAAGGGGGCGGGGAAGAGGAGGCCCCGGCTTGTAATGTCCGCCAATAAAGAGGGCCGCTTCATACTGGTGAGGAAGTTTGACAAGATAGACCTCTACCACCATCCCGTTACTCAGAGTTTTTTCAATAAGCTGGTCAAGTACTTCAACATCTTTAGGTACGTCAATTAATGATGATGACATGTGCGGTCTGTCTCCTTCAGTCTGAGAAGTATTCGTCTGTTCGCCCCAAATAGCAGGCGGCATCATACCAGCGCGGATAATGCAGAACAATAAAAAAAACAGGGGGGCAACAGTTTCGCTGCTTTTTGTTGCTTTGGCCTTGTGCAGATTTCTTCGCAATAGTGTGGCTGTCTGGATGCTGGAAACGTGATGCGTGATAAACAGTTGAAAACCTTATGTGAATCCCTATATAGTACTACAATATGCTGACTGAATTTATTGAGGTGAGCCATGAATACACGCATCGAAAAAGATTCCATGGGCGAAATGCCGGTTCCTGCAGAGGCCTACTACGGAGCGCAGACAGCAAGGGCCGTGCATAATTTTCCAATATCAGGGTTGAAGCCCCACCCCGCCTTTGTCTGGGGGACGGTGATCATCAAGAAGTGTGCGGCACAGGCCAATATGTTCACGGGCAGACTGCCGGCCGAGATTGGTGATGCCATCGTGGCCGCCGCTGATGAGGTGCTGGCCGGAGCGCTGGCCGACCAGTTCGTGGTCGATCCGTTCCAGGCCGGGGCCGGAACATCGCACAACATGAACGCCAACGAGGTGCTGGCCAATCGGGCGCTGGAACTTCTGGGGCGACAGCGGGGTGATTTTTCCACCCTCCATCCCAATGACCACGTCAATATGGCCCAATCGACCAACGATGTCATTCCAACAGCGATCCGCCTTGCCTCGCTTGAGATGCTCGATCCGTTGCTGGAACAGCTTGAAGGGGTGGAGGCTGCTCTGGCCGCCAAGGCCAGGGAGTTTGATCATATTCTCAAATCGGGGCGCACCCATCTGCAGGATGCGGTTCCCATCCGAATGGGGCAGGAGTTCGGTGCCTATGCCGCTGCGATCCGCAAAAATCGTGAGGGGTTGGAATCATGTATCCCGGCTCTTTTGGAGCTGGGCATCGGAGGCACCGCCGTAGGGACCGGCCTGAATGCCGAGCCGGCCTACATCTCGGCTGTTGTTGAAAAGCTGGCAATTGCCACCGGCTTTCCTCTGGTCGCCAGTTCCAACCTGTTCGAGGCAATGCAGAACATGGACCCTTTTCTGGCTCTTTCGTCTGCACTGCGCCGCACCGCAGTCAACCTCGGGCGGATTGCCAACGACTTGCGACTGCTGGCTTCGGGGCCTCGAACCGGTCTGGATGAAATAATCCTTCCCGCCATCCAGCCCGGCTCGTCGATCATGCCGGGTAAGATCAATCCCTCCATGGCCGAGATGACCAACATGGTCTGTTTCCAGGTCATCGGATGCGATCAGGCGGTCATGCTGGCGACCCAGGCAGGCCAACTGGAGCTGAATGTGATGATGCCGCTTATATCCTGGAACCTGACTTTTTCAATGGGAATACTCAAGAATTGCGTGCAGAAATTCACCGAATCCTGTATAAATGGAATAACGGCACATGAAACGCGCTGCCGGCGCTATTTGGAAGATTCGCTTGGCCTCGTTACGGTGCTGGCTCCGTACATCGGCTACAACGCCTCGGCGGCCATCGCCAAGGAATCGGTTGCCAGTGGTAAGAGCATCCGTGAAATTGTCTTGGAGCAGAAATTGATGGCTGCCAGTGAGCTGGACAAGATCATGCAGCCGGAGCACCTGACCGAACCGGGTCTGCCGAAACAATAGATTCGTTGAGCACCACCACATACAAAGGAGAATGAACAGATGAAAGAAGAAGTACTGAGGGTTCTTGAACAGGTACGTCCCGGTCTGCAGGCAGACGGTGGGGATGTGGAGCTGGTTGAAGTTACTGAAGACGGCATTGTCAAGGTACGGCTGAAAGGCGCCTGCGGCAGTTGCCCGATGTCCACGATGACCCTCAAGATGGGAATCGAACGTGCCATGAAGGAACAGATTCCGGGTGTCAAGGAAGTCGTTCAGGTCTGATCCGCACTTTCATAAACAGCTCAAACGCTCCTTCAGGTATTACTGGCGGAGCGTTTGTTTTATGGAGTTTCTATGGTAGTAATACGCCCCGGTCGTTACCGGCACTACAAAGGTAACGAATATGAAGTGATTGATGTCGCCCGTCACAGCGAAACCGAAAAGGAGATGGTCGTCTATCGTAAGCTGTACGACGATCACTCGCTGTGGGTCAGGCCGCTCGGCATGTTTGTTGAGCATGTGCTGGTAAATGGGCAGCAGATACCGCGCTTTGAATGGATTGGGGAAAATTGAAAGTTGAACTTTCAAATTTCCCCAACAGCACATACAATCACTCCGTGATTCCACGAACGCTCACTCCCATATTAGAACAATTGGCTGGTAAATATTGATATATAGGTTGAAAAGTCTTCGGCAATTCCGCTTGCAACAAGTACTTTAATTTGTACCAGCTTGCTGTCAGGCCAATAGCCATTTAAACTGAAATCATACAGGAGTAGCATAAATGACGAGTAGCCAACAACGAGCCGAGCTGCGAGCCCAAATCTGGAAAATAGCCAACGATGTCCGCGGCTCCGTTGATGGATGGGATTTCAAACAATTCGTTTTAGGCTCGCTGTTCTACCGCTTTATCAGCGAAAACTTCTCCATCTACATCGAAGCCGGTGATGATAGCGTCAACTATGCTGCCCTCAAAGACAGTGTTATCACCCCGGAAATAAAAGACGATGCGGTCAGAACCAAAGGCTATTTTATCTCCCCAAGCCAGCTTTTTTCAAATGTGGCCAAAAATGCCAACGACAACGAAAACCTGAACACCGATTTGGCTAAGATCTTCTCCGCCATCGAAAGCTCCGCAAGCGGCTATCCATCCGAACACGATATTAAAGGACTTTTTGCCGATTTCGACACCACCAGTAACCGGCTCGGCAACTCCGTCAAAGACAAAAACAGCCGTCTGGCGGCGGTTCTGAAAGGTGTGGCAGGGCTGAACTTCGGAGATTTTCAGGATAACAAGATCGATCTCTTCGGCGATGCCTACGAATTTCTCATCTCCAACTATGCCGCCAATGCCGGTAAATCCGGTGGCGAGTTTTTCACTCCGCAGCACGTTTCCAAGTTGATTGCACAACTGGCCATGCACAAGCAAACCAGCGTCAATAAGATTTATGACCCGGCCTGTGGTTCAGGTTCCTTGCTGCTGCAAGCCAAAAAGCACTTTGACGCCCACATTATTGAAGACGGCTTTTTCGGTCAGGAGATCAACCACACCACCTACAACCTTGCCCGTATGAACATGTTTTTACATAACATCAACTACGACAAGTTTGATATTGCTTTGGGGAATACCCTGTTAGATCCCCATTTCGGCGATGAAAAACCCTTTGATGCCATCGTCTCTAACCCACCCTATTCGGTGAACTGGGTCGGCAGCGATGACCCCACACTCATCAATGATGACCGCTTTGCCCCGGCTGGCGTGTTAGCACCCAAATCCAAAGCCGATTTTGCCTTTGTGCTGCACGCGCTCAGTTACCTTTCCAGCAAAGGGCGCGCGGCCATTGTCTGTTTCCCTGGCATCTTCTACCGTGGCGGCGCGGAACAGAAAATCCGCCAGTATCTGATCGATAACAACTTCGTTGAAACAGTGATCTCGCTTGCGCCCAACCTGTTTTTTGGCACCACCATCGCCGTCAATATCCTGGTACTCTCCAAACACAAAACCGACACCAAAACCCAGTTTATTGATGCCAGTGGGCTGTTTAAAAAAGAGACTAATACCAACGTACTCACCGACAAGCATATCGACCGGATCATGGAGGCGTTCGACAGCAAGAAGGATAGTGACCATTTTGCGAAATCAATTGATTTCGATGCCATAGCCAAAAACGGCTACAACCTCTCCGTAAGCTCATATGTGGAGGCCAAAGACACCCGTGAAGTGGTGGATATCACGGCGCTCAATGCCGAACTGAAAACCACGGTGGCTAAAATCGATCAGCTGCGTAAGGATATTGATGCGATTGTGGCTGAGATTGAAGGCGAGGAACTGTAGTCATGAGCGATGAAAAGAAGCATCTGATCATTTTCACGTCGGCCGATGGAAAAATATCCGTCAATGCTCATTTTGATGCAGAAACAGCGTGGCTTTCTCTCGATCAGATGGCAGAGCTGTTTGAACGCGACAAGTCCACCATTTCCCGCCACATAAAAAACCTGTTTGAGGAAGGTGAATTACAGCGCGATGCAGTTGTTGCAAATTTTGCAACAACTGCCGCTGACGAAAAAGTCTATCAGGTGGATTACTACAATTTGGACTAATGAGGTGGAGTAAAAGAGTTTGGGGGAGATTGCGTAATGGATAAAAACACGAAAATTGAAATCATAGGCAGTGATGTCACCTTGTTTAGCAAGGGGGAGGAAGATTATATCTCGCTGACTGATTTGGCAAAACATAAAAATGCCGAGCATACAGGCGTTGTAATTTCTCACTGGATGAGCACCCGCTACACTATTGAGTTTATAGGAATTTGGGAACGAGTGAACAACCCAAGTTTTAATCTAACGGAATTCAGTTACATTAAAAATGAAAGCGGCAGCAATGGCTTTGTCCTCTCTGCCAAGCAATGGATTGAAAAAACAAATGCCATTGGAATTATTTCCAAGGCAGGTCGATATGGAGGTACTTACGCTCACAAAGATATTGCTTTTGAATTTGCTACATGGATTTCTCCTGAACTGAAATTTTATCTCATAAAAGAGTTCCAACGACTCAAAGAAGAAGAACAGAAACAGCTTGGGTGGGATGTAAAACGTCAACTCACCAAAATCAATTATCGAATTCACACTGATGCCATCAAAGAAAATCTGATTCCTGTTGAATTAAGCAAGCAACAGATACATCTTGTCTATGCTTCAGAAGCTGATCTGCTGAATATGGCGCTATTTGGAAAGACAGCCAAGCTGTGGCGCGATGAAAACCCTTCTCAAAAAGGGAACATTAGGGATTATTGCAATGTTACACAACTGGTGTGTCTTGCAAATCTTGAAAACCTGAATGCTCATTTGATACAACAGGATCTGCCGCAATCAGAAAGAATACGGCTATTGAACCGTACCGCTATTCAGCAAATGCGTTTACTTACCGATGACCTGGGCGTTAAAAAATTGCAGGGTAGTGAAGCATGAGTGGTCTGAGTTTTATGGTGAAACTGCTTGATGGGATTGCGGTGGAGTGGAAGTCGCTAGGGGACGTCTGCAAAATTGAAACGGGGAAACTTAATGCGAATGCAGCGGTTGAGGGTGGTGAATTTATGTTTTTCACTACCGCCAAAGAGACTAGCCGAATTAATAAATACCGTTGGGACACGGAGGCATTGCTGATTGCTGGAAATGCAAATGTTGGCGAAGTGAAGCATTACATAGGCAAGTTTGAAGCTTATCAACGCACTTATGTACTAACAAGTTTTGAAAAATATATAGACGTTAGATTTTTATATTTTGTACTTTGCAATGACCTAAAGAAATATCTAGAGGAAAGAACGAACAGTGCGGCGATGACATATATCGTGTTGTCTACCCTAGAGGCCTTTCAAATCCCCATCCCCTGCCCAGAAAACCCCAAAAAATCGATTGAGATTCAAACCGAAATCATCCGCATTCTGGACACCTTCACCGAGCTTACAGCCGAGCTTACAGCCGAGCTTACAGCCCGCAAAAAACAATACACCTACTACCGCGACCAGTTGTTGAGTTTTGAAGAAGGGGACGTGGAGTGGAAGACGCTGGGGGAAGTTGGGGAAATTCTCCGAGGCACAGCAATCACAGAAAAGGAAACAAATCCGGGGGAATTCCCCGTCGTTGCAAATGGCCCCAGTCACAACTATTACCATGACAAAAGCAATAGAAGTGGAGAAACAATCGTTATTGCTAGGTCTGGGGCATATGCAGGGCTTGTAAGCTACTGGAACAAACCTATTTTTCTGACTGATGCGTTCAGCATTCATCCCAACAATAAAGTGCTTAGCAGTAAATTCCTTTATTATATGTTAAAAAATGATCAGACCAAAATACACAACATGGGAAAAGGAGCAGGCGTTCCTCATGTCCGTGCAAAGGAATTTGAATCATACAAGATCCCAGTTCCTCCCCTCGCTGAACAAGCCCGCATCGTCGCCATCCTGGATAAATTCGACGCACTCACCAACTCAATCACCGAGGGTTTGCCGCGCGAAATTGAATTGCGCCAAAAGCAGTATGAATATTACCGCGATTTGCTCCTTACCTTTCCACGGCAGGAGGCATAACAATGACCGACTATAAAACCATCGCAGAGTCGAACAACTTCATCGTGTTAGACAAATACACCCGCGATTGGCTGGTCTGTGAAACCTACCAAAGCGAATACGATTTGGAGCGGGAATTTATTCAGGACTTGGTTAATCAGGGCTATGAATATCTTACCGATTTAAATAACACTGAGGCTATGCTGGCCAATGTGCGTGAGCAGCTTCAATCCCTGAATACTATGCAGTTTTTAGACGGCGAGTGGCTGCGATTTATGGAAACCTGGCTGGATAAGCCCAGTGATAGCATTGTCGATAAAACCCGCAAAATTCATGATGACTATATCCACGATTTTGTCTTTGATGATGGCCATATTCAGAACATCTACCTGCTGGACAAAAAGAACATTGCCCGCAATAAGTGTCAGGTTATCAGGCAGTTTGAACAAACCGGCAGCCATGCCAACCGCTACGATGTCACAATTTTGGTCAATGGCTTGCCGCTGGTGCAGATCGAGCTGAAAAAGCGCGGTGTGGCGATTCGTGAAGCCTTTAATCAGGTGCATCGTTACAGCAAAGAGAGTTATAACAGCGAGAATTCCCTGTTTAAATATCTGCAAATTTTCGTGATCTCCAACGGCACCGACAGCCGGTATTTTGCCAATACCACTCAGCGCAACAAAAATAGTTTCGATTTCACCATGAACTGGGCGAAGTCCGACAACAACCTGATTAAAGACCTGAAAGACTTTACTGCCACCTTTTTCCAGAAAAATACCCTGCTCAATGTGCTGCTGCATTATTCGGTATTTGATGTCAGCAATACGCTGCTGGTGATGCGTCCTTACCAGATTGCCGCCACCGAGCGCATTTTGTGGAAAATAAATTGCGCTTATCAAGCCAAAAACTGGAACAATACGGAAAGTGGTGGCTATATCTGGCACACTACCGGTTCTGGTAAGACCTTGACCAGTTTTAAGGCAGCGCGTTTGACGACTGAGCTGGATTTTATCGATAAGGTGTTCTTCGTGGTGGATCGTAAAGATCTGGATTACCAGACCATGAAAGAGTACCAGCGCTTTTCGCCGGATAGTGTCAACGGCTCTGACAGCACCGCCGGGCTCAAGCGCAATCTGGATAAAGATGACAACAAAATCATTGTCACCACTATCCAGAAGCTCAACAACCTGATGAAAAGTGAAAGCGACTTGACGATTTACCACAAGCAGGTGGTTTTTATTTTTGATGAATGCCACCGCAGCCAATTTGGTGAAGCGCAGAAGAACCTGAAGAAGAAGTTCAAAAAGTTTTATCAGTTTGGCTTTACCGGTACGCCTATCTTTCCTCAAAACGCCTTGGGTGCTGAAACCACGGCCAGCGTGTTTGGTCGTGAGTTGCATTCCTATGTCATTACCGACGCTATCCGTGATGAAAAGGTACTCAAATTCAAGGTGGACTACAACGATGTACGCCCGCACTTTAAAGCCATTGAATGCGAGCAGGACGAGAAAAAACTGGGCGCGGCGGAAAATAAGCAAGCCTTGTTGCACCCTGATCGTATTCGAGAGATTTCACAGTACATCTTGAATAACTTCCGGCAAAAAACCCATCGCCATCAAGCCGGTGCCAAAGGCTTTAATGCCATGTTCGCTGTGAGCAGTGTTGATGCCGCCAAGCTGTATTATGAATCGTTCAAAAGTTTACAAAAGGAGAGTGACAAGCCGCTAAAGGTGGCCACCATCTTCTCTTTTGCGGCCAATGAAGAACAGGATGCTCTAGGCGATATTCCGGATGAAAGCTTTGAAGTTTCTGCAATGGACAGCAGTGCCAAAGAGTTTTTAAATGCGGCAATTGCTGACTATAACGCGCTGTTTAAATCAAACTTTAGCGTGGATAGTAATGCGTTTCAAAACTACTACCGCGATCTTGCATTGCGCGTGAAGAATCAGGAAATTGATTTGCTGATTGTGGTGGGTATGTTTCTGACCGGCTTTGATGCCCCCACGCTGAACACCCTGTTTGTGGATAAAAACCTGCGTTATCACGGCTTGATGCAGGCCTATTCGCGCACCAACCGTATTTTCGATGCTACTAAAACCTTTGGCAATATCGTCACTTTCCGCGATTTGGAGCAGGCCACGATAGATGCCATTACCCTGTTTGGCGATAAAAACACCAAAAACGTGGTATTGGAAAAAAGCTATAAGGAATACATGGAAGGCTTTACCGATCTGGTTACCGGCGAGGCACGGCGCGGCTTTATGGATGTGGTTACGGAGTTGAATAAGCGATTCCCCAACCCGGAAGAGATTGTTAAAGAATCCGACAAAAAAGCGTTTACGAAATTATTTGGTGAATATTTACGCATTGAAAACGTGCTGCAAAACTACGATGAATTCGCCAGCCTGAAAGCCTTGCAAACTGTCGATATGAACGACCCTGCGACGGTTGAGGCATTTAAGGCCAAACATTATCTAAACGATGATGATCTGGTAACGCTACAAGCGATCAAGCTTCCTGCTGAGCGTAAGATTCAGGACTATCGTTCAACCTATAACGATATTCGCGACTGGCTGCGCCGCGAAAAATCCGCCAACGAAAAAGAAAAATCTACTATTGACTGGGATGACGTGGTCTTTGAGGTCGATCTGCTTAAGTCACAAGAGATCAACCTGGACTACATTCTGGAACTGATTTTTGAAAATAGTAAGAAAATTAAGGACAAAGCGGCACTGGTTGAAGACGTACGCCGCGTAATTCGCGCCAGCCTTGGCAACCGCGCTAAAGAGAGCTTGCTGGTTGATTTTATTAATCAAACAGACCTGGATCAGATTGGCGATAAAGCCAGCATCATAGATGCCTTCTTCGCTTATGCCCAGGCGGAACAACAGCGTGAAGTTGTCATATTGATTACTGATGAAAACCTGAATGAAGAGGCTGCGAAACGGTATATCACCGCTTCACTAAAACGAGAATTCGCCAGTGAAAACGGTACTGAGTTAAACGCGATTCTCCCAAAGATGAGCCCGCTTAATCCGCAGTACCTCACCAAGAAACAAAGCGTTTTTCAAAAAATTGTCGCTTTTGTTGAAAAGTTTAAAGGTGTGGGGGGTACGGTTTAAAATCTAAGATGCATAAACCAGTTCAACCTGACAATTCCCGATTTCAAAAAACATAAAATTATCAAATGAGGTATCTGTGGCACTAATATCCCTGCGTGACATAACCCTGGCCTTCGGAGGCCCCCCTCTATTCAACGGCATCAACCTGCAGATCGAGGCGGGCGACCGGCTTTGTTTGATGGGACGCAACGGCAGCGGCAAGTCGACACTGCTGAAATTGATCGGCGGCGAACTTCCCCCCGAAAGCGGCGATATACTGAAGCAACAGGGGCTCAAGGTGGCTGCGCTGACCCAGGATGTGCCGCAGGATTTGGCCGGAAATGTTTTTGATGTGGTTGCCTCCGGCATGGGGAATGCTGCCGCTGTACTCGCCGAATACCATCACGTCAGCCACGAACTGGCGCATGACTGTAGCGATAAGCTGCTGGCCCGGCTGGAAACGTTGCAAAAAGAGCTGGAAGAAAATGACGGCTGGAACCTGCATCAGGAAGTGGAGCGAGTGCTGAACCGGCTGGACCTGGATGCCGAAGCGGAATTCACCGAGCTCTCGGGAGGAACCAAGCGCCGGGTACTGCTGGCGCGGGCTCTCATATCCACCCCGGATATCCTGATCCTGGACGAGCCGACCAACCACCTTGATATCGATACGATTCTCTGGCTGGAGGAATTTCTTGCCAAAAATGTCAAAACGGTGCTGTTCGTGACCCATGACCGCGCTTTTGCCCGACGGCTGGCCAATCGGGTGGCGGAACTTGACCGGGGGCGGATCTACGCCTTTTCCTGCGGTTACGATGAATTCGTGGAACGGCGCGAGGCGCTGCTGGAAGCAGAAATAAGCCGCCAGGCGCTGTTTGATAAAAAGCTCGCCCAGGAAGAAGTGTGGGTCAGGCAGGGGATCAAGGCCCGTCGTACGCGCAATGAAGGGCGCGTCCGGGCGTTGAAGAAACTGCGTGAAGAATCCCGTCAGCGGCAGGAACGGCAGGGGACAGCAAAAATACAGCTGCAGGTGGCAGACCGCTCCGGGGCGCTTGTTGCCGAGGCGACCGGTGTGACCTTTGCCTATGAGGGGCGGCCGATTGTTGCGAATCTCTCCACCACCATCATGCGCGGTGACCGGATCGGCATCATCGGCCCGAACGGCTCCGGCAAGACGACCCTGCTTCGCCTATTGCTGGGTGAGCTGGAACCGCAACAGGGAGAGATCAAGCTGGGAACCCGCCGTGAGGTGATCTATTTCGACCAGTTGCGTGAACAGCTTGATATGGACAAGAGTGTGCAGGAAAACGTGGGGGAGGGGAATGATACTCTGATCATCAATGGTCAATCGCGCCATATCATCGGGTATCTGCAGGACTTCCTCTTCTCGCCGGAGCGGGCCCGTTCACCGGTCAACATCCTGTCCGGCGGTGAGCGCAACCGGCTGCTGCTCGCCAAACTCTTCACCAAACCGTCCAATATTCTGGTGCTGGATGAACCGACCAACGACCTTGATGCGGAGACGCTCGATCTGCTGGAGGACCTGTTGATGGAGTATCCCGGCACGCTGCTGCTGGTAAGTCATGACCGCGAATTCCTCAATAACGTGGTGTCGAGTACACTGGTGCTGTCCGGCGACGGTTCGGTACGGGAGTTTGTCGGTGGCTATGACGATTGGCTGCATCAGGCGGCGATGGAAACCGCGGCTGCAACCCAGGCGGCTCAAAAAACGGCCCCGGAAAAGGGAAAACCGCAGAAGGAAAAGGTCCGCAAGCTCTCATTCAAGGATGAACGCGAACTGGAAGCTCTGCCGGAGCAGATTGCCGCCATAGAGAGGGAACGGGAAGGTCTGCATGCCCGCCTTGCCGATCCTGATTTTTACAAAAGTGCCGGAGGAGAGGTTTCCGCTGTTAATGCCCGTCTGGCGGCGCTGGAGCAGCAGCTGGAAGCGTTATTCCTGCGGTGGGACGAGTTGGAGAGTCAGAAAGGGTAGGTAATCACAGTGTGTCGATAAATGCTGCGATCTCCGCGTGTACTTTTTTTGAGCCTTCTCCGGCAAGAATTCCGTGGCGGCTGAAATCGAAAGGGACGTATTTTTTGTGTGCAGAGCCGATGCGATTAAACAGAAGTGCCGTCCCTTCGTGATCAACAACCGGGTCGCCGTATGCCTGCACGATCAGGGCCGGTATGGTTACGTCCGCGAGGCGCGGCTCAAGATCTTTCATGAAACGCTCCAGTTCGGCCAGCGCTGCAACCGGGACCCGCGCATAGTTGATAAGCGGTCGTTCAGGGGTAATGTCAAAATACTCTTTTGCCGCCCCATTCCAGTGAATTATATCCATGACTTTGTTCCAGGTGGAGACGGCAGGTGCGAAGCGGCTGGACACGTCCTGCAGGCGAAATGGAGGCGATACCGCAAAAACTCCTGCCAATCTGGAAATACGAGCGGCAGCATCAAGAACCAGGCCGCCGCCGAAAGAAAAACCGCCAATTACGACGCGCGTGCAGATGGCACTCATCAAGGCATAGCCAAGATCTACCGATTCAATCCAGTCGCTCCCTGTGCGTGTCGCAAGGTCTTCAGGAGATGTCCCATGCCCGCGGAGGCGGACGCAATATACCCAGTAGCCTTTGTCATGCAGATAGTCAGCAAGTTCACGAACTTCACGGGGGGCCGCCAGAAAGCCATGCACAAGCACGATCCCCAGATGTCGTGACGTCCCTTTCAGCAGCAGCGGCGCGCCGACATGCTGATCTTTGGACTCTTCGGGGTGGTGGTAGCGCGAATAATCGGCTTCAAACTGATCAGCAGCCTGCCGCTGCAGAACATCAACAACCCGGTGCCTGACCAGCAGTTCCGGCAACCACGCCATTAAGCGCACCCGGCGTTTAAGGCATGACAGCGATTGCACTTCATTTGCCGCGACGCCAAGCGGATTCTTAATGCGTATTCGGTGCATTTCGCTGACAGCGGAGAGGCTGGCGGCATTTCTAAACAAAATCCCCTTCTCGCAACTGACAACGCCGGTCTCCAGCGCCAATTCCAGGAAATCCCGATATTTATGATAGCGGTCGTCAGTCAGCAGGGCAACCTGACCAAACTCAAGACTCTGGTGGCAGAGGACCGTTGCTTTTTCGGGGACCAGATCAGTCAACAGAAAAACACGCCGCCTGAAGTCCTCCTCCGAAATGGTGTCAAAGGGAAGCGCTCTCAACAGCGAAGCAAAAAGATGATCGTGATTGACCGTCGTCATATTGTAAATGTCCGCCATGAACCGGTGCATCAGTTTGGTAGCTTCCTGACGCATTGCCGGCAGTGATGGCAGCTGGTCATCAAAGTTGATCTGGCGAAGGGAGAGCACGTCCTGTGTGATCCGGGACGATGTGAGCGATTCGGAAACGGAGATGCCCTGGCCAAAGCGGATATCGATATCCACCCCTTCGAAGAACATGGTTCCTTCGGTTAACAGTTCCTCCCGCAACCGGTCGGAGATGTTGTGGGCAAAACGGTCAGCCAGCGTGCTGAGCACGTTTTCCCGGGCCCTGAGGGGATAATAGGTCAGGTTGATCGGTACAATCCATGTTTTACCGGCTAAAACCGGGCCCAGGTCGACGATCTCAAACATGTTCTGCAATCGTTCGGCTTCTGCCGGGTTGTGTGTCAGCAGGTGCCTCAACCGCTTTCGGTAGAATTCGGTCCGTAGCGCCAGGTTTGCAGCCCCGGTATGTGCTGTCCGTGGCCTGATCCGGTGCAGACCGAAGATTGAAGATCTGGTAACGGTTTCCTTGTTCTTGACCATGTGTCCTTCGGGAAAGATAATCCAGTTGGCTTCGCCGGTCAGAAGGCTTTTCACAATGAGACGATCACGATCGGGATTTCTGGTCGAGACCGCTCCGACTTTTAAAAGCAGACTGCTCAGAGAGCCCTCAAATAAAGAGTAGTCAGCCAACGACCACACCGGTACATGGGTGTGCGTATAGATGTGGTAGGGAAGCAGGAGGGTTTCGATTCGAGTAAAATGATTGACGACAAAAATGATCGAACCTTCAGGAAGGGTTTCCTGGCCGTGGGTTTTGACCTTGATCCTGGAGACGCTTTCCATGAGAGCAATCATCTGGCCAGTGGCAAGATAGGCGGAATTATTCATCAGTCTCCCTTTTTGCGGTCTCTCAGGCCGGAAGATAGTGTGCTGCCGTTGCGTCAAAGCGTTCCAGCTGCCGAGATCGCCAGGCCTGACCGTATCCCAGTTCAGATGCCATCAGATCGGCTACTTTCGGAGCCATTTCACGGCTGGCTCCGGCATCCAGGAAGAGTGCCCGGGTACGCCGGGCAAGAACATCTTCCACGTTTCGCGCCCATTCGAAACGCACCGCCCAGATTACCTCAGCGCCTGTATAGGGGAGACGGGGGTGCAGGCGTTCATTTAATGACGGGTGTTCGGCCGCCACCTGTTCAAGCAGCCTTATGTCTGAGCCATAGCCGTTCCGCACTCCCGTTGGGGGTGAGGGCGGCTCCCACCCGTGCAGATGCAATGAACGGGTGGCCGATGGTCGCGGGTCAAGCCCTCCCTGCGCTGCGGCAGCGTCAACTGCAACCGCGGCCATGCTGCGATAGGTGGTCCATTTGCCGCCGGTGATGGTAACGAGCCCCGATGCGGAAACGGACAGCAGGTATTCACGGCTCAGTTGCGCGGTTTTTTGACCACTTTTACCTCTGACCAATGGCCTGAGCCCTGCAAAACTGCTGAGAATATCGGAGCGGGCCGGTTGGCGTTCGAGGCACCGTCCTGCATGGGCCAGCAGGAAGTCAATCTCATCAGGCAATGGTACCGGTTCCAGGTTAACCGTACTTTGCGGAGTGTCCGTGGTGCCGATAATGACATGATCGTACCACGGAATTGCAAAAAAAACTCTTCCGTCATCGGTCTGGGGAATCATGACTGCGCAGTTGCCGGGCAGAAATGAGCGATCAAGGACCAGGTGTGCCCCCTGGCTCAGGGTGATCAGCGGGGGGCAGTCCGGCTCGTCCATCCGCCGCACCTGGTCACACAGGACGCCGGTGGCGTTGATCACCGCCCGGCTGGACAGGACATATTCCCTGCCGTTTTCACGCTCCGTTGCTGTAACGGTGGCCAGCCCTCCGGGAGTAGCGGCGAGAGCGCTGACGTTCATGTAATTGAGCGGAGTTCCCCCCAGGTCGGCCAGGGTTCGCGCCAGACAGATTGCCAGTCGGGCATCATCAAACTGGCCGTCATGGTAGACGACGCCGCCGCGAAGATTTTGTCGCCTGACGGTCGGAACAAGATCAATGGTTTCTTCCCGGCCAAGGTGTCGCGACTGTTGCAGTCCGTGAGCGCCCGATAAAAGATCGTATAACGCCATGCCGATGCCGTAAAAGGGACGCTCCCACCATTTGTAGAGCGGGATGGCAAAGGGAAAGCCATGTACCAGGTGCGGGGCATTCTGCAACAGGATATGCCGCTCACGCAACGCCTCGCGGACGAGTGCCAGATTGCCCTGTTGCAAGTAGCGCACGCCACCATGGATAAGCTTGGTGCTGCGGCTCGAAGTTCCGCAGGCAAAATCGCCCTGTTCCAACAAAAGGGTGCGGTAGCCGCGGCTGGCCGCATCAACGGCGGCCCCAAGCCCGGTAGCCCCGCCGCCAATTACAATGATGTCCCATGGATCAGGCGGATTGTCAATTCTTTGCAGAAGCTCGGCACGGGAAGGGGTCATGGTGTATGAAGCCTCTCAAGATTCCGCCGTAGCCAGCCGGGACGATTGGTTATGATGGAATTAACCCCCAGATTGAACAAATTCTCCGCTGCGGGTAGCCGGTCGACTGTCCAGACGTGTATCTCTTTGCCGCGTTCCGAAAGCGCTTTCACCAGATTCCGATCCAGAAATGACCGGTCGGCGCTGGCAAGGCCGTCGGCTCCGGTGCGGAGGAGCGTGTCGAGGACCTTTTCCCGGGAAGGGTGCCAGATATTGTCCCGCAGAGTATGCCGGTAATCGCAGAGCCAGCAGGCGCGCCAGTCGGGCAGGTTTTGCTTCAGTTCTGCAATGAGCGGGGCATTAAACGACAGTAGTCTGACCCGTTCCGGGGACCACCCCGATGTCTGCAGCACCTTTTTCAGCGGGGGAATAATCTCTGTTCCACACTTGATCTCAATGAAGAACCAACTGCCATGCGGAAGGGCGGACAACACTTCGGGCAATGTGGGGATCCTGGCCCCGGACCAGGCCGGACCTTTCCAGAGCCCCGCATCAAGGGCGTGCAGTTGTCCCAGTGGAGTCCCGGAGACACTCAGATCAATGCCTGTTGTCCGGCCGGTAGTTTCATCGTGCATGCAAATGATCTGGCCATCGGCGGAGAGACGGAAATCGGCCTCAATGCCATCGGCTCCTTGTTCCCGGGCCAGCCGGAAGGATTCCAGCGTGTTTTCGGGCGCATCGCGTGATGCGCCGCGATGACCGATTATAAGTGGTAGAGTGTGAGGCGTATCCGTGTGCATGATTTTTTGCCCTGTCCGCGCCGGAAATAATTTTCCGAGTGTAGCCGATGTTGCCGACGAGTGCAAATTGCTTGTTTGTTCTTGCTGCTGTTTGAAAAATCTTGACAAAAAAATCACCCGGGTTCTAAATGATAGTAATTGACATAGAGGTGAAGTATGAGGCTGAGTAATGAAGACCATATGCAGATTTGTGACTTGGCCGAAATGCTGGGCGTCACAACCAGAACAATCCGTCTGTATGAAAAACTGGGACTGGTTGAGCCGCCAAAGCGAACTGACGGGAGGGTCAGGTATTATGAAAAAGCGGATGTCAAGCGCTTCAAGTTCGTCCTGAAGGTTAAGGAACTGGGGCTCTCACTGGAAGAGATGAAGGAGCTGGCACTGCTCTTTGACAGGGAACAAAAGGTGCCGGAAAAAATCATGCCGCGGTTGATCGAACTGCTGGATACCCATCTCAAAAGTATCAGGCAGAAGGTGTCGATTCTTCAGTCGCTTGAAAAAGACATTATTGCCTATCGTCAAAGGATCGTTGATCAGTTTAATCTGATCAAGTAGTAACAAGAGGCACTGAATGTGCCGACTGTCGTAGTGATGTAAAAAAGAAAAAAGGAGATTCAGTATGAAAAAAACAGCGCTGATATGTGCTATATCCGCCATTACGGTCGCATCGTCTGCACAGGCAGGAGTGAATCTAAATGTCAATATTGGTGTGCCGGTCCCTGGGGTGAGGGTTTCCGTCCCTCCACCGACCCTCTTCGCCGCACCGCCGCTCTTTATTGTCTCCCCACGACTGGGTTTTTATGTGGGAGTAGATACGCCGTACGACATCATTTTCAATGCAGATTTTTACTATCTCTACTATGGCAACAGCTGGCATCGCTCCCGGTATTACAACGGTCCGTGGGTTGAGGTCCCCTACCGGCGATTGCCGCCGGATATCCGCAATCGTCGGATCGAACAGATCCGCTCGTATCGCGACCGGGAGTATCGTGAGTATCGAAATGACAGGGAACGTTTTCGCGGGCGTTACTTCCGTCCGGGGCATGAACGGCGGGAAGAGTGGAGAGATGAGCGTCGCCGCGATAAAGAAGAATGGAAAGGTGACCATTGGCGTGACAAGGAAGAACGGATGGAAGAAAGACGTGACGGGCGACGACATGACCGTGGCAGGGATTGAGCCGTTATACTAGTTGGGGGGCAAGAGCCCCCCGCTGTTTTTTCACAGGCATACAGTTTTTCCGTACTGTCCATGCCGTCTTTATCACGTCCCTGCATTCCAGATGTTCCCGCCCACCCCGCTTCACGCAAGACTGACAAAATCAGCTGCTTCATGGTCAAGCAGGTCTACCTGTTCCATTAGAGTCCTCCCGGTCGGTGACGATCGTGCTCCTGTCAATTGCTGTGATCAGCGTACAGGTCTTCAATCTTATGCTTGTACTTTTCATAAATTATTTTGCGTTTCATTTTCAATGTCGGGGTTAATTCGCCACCCTCGATGGAAAAATCATGGACCAGCAGCACGAACTTCTTGATGGTCTCATACCGGGCAAGTCGATTGTTGATATCGGCAAGCCTCTGCACGAACAGCCTCTGCACCGGTTCGTGCATGACGAGGTCGTCAAGTTCGTAGTAGTGGATATGTTTTTCCTTGGCAAATTCCAGCAGACGCTCCAGGTTCGGCACAATCAACGCGATCAGATACGGTTTGCGATCCCCGTACACAAAAGCAGAGGTCACATACTTGTCCATCTTCAGCTCGTTTTCGATCGGTTGAGGAGCTATGTTTTTGCCCCCTGCCGTAATAATCAGCTCTTTTTTCCGGTCGGTGATATATACAAAACCGTCTTCGATATAGCCGATGTCGCCGGTCTTGAGCCAGCCGTCTTGAATGGTTTCAGCCGTGGCGACCGGATCGTTATAATAACCAAGCATGACCTGTGGTCCTCTGACCAGGATTTCTCCGTCTTCCGCAATTTTGAATTCCGTCTGCTTCAACGCGGTGCCCACCGACCCGAAGCGGACGTGGTCGAAACTGTTGAAGCTGAGCACCGGACTTGTTTCGGTCAGGCCATAGCCTTCAAGAATCGGGATGCCGATGATCCAGAAAAATTCATTGATCGTCTTGTCCAGAGGGGCGCCGCCCGAACAGAATAATTTCATGTTGCCGCCAAACTTTGCCCTGATTCTTCTGTATATCAAACGGTCGGCCAGTGAGTATTTCATGTTTAACAGTGCTGAGGGGCGCGTGTTTATATAGGTTGCGGCGACATATTTTTTGCCCACTTCTACCCCCCAGTGGAACAGGGCTTTTTTGATGGCAGGCAACTGATGAGCGTTGTCGAAGATCCGGTGATAAATTTTTTCAAACAGGCGGGGGACGCTCACCATAACGGTTGGCCGGATTTCCAGCATATTCTCCGCAACCTTTTCAATGCTGTCGGCAAACGCCAGCAAGGCGCCGTTGAGGATCGTCATGTAGTAGCCGGCCGACCTTTCAAGGATGTGGCTCAGGGGGAGAAAACTCAGCAGTGTGTCATCCCTGCCGACCGCCCCGCTCTGCTCCGTCAGGTACTGAATGTTGGTAAGTATGTTGTTGTGGGAAAGCATGACCCCCTTTGGTATCCCGGTGGTTCCGGAAGTGTATATCAGCGTCACCATGTCACCCGGTTCGATCCGGTCGATTGTCGCCTCGATGTCTCTCTTTTCTTCCGCGCTTATGGGTGAATCGATCTCGGAAAGCTGGTAGAAGGTGGTGACCGGCAATGACGGATCACCGAGGAAACGTTCGAATGAAACAACCAGCTCCAGCCCCGGCATGGATTTTTTTACCTTCAGAAGCTTGCTGTATTGGAATTTTCCGGATACAAACAGGATCTTGACCCCCGAATGGTTGATCATATACTCGATCTGCTCCGGGGTATTGGTCGGATAAATTGGAACGGTAATACCGCCGGCACACAAAATCCCCATGTCGGCGATGACCCATCCGGCCCGGTTTTCCGAGAGAATCCCGATCCGGTCGCCCGGTTTGACGTGCATTTTGCCAAGCCCCCTGGCTACCATCAATACTCGTTCATAGTAGGCGGCGTATGTCAGTGTAACAAAGACACCCTGCTTGCGGTATTTCAGGGCAAGCTTGCCGCTGAATTCTTTTGCATTGTTCCTGAGCATGTCAGGTATGGAACAATACGTCATGCTGTCCATGCTTTCACCTCTGCACCGGTCATTTTTTTCAGGCTATGGCTACTTGACGTTAATATCAAGTATAATTTTATTTTTAGGGATATATACGGGTTTGTACATAAGCAGCAAAATTATTCGCTGAAATTCAGCGGCGACGAGCGTGAGGATTCCGGGTTGTACGGTTCAGGGGTGTGAAGAGGCATGTGCTGAAAATATTCTTGTGGTGGTAAGATATAATAAATATTGATAGTTCAGAAGGCGGCGCTTCGGCTCCGCCTTCTGAAATGATACGTTCAATCAGTTTGCATCACCCAGTTGTGACATATTCTGCAATAATCTGCGCAATCCGTTCCGGGGTATTCTTGTTGTTGTTGAAGACCATGTGATAGAAGCGAAGTTCGCAGGGGTCCACGTTGAAATAGTCGTGAATGAAGGCATTGCGCTGCTTCTGATTTTTTTCCACGATATTCCCGGCTTCGCTTTTGGTTATATTGAGCCGTCTGGCGATTGAAGCCACCTTGAACTCTTGAGAAGCATACATGCGGAAATGATAGCAGTTTTTCAACTGCTGCGTGACGATAGCGCTCCCCCGCCCGACAATAATCGTGTTTCCCTTTTCCGCCAGGGAGAATACATGCTTGCACAGCAGGCGAAAATGGTCCTTTTCACTTTTCCACCGTGGTGAGAATGTCGCCAGGACCTCATCCAGAAGACGGCTTTTCTTTTCTCCAAGTCTGCGTACAATTTCTTCCGAAAGCTGATGATGCTTTGCCACCTCCTCCAGCAGTGCTTTGTCCATGATTGTCCATGGTTCGCCGCTCTTCTTCTCCATGATTTCCTTGAGGCACTGGGTCACGGGATAGGCCTCGCAGCCGAACTCACGAGAAATGGTTATGGTGGGACGCTCTTTGTCTTCTAAAGCACCACTCTCGTTCTTTCTGCGGTTTAGCTCCAACAGCGACCCGAGTCGCATTTCAATCGACGGCACCAGCAGTTTCTCTGACATGGCATCCTCCTTCACATAATAAATAAATGGCGCGTCCGATAAAAATAATAACACAGCAGCACAATTTAGCAATTCGGATGGGCATGACGCGTGACGTGCCTAATACGGAGTCGCTATTGCAGCGTGCTTCACGCCGATTCATGGTTGTTGTCCCAGGTGAAACGTTGCTGCAGCGGTACAACAACGCTCTGGACATGCCTTCCTCCCCTCTGCTACAGTGCGCTAAATTATGAAAATCAAACGACTCGAAATATCAGGTTTCAAATCATTTGCCGACAAGGTTGTGCTGGACTTCCAGCAGAATGTAACCGGCGTGGTCGGTCCGAACGGCTGCGGCAAGTCGAACATCGTCGACGCGATCCGCTGGTGCATGGGGGAACAGTCCGCCAAGAACCTGCGCGGCAAAGCGATGGAGGATGTAATCTTTGTCGGCAGTGATAACCGCAAGCCATTGGGAATGGCTGAGGTGTCACTGGTGTTCTCCACCGAGGATGGCCGTGCTCCGGCCAAGTATCTGGATTATGCGGAAATCCAGCTGACCCGCCGTCTGTACCGCGATGGTGAGAGTGATTATCTGATCAACAAGACCCCCTGCCGTCTGCTGGATATAACCGAACTCTTTATGGATACCGGTGTCGGTACCCGGGCTTATTCGATTATTGAACAGGGCAAGATCGGCCAGATACTGCATTCGCGTCCTGAGGAACGCCGCTTTCTGATTGAAGAGGCGGCCGGAGTCACCAAATTCAAGTCGCGGAAACAGCTGGCTCTTAAAAAGATCGAAGGTACCCGCCAGAATCTGGCCCGCCTGGCGGATGTGCTGGGAGAGATCCGGCGGCAGTTGGCGTCGTTGCAGCGCCAGGCAAAAAAAGCCGAGAAATTTAGAGAGTATCGTGACGAACTGCGTGAAATTGAATTGCTCTTTACCGCGCGGGACTATTGTGAAGTCCGGCGGCAACGGGGAGAAGCCGAACGGGAACTTGTGGCGCTCAATGAACGTATCCGTGAGGTTTTTGCCGCTTCCGCCGTGGGCGAAGCCCAGGCGGAGGAGGCGCGTGTGGCATTGCTGGAGGCTGAAAAACAGCTGACAGTTGCCCAGGAAGAGATTTTTCGCGTCAGGAGCGAGTTCAATACAACCGGCAATGGGCTGGAATTCCAGCGCAAGGAATTGGCCGGTCTTGACGGGCGGCTGGCGCGGCTGGCAGCAGAAGCTGCCGAGCTTGATCTGCGGCTGAAGGAGTGCGGCGCCCAACGGGAGTTGCTTGAACTCCGGCGCAACACGAGCGAGGTGGATGCTGCCGGGATGCAGGTGGAACTGGAGCGCTCCGAAGAAGCATTGGCTGGCCATCAGCAGTCTGAAGAGGAGTTGGGCCGGAATCTGGAGAGTCGTCGCCGGGAACTTTTCACTGCTCTGGCCGAAGCAGCCCAGTTCAGGAGCCGCTCCGAGAACGCCCAGAAACGCCTGGTTACGCTCCGTGAACGGCTCGACCGCCATGGACGTGAAGCAATGCAGTTGGGCGAGCGGCGTGAACAGCAGCGGCAGCGTGCGGTCACGCTGGAGAAGGAAATTGCCGCCGGTCAGAAGGAACAGGAAGAGTTGCTGCTAAATGTTTCTTCTTTGCGCAGCCAGGAGGATGATCTGAAGCGGCGGCTTCCCGAGGTTGAAAAGAGGTGGCAGACCAGCCGGGATGGATTAAATCGCAGTTCGTCACGTCTCCATTCACTTAAAGAACTGGAAGCCCAGTTTGCCGGTTTTGGTCTCGGGGCCCGTACACTGATGAAGGATGCCACCCGCAGCTCCCGCTTTGGCGGAGTGCTGGCGGATGCCATCCAGGTGCCACCCGAACTGGAAGCGGCGTTAGAGTCGGCTCTGGCGGAACGCTTGCAGTGCCTTCTCTGTTCCAATGATCGGGATGCCATTGAGTCGCTGGAATTTTTGAAAGCAACAAACGCTGGCCGGGCCGAGATTGCTCTGCCTTTGGAGTGTGTGGCGGTGGCACCCATGGTGACAGGCACCACTCCTCTGATGGAACTGGTGCAGATTGACGGCCCTTTTACCGGATTGATCAGGAATTTGCTGACCAGCGTCATGCTGGTTGAAGATCTTGGCGGGGCGCTCAGTTTGGCCCGTCACCACCCTGGGTTGAGTTTTGTCACTCGATCCGGAGATATGGTTGCCCGAGGTGGGATCGTCAGCGGTGGGTCGAGCGAACAGGTGGGAAAGGGATTGATTCACAAGAAGCGCGAAATCAGAGAGTTGGAGCTGGCGGTGGCGCGGCTGGAAGAGGAAACCGCCTCCCTCGGCACGCAGCGCGATGATCTGCGCCGCCAGAGCCAGGAAGTGGCCGATGGGGTAAAGAGTGGCGGAATGCACCTGCATCAGGCCGAGTTGAAGCTGACCGGACTGCTCAAAGACCGCCAGCAGGCGGTTGATGAAGAAGCTCGCATCGCGGAACGGCTGGAAGTTCAAGCCCTGGAAGCAGAAAATCTTGATGAGGAGCGGACGGCTCTGGAGGCTGAGTTGAAGCTGGCCGGGGAACAACTGGTGCAGACCGGCGATGCCTCAAAAGAGCTGGAACAGGAAACGTTCCGTTTGAAGGGGGAGCTTGACGCGCGCCGTGGGCTGTTGAGCGCCGCCCGGGAAAAGGTAACTGCCATCCGGGTGCAGACGGCTACCATCAAGGAACAGCATGACGCCGGTTTGCGTGCGTTGTCCGATCTGGAGCGTCAGACGGAAGAGATCGTGCGCCGCATGGCAGCCGACCGGCAGGAAATCGAATCCGGCAATGCTGCCAGGCTTCAGCTTCAGACGGAGATGAGCGCCGCGACAGAACGCCTGGAAAGTCTCGTTCGGGAGCAGGTGGAGTCTGAGGGGCGGTTGGCCGGTATACGCGGGCGCTTTGAAGAAGCGGGTGCCGCCTTGAATATGATCGAGGCACGTCTCAAAAGCGTCCGCGAAGAGAATGACGCTGTTCGGCAGTTGCAGGCCGACCTTAATCTTCGCTTTTCGACGTTGACCATGCAGGCCGAACATCTGGAACAGTCTTTGCTGGAGCGGAGCCGCATTGCCATGCCTGAGGCTGTGGCTAAACTGGAATCAACCGAATTTGACGAAGCATCCGGAAAACTTCGCCAGATAGAGTTGCAGCGCCTGTTGGACGAAATGGGCGAGGTTAACCTGATGGCGATTGAGGAGTGCGCCGGGATGGAGGAGCGTTTCACTTTTTTGACCGCTCAGAGGGATGATCTGGAAGAATCGCTGCGCGGACTGCAGCAGGCCATTCAGCGTATCAACCGCACCACCCGCCAGCGTTTTCAGGAAACCTACAATCTGATCAATGCCAAATTTCAGGAGGTCTTTCCGCGCCTTTTCTGTGGTGGCCGGGCCGAGCTGCACCTCACGGATGAAGAAAATCTGCTGGAAACCGGCATCGATATAATTGTGCAGCCTCCCGGCAAGAAGCTGCAGAATGTGACGTTACTTTCGGGAGGTGAAAAGGCGCTGACTGCCGTAGCGCTGATTTTTTCGATCTTCCTGATCAAACCGACACCATTCTGCCTGCTGGATGAGGTCGACGCGCCGCTGGATGACGCCAATATCGGTCGCTTTAACGAGATGGTCAGAGAGATGAGCGCAATATCGCAATTCATCATCATCACCCATAATAAGGCCACCATGCAGGTAGCCGATACGCTCTATGGCATCACGATGGAAGAACCGGGGGCATCACGGGTTGTTTCGGTGCGGCTGCACTAGATTGATAGCCGTTACTGGTTATGGACTGTGGCATGTCGTTTGAGGCGGGATGGTGTTTCCGGAGGTTGTCCGGTGGCTGCGAACAGTGTAAGGGCGGCAATCCCGCCACCCTTACCTGTTCCTACCGTATCGGATTACTTCTGATGAGGCTTTCCGTTTACCTGCTTCACAACGTCTTCGCTGATGTCCTGAACGTCAACACCGCTGTCAAGGAAGAGCACCTCTTGTTTGACCACGACCGCTGCCAGTTTCCTGGCCGTGCCGATCTCGACGGCAGCCTGTTCTATGGCGGCAATGAGCTCCTTGGTCAACTTTTCCTTGGTGGCCATAAGCTCCTTTTCGGCACCCATGCCGAACTTTTGCAACTCTTCAACCTTCTTTTGAAATTCCCTTGCCTTTGCTTCACGCTGTGCCGGTTGCAGAGAAGGCATTATTTGCTCGAGATGTGCCTTCATTTTTTCAAGCTGATGTTTCTTACCGTCCAGTTTTTTTTGAAATTTCTGCTGTTGTTCAATGATCGTGCTCTTGGCCGCCTTTCCCATAGCCGATTCACTGGAAATACGTTCCATGTCAATGACGCCGATCTTGACTGCAACGGTCGGAAGGGCGGGCGGCGTAGCTGGCAGCGCTGCCGGGGGGGCTGGTGTCGGACCGGGCGATGTCTTGGCGGAAGACTCTGCGGGGAGGGGAGGTGGCTGGTTGGCGGCTGATGAAGGGGTGGCGGCAAAGCTGCAGAGCATGGCGGCACTCAGCAGCAACAGGGGCAGTAGTCTCATTGATAATCCTTTCAAAAGCAATAATTTGTCCGTGAAGGACAGTACAGGTGGTCACGCAGATAAATAAAATCGATTTATTGAAGTATTGCCTTTTGTCTCCAATAGAGACAATAACATGTTTCCGGTCACACCTGTTGCTTTTACCACGTTCGATGCTCATTTGCTACTCACCTTTTGCAGGCAAATTATGCTATATATGCAAAAAACGGCAAAGATGGCCGGGGACTGCCTCAGCCCTCTACCCGCAGGGGAATAGCGCTTGGAAGCCGGAGAGTCTGCAGGATTTTTACGGTACTGCGGGTGCGAAAGAAGATGTATGCTGATTATACCTGAATCAGGAGTATGTCATGTCATTTGATATCATTTTAAAGGATCTGGTGAATCGGGTGCCCCGGTCGATCGGCGCCATCCTGGTGGATTGGGAAGGTGAGGCGGTTATGGAGTACTGTCACTGTGATCCGTATGACATCCGTTTTATAGCCGCCCACAAGGGTATTATCCTGGCGCGCCTCAAGGAAATGCAGAGTACTGCGGATATCGGGGAAGTGGAGGACGTCGTTGTCACCTCCAGCAAGGGGCACTTGATCATTGGTTGTATTGATCAGTACTATTCACTGGTTATGAACATCGAACATGGTTGCCCGGCGGCACTGGCGTTGTATCATTTCCGTCAGGCGATCACTGCATTGAAAAGGGAGATGTGATGGAACCGCAAGAGAAGAAAGGCTTTTTCCGTGGGCTGATCGAAAAAATCTCCGGTGCGGATCCTGCTGAAGGATCACGTGTATCACCGGACTCAATATCTCCGGAGCCGATTTCAGCACACACCTCGACAGAGCCGGAACCGGCGGGACAGGAAACTCAGGTGAAACCCGGTTTTTTTGAACGGCTGAAGTCCGGCCTGAAGAAAACCAAGGATGGTCTGGTGGGGCGTATTGATGTTCTGGTGCTGGGAAAAAAGACGATCGATGCCGACACGCTTGAAGAGCTTGAAGAAATCCTGATTACATCGGATATCGGTGTCAAGACAACGGTGGAACTGATCCGTACTCTTGAACAGCGTTTGGGGCGCAACGAACTAAAGGATGGCGAGGCGTTGCGTGAAGCACTGAAAGAGGAAATTCTGGCACGGTTGGTTGCCCAGCACCGCCCGCTCGATTTTGGCAGCGCAAAACCGTTTGTGCTGCTGGTGATCGGCGTCAACGGCGTCGGCAAGACCACGACCATTGGCAAACTGGCCTCCCGTTTCTCTGACTCCGGCAACAAGGTGCTGTTGGCGGCTGCCGATACCTTCCGCGCTGCCGCCGCCGAACAGTTAATTGTCTGGGGTGATCGCTCCGGGGTGGATGTCATTCGTCATAAAGAGGGGGCTGATCCCTCCGCGGTTGTCTTCGATGCGTGCAAAGCAGCGGTTGCCCGTGGCGTCGATATCCTGATAATTGATACTGCCGGGCGCCTGCATACCAAGGTCAACCTGATGGAGGAGATGAAAAAGATCCGCCGCGTGATCGAGCGTGAAATTCCCGGTGCACCTCATGAAACGCTGTTGGTGCTGGATGCTGCAACCGGCCAGAATGCGGTTTCTCAAACCCGTATCTTCAAGGAAGCCGCCGGCGTTACCGGACTGGCCGTGACCAAGCTGGACGGTACTGCAAAAGGGGGAATCCTGGTAGCAGTCAGTCATGAATTTGCTTTGCCGGTGCGTTTTATCGGTGTCGGCGAGTCAATTGAAGATCTGCGTGATTTTGACCCGCAGGATTTCACGGATGCCCTTTTCCAAGCCTGAAAAATCAGGGCACCGTAAGGGGGAAACTATCATGGAACTCTGCGATTTCAATCAATTAGGCCTTGACTTTGTGTGTGCTACTTCGTATAGTGAACCCCCTCGAAAGGAAACGGAACTCATGGATCAGGAACTCATAGATTTACTCGAAAAGAAAATCGGCGACATTGTTGAAAAGTATAGCGCCCTGAAAGAAGAGAATGCGCGCTTGAATGAAGAAATCCGGCGTTTTTCAGGCGACCGTGAAGAAATCAAGTCGCGTGTCGATGCAATCCTTGGCAAGCTGGACGGGATTTAGGGCATGATCGTGGTCATTGTATGAAAACAAGCCATGCAGTGACAATCCTTGGTCGTGAACTTTCAGTACGGAGTTCGGCTCCTGAAGCAAAAGTAAAGGCGGTCGAAACATTTGTAAATGGCAAGCTCCAAGAAATCGGCGCTGCTCTTAGAAACGGTGATGCTCAACTGGTGCTGACGCTTGCCCTGCTGAATACTTCGGAAGAATTGCTTGAGCTGCGCTCGAGGCACGAACAGGATGCTGCGTTCGATAACAGAATCAGCAGAATAATCGCGGCGCTGGAAACGGTCTGATTTTACATGGTCTCTCAGGGAGACTTGATCATATATTCGCATAAATTCACTGCCGGTCGGGCTCGTCAGGCTCTGTCATTTTCATGTCTGATTGGAATAATGTTACGCCCGTTGAATATATCCTCACCGAAAGGGAAATAGCTTCTTGAGTAGCATGATCGTAATCATTGCCTTTACCTGACAGCACTCACGGCATTTCACCTCTTCAGCCTCCCTGGTCGACCTTCCCGATTCCGCTTCGGGCCACTCCGCACTCGCCGTATCGAAAGTATTTATATGCCCAAGCGTTCGCTTCGTTCGCATTTGCTGACACTGCGTCGTGCACTCAGTCATGATGCGTGGCTTTCATCAAGTCGCGCGGCACAGCATAATCTGCTCTCACTCGATGAGTACGAGCGGTCTGAATGCATCGCGATGTATGCGCCTGCCCATAACGAAACCGATACCGGACTGATTCTGGCTGCCGCATTTCAGGCGGGGAAGCGAGTGCTGTTTCCGGCCGTCTGCGGCCACCAGATGGTGTTTCGCCATGTCGAACGGATTGAAGCGTTACAGGAAGGGGCATTTGGAATTCTGGAACCGTGTCCGACCGGGACCGATCACCAGGCAGACGAAGCGGACCTTATTATCGTCCCGGGGGTAGCTTTTGACCTGACAGGGCACCGGATCGGCTATGGAAAAGGGTTCTATGACCGTTTTCTGCAGCACCCGGAGTGCAACGCCCATCTGGTCGGGTTGTGCCATGACTTCCAGCTGACGGAGGGAAGAATTCCGGCAGATGTTCACGATATACCAATGGAAATTGTCGTCACTGACAAACGAATTGTTCGCACCCGCAGAACGGGGGCAGAGAAGTAACCGGAGTTCGCCAGGCGGCCCGGATTTATATACAGGAGGTTGATAAAATGGGTATTGAAGTAATAATTGGCATTGCCATTTCTCTGATGGTTGTCGCAGCCGGATCCTATTTTGCCGGTAACAAGCTCAACAAGAAGGATACAGGATCAATCCTGAAACAGGCCGAAGAGCTTGCCGGCAAGGTGCTCGACGATGCCCGCCGAGAAGCTGATACCATTACCAAGGAAGCACTCCTCAAGGCCAAAGATGCCGCTCTTCAGGCCAAGGAAGAGCATGAACGCAAAACAAACGAAAAAAACAAGGATCTTCAAATTCTTGAAAAAAGATTGGTTCTGAAAGAAGAAAACCTCGATAAAAAAGCGGGTTTGATCGATCAGAAGGAGATGGATGTCCTCAAAAAAGAGCAGGCAGTATCGCAAAAAGAGCAGGTTCTCCTTCAGCGCGACGAAGAACTGAAAAAAGCGACGGATGTTCAAAATGCTCGGCTTGAACAAATTTCCGGCATGTCGGCTGCGGAAGCCAAAAAAGAACTGATGAATGCAATGGAAACAGAGGCAAAGCATGACGCCGCCAAGATAATCAGGGCTATTGAAGAAGAAGCCCGTGAAACAGGCGACAAAAAAGCGAAAGAAATCATGGCACTTGCCATTCAGCGTTACGCTGGCGAATATGTGGCTGAGCGTACCGTCTCTGTTGTGCCGTTGCCGTCTGACGAGATGAAAGGACGTATTATCGGTCGGGAGGGGCGGAATATTCGTGCTCTTGAGGCGGCAACAGGGATTGACCTGATTATTGATGATACACCTGAGGCGGTAATTTTGTCCGGCTTTAATCCGGTACGCCGTGAAGTCGCCCGTTTGTCATTGGAAAAGCTTCTGGCTGATGGGCGCATCCACCCCGGCCGCATCGAAGAAGTCGTGGCAAAGTCAACCGAAGAAGTGGAACATTCAATAAAAGAAGCTGGCGAACAGGCTGCTTTCGACCTTGGTGTCCATGGTATCCATCCGGAAGTGCTCAAATTGATTGGCCGCCTTAAATATCGCACCTCCTACACTCAGAACGTGTACCTTCACTCACTGGAGGTTGCGTTCCTCTGCGGTATCATGGCCGCTGAACTGGGAATCAACGTCAAACAGGCCAAACGCGCCGGCCTTTTGCACGATCTGGGCAAAGCGGTCGACCACGAAGTTGAAGGTTCACACGCGGTTATCGGCGCCGAACTCGCCCGTAAATACGGTGAAACACCTAAAATTGTTCATGCCATCATGGCCCATCACGAAGATGAGAAACCGAATTCGGTGCTGGCAATTCTTGTGCAGGCAGCGGATGCTCTTTCCGGAGCCCGCCCCGGAGCCCGCCGCGAGATGATGGAAACCTATGTCAAACGGCTCGGTGATCTGGAGCGCATCGCAACATCGTTCGCCGGTGTCCAATCGTCATTTGCGATCCAGGCCGGACGCGAGATTCGCGTCATGGTTTCCAGCGAGCAGGTTAACGATGATCAGTCGGTTGTCATGGCCCGCGATATTGCTAAAAAAATTGAAGCTGAAATGACCTATCCCGGTCAGATCAAAGTAAATGTTATCCGTGAAACCCGTTCTGTTGAATATGCCCGTTAACATATTATTCATAGGCGATATCATTGGTAAACCTGGCCGCCAGGCGTTGTCGCGTGAGTTGCACCGCCTGGTGGACCGGCACACGATCGATATCGTGATCGCCAATGGTGAAAATGCCGCTGGTGGATTCGGGCTGACGGTCGAGGTTGCCAAAGAGTTGTTTACTCAGGGTATCCACCTGCTGACAAGCGGCAATCATATCTGGGACAAGAAAGAGCAGGTTCCTCTGGTCCTGGCTGATCAGCGCATTATCCGTCCGTCCAACTATCCGGCCGGGGCCCCGGGGGTCGGAAGTGTTATTCTGACAACGCCTGGGGGGGTAAAAGTCGGCGTCCTCAATCTGGAGGGGCGGGTTTATATGAAAACTCTGGAATGCCCGTTTCTGACTGCAGATAAAGAAATAGAGTGGCTGAAAAAAGAGACGTCGATCATTTTTGTGGATTTTCATGCCGAAGCAACTTCAGAAAAATCGGCATTGGGATGGTACCTTGATGGCAGGGTCAGCGCACTGGTCGGGACTCATACCCACGTTCAGACTGCTGATGAGCGGATTCTCCCGCACGGGACGGCATTTCTTACCGATGCCGGCATGACCGGCAGTTTTGATTCTGTGATCGGGATGGGGAAAGAAGAGACAATTCACCGTTTCCTGACCCAGTTGCCTGCCAAATTTGAAGTGGCAAAGAAAGACATCCGCCTTAATGCCGTTGTGATCGGGGTTGACGAGATCAGTGGCAAGGCTGTGAGTATTGAACGCATAAATATTTCCTGCTAAACAGCTTCAAGGAGTTGCTGATATGTCCGTAGCAGAACAGATGGCCATCATAAAACGCGGCACGGTTGAAGTTCTTGTTGAAAAGGAACTGGCAGAGAAACTGGCAAAGTCGATCTCAACCGGAGTGCCATTGATTATTAAGGCGGGCTTTGATCCGACCGCACCCGACCTGCATCTGGGACACACCGTACTGATCCAGAAATTACGCCAGTTCCAGCAGTTAGGGCACGAGGTCAATTTTCTGATCGGCGATTTTACCGGCATGATCGGCGACCCGACGGGCAAATCCGAAACACGCAAGGTGCTGACGCGCAATGATGTCCTCAGGAATGCCGAAACCTACAAGGAACAGGTATTCAAAATCCTCGATCCGGTGAAAACGAAGGTCGTATTCAACTCCACCTGGTTGAACGAGCTCGGCTGCGGCGGCATGATCGGGCTGGCTTCCAAGTATACCGTAGCCCGGATGCTTGAGCGGGATGACTTCCACAAACGGTATACGACCCAGCAGCCGATTGCCATTCACGAATTTCTCTATCCACTGATTCAGGGGTATGACTCTGTCGCGATGAAGGCGGACGTGGAGTTGGGCGGAACTGACCAGAAATTTAACCTGTTGATGGGACGTGAGCTGCAGCGGGAATGGGGCCAGTCACCGCAGTGCGTCCTGACCATGCCGCTCTTGGAAGGCCTGGATGGTATCAATAAAATGTCCAAATCACTTGGCAATTATATCGGCATCAACGAGGCGGCTGACGAAATATTCGGTAAAATCATGTCCATATCGGATGATCTGATGCTGCGCTACTACGAACTTCTTTCCGACATGACTCTGGCCGGGCTGGAACAACTGAAAAGTGATCTTGCGGACCATTCGCTTCATCCGATGGCGGCCAAGAAACGTCTGGGGCGAGAAATCGTGTCCCGCTTCCACGGTACTGGCGCCGGAGAAATTGCGGAGGAGAACTTTGTCAAACGCTTTAAGGATAACGAGATCCCTGAAGATATGCCGCAGGTGAGCTTCGTGCTGGCCGATGGTTCAATCCTGCTGGCCAGAGCCATGACTGAGGCCGGACTGACCAAGTCAAACGGTGAGGGGCGCCGCGCTATTGACCAGGGGGGGGTGAAGTTGAATAATGATAAAGTCAGTGACACCAACCTGGAGCTTACCGCTGCCGGAGAGTATATCGTCCAGATCGGCAAGCGCCGCTTTGCGCGGATTCTGGTTTCGTAACCTCTTAATTTTTATATGCATAGCCGAATACAAGAGGGGACAGGCATTTTGCCTGTCCCCTCTCGTATTTTCTGCAAAAGTAATGATTTCCATGCAGATGTTTTACTCCTCTAATATTTCGGGAATATGCCTGTTTTATATCCTTCAGTGCCGGTTTGTTTTGATCAATATATAACCACATTAATTAGTGTGTTTTAGGTTGATCTTCCTCCAAAGGTATGCATAATACCGGATATGAATGATCTTGTTGGTCTCTGTATGTTAGCAAGCTAGATCAGCTAGTTATACCTATGGGGCCGTGCTTCATGCTGAGTGCAATTGTACCGGCAAGAGCGGATGGCACCCGTACTAACGCCGTCTGATAATAGTTTCAACATGCAGGTGTTATGAAAGAAGGTTTTAAAAAGGTGCTTTTATGCGTGAAGAGATGAACGACAGTTCCCGGCAACAGCAGGTTGGTGCTCTAGAACTCAATACCAGCCGTTACGAACAGTTGCGCCATGCCATTGACCAGCACGCGATTGTCAGTGCAACTGACGAGCACGGCACGATTGTCGAGGTTAACGACACGTTCTGTGTGATCAGCGGCTACAACCGCGGCGAACTGATCGGCCAGAACCATCGAATTGTCAAATCAGGCGTTCATTCCGACACTTTGTATCGGGACATGTGGGGCACTATAACTCAAGGCCGTGTCTGGCAGGGAACCGTCTGCAACCGCAGGAAAGATGGCGGTTATTATTGGGTTGAGGCCACTATCGTGCCGATCATGGATAACCAGGGACGGCCATGGCGCTATATCTCGATCCGTACCGATATTACGGCGTTCAAGCAAGCCCATGAACAGTTGACTTTGGAGCTGGGACGAACCCATGCCTTGCTTGAGGCACTGGGCGAAGGGGTTTTCGGTGTGGATTGTCAGGGTGTGTGCACCTTTATCAATCCGGCCGCCCTGGCCATGCTTGGCTATGAGCAAGATGAGGTGTTGGGGAAAAATACCCATCAGCTCTTTCACTGCTCGGTTGATCGCACCGCTCGCGTACCGGAGGGAGAATGTCCGGTCTGCGACACCCTGAAAGATGGTCTGGCGCGCAAGACGGATGATAATAATCTCTTTTGCAAGGATGGCAGCTATCTGCCGGTCAGCCTGTCCGTGAGTCCGATTGGTTGCAGTGACGGCGGCAATGGCTGTGGCGTCGTTGCCGTTTTTCGCGACTTGAGCCGACGTAAAGCGATGGAAACAGGCCTGATCACAGCACGCGATGAAGCACAAGCTGCCAACCGGGCAAAATCCCTGTTTCTATCCAACATGAGTCATGAACTGCGTACCCCATTGAATGCGATCCTCGGCTTTGGTCAAATTCTGGAGGCTGATCAAACATTAAACCCGGACCAGCTTGATTCGGTACAGGAGATAACCGATGCCGGAGGCCACCTGCTGGAACTTGTGGACGAAGTGCTGGATCTGGCCAGAATCGAATCCGGCAAGCTGGTTCTCATGCCGAGACCGGTTCCATTGGATGAGCTGATGAATGAATGCCTGTCGCTGGCAACCCCACAGGCCGCGAACCGGGGAATTTGCTTCATCCTGCCGGCTGTTTCAGGATGTATGGTGTATGCCGATCGAACGCGCCTGAAGCAGATTCTGGTCAATCTGCTTAGTAATGCAGTCAAGTATAACCGTCCTAATGGACAGATACGCCTGGAATATGATGTGTCTTCGGTCGAGGGGCGTATCCGTATTCATGTGCATGACACCGGCGTCGGTATCGCATCGGATCAGCTCTCTGAGCTGTTTCAGCCGTTTCACCGGCTTGGGCAGGAACTGGGTGAAGTGGAAGGTACCGGTATTGGCCTGGCCATCACCAAACAGCTTGTGGAGGCGATGGGAGGAACGGTGGGAGCGACCAGCATCTCCGGCGTGGGGAGCGACTTCTGGCTGGAACTGCCACTGGAAGAAGGACAGGCATATCATCATGAAGGGGGCGTTTCTGGCCTGCTACCGGCAAGGAAAGGGTCTCCATGACATGTAATGCTTCACCCGTGTGTGAACAAAAAAAGACTGCGGTAGCGTTGTCCGGCAGATTGCTGCTGTTCTTTCTTCTCAATGGGGGCGTACTGCTGTTGGTGGCAATTGCGGTGTCCGGCTTTTATAATCGGGAGCTGCCTGTGTCGGGACAACGGGACGAATGGTACGCCCTGCTCGTTTCACTTTTACTGTTGGTTACGGGCGTTATCGCCGGTTTTGTGTGGATCAAGCGGTGTTACCTTTCGTCACAAAACCTTCTTGCCAGCAGGCTCGACGGAGTTCTTGCCAACATTCCGGTATTGGTAGCGATACGGAACCGGGATGGATTAATCGTTGCCTGTAGTGACAGGTTCCGCAGTTTTTTCGGACTTTCCGTTGATGACATGATGGTGAGCAACAGCCAGCTCTACCCGTCAGATGTCGCTGCCGTCATGAACGCTGAGATTGATGCGGTCAGAAAGGAAGGGAAACATGCACAATTCGAGATCACTTTTCCGGATTTGACCGGACGGCAGCGAACGTTCGACCTGAACGTTTTTCCACTTGATCGCGGTGCGGATGGCGTTGTGGAAGAAGTGGGATCCTTTGCTGTTGAACTGACCGAGTTGCGGGCTACTGAAGCAGCCATGCGGATGGCTTTGGAGACCGCGGAGAGTGCCAACCGGGCCAAAAGTGAGTTTCTTTCACGCATGAGCCATGAACTGCGGACCCCGATGAACGCCATTATCGGTTTTACGCAACTGTTGGAAGATGATCGCAACAACCCGCTTTCCGATGACCAACAGGATAGTCTGCACGAGATCAGTAAAGCGGGGCACCATCTTCTTACATTGATCAATGAAGTGCTGGACCTTGCCAGAATCGAGAGTGGCCGGTTGTTACTCTCTCTGGAGGGCCTGGACCCTCGGGAATTGTGTCTCGAATGCATCTCCCTGCTCAGGCCCATGGCTGAACAGTACGGCGTTAGCGTTATACTGGCCCCAGGGACGCCGGCACGTGTCAAGGCAGATCGCATCAGGCTGCGCCAGGTGTTGACCAATCTGGTTTCTAATGGAATCAAGTACAATCACGACGGCGGGATGGTTGAAATAGGGTGCGATCTGGCACCGGACAATTGTCTGCGGATCTGGGTGCGTGACACCGGACCCGGCATTGAACCGGAGTTTTTACCATCCCTGTTTAAGCCCTTTGAACGTGCTGCCGCCTATGATGGGCTGATTGAAGGTACCGGCATCGGTCTGGTTCTGGCAAAACAGTTGACCGAGGCAATGGGAGGGGCAATCGGTTTTGAAACCAGCCTTGAGAGCGGTAGCCTGTTCTGGGTGGAATTGCTCCAGGCAGAGCAAATGGAAGAGATGGAAATGTCTCCAGCTGCTCCAACGGCACCTCTGCCGGTTTCGTCCGACCGCGAACGCAGAGTGCTGTATGTCGAAGACAATCTGGCTAATATGCGGCTCATGAAAAAAATAATATCCGGTCTCGGCGGTATAGTGCTGCTCACCGCGGAATCTGCAGAAGCGGGCTTGGAGCTGGTCCGTACCGGCCGACCTCACTTGATTCTGATGGATATCAACCTGCCCGGCATGGATGGCTTTGAAGCCCTTGGCCTCCTGCGGCAAAACCCACAAACACGGGCTATACCGGTAATAGCGGTAACCGCCAGCGTCATGGCGGACCAGGTGCACCGACTGAAAGAGGCCGGTTTTGACGACTATCTGACCAAACCGATCAACCTGCAGCGTTTTGTTGCAGCGGTTGAGGCATTACTGGAGACACATGCTTCGGAGGAAAATACATGACGGTATCTGTTGAAACTACCTATAACAGCAGGATACTGATCGTTGACGACGAGCCGGCCAACCTGAAGCTGCTCGATAAAATGCTGAGGGCCGAGGGGTATACAAACCTGGTGTGCATTGCTGATCCCCGTCAGGTACGGGATGCCTATCGTGCTGACGTGACGGCACTGATTCTTCTGGATATTAATATGCCGCACCTGAATGGCTATGAGGTGATGGCGCAATTGAAGGAACTGGGCGATCCATTGCTCCCTCCGATTCTTGTCCTGACCGCCCAGTCCGGGCGGGACTTCCTGATGCGGGCTCTCAACGAAGGCGCCCGTGACTTTCTCAGCAAGCCATTTGACCGGTATGAACTTCTTGCCAGGGTCAGAAATCTGCTCGATGCCCACTTGGCGCTGCGGTTCAGGTTTGACCAGCAGGGGGTTCTCGAAGAAATGGTACGAAAACGTACTGTCGAAGTGGTTCAGTCACGCCTGGAAATCGTGCAACGGCTCGGGCGGGCTTCGGAGTATCGCGATAATGAAACCGGGCAGCATATCCTGCGTATGAGCCACAGTGCCTCCCTGCTGGCCAAGGAGATCGGATGGAGTGAGGAACGCTGCAACCTGATGCTGTATACCAGTACCATGCATGATCTGGGGAAAATCGGCATTTCCGACACCATTTTGCTGAAACCGGCGCGGTTGACGCCGGAAGAACGGGCAACGATGGAGACTCATACCACCATCGGTGCCGACATCCTGTCCGGTTCAAACAATGAACTGCTCGAAACAGCCCGGATCATAGCGCTGACGCATCATGAAAAATGGGATGGAAGTGGCTACCCCCGGAAACTTGCCGGTGAACGCATTCCCATGGAGGGTCGTATCGCGGCAATTGTCGATGTCTTCGACGCGCTTACCTCTGTCCGTCCCTACAAAAAAGCCTGGTCTGTGGATGAGGCTGTCACGGACATACGGGTGAACAGCGGGACTCATTTTGACCCGATACTTGTGGGACATTTTTTAACAATCCTGCCGGGAGTGCTTGCAATTAAGGAGCGGTTTTCGGAAAGATGAGGTGCGAAAGCGTATGTGCGGTCCGCAGTCAATCTTGCAATAATGCATAAATATGTTACTGTCTCTGCGCGAAAAACAATTAAGAGGAGAAAATATATGGGCTTCTTTGGGAACGGCGGTAAAGCGGAGTTGGTCGAGAAAGATGCTGAAATCAGGAAGCTGATGCAAATGATTGATAATGTGGATAATATTGTCATGCTCTGTGATGCTACGCCTGAAAACAAAATATTTTACATGAACACACGGGCAAAAGAGCTGTTGCAGAGGCATCGCTCAGAGTTAAATGCCGGATTGGGTGGGGCTGATGTGGGCAACGCTTCTGATAACTCCATTCACCAGTACCACAAAGATCCCGGTCGCGTGAAACGGTTATTTTCGAACCCTCGCACCGATCTGCCCCACACGGCTGAAATCCCGATCGGTTCGATTACCCTCAGAACCACTGCATATCCGATCTGGGACAGTGCTGACGGCAGCACGGTGCTCTGTTTTATGGCCTGCTGGAGTGACATCACTGCAGAGAAGATGATAAAAGATCATCAATATAAAGAAATTGAACGGAAAAATTACCTGGAGGAGCGTGTTCATCAGATCGCAACCGCGATGGAAGAAATGAGCATGACCGTCAACGAGGTGGCCGGCAACACCAGTAATGCATCCGATTCGGCTTCCCAGGTATCCGAAAATGCCTATGAAGGGCAAAAAGTTGTCAATCAGGCGGTTCAAGAGATGCAGAAGGTTGCTGAGGTTGTCAGGTCATCGGCGGTTATCGTCGGTAACCTGGGAGCAACGTCGGAAAAGATCGGCGAGTTTGTCAATGTCATCAACGAAATTGCCGATCAGACCAACCTGCTGGCCTTGAATGCCGCCATTGAGGCTGCCAGAGCCGGTGAAATGGGGCGAGGATTTGCGGTGGTGGCCGATGAGGTTCGCCGGCTGGCAGAACGGACCATGACTTCTACCAAGCAGATCAGCACTATGGTTGGCGAGATCCAGAACGGTACCCGGCTGGCGGTTGAATCAATTGATCGGGGCAAGGCTGAGGCGGAAAAGGGGGAGGCGCTGTCGCATAAGGCTGAACAATCGCTGAACTCGATTGTCCAATCAATTGAAGAGATCAAGAACATGATAGCCCAGATTGCTACCGCCTCGGAAGAACAGGCGGCGACGGCAACAGTGATTGCCAGCAATCTGGAAGAAATATCCCGCGGATAATGACGGCCCGAACAGGAAAACAACAAGAGGGGGACGGCGTGCCGGTCCCCCTCTTGTCTGAACGTTATTCTAAAACGCTTACATCTCCATAATTACCGGCAGTATCACCGGCCGCCTCTCAATGGTTTTTTTGCAGAAACGGCGCAGAGCCTGGTGGACTGCACTCTTAACTTCTTCACCGTCACAGCGCATTTCGGCGTTAAGTTCTTCCAGAGCACACGTTACGACCGTGCGGGCATTTTCCAGATATTCCTGATTTTCATCCTCAAAAACAAAGCCGCGTGAGACAATGTCAGGGCCGTAGATCAGGGCACCCGTAGACATGTTCATCCCGATAATGACGACGATCATGCCATCCTCGGACAGGTGCTTGCGATCTCTCAGAACGATTCTGCCGACGTCGCCAACCCCTTTGCCATCCACAAAGACCCTGCCGGATTCAATATTCTCAACGATTGCAGCAGTGTCCGAATAAAAAGAAACCACTTCGCCATTGGTTGCCAGGAGGCAGCGTTCTTCAGGAATGCCGACCTTACGGGCCAGCTGGATATGTTTGAACAGATGGCGATATTCTCCATGGATCGGAATGAAGAAGCGCGGTTGCACGGTGTTGAGCATCAGCTTAAGCTCTTCCTGGCTTGCGTGGCCGGAAACATGCACTTCGGAAACTTTTTCATGAAAGACTTCGGCGCCGCGGCGGTAGAGATGGTTGATCAGTTCTGAAATAGTACGCTCATTACCGGGGATGACACGCGAGGAGAGGATGACCGTATCGCCCTTTTCGAGCTTTATCTGTTTATGGTCGTCCATCGCTATTCGAGTCAGGGCGCTCATCGGTTCCCCCTGGCTGCCGGTGGAAATAATGCAGACCTGCTCAGGCGGGAGGTGCGGGAGCTCCCTCAGGTCCATCAACTGTGCGTCGTCGATGGACAGATAGCCCAGTTCACGGGCGATCTGAACATTTTTGACCATTGAGCGGCCATTCAGCAGGATCTTTCTTCCGCACAGAGTAGCGACATCGGCAACCTGCTGGACACGGTGGATGCTGCTGGAGAATGCTGCCACGATGATCCGTCCCCTGCATTTCGGGAATATATCGGCAAACGCTTCACCGACATATTTTTCGGAAAGGGTATATCCCTCGCGCTCCACATTGGTTGAATCTGATAACAGTGCCAGAACCCCCGCTTCGCCGTAGCGCGACAGGCTGGCAAGATCGGTCAGTTGCCCGTCGACCGGGGTGTGATCTATCTTGAAATCGCCGGTGTGGATTATGACTCCCTCCGGAGAGGTTATCGCCAGGGCGCAGCCGTCAACGATGGAGTGGGCCACCCTCAGGAATTCGACCTGAAAAGGACCGATGCGCACGGTGTCACGAGGCTTTACGGTTACCAGTTCGACGGATTTGTCCAGCTTATACTCCTCCAGCTTGGCGCTCACGAGGCCGAGCGTCAGAGCAGTGCCGTAAACAGGCACATTCAACTCCTGCAGGACAAAGGGGAGGGCACCGATATGATCCTCGTGTCCGTGGGTCAGGCAGATCGCCTGGACATCTTCGGACCGTTCACGAAGCCAGCTGATATCAGGGATTACATAATCGATTCCGAGCATGTCGGGAGAAGGAAACATCAGGCCGCAATCGACAATCATGATATCGTTGCCGTACTGGTAGGCCATCATGTTCATGCCGATTTCGCCTAAGCCGCCGAGGGCGACAATCTGCAGCGCCGCAGGTGATTCTAATTCATCCATAGGTCATCTCTCATGTTGCAAGGGTATCAACGCAGCTATCTTTTTATCGCATTTTTCGATCCATGACTTGCCGGGGGTAACCAGCCAATGATCGGCGTAGAATGAACTCCGCAGAGAGCGATACGCAATCAGGGCACGGTTGATATCTCCCAGACGTTCATTGGTTTCACCAATGTGCCATAGCTGTTCTGCGGCTTTTTCGATTGTCGGATTGAAGGGGATATACATGTGGAGAGCGGACTCAAATCCGGCAATAGCGCCCGGGAAGTCGCCCCTGCGGAGCGCCGCTTCCCCTTGGGAATACTGGCTGTTCATACGCCACCAGACACTCGCATAAAGGATCAGCAGGCTGAAGAAAATGATGATCATACTATTGAAGATGGCACTTTTTACCTGATTGTTCATTACATCACCTGACGGACTAAAAAAAATTGGGGACAAATGTCAAAAGCACACCCAGTGCGAACACAATGACACCGCCGAGCACGGCGACTGCTGCAGCGATGTCAAAAGGGCTTTTCAGGCGGTGTGCCGCAGGCAGTCCCCAAGCTATACCGGCCAATCCTGCTATGATCAACAGTATATACTGATAGCCGATGTTCATTCAATGCTCCAGAGTGGATTCAATCCGGTCGCGCACCGTTTCCATCATCCATGTTTCCGACTCGGTTCGGCGGAGTTCGGAAGGTGCGACAACGGGGGGATGCAGGGTAATGGTTATATCGCCGCTATAGAGCTTGATCTGATTGGCCGGATTGATTCTGCCGCTGCCGTTGATGGTGACCGGAATCACCGGTACAGCTGCTTTGCGGGCGAGAATGAAGCCGCCGCGTTTAAACGGCAGAAGGTTGCCGTCCGGCGTACGGGTTCCCTCGGGAAACAGCACGACACTCTTGCCGTGACGAATCATAGCCGCAGCCTCATCCATGCTCTGCAATGCCTTGCGTCCGTCGCCGCGATCCAGCGGAATATAGCCACCGCGCCGCATTGAGGGACCAAAAACGGGAATCTCAAAGAGTTCCTTTTTTGCAATCCAATGGATCTGATTCGGAATGGCGGCAAGAAGCGACAAAATATCAAAATTGCTCTGGTGATTGCTCATGAAAATAACCGGACCGTCCGGAAGGTGTTCTGTTCCGGTCAGCGTGACCGTAATGCCGTTCATCGCCAGTCCCAGGCGGGCCCACAGGCGGGCATGCCACGCATAGAGGCGACCGGATGCATCAAACAACGTCGAGATAATGGCACTAACTGAAAAAAGAAGTGTCAGCGGGATAAAAACCGCAAGATAGAGGTATGCGCGAACCATCACAAGCTCCTGATATAAACTCTGATAAATTACAGTGGTATCATGGGCGAGTCAAACGAATTATGGGAGGTTCTCTGCAAGTAGAGGCTAATCCAGCGTTGTGCGCAAACGTTTTTTATCGGACAGCATCCGCTTTTCGGTGAGACGACCTTCTTTCGCCCGCTTCGGTACGCGGGTGGCAACCCTTTTTTTGACTATGCGCTCGCGTCGTTCCAGCGCGATTCGCAAGCGTTCCATGGCAACCTCACGGTTTTGAAACTGGCTCCGGTTTTCCGAAGCCTGGGCAACGATCCCGGTCGGCAGATGGCGGATGCGCACGGCCGAATCGGTTGTATTCCTATGCTGCCCTCCCGGACCGGAGGCCCGGTAGAACTCGACCTTTATGTCTGCTTCGCGTATTTCCGTGGTCATGGCATGCTCATCCCTTTACGCAGGTTACATATTTGAGATAGCGCCCTTCCGGGAATGTGACCGGATAGGGGAAATCTTCCGGCTGCCCGAGCACTGAGACCACCCGCACGTCACTACCGGCCTGAAGTGCTCCCCGGCGCAGTTCTTTGAGGTATTCGGCAATATCCACCTTCTGGTGGTTGGACGAAGTAATCAACAGCCCGTTACCGGTCAACAGCGGCAGAGCGGCTGCAACCAGGTCCGAGGTGCCGCCGCGGGTGGTAAAACGGCTCTTGGCTGTGGTGGAAAACGAGGGCGGGTCCATCAGGATAAGGTCAAATGTTTTTCCACCCTGTGCCAGTTTGCCAAGTACGGCAAGGCAGTCACCAACGATGAATTCATGCTGCGCGGGGTTGAGGCGGTTGGCCGCGAAATTGTCTCTGGCCCAGTCGGTATAACCGGGTGAGGCGTCCACACTTGTTACCTGTGCGGCGCCGGAAGCTGCTGCCGCTACCGAAAATGCGCCGGTGTAGGAGAACAGATTGAGCACCCGTTTTCCCTTGACCCGCCCCATCAGATCGCGGCGGTTGCGGCGCTGGTCCAAAAACAGCCCGGTGTTCAATCCCTGCTCCAGAGTCACGAGAAAGGTGAGGCCGTTCTCCGTGACTTCAAGACGCTGCGGGGCAGCTTTTCCCCCCAGCAGTCGCCCGTACTTTTTACTGTCGCTGACCGCTTCCAGTTCGCGGGTTTTCTGCGGACGGCTTTTTTCGTAGATACCGTGCGGCGAGAGCACCTCCTGAAGAATCTGGGTGATCAGCTTCAGGTGTGGTCGCCAGGCGGCACTATAGAGTTGCAGCATCAGGTAACCGGCATAGCGGTCAACGGTCAGGCCGGGTAGGCCATCTCCCTCGGCGTTCACCACACGATAGGCGTTGGAATCGCTCAGGTCTGCATGGCGACTGCGTAATTCTATGGCGCTTCGCAACCGCTCCGTCAGCCAGTGACGATCAAGCTGTATCCGTTTTCGGTCCAGCACCCGGGCAACAATCCGCTCGCCGGGATCAAGGAGAGCCGTGGCCAGAAAACGACCCTGGCTGTCGCTCAGCTCTATGGTCTGCCCGGAATTGCCGGCGGGCCACTTACGGGTATAGGCATCAGCCACCACCCACGGGTGCCCCAGTTCCAGCATTCGGATGGTTTCGGGGCCGACAATATGCGATGCTTGCTTCGTTTTCACCGGAATCTCCTTCATCTATTTCGAAAACCTGCCACCGCAATCAACTTGTCCGCCACGGATCTTTTCGACGGCGTGGCCGATAGCCGGCCAGACCGCTTCCAGGTTTTCCACGGCACCTTTGGGGCTGCCGGGGAGATTGATGATCAGTGTCTGGTGCCGAATACCGGCTACGGCACGGGACAGGGAAGCCATCGGTGTTTTCTCAAGGCTCTTGAGGCGCATCAGTTCGCCGAGGCCCGGGATGGATCGCTCAACTACCTGCAGCGTTGCCTCGGGAGTTATGTCACGGGGCGACACGCCGGTGCCGCCGGTGGTCAGGACCAGGTCGGCCGCGTCGGCATCAGCCCATTCCGTCAACACCGCTACAATCTGCTCAAACTCATCGGCAATGACACGTGTCTGGACAACCTGTACGCCCCGCTCGGTCAGCCAGACGACCAATGCCGGGCCGCTTTCGTCAACCCGTTCGCCGCGCGAACCCTTGTCACTCAATGTCAGGATAGCCGTTCTCATCAGTACCCTCCTGTATCTGTTTTTGCTGCGCTAAATGCGGATCTTTGATCAAAGACCGTAAACAGCGTTGTATGTATCCAATCCTCCGGAGAGATTGATACATTTAGTGAAACCGTATGCGGTGAGAATGCGGCTGGCGATGTAGCCGCGCAATCCGATCTTGCAGAAGACCAGAATGGTTTTGTCATGCGGCAGCCTGGAAAGCTTGTGGCGCAGAATGTCGACCGGTATGTTGACCGCCCCGTGAATAGAACCTGTCATGAATTCATCGGGTGAGCGCACATCAAGGAGGAATGCCCCCTCATCAACGGCACGCTTGACGCCGTCAAAAGGTATGCTCCGGACGAGTCCATCGAGGATGTTCTGTGCGACAAATCCTATCATGTTGACCGGGTCCTTGGCGGATGAATAGGGTGGCGCGTAGGCGTGCTCGATCTCGGTCAGGTCATCTACGGTCATGTTCCCCTTGATGGCCGTTGCAATCACGTCAATCCGTTTATCCACCCCTTCGTTCCCGATGACTTGGGCACCGAGGACACGACGGGTTTCCGGGGAAAAGAGGAGTTTGAACGAGAGCATGGCCGCACCGGGGTAGTAGCCGGCATGGTGCCCCGAATGGGTTATGACACTCTTATACGGGATGCTTTCGTCCCGGCAGAACTTCTCGGTAGCGCCGGTCACCCCGACCGCCAGATCGAATACTTTCGCAATGGCGGTCCCCATAGTGCTGGCATAGCAGCGTGTCGTGATGCCATTGATGGTGTCAGCGGCGATTCGCCCCTGCTTGTTGGCCGGGCCTGCCAGTGGCACGGCGGTTTTCTTGCCGGTAAACGGGTTTACGACTTCAATGGCATCGCCGGCGGCGTAAATGTCGGGCTTGTTTGTCCGGAGATGCTTGTCGACGATTATATGCCCGCGGGCGCCAAGCTGAATGCCGGAATCGGCAAGAAAACCGGTATTCGGTTTTACACCGATGGAGAGCAGCACCAGATCCGCTTCAAGATGCGTCCCGCTTCCAAGTTGCGCCAGTACCCCTCCTCCGGAGAGCGGCTCAAACCCGGTCACCGTTTCGTTCAGATACAGTTCGATATTGTTCTTTCGCAGCTCACGATGCACAAGAGCCGCCATTTCTGGGTCAATGACATTCATCACCTGTGGCGCCATCTCAACCAGTGCCACGCGTATGCCGCGGATCCGGAGATTTTCGGCCATCTCCAGTCCGATAAACCCCCCACCAACCACCAGAGCGGTGCTGACGGTGCCGCTGTCAACTATCTCCCTGATTTCATCCGTGTCCGGTATCGTCCAGAGGGTTTTTATCGCCGGATGTTCACAGCCGGGAATTGTCGGCCTGACCGGCGAGCCACCGGGCGCCAGCAGCAGGGTGTCGTAGGTTTCCTGATATTGAGCTCCGGTAAGGATATTTTTTATGGTTACTGTTTTCGCATCCGGATGTATGGCAACCGCTTCGTTGTGTATCCGCACCTCGACATTGAAGCGCCGCTTGAATGATTCGGGTGTCTGCAGCAGAAGCTCATCACGATCGCTGATCTCGTCACCGATATAGTAGGGAAGGCCACAGTTTGCATACGAAACATATCCTCCACGCTCAAGAACGATAATTTCCGCGTTCTCGTCAAGACGTCTCAGTCGTGCAGCAGCAGACATGCCGGATGCAACGCCGCCAATTATAAGATGTTTTACCATTATTCCTCCAAAGTATGTTTATTAATCATATTCTGACAAAGTCGGTACTTCACATGATGGGATAGCTACGGCCACAACGGGCAGCTCACCCCAAGGCATTCCTTGTTGCGTGAAACCTGGGAGCAGGCGAATGGTTCAACCTGTGGCAGGTCAAGATCCCACAATTCACGAGCAATCGTAAAGCCGCACTGCAGAGCTATCCAGCAATCCCGTTGGCAACAGCGGGCTGCTTCGTGTCCGGCAATCTCTGCAAGCACCTTTTGGACGATTTTCTGTACGGTCTGGCGAGATGATGCTTTGAGTGGGGTGGCTTCCAGAAGGACACTGAAGGCGATACCGACTCCTGCCGCCGCGCCGCAGATTCCCATGAATCCGCAACTGCCGCCGCTCACTTCGCTGCCACGCAGGATGGCGGATCTGAGTTGCTCCTGTGTAATCGGATGCCCCGTATTACGCAGGCAGGCAAGCAGTACGCCCGGTACCAGGGCATGATACTGGGGGCCATGCAGCGGAATGGCCGGATGCTGCCGAATCTCCCTGAAGAGGGTAACCGGGTCGATCGCTGCGGTCGTCGCGCAGAGGTGCTCGATAACCTCACGGGCAGTGCCGGTATGGCAGCGGTCACAAACGAAGTGGCCTTCCCGGCAGCGGGCATTCGCTGGGAGAGGTTTGCCGCAGTAGTGGCAGAGGCTTTCCCGTTCGACAGTGTGGTAAATGAGCGGTGCGCCACAGACGAGACAGCCCTCGGAGTGTGGCGTCTGCGGCGGTGCAGGTGGCGGTGCACTCTGGGCCTCAGGGGGGATGCAGCAACTGGCCCCGGTTGCAATGGCCACGTTCGTAACCAACCCCTGCTCATCAAGCTGCCAGAGCTGGTCACCGATGATCTCGGCATCGCGTGGGGTAACCATGGACGTTTGTCCAGGGCGGAGCCATTGCCCGCCAGGGGTCAGCAGAGCTTTCGCCGGTCCGGGGTAGAATACGCTGACGCGTGCAGATTCGGGGTGCTCCGGTTTGTTGGCGACAAAGGTCAGGGAGAAAAAAGGATGGCCGTTCACAACCCGGTAGGGCAGCCGTTTTAATACCCTGAAGGTGATGAAGCCACTTTCTTCCATTATTCCCAGAAGGTCTTTCTGGGTCATGGCGCCGCTGATGCACTCACCTCGCAAGGTCTCGTCATTCAGGATTGATGCGTCCGGCTCGGTCTCACAAACGACATCCGCCGCCACCAGACGGCCACCGGGCGCCAATACGCGCAGAATTTCGCTGAAGGTGAGGCGTTTGTCGCTCGACAGGTTCAATACGCAGTTGGAGACGACGAGGTTTGCATCGTTATCCGGCAGCGGCAACTCTTCAAGAAACCCCTTCAAAAAGCGCATGTTGTCGTATCCTAACGACTGTCTGACCTCAACAGCTCCCGTGCGTGCCAGTTCCAGCATCGGTTCCAGCATGTCTATACCGGTAACATTTCCCTGTGCGCCAACCAGCCGGGCGGCGATGAAGCATTCCACTCCACTACCGCAGCCCAGGTCAACCACCCGCTCTCCGGCAGCCGGTTCAGCATCCATCACCGGACTGCCGCAGCCATAACCGCGGAAGCGGTATGCTGCCGGGATATGGTCGATCAGGGTGCCATCATAATGAACCGGGTTCAGAATCTCACTCCGCTTGTCACCGGCAGCAGCGGCATAATAGGCGCCTATCCTGTTGCGGCTGTTTGCTGTCTCGTCCAGCGACAGCAGGCAGTTGGTATGGCAGACGGCTACCGGACCATGGCTACCGCAGCTTGCCAGCAGTTCACCCATTTTCAGCCGCAGGGCGGGGCCGTCCGGTTCAGGCAGGCGGAGTGCGGCTTGCGTGATCAGATGCAGAGCCAGCTGTTCCAGCAGGGGCTGGTAAGGGTCGTTGCCGATGAAGGTGCCGCGATGATGGTAGCTGTGGTCGAGATCCCCGCCCCCCAACAGATACCGCCAGGGGGCGGCCAGGCCGGCCGCACTGGTCTGCCGGATGTCGGATAAAACCGGGCTCTGGCTCCAGGCCGCGAGGAGACCGTCATCCAGCGGGGTGCCCAGCTCCTCAATGCCGATGGTGGCGGCAGAGGGGTAGAGTCGTCCATCCGGGCCAATGGCGGCCGCCTCCCATCCTGCGCTGGAGCCGTCGTGGAGCGTGCCGGGAGGGGAAAAAATCTGCCCCTTCAAGCTTTCAATGTTATCAATGGTGATTCCACGTACTTCAGCCCGTTGCATGGCCTTCAGTACCGGGCCGAACAGGTCCAGCGGTACCGAGTGCTGATCCTTACTGCCCCTGCCGCGGATGAAATGCCACATCAGGTGGAGTGACACAGCTCCCTGATCCGCAGCGTAGTCCACCAGCCAGGCCAGATCATCGGCATTGTCGATGGTTACACAGCAACTGAGGGTAAACTGCCACCCCTGCAGCCGCAGCCAGATCAACTGGTGCTCCAGTTGTTCAAAACTGCCTTTGCCCCGCAGGCTGTCGTGATGTTCCTGTCTGCCGTCCAGGCTGATCTGCAGGTGAATCCTCTCTCGTGGCCAGTCCGGTTGCAGACGTTTTTCCAGCAACAGACCGTTGGAAAGAATGGCAATCCGACTGGCGGGAATGCTCAGAATATGGTTGACCAGGGGGATGAAGTCAGGGTGTAGCAATGGCTCGCCGCCGGTCAGGGCAAATCTGAGGCACCCCTGCGCTGCCGCATCATGAAGATGCCGCATGAGCAGGCTCAGGGACAGATCGCGAAGCGCGTCAGGACCGGAACAGAACAGACAATGGGAGCAGGCGAGGTTGCAGCGCTCTGTAATGTGTAGCCACAATTCCCTCAGGTCTGGAGTCTCGGTCATCAGAGATGCACGGCCCGTATAGTTGCTTTCCGGAGGATCCGGGAGGCGTTGCAGAAAAACATGCTCCGCTGCAGGCGCATGGCGCTTCCCGCTGCTGTATGTCTCTTGCAGCAGCCGGTCTCCGGCGACAGTAGGAACAAACCAGGAAGGGCGATCGGGGCAGATCCATACTGCAGTGCCGTTAACCGGCAGACGGGTCCAGCGGGTCTGGTCAAAAGTCATTGGATGGTGATCTTTCATTTTTTTCGAAGTGCTTGGTATTGGAATATATCATTGTCCATATGTGTTTGGCAAATACTGCGGTCACATTTAAAAAGACAGTCCGCATGTGTTTCCATTAAATTCGTAAGAACATACGGTCGTTTAGCGTAAGGACATTCATAGTATCAAAAAAAACCACAAAACGCCTTGACGATGTTTCTTGCAGGCGTGTACGATCATAAAAAAAACAGGCTACTCTGAAGCGTGAACTGGATCAGTGTTATGGAAGCGGTACAAGAAAAATTGTCTATATATAAAGCGCTGTTGATCGCGACAAAAAGCCTTGCTCAGGAAAATACACCGGATGAAGTGTTGAGGGCGGCCTGTGATGCGCTTGTCGCCGCATCTGAACGTATATGCCTTGCATGGATGTATCTGGGAAATCCGGAATCTGAAACAATCAGGCCATCTTACTCGGTAGGGAATGCTTCCGAATATGCCCTGAATGTGGCGCTTGATCTTTCTCCGGAAATGATGAAATGCCCCAGCAGGCGGGCTCTGACAAAGAACGAACCGGTGTTTATAAAAGTCAATTCTGATCCGAGCTTTGCGCTCTGGCGGGAAAATGCGCTTCGGTACGGTTTTCAAGAAGGCTTGGCCCTGCCGATTGGTGACCCGAGTAATCCGTTCAGGGCCCTTGTTGTGATCTTTACCGATACGGAAAACTACTTTGAAATGATCGGTATGGAGCCTTTTGTTGCCTTTGCCCAGTTGGCCACAGTGGCACTGCATCAAGCGAGGATGAAAATCTCGCTGGAAACACGGGCATCAATTGACCCCTTGACCGGCCTGCTTAACCGGCGGGCATTACACGAAATTATTAATCGTGAGCATGCCTACGCAAAAAGAACGGCAAAACATTTCAGCATGATTCTGTTTGATCTGGACCGGTTCAAGATGCTTAATGACAATTATGGCCATGATTTCGGTGATGATATCCTGCTCGGGATCAGTAAAATTGCACTGGAAACACTACGCACAACTGATTGGTTGAGCAGGTGGGGCGGCGAGGAGTTTTTGGCTATCCTGCCTGACACCGATGAGAACGGTGCACTTAAAATTGCCGAACGGTTGAGGCAAAAAATTGAGAACTTCTCAATTCAGCTTAATACCCAGGAAATTAATACATCTGCAAGCATCGGGATTGCCAGCTATCCTCGCGACGGAGATACGCCGGAATTTTTGCTAAAAGCAGCGGATGCCGCACTGTATGAAGCCAAAAAAACCGGCCGGAACTGCGTCGTGGAAGCCAAGGATAAACGGGAAGTTTATTCCATCGCTTCAAAACTTACCTCTGCCATTGCAGCCAACAAGCTGGTGCCGGCAAGTCAGATGATTGTTGATCTGAAAACCGGAAAACAGGTTGCTGAAGAAGTGTTAGCCCGATTAATTGATGAAGCCGGAAACGTCATTACGGCTACCGATTTTATTGCAGCAGCTATGGAATTGCAATTGACCCACATGGTGGATTACCAGATAATCAAACAAACCATGCATCGCTGTGCGCTCAATGTCGCTGCCGGTGGCTTTCCTTTGGTACATTTCGTAAATATTTCGGCAGACCTTTTGCTTCATCAAAGTTTGATTCAGGAGCTCTTTGCAGAAGCCCAGGCGGCCTGTCTGTCATGCGGGGTGGATGTGGGCCCTGTCAAACCAATAGTGCTGGAAATTACCGAGAGGCAATTGCTCGGTGACATAAGCGCAGTCAAAGCCAAGCTTGCCCCGTTTATCGATTTTGGCATGCGGTTAGCCATTGATGACTTTGGCAGCGGCTATTCGTCATTCCAGTATCTTGCCGATCTCCCCGTTTCGTTTCTTAAAATAGAGGGAAGCTTGGTCAAACAGGTAAAGGAAAAGCGGGTCAGGCAGATTGTCAAACGTATCAGTGATATCTCAAAAGATCTGCAGCTGGTCTCGATAGCCGAGTTTGTTGAAGATGCCGAGACAGCCGATATTCTGTGTGATTTGGAAATAGACTGGGCACAAGGCTATTTCTTTGGCCGTCCTGTCCTGGCAAACCTGCCGCCGCCTATCTGAATGTCCCGGGACTGCCTGTGTATGCGTGAGGGCGAATTGGCCGGGACTCTCACGGAACCGTTGAGAGTGTTATGTCGCCGTACCACGCGGTTGCATCGCCTCCGGTGTTGTCAGTATCGGTCATGATCGCAATGGCGCCGGCCTCAGGCGGGTCCTCGCCAAAGGCCCGGCGGTAGTCGGCCAGGATGTCCCGCTCTTCGGTAACCCACGTTCCGGCTCGTGATGAGCCTGATTCAACGGCAATCATCATGGCTTTGCTGGTAAAAGCGTTGGCGAAGAATTCATCTTTCGGCAGTTTGTTGGCCCATGTGTAGTTGAGAGCGCGCATCTGCCAGAAGAAACGGCCCGGAAAGATCACATAAACCCGCGCGGCGTAATCATCTCCCTTTTTACTCCTTTCATTGCCGCCTGTTACCGTAGCGGCAATTTTCCAGCTCCATTTCAGATAGCGATATGTTACCGGACTGAATGGTATCTTTTTCGTCAAGCCGGATGCCGCCGCTCTGGCGTGAGCTTTTACGACGGCGTGACCATTCTCCTGCACGATGTGGTAATCGGTCGTGCCTTTAAAACTCTTGCTTACCCACCCCTTGAGCCCCTCAGATCCGAAGCGGGATACGGCAATACCGTCGGAGTAAGCCGGCAGGGAGGTCAGCAGCAGAGCACTCGACACGCATGCAACCATGTATTTCTTTACCAGGTTGTGTCTCAAAGCCGTGCCGGTTAGCGTCCGGTTACGAACAGCTCTTTGTAGGGCCATCCGGCAATACCATCCTCCAGAATCTGCATGCGCTCTTCAGGCACCCCTTTTGATTCAAGGTAGTTGTAGCTGTTTTTTGCGCCTGATTTACCGCGAGGGCAGAGGACGACAACCGGTGCGTTGGAAGCCTTGATAACGGCCACCGTCTTGTCCAGGCGGACCTTTTCTTCATCTTTTACGGCCGGGAAGGCGTTGGTTTCGATAGAACCGGGCAGGTGGTGTTTCTCGAAATCGGCTGCAGGCTGAATATCCACCAGAATTACCGGCTGCTTTTTATCCAGCAACTCCTTCAGCTCCTGGGGCTCAATATAATTCGCTGCCAGTACGGGCGTGACGGACATCAGGGTTAGTGCCAAAGTCAGGACGATCTTTTTAAACATGGTGTGTCTCCTTTATATGCAAAAAAATATATATGGTTAATAGCAATTGAATGCTTGTCTGGCAAATAGATAATCTGGTATGTATACGATAGAATGTATCGAATAAAACGATGGAGATGCCATGACATTAAAACAGTTGCAGGTTTTTTTGGCGGTTGCCGACACGCGCAGTTTTTCAAAAGGCGGCGAGTCCGTCAGCCTGGCCCAGTCCACTGCCAGTCAGCATATTCGCGCCCTTGAAGATGAGCTTGGGGCGCGGTTGTTTGATCGTTCTGTCTGCCAGGTTATCCTGACTGAAGCAGGACGGCTGTTTTACGAACACGCTGCACGGATTTGCAGTTTGTGTGAAGAATCGATCGTTGCTGTCAGGCGCTTTCAAGGCCTTGAACAGGCCATCCTGCGCGTTGGGGCCAGCACCATCCCGGCTGCCTGTTTAATCCCTGACCTTCTTGGTGAATTTGCTGCTGCCCGGCCGGGTGTGCGCCTGGAGGTGATGCAGGGGGATACCCATGAGGTGATTCGCCTGCTGCAGGATGAAAAAATCGAGCTTGCAGTGGTGGGGGGGCAGTTTGATGCCGATACAATCTGTTACCAAGAGGTTGGGGCCGAGCGGATAATACTGGTTGCGTTGCCCGGAGTGATCCCTGAAGCGGCCGTGACTATCCAGCAACTGCCGCAACTTCCGCTGCTGGTGAGAGAGCCGGGGTCAGGCACACGGCTGGCGGTGGATGACGCCTTACAGAAGGCGGGGCTCGATCTGCGCAGCATGCGGGTGGTTGCCCAGCTTGGCAGCAGCGAAGCACTCAGGCGGGCGATTCTGGGTGGCGCGGGGTGTGCTTTTTTGTCAGCCCTGGCGGTCGGAAGAGAAGTGGCCGATGGCACGCTTACGGTGATAGATATTCCCGGAATAGAAATACGCCGCAGCTTTTATCTCGCCTGGCGCCGGGGAAATAGCCTGTCTCCGGCAGCAGAAGTGTTTATGGAAGCGGTGCGACAGAGGGTGGCGCAGTGACCTGGTGATGAGAGTGTTGCCTTTAAGGGTGTTATATCCGCTCAGAGCTGTTCTATGACCAATTTCAATGCTTTTTTGTAGCTGGCGGTTGCCGCAGACAGGTCTTTCCGTTCGTCGTACATAATCCCCTTATGGACAAAGATCTTGTAATCGCCGGGATTTAACTGTTCAGCCCGACTAAACCACTGCAGCGCCGTAGCCACGTCACCCTGTCTGCCTTTCAGGAGGCCAAGAAGGTAGTAACTGGGCAGATAGGCTTCATCTGCCTGCACCGCCTGCATCAGCTTCACTTCTGCGCCTTGCAGGTCACCCTCCTCCAGCAGAATTTGTCCTGTTGCGGCCAGCGCAATGACATGCCCGGGTTTCCTCTCCAGC
>JAJXWO010000063.1 GCA_021781535.1 Deltaproteobacteria bacterium | reverse complement strand
CAACTTCAACCAGGATCAGGCTTTTCTTTGGCGATATATAGCGGGTTTCCACTAGTCTAATATGTTTCGAAACAAAGCGACTGTTCGGGAGTCCCTTGAAAAGCTTTTCAGAGAAATGTCGCGTAATGAGAATCAGACCGACGACGATCGCCAGAGCGGCAAGCATCTGGAGTAGACTGGAGAAAAAGCTGAATCCCTGGCTGGTATTCCCTTCGGCGCAGGCGATGGATGGCAGGAGCAGGAGCAGTACAAGTACCGCTCCCTTCACAGGATTTTCTCCACCCGCTCGTTGGGGCTCACTATATCAACCAGGCGAACACCAAATTTTTCGTTAACCACTACCGCTTCACCACGTGCTACCAGCTTTGAGTTAACAAAGATATCCAGTGGTTCGCCGGCCAGCTTGCTCAGCTCAATAACAGCACCTTGGTTGAGCTGCAAAATATCCTTGACCAACAGCTTGGTGCGCCCCAACTCGACCGTCACTTGCAGGGGTATATCTAGAATGAATTCGAGGTTTTTTTTATCCGGCTCCTGCTCGTTCACATCAGGCTTGTCAATCACCACTACCCCCTTTAGCACTAAAATTGCTGATCTGAATCGCTTTATTCCCGTGGTGAATACCCGGGATTCCCAAGTATTTGGGCACACCCTCTACCTTGATGGTCATTTCGCTTGAGCAGGCCTTGTCCAGCATGATCGTATCACCCGGAGCCAGATCAAGCAGTTCTCTCAACGAGATACCCGCGTTTCCCATTTCCACTGAAATGTTGAGCGGTGCCTCCAGCAACCCAGCTGATAACCGGAACGACCACTGCGGATCAATGGCCATCAAGTCAAACTGCATCCCCGCCTTGAGCTTGTCCCGGATCGGGTCAATCGTCATATAGGGAATCGCAAAAACGACATTGCCCGAGATCTCTTCGATCTGGATCTTGAGCGACATGGTTACGATCTGATATTCAGGCGGGACAATATTCACCAGGCGCGGGTTCATCTCCATACGCAGCAGGTTCATATGGGTCGCATATAAGGGGGCCCAGGCCTTTTCAAGATCCTGGAGCATATCCTTGACGATCTTCTCAACCAGGCGCAGTTCGATCGTTGTAAACAGCCGGTTGGCCATGGAGACCTTTGACGACCCCGTGCCGCCTAGAAGACTATCTACCAGGGCGAGTACCAGGGTGCTGTCGAAGGAGATCAGTGCCGCGCCTTTGAGCGGCTCGATCTTGAAAATAGCCATACAGACCGGGGATGGCAGTGTCTGAAGAAAATCATCGAATTTATATGATCGCGCCCCGACCTTCTTGATTTCCACCACCTTGCGCAGACGGTTGGACAGATTGACCCGGCTGTAGCGGATAAAACTGTCATAAATGATGTCAAGGTTTGGAACAAAACCTTTATGGGCCTCCGTATTGAAGAGATCATACGCAACGACCGTACCCTCGGTTTTGGACAGCTCCTTTTCAGGCTCTATCCGCCCATCGAATACGGCGTTGAGAAGCGCTTCAATCTCTGCTTTTGTGAGGATTTTTTCCATATTAGCCCGGGGTTTGTCTGTTACTGAACGACGAAGTCGGTGAAGTACACTTTTGCAATCTTGCCGGGTGGTATGATCTTGTTGATCGCTGCCAGGATCTCATCCTTTAACTGGTTTTTGCCCTGAACGTCCTGGATATCCTGCAAGGTCTTGGTGCTCAAAAGGATCAGGATGGCATCGCGGATCGGAGCAAGCCGATTATCGAGATCCGCCTTGACCCCGGCTCCCGACATTTCCAGTTCGACCTTGACCTTCAGATACCTCAATTCCTGACCATCGTAGATATTGACGATAAACGGTTCAAGCGGATAGATATTCGAAGCACCAGTTGCGGTACCAGAAGCAGCTCCATGCTCGCCACCCTCAACCTTCGCTTCTGTCGTGGCCTCGCCACCCTCCTTGGCCTTGTCTTTCTTGCTGGCACCTTTGCCCATCATCATGAAGACAACTGCCAAGACCACAGCGACAGCCACGGCAGCGCCTATGATTATAAACAACTTCTTCTTGTTGCCGCCTTCGGGTTGTTCGGCAGCCGCCTGTTCGTCCTTGGCCATGTCATTCCTCCGCATGAATGCTGAATTCAATGGATGATAAGTAACGCATTATGTAGAACTATTTTACCGCTTTTGCAACCAATTAAACGGTTTCGGAGGCGTATCCGCAAAGCGCGAATAGGCCTCCGATCCGGTTTTCCACCTACATAAGCGGTTTATTGCTTAAGACTGAGTACCTCCTGGGTCATTTGATCCGCCGTGGTAATGGTCTTGGAGTTGGCGGAATAGGCCCGTTGGGTGGTGATCAAATTTACCATCTCAGTCGCCATGTCAACAGTGCTGAGTTCAAGATTGTTGGATAGCATTGCTTCGTTTGTACCGTTAGCACTGTTGAATACACCTGCAGCGGGCGCAGCAGGGGTGCCCGACTGGGCGGTCAGCGTAAAAAGGGTCCCCCCCTGTTTGACCATGCCGGCAGGATTAGGTACTTTAGCTTCAGCGATCTTAACGACAGCACCTCCAGCAGCAACAGACACTCCATTACCACCGTAGTACTCTGTGGTTGTGACACCAGTTGTCGGGTCCGCGTACAGCACCGATATGGCGCCTGTCGAATCAACACCTGCAACCTTCTGGAAGTCCATGGTGCCTCCAGAGTTTTTTGCCGAAAAGACGATGGGCATGCCGGCGGTGTCAAGTACCTTGTAGCCATCGGGATTGACCAGACCCAAGCCGCTGCTGTCGAGCCGGAACGATCCAGCCCGTGTGTAAAAGGCTGTGCCTGGGGTTAATGCAGTACCAGCAGCTGTGCTGGGAGCTCCAAGCGCAAAGAATCCGTCACCTTGAATCGCTATATCGGTGAGGCTGCTGGTGTTTTCCAGTGAACCTTGCGAGAAAACGTTATCGACCTTCTGTATCTGGATGCCGTGACCAATCTGGGAATTGTTCCCTATCGACGTGGAGAGCATATCGGAAAAAAGCATGCGTGAATCTTTGTATCCGATGGTGTTGACATTGGCAAGATTGTTGCCGATGACGTTGATGCCTTCCCCGTTGGCCAGCAGGCCACTGACGCCGGTATACATTGCTGATGTGACACTCATGGTGTTGCCTCCTTGTATGTGTGAGAGAGTTGTTTGTATGAAACGCGTCATTCGGTCGGCGTTTCGAGGGCTTCCTCTCGGAGGACCAGCCCTGTAGCTTTGTTTAAATAATTACAGCTGAATCGATGTTGGTAAACACATTGCCCTGCATTTGGGCCCGATCCATGGCAGTCACCACGGTCCGGTTCTTGATACTGACCACCAGGGCCGCGTCGCCCATCATAACCAGCGACTCCTTGCCACCCTTCTGCGCTACACTGTTGACGGCGCCTTCCAAGCGGGCCAGGTCATTTGGCGACAGGCTTATGTTGCGTGCCTTGAGCCGGTCCTGGGCATGTTGCGAAAATTTCACCCCCTGGACCGGAAGTTTTTGATCCAGAACCCGTGCGAAAGGTGAATCTGATGTCAGACTGCTGATGTTTTTTTGCTGGTTTGCCCTGTCAGTCCTGCCCGGCTGAAGCGGATTTGGAATTAAAATCGGATCAACCATCCGTCAGACCCCCGATATGCTAATGACATTCGAAAGCGCAACCGTTGCGGCGCCGATAGTCAACACTGGTGTTCCGCTGGCAACGTTGATTCCATCTACACGCCCCGTAGTATAGGTGGTTGCAGCTATGGCAGCACCACTGGCTGAAGTTGCATTTACCGCAAAGCTATAAGCCCCGGCCGGGACAAGTGCACCGCTGTTGTCGCGGCCATCCCAGGAAAAGCTGGAATTACCCGAGGCCTGTGCCCCAAGTGCAGCGGTTCTGACGGCATTTCCTGCAGCATCCGTAATTGTTACCGTACCTGATGAGGCCGCGACGGGAAGACTGTACTGTAACGACGTCGACGAAGAGCCGTCAAACACTGCCACATTACCGTTTGCCGTTATCGTCTTTCCGATGAACGATACCGAGTTTATAGATGTAGAGTTATTCTGAGCCGTCAGCAGATTATTCAACGCCGTGTTGGTGTTATTCGCCTGTTCTACCATTGTCATCTGGGAGAGCTGAGTCAGCATCGCAGCAGGGTCCTGCGGTGCCAGCGGATCCTGGTTTTGCAGCTGAGCCACAAACAATTTCAGGAAGTCATCACTGCTCAGACCCAACGATGATTTCATTGCAGCATTGGCTGCTGTTGCATTGGTTGTTGAAGTTACACTGCTAATCATGTTATTCACCTCGCTTTCAGTAGTGAAGGTCAACCATCATGTGTTCTGATTTAGCCTGATATGCGGCTAAGGATGGTGCTGCCTGTTTTGCCAGGCGATAGCCGCCGTCCGGCATCCAGGCGTTTTGCTGTTTCTGCTGGGCCAGTTCGCGCCAATTACCCTGCCCCTGGCCGCGACCACTATCACTTGCGCCATTGCCGCCCGTGGTTACCTCAAATGAATCCATCTTTATATTCTGCCGGGATAACGATTCTTTGAGTGCATCGGTATGTTGCATGAGGGAGTCGCGCACCATCTTGTTTTCTGCGACTATCTCCACCTTCAATCTTTGGCCTTCAAGGTTCAGGTTCACCTTCAACTCGCCAAGGTGTTCCGGCGAGAGCCTGAGCACAATCTGCTCGATGCCCGGTTTTGTTTCGTGGTTCACGAATCGATCCCGCACCTGTTGTACAATCTGTTCTGGCGGTAGCGAGGCCCGGGAAGTGTCGTTCTGTGGTGCCCCGGAAGCAGAACTTGTGGATAGAGAACCTTCTGTTTTTGCCAGCGGAAGAACCTGTTGCTGAAGATTCCCGTTCATGCCACGATCCGGCGTTTCATTTTCATCAGTGCTGGTCTGTTTATCTCCTGAAGACGTTGCAGCAATGATTTTCGTGGTATCCACCTGCACGCTCTGCTGGTTTTTGCGCATTTCATGCAGATCGGTATGTACCGGAGCCGACTCAGGCTTAGCATCGCCTGCATTTACGGCGGATACTGATCGAGAGGTTATCGAAGTAGCAGACCGTACCTTCTGTAGCTGATCCTGCTGTCCTGTCATACCGGCTTGCACTGCAGGCACATCAGTTGTGCCCTCATTTTTCTGCGATGCTGTCTCCAACGGCCTTGTTGCTGCCGGAGTTGGTGGCAACGATGCTGCCCGGCTTTGAAGTACCGGTTGTTCTGACTGAGGCACACTGTTTCCTATTACCGCGACATTTTTTTCAGCCCCTGCCGGCTCGTGAAAAGCCGTCTTCGCAGGGACGGCAGGCTCGGCGACAACCACAGAGTTGTTCGACACCATAAGCTTTGGTTGTTGGTGTGGCTCAGTGACGATCTTCATGGGATCCCGTACATACGCAATAGACACATCAGGTTGACGAACGGCCTTTTCTGTAGAGACCTGCGGGGTTGCATCGGCTGAACGCGTCACTTCTGCGGGTTTCATTACTGCGTTCTTGTCACCTTCTGTGACGACCGACTCGTTGTGAGGGGTTACAGCGACTTTCATTCCAAAGGTGAGATTTACAATCGGTTCATTTCCTGTAGCAATCGTCACCATAACTGGCTCTTGGGTGGCTACGGTTGCAGTGCCGGCGGAAGGTAAGGGATTTTCCTCTCCGGCAGCTTTTACAGGTATTGCGGTCTCCGGCAGCAAAACATTCCTTCCGATCTTCACCAGATCGGCACGTTCAAGTGCTACGGCGACACCGCGATGCGCCTGTGACATCTCTTGTGGAGCTTCTGATCGGCTGTCTGTGGCGCTACTTACCTCTGGCATTCTGCCATGTAACTGGGAGATCAACAGGGCAAGCTGTGCCCCGTTCGCACCCAGCGTCACGTTCTGTGACTCTTGGTTGGTGGTGTCATCTGGAGAAGCACTACCGGATGTTACTTCGCCTGAATCAGCCAGCACCGGTGTCGCCTGTTTTCCGCTGTTGCCTGCAGCCATTAACAATGCCGTCATGGCATCACTCACCATCTCCGGCGCAGATGTTGCCTTGGGTACATCAAGCGCAACACTCTGTCCCGCGGCTGCAACCTGCATGGTTGTATGTCTCGACACTCCTTGTAACAGCCCGGCAAATACGCCCCCCTTTCCATCCAACGCGATGGACTCCCCGGCCTGTGGAACCGCCATGCTGGCCGGCATTTGTTGCATGACTGCCATCATCTGTCCTGTATTCATTATTTTCACCTCCTTTCTTTATTAATTTCTTATGAACATGGACAGAAACCGTCCATAAGATATGCGAATTATTTGAGGTTCTCTTTGATCCATTTAAGAACCAACGGTTGATTGAGATACGGTATCAACTTAAGGACCGTCGTGTTGTTCAGATCGTTTAAAATGGATATAACAACCAATCCTTGCATGTTACCCAGATACTGGCCGGCCTGTTCCGGCCGCATTTTCTTGAGAAGAGTCAACATCCTTTTGCGTTTGTCGTCTACTGTTTTTTTCTGTTGCTTAAGTGACGAATCAAGCAGTTTTTTTCTCTCTTCGAGCAGCTTGAGCTGGGCGTCCAGTTTGGCGCTCATTTTTTTCAATTCCAGTTCTTTAGCTGCCAAGGCTGCTTCCTTCTCTGAAAGTTGCTGACGGCGGGCATCCTGCAAAGCTTTCTCTTCGCGCGCCGCCCGAGACGCATTGGGAGGCTGCTGCCCCTCTTCCGGCGTCCCGTTAGCAGATCCGGGGGACTGCCTAGCGGCGGTAGCCTCACTCTCGGCTCCCGCATGCGATAACACCTGCGGTATCGCCCCTAACGTCAGGCAACATCCGAAAATAGCCACTATAGTCATAATCTTGACTATGCGGCCCATCAGGAAGGCCCACGCTTTTTCTGAATAGCTATTTCATCGAGAAATGCCCGTTCTTTCTGTTCCATTTCCAGTCTGAACTCCCGCGCTTTTTTCCCCTTCAACGATTCCAGCACCTTTTTATCCCGAGTGGCATCCAGCAGGTCAGCACGCTTGTCAGTTAGAACGCATCCAAGCTGGTCAATACGTACTTTTTGATTTTTTATTTCTTCCCGTTTGCGGGCAAAAAAATCTACGTATCTGCGCAGTTCCTCAATACCGTTCAACTCCGTCTGACGTGTGTGGAATTCTTTCGCCAGCTCATCCACATGGAATTTGTGTTGAGTAAGTACATCATTGGCATGCTCGAACTCCAGCTTGGCGCTGACAAAATCGAGCTTACGCACCTTCTCTATCTCACTGCGATAGTTAAGCACCTGTTCAAGTTTAAATTTTTTATCTGCCACACAAACTCACCTCCTTGTGCTGTCGTCCATATCAACCCTCGAATATTCCCTTCAGGCTCTGTACAGAATCATTCATGCTGACCGGATCATGAATGGACTGCTTAAGATAGGACTGCATGCCTTCATTTTTGGAGATAGCATAATCTATACCGGGATTGCTGCCAACCTTGTATGCCCCGATATTTATCAGATCCTCAGACTGGCGGTAAATTGCCAATGATTCTTTGAACTTCCCGGCAAGATTCTGATGTTCAGGGGAGGTTACATCCGTCATGACCCTGCTTGCACTTGCCAGCACATCAATTGGAGGGTAGATGTTGCGCGACGCCAGTTCCCGGGAAAGCACTATATGCCCATCCAGGATGCTTCGCATGGCATCGGAGATTGGCTCGTTAAAATCATCACCTTCAACCAGAACCGTATAGAGGCCGGTAATGCTCCCCTGCGAGAAGTTACCACTCCGCTCCAGCAGCTTGGGCAACGCAGCAAACACAGAGGGTGTATAGCCTTTAGTGGTAGGCGGTTCACCGATCGCAAGCCCGACTTCGCGCATGGCCATGGCAAAACGGGTTGCTGAATCCATCATCAGTAGTACTTTCTTGCCCTGCTTTTGAAAGTATTCAGCTATTGTTGTAGCGATGTAGGCACCCCGCATCCTCACCAGCGGTGGCTGATCGGACGTTGCCACGACAACCACTGATTTCTGCAGTCCCTGCTCCTGAAGGTCCTTTTCAATGAACTCACGCAGTTCTCGTCCACGCTCACCAATCAGCGCGATTATATTGACGTCGGCCTCGGTATAGCGGGCAATCATGCCCAGCAATGTCGATTTTCCGACACCGGAACCGGCCATTATGCCGACTCGCTGTCCCTGGCCACAGGTCAACAATCCATTGATACTGCGTATTCCAAGATCAAGCGGCTTGCGGATCGGAGGTCGCGACATCGGATTGACCGGCGCGGCATAGATCGGATATTCTTCTTCAACCCGTAAGGGACCCTTGCCGTCAATCGGGTTGCCCAGCCCATCGATAACCCGCCCCAGCATGAGTGGGCCAACGCCCATCGTGGCCTTGTCACGTCTGACCGAAATAAGACTGTCAAGCCCGACACCCCGCAATTCACCGAGCGGCATCAGCAACGTTTTGTTATTGCGGAAACCAACCACCTCGGCTGGTATCGGTTCACCGTCCTGCGGCTTGATCTCGCAGATGGCGCCGACTGAGGTATCAGGACAGTAGCCCTCGATCACCAGACCGACTACCTGGGTCACCTTGCCGTGCAGACGAACGGGTTTTGCCATTTCAACGGCAGGACGATATTTATCAAGCCTGAGCGTGGAATCAGACATGGGACGTCGTATTCCCCGGCATCATGCGCCGGCACCAGGAGACAGGCAGCGCTCCTCCAGCAGACGTCGATAGATCTCGTCCAGCTGGGCATCGATGCTCGCATTGATTGTCCCCATATCCGTATCGATCAGGCAGCAACCAGAAAGTACCGTTGGGTCAGGCTTAAGACTCATTCTATCGCTTACCAGCTCCTTGCTGAGTGTCCCGTGGTCGCCAGGGCATAGTCATCCGGATTGAGGCGAACGGTAATTTCATCGCGTTCCGAAAGGCCGGCAATGGCATTCTGCAGCACTTCCGACAGTATGCTGCGATCTTGAGAGACCTCTCGCAAGATGACCTTGCGGGCCACCATGATAATAAGGGTGAGAAGTTCATCCTCTGACTCCCGCAGGACTTTTTCCCGCAACATGTGGATCCCTTCGCTGGCGGTCCGTAGTGCTTTAAATACGTTAAACAGACCTCGTTCCGCGAGATTTTTCCCCTCGGCAAGTCCATTTTCGAACGATTCTTTAATCCGGCTGTTGAACTCTTCTTCGCTCATAACGACGCTATCCGGTTCCGGAGCAGCCATTTGAGCTACCGCAAGACTCCCTGTCAGCTCCGATGTATCAAACAGGCCGAGTGGGACAAAACCGCCACTACCTTGATTATCTGGCGCTTGCCCGATCGCACGAAAGTTGAA
>JAJXWO010000062.1 GCA_021781535.1 Deltaproteobacteria bacterium | reverse complement strand
GACAGTCATTTTAAAGGCAGTATGGAATATCCGAAGTTATCAATCTGCATTGCAACTTACAATCGTGCCAACTACATCGGAGAAACGCTTGAGAGCATAATCCCTCAGCTAACCAATGAAGTTGAAATCGTCATTGTTGACGGAGCTTCAACGGATAATACGCAGGAGGTTGTACAGAACTATCAAAATACATGTCCGGCGATAAAATACTTCAAGCTTCCTGAAAAAGGAGGCGTAGATCAGGACTATTGCAAGGCTGTTGAATATGCTCAAGGTGAATACTGCTGGCTCTTTCCGGACGATGATCTTTTTATGCCCGGTGCGATCGCCGTAGCTCTGGATCATGTCAGAAACGGCTATAGCCTGATTGTTCTGAATGCCCGGTCAATGACGCCTGATCTCTCTGAGGTTCTTACCCCGAAAATGTTAGACATTGAGGTAGATGAAATTATCGAGCCTACAGATTTTGACTCACTTTTTGTACGTGCCGTTTCATTCATGTCTTTTATTGGCTGTGTCGTTGTCAACCGCTCTGTTTGGATGAGCCGGAACAAGGAAATGTACTGGGGGAGCGAGTTTGTCCACGTCGGAGTTGTTTTCCAGGCGCTTTTGCCGGGACCGGCTCTACTCGTAGCGGAACCGCAAATAACGATCAGGTATGGTAATGCCCAGTGGACATCGCGGGCATTCAGCATCTGGATGATTAAGTGGCCGCTTCTGCTCTGGTCTTTTCAGGCAATATCAGATCGGGCAAAGCGGTTCGTCATGCCAAAGGAACCATGGCGCAATCTGAAGGAAATTCTTTACTACCGAGCGATAGGAGCATTCGATTATAAGGCCTTTGCCGCAATATTACGGCAAACTACCAGTCCCTGGTGGTGGAAACTGGGAGCTTTCAGTATTGCGGTTTTGCCGGGGAAAGTGGTGAATACATCCTGTAGATTTCTATTTTCTCTGGTCCGCAAAAACAGTAAGAGAATGGTCGCTTACGACCTTGCTCATAGCAAGTATTCATTGTTGTAGTGACAGCATATTAATATGAATTAGGAGGTATTATGCATCTCGTTCACCGTAACAGTTGCCGTGTGTGCGGCTCCAAGGCCCTGACCCCGGTAATCAATCTCGGCAGCCAATATCTGCAGGGTTCGTTCGTGAAACCGGGCAAGGAACTCCCCCCCATGCGCACGATCCCCATGTCGCTTGTCCGTTGTGACCCTTCCCGTGACGAGCAGGCCTGTGGCCTTCTCCAGATGGAACATACGGTTCCTCCCGAGATACTCTATTCGGCATACTGGTACCGTTCCGGCACAAACAACACCATGCGTACCCATCTGAAGGGCATCGTCGAGACGGCTCTTGACGTTCTCAACCGTAAGCAGGGCACGGTGCTTGATATCGGCTGCAATGACGGGACGCTTCTCGGCTTTTATCCGGATGGATTCAGCCGTTTCGGTGTAGATCCGTCGGATGTCGCCCAGGAGATCGATGCCGATATGGCCACGGTCGTGCAGGATATATTCCCGTCACCAGAGCTGCTTTCCCGCCTGGGGGACAGAAAAATCGACATCGTCACGTCCATCGCCATGTTTTATGATCTGGAAGACCCGATCGCCTTCACCAGGGGGATCAAGAACGTCCTTGCCCCGGACGGCATCTGGATTTTCGAAATGTCCTATATGCCCACCATGCTCAAGATGACCTCGTATGACACGATTTGTCATGAACACCTGGAGTTTTACAGCCTTGCGGTTATTGAGTATATCCTCAAGCAGTGCGGTCTCAAGGTGTTCAACGTTGCCCATAACGATATCAATGGCGGCAGCCTCCGCTGTTATGCGACCCATGCGGACAACTTCGTCTACAAGAACGATGTGTACCAGCAGAATATTCTCCAGATGCATCAGGATGAATTTGACCTGGAGCTGGACACTGACAAGCCGTACAAGTACTTTCAGGAACGGATCAATGTTCACCGGGAGGAGTTGCTGACGCTGCTCAAGAAACTCAAGAAGGAAGGGAAGAGTATCCACATCTACGGGGCATCTACCAAGGGGAACACGATTCTTCAGTGGTGCGGTGTCGACAACCGGATTATCGATTTCGCCGCCGAGCGCAATCCCGACAAGTACGGTGCCTTCACCCTCGGTACCGATATCCCTATTATCAGCGAAGCAGAGTCCCGGGCAATGAAACCTGATTACTACCTGGTGCTTCCCTGGCATTTCAAACAGGAATTCATCGAGCGCGAGCAGGAAACGTTGGCACAGGGGACCTCGTTCATTTTCCCGTTGCCGACGATAGAGGTTGTAAGCGCCGTGAAGCCGGTATAACGATGAAAATTCTGATTTTCGGCGCCAACAGCCAGGACGGACATTACCTGGCTGCTGTCTGTCGTCAGCGGGGCGCAGAGGTTCTTGGGGTTTCCCGGAGCGGTGATTGGCTTCACGGGGATGTGGCCTCCTTTGATTTTGTTGATTCGCTGGTACGTGATCACATGCCTGACCTGGTGATTCATCTCGCAGCATTTTCAACGACCCGGCATGAGGCGCTGTTTGAGAATCATGCGACCATCGGGACAGGGACGCTTAATCTGTTAGAGGCGGTAAAACGGTGGACGCCGGACTGCAAGGTTTTTTTGACGGGGAGCGGGCTGCAGTTTGTGAATACCGGGAATCCCGTCTCGGAACACGACCCGTTTGATCACACAAGCGCCTATTCTGCCGTGCGCAATTATTCGGTATTTCTGGCACGCTACTATCGGACGCTCGGAATCAGAGCGTACGTCGGCTACCTGTTTCATCATGAGAGCCCGTTGCGCAAACCCAGTCACGTCAGCCAGATGATTGTTCAGGCGGTTCGCCGTATTGCAGCCGGAAGTGAGGAGTTGATTACCCTCGGCGACATTACCGTGCAGAAGGAATGGACTTTTGCCGGAGACGTTGCCGAAGGAATCATGACCCTCGTTGATCAGGATGAAGTTTTCGAGGCCACCATAGGATCAGGGGTTGCATTTAGTATCGAAAACTGGCTGGAGTCATGCTTCGCCCTGACTGGCCGTGATTGGCGCGGGTATGTACGGATACGGGAGGGGTTTTCGCCGGAATACACCAGGCTGGTTTCCGATCCCAGGACTATCAACTCGCTTGGCTGGCAGCCTAAGGTCGCTCTGGGAGATCTTGCCCGGATGATGCTCGATGCCGAAGGTGCGCTGTCCACGGATGAAAGAGTAACATGAAAGAGCGGGTCATTGTTGTCGTCCCGATCCACAACGGACAAGCCGAAACGCTGGAGTTGCTGCAATCCATCGCTGCCAGTGAGACCCCTGACCTGGAAATCATTGTTGTTGATGACGGTTCTACCGATGGTTCGGCGACGGTGATTGCTGAGCGTTTTCCAGCTGTTGCCATTCTGACGGGGGACGGCGGGCTCTGGTGGGCCGGTGCGACAAACCTCGGTGTAAGGGAAGCTCTCAGGCGGGGAGCCGACTACGTGCTTACCATGAACAACGACAACGTTGTCGACCACGGTTTTCTCCGGCCGCTTCTGAACGTTGTCCGTGCCGAACGCCGCAGTATCGTCACCTCGAAACTTCTCTCCCTCTCCGAACCGGGGTACGTCTGTTCATTCGGTGGATGTTTGAATTGGCTGAGTGGTGAAATCCGGGACAGGACCAACAGGAGGGATTCTCTCGATTTTTCACTTCCTGCCCGTGTTGACTGGGTGCATGCCAGTTCGACGTTATATCCTTCGGCTGTATTCGGAGAGATTGGATGTTTTGACAACGACAGTTTCCCTCAGTATCACGGTGATGCCGATTTCTCGCTTCGGGCCGCCAGGGCCGGATATAGCCTGTTTGTGGAACCCCGCAGCGTTGTGTACCGGCGGACCGCAACGTCTGGTGGTCTGAGCCTTCTCGATAAAGGCGGCTTTTGGCGAAACGTTACGAACATTCGCTCTATATTTTATTATAAAGCCAACTACAGGTTGTATTCCGCCCATTGCCGCTGGAAACCGTTTCAGCTTTTTCTGTTGATTCGCTATGTCCGCCTTCTCTATTCGTTGTTGCTCAGGAAGCTTGCCTGCAAGTCCGCGAGTGTCTCCTGAAAAAAACTGGAAGACAGGAGTGTCCTTGGTGCCTTCGAAATATGACGTGCAAGTGGAGAGTCCGGCGCCGCTCATCTCGGTCTTGATCCTGACCTGGAACGGACGCCGTTTTCTGGACGACTGTCTCGGGGCGCTGGCAGGGCAGACCTTGCGCAATTTCGAGGTGATTCTGGTGGACAACGGCTCCGCCGACGGTTCTGCGGCGTACGTGCGGGAGATGTATCCGTGGGTCACCCTCGTGGAACTTCCCGACAACGCCGGGTTTGCCGAGGGGAACAACCGTGGTCTGGAGGTGGCGCACGGTGAGTTTATCGTCACTCTGAACAACGACACCAAGGTTGACCCCAGGTTCCTCGAGGAACTGCTCCAACCTGCGCTGCATAACCCGGATATCGGGATGGTGGCGGCCAAGATGCTCAATTTTTTTGACCCTGGCCGAATCGATTCCGTGGGGGTAAAGGCCGCCGTCAATGGTATGGGGTATAATATCGGCGTTGGCGAGCGGGATCGGGGGCAGTTTGACGCCCCAGTCGAGGTTTTTGGTCCCTGTGCGGGGGCTGCGCTCTATCGCAGGAGCATGCTTGAAGAAGTGGGCTTCTTCGATCGCGACTATTTTGCTTATTATGAAGATCTGGATCTTGCCTGGCGCGGTCGCCTGGCGGGCTGGCGCACTGTTACCGCGCCGCGGGCCGTGGTCCTTCACGTTCACTCGGCAACCAGCGGTAAGATGAGCCCATTCACGCTGTACCATGTGCAGAGAAACAAGTGGTTTACCTTGGTGAAAAACTGGCCACTTCCGCTCTTGCTCTACAGGCTGCCGCTGATCCTCCTTTTCGACCTGGGGTCGCTCTCCCTCGCGCTCCTGCGAGGCAGAACGGGAGCCGCCATGCGGGCCAGACGTGATGTGCTCCGGTATCTGCCCCGTCTTATTGCCCGGCGGCGGTCCGTACAGGCAGGCCGGCGATTGACGATGACTGAAACAGCTCGACTCATGGCGCCTGCGGAGAGGGCGATGTCAACTTTTGCCAGAAAAGCGGAGGAACGGTGAACATAGTTTTTCTGGCACCGTTCGGGATTCGCCCGAAAGGAACGGTCATCGCCCGCATACTGCCTCTGGCAATTGAACTGCAACAGTTCGGGCACCGGGTGACCATTGTGGCCCCTCCCTATACCAACCCGGAGGATTCGGGTAAGGAGGAGGTTGTCGGGGGGGTGCTGCTGCGCAATGTGGCGCTCGGACCGCGCAGCAAGACAACGTCTGCTCTGGTCCTCTCATGGCGGCTATTCCGGGCTGTTCTCAAAGTGCGTCCCGATGCGGTCCATTTGTTCAAGCCGAAGGGATACTCCGGTTTTGCGGCTATGCTGCTGCTCGTGCTGCGTCGCCTGGGTTTTCGGCTTCCGCCGGTCATACTGGACTCTGACGACTGGGAGGGTGATGGGGGGATGAACGATCTCCTTGACTATTCCTCTCTGGAGAAGCGGGTGTTTGCATTCCAGGAAACGTGGTTGTTGCGCAACTCCTGTGCCGTGACGGTGGCGAGCCGGGGGCTGGAAGCCAAGGCCGGTGAAACTGGCGTTTCGCGTGAGCGTATCCTCTACCTCCCCAACTGCGTGACCGCAGCTCCCGGGGGATCCGGGGCTGGAGTCCGGGAACGTCTCGGGATCGGGCTGGAAGCGCCGGTTGTTCTGCTCTACACCCGTTTTTTTGAATTTGAACAGGGCATGCTCCACCGGGTGTTCGGGGAGATATGGCACCAGGTGCCGGCGGTCCGTTTTCTGGTGGTTGGCAAGGGGCGCCGCGGGGAGGAAAACGAACTCTTGTCTGCGGCTCGCATCAACGGCTTTGCGGATGCTCTTGTCATGGCGGGGTGGGTGGAGCCCGGGGAACTGCCCGGTTATCTGGCGGCCGGGGATGTGGCTGTCTACCCTTTTGCCGATACTCTTGTTAACCGGTGCAAATGCCCGGCCAAGCTGACCGAACTCCTGATGGCCGGGGCAGCCGTGGTTGGGAGCCGGGTAGGGCAGGTGCCGGAGTATGTGAAAGACGGGGTCTCCGGAATTCTCTGTGACCCTGACGACTGGGAGTCCATGGTCGTGCGGACGGTGGAGCTGTTGCGCGACCGGGAGCGGCGGCAGATGTTGGGCCGTTCCGGGAGGCAGTATCTGCTGTCGCATTTCAGGTGGCATGACCATGCGGGACAATTGGACCGATTTTACAGGGAGAACGTGAAGCGATGAGCAAGCGTACCAAGGATCTTCTGGTGTTGGCGGGAATGCTGGTGGTGTTGATACTGTTCTATTCCCGGATTCTGTTCACCGACAAGATCATCCGTGCCCCGGACATTATCAACGAGTTCTTCTGGACGGTAAAGTCATATCGTGAAATGCCGCTCCTGGATATCTTGCGGTTGAACCTGCATCCTACCTGGAGCCTGGTTGTGAACAGCGGCACCTCCGATGGCGGCGGTTCTCTTTCCATGCAGTTTCTGTATCTTCGTAACCTGTTATTACACCTTGTTCCTCTCCCCGCCAACATTGCCTGGTTCATGGTCGCGCATTTCTTTATCGGAGCGGCCGGTGTCTATTCCTGCTGCCGCCTCATAGGTACGAGCCGTTATGCCGCACTGTTCGGTGGTCTGGTCTTCGCTCTGGCACCGGAAAACGCGTCTCTGATCAATGCCGGCCACGTCATGAAAATCGCCACTATCTCTTTTGCGCCCTGGGCCTTCTACTGCCTGGAAAAGGGATACCGGACAAGGCGGACCTTCTGGTTTCTTGCCACAGCCATGGTCCTGGCGTACCAGTTCTTTAATACTCACTGGCAGATTGCCTTCTACACCTGTCTCAGCCTCGGAGCCTACAGTTTTATCCGCTCGTGGTCTGCACTTACTGATCCCAAGGAACGACTTCTACATCCTCTCCCGCGGTTGCTGGGAGTGAATCTAATAGTGCTTTTCTTTTTTCTCTCGACGGTTTCCATGTCCTTGATCCCGCTTGCTAATTGGTCAAAAGACACCAATCGGGGCACAGAGAGCGGCGCAAACCAGGGTAAGGGGGGCTTGGACCGCGAGGAAGCCATGTCATGGTCACTTCCACCGGAGGAAACAGCAGCGTTTGTTATACCCGGTTTTTTCGGATATTCCCGTCAGGAAGCCGGCGAAAATCCTTCCAATATCCTCAGCTATTACTGGGGGCGGATGGTGTTTACCCAGACACTCTCCTATATGGGGCTGCTACCCTGGCTGTTGCTGCCGTTGCCGCTCATCTTCCGCCGAGACAAATACACCTGGTTGGCGTTAATCGGCCTTACAGGGGGATTGCTCTTTTCCATGGGCAAGTACACGCCATTTTACAACCTGTTGTATGACTATTTTCCGGGCATCAACCGGTTTCGTGTTCCCAAGATGATGATGTTTATTCCTGTGCTCGCGTTGGGTGTGCTGTCAGCACGGGGAATCGACCTGCTGATGGATGCGGAAATCAGGGCGCGGCGTTCGTTCCGGAGCTACCTGGCAGGGGTTGTGGCGCTCCCCGTGCTGCTGCTCTTGTTACTGGGTGTGTTGCAGCTTGGTAAGGCAACCTGGATACAGATGTTTATCGAGAGATTGGCTCAGCCGACCCGCTATGAGCAGGGTGTGCAGTTGATCAGTCAGCGCTGGAACAATCTGATGCTGGAAACCGGTATTGCAGCCGGGTTGGCGTCGTTGTGTGCCGGGGCACTGGTGCTGTTTAGCCGGTTAAAAACGCGTGCCTGGATTTTACCATGCGTATTGATCGTGTTGTATGTAGGTGATGTCTGGCGTGTCAATGACAAGTTTATGTTCCTGGTGAATGCGCCGGAAAAGGGCCGTGCAACCCGGTCTCCGATTATAAGCTATCTGGCCCGTGGTTCGAACCAGTACCGGACCCTGCCTATGGATGGCAGCGACCCGATGCAGTATGTTTCCAACAAGATACCGGTGATGTTTACCTCAAATGCCGTTCAGCAAAGGCGTTGGCAGGAGTATCTCGATAATTTCAGTCTCAATTCCATCATGCCGGATATTCTCAACGTAAAATATGTGGTTGTTTCAACCCAGCAGTATGCCAAGGAACAATCCCAGTTGAGCAGCAAATATATCCCGGTATTCCAATCTCCGGACGGGCAGCTTGTGCTTGAAAATCGTGCAGTCCTGCCCAAGGCCTGGCTGGTGCCAGCGGTGTTGAAAGTGGATGATCCGGCACAGATCCTTCAGATGTTGCAGAATGCTATCTTTAATCCAGTTCAGACGGCTCTCGTCGAGTCCTCTCCCCCGATTCGACTGGGCCAGACTTTTACAGGTTCTCCCGGAGATGCCCGTGTGGAACGGTATGAAGGCGAACGCATTGATGTGGCTGCTACACCAAAAGCGAATAGCCTCCTGGTCCTTGGCGAAAAATTCTATGAGGGGTGGAAGGCTACGGTTGACGGCACACCAACAACCATTTACCCAGTCAACTATATCCTGCGGGGTGTCTATCTGACACCTGGTACGCACCACATAGAATTCAGATTCGACCCGCTGCCGTTCAAGATTGGAAAGTGGCTGACATTTTCATCGTTCATTATCTTTGCAATTATGCTAGGTCGTGAAATCCGCTTCTGGCGCCGTAAAGGCCGGGAAGGGCACATCGGGAATGAGCGGACAGACATCAGATGATACCCTGCGGGGTTATAGTTTAAACATTAGGCAGCCGGATCAAGGCTATCGCTTTTCTCTGGATGCACTGCTGTTGGCGCAGTTTGCTCGTGTTTGCCCGCGGGCCGTTGTGGCAGATATGGGAACAGGCTGTGGTGTTATCCCGCTGGTCCTGGCCCGCATGCACCCTGATGCCCGTTTCACCGCAGTAGAGAGCAACACCGATATGGCGTCACTGGCGGTGAAGAATGTTCAGGCAAACAGTCTGGAGGACCGGATTGAGATCATTGCGGACGATATACTGACTATTCGCTCTTACGTCCCGGTTTCGTCCTTTGACCTGGTTGTGTCCAACCCTCCCTTTCGTTCCCCGTACAGTGGCAGAGTCAGCCCCCATCCCGGGCGGGATGCCGCCCGTCATGAGACAACCGCAGGACTTCCCGATTTTATGACGGCCGCGAAATATCTGGTAAAACCGGGTGGTAGAATCTGCTTTATCTATCATCCGTCTCGTTTGGCCGAGTTTATTTGTTGCGCAGTAGAACTGAAGCTGGCCTTACTCAGGTTGCGCATGGTTCATGGTAGCATGGGAGCCGGTGCCAAGGTGTTCCTGGCAGAGCTGGCAAAGGGCCGCCGGGCTGATGTGTCGGTTGAGGCCCCGTTGGTTGTACGTGGCAATGATGGCGAGTATACTGCAGAA
>JAJXWO010000061.1 GCA_021781535.1 Deltaproteobacteria bacterium | reverse complement strand
CCCGCGTTAATGCGGTAAAAAGATGCATTAATCCATCTCTCACACCAAACTGGCAAACCTTAATGGATAAGATTCTGATAGTCGAAGACGACCTCTTTTTCCGGGAGATGCTCTCTAATGTCCTCACAGCCGAGGGCTATGAGGTCGATGCGGCTTCCTGTGGTCTAGAGGCCTTTGAGATGATGGCCGAACACCGCTATGGGCTGGTGATTACCGACTTGATCATGCCCGATATCAGTGGCATGGAAATCCTCTCACGGGTCAAGGAAAACGACCCGAGCATCGATGTCATCATGGTTACCGGCAATGCAAATCTTGAATCTGCCATATTTGCCTTGAAACACGGTGCCCGCGATTACCTGACCAAGCCGGTTAATCACGTCGAATTTCTGCATTCGGTTGCCCAGTGCATGCAGCAGCGCCGCCTGCTGGATGAAAACGAAGAGCTCAAGAACATGCTCAACCTGTTCCAGTCCAGCCAGACCATCGCCGGATGTCTCGAGCTGGATCGGGTATATCACCTGATGGTGGATGCGGTCTCGCGGGAGATCGGCGTCAGCCGTGCGCTGGGGCTGTTTCAGGTTGACGGGCGCCTGGAGCTCAAGAATTTCAAAGGCCTTACCGGTGACGTGGCGCAACAGTGCTGCGACACCCTGCTGATCGGCATATCCAGACATCAGCACCATAATCGCCTGATGGCTAAAATCAAGCTGCCTGAGCCGGTAACGGAGCATATCAACCTCGATATTCATGAGGCCTATCTTATCTTTGTCCTCAACAAAGCCACCCTGCTGGGGGTTGTCGTCGTCTTTAACGATCCCGGCCAGCAACTGCCGGATTTTGGCCCTTTCAAAAAAAATATCCGCTTTTTGCTGGAACAGTCGGCTCGCGCCTTTCAGAACGCCGAAAATTATACACTGGCAAAGGATATGCTGTTCATCGATGACCTGAGCGGTCTGTTCAACCATCGCTATCTGGAGGTAGCCCTCGACCGGGAGCTGAAACGGGCCGAACGCTATGCCTCACAGCTGGCAGTTTTGTTTATGGATCTGGACTCCTTCAAGAAGATTAATGATACCCATGGCCACCTGGTGGGTAGTCGCGTACTTCGGGAGATGGGCGACCTGTTGAAAAAATCGACCCGTGAGGTGGATGTTGTCATACGTTATGGTGGTGACGAATATACCATTATACTAGTGGAAACCGGCGCTGAAACCGCCGGGATTGTGGCCGAGCGTATCCGCTCACAGGTGGAAGCCCATGTTTTTCTGGCTGCCGAGGGCTATGCTATCCGCCTGACCTGCAGCATTGGCTATGCCTGCTGCCCGGAAGATACCATGTCAAAGCAGGAACTGCTGGATATGGCCGATCAGGCCATGTATATCGGCAAGGCCGGTGGCAAGAACTGTGTCGGCCGATTTGTCAAACCATCCTGACAACAGGCTCAATTATCATGAACGTCCGTTCTATCCGGGACAGCCTCGGGTAGCGGACGTTTTATATCTTGGAAGACATCGTCTGCGCTATGTCCGGCAGCAATCGACCTCCTTAGCGCATCTAATCCTGATGTGCCGGATGAGAATTCATTATTCGGCGCCACAACGAGGAAATCATGGCCATCACAGCAATCAAAGGGTTTAACGATATCCTGCCGTCGGAATCCGGCCGGTGGCAGCATATCGAACAGGCCGCCCGGAGCGTTTTCGAGCGGAACGGTTTTTCTGAAATCCGGGTTCCGATCATGGAAAAGACCGAACTGTTCTGCCGTTCCATCGGCGATGCCACCGACATCGTCGAGAAGGAGATGTATTCCTTCGTCGATAAAGGTGAAAACGCCATAACACTGCGTCCCGAAGGTACGGCCGGCGTCATGCGTGCCTTTATCGAGCATAAACTCTACGCCCAGGACCCGGTGGCCAAAATGTATTACCTGGGGCCGATGTTCCGCTATGAACGCCCCCAGAAGGGGCGCTACCGCCAGTTTCACCAGATCGGCGCCGAGATTACCGGCGTGCATGATCCGCTGGCCGATGCCCAGGTGCTGAACATGCTGGTGCAGTTCTTCCGCGACATCGGTCTGGATGAGCCGCAACTGCAGGTCAATTCGCTGGGCTGTCCCGACTGCCGCCCGGCCTATCGCACCATCCTGATCGGGTTTCTTGAACAGCGCGCCGATGCGCTCTGTGAGGACTGCCGCCGCCGGATGACAACCAATCCGTTGCGTGCACTGGACTGCAAGGTGCCGGGCTGTATCGCGGCCACAGCCGGTGCGCCGTCCATGCTGGATAACCTCTGCACCGGCTGCTCCGATCACTTCGCAAGCGTCAAAGGTTATCTCGATTCAACCGCCACTCCCTACAGCATCAACCCCCGCATGGTCCGCGGTCTGGATTACTACACCCGCACCACCTTCGAGATGGTCACCGGCCTGCTCGGTTCCCAGTCGGCCGTGGCAGCTGGCGGTCGTTATGACGGCCTGATCTCGCAGTTGGGTGGCCCGTCCATCCCGGGCATCGGTTTTGCCATGGGCGTCGAGCGGGTGGCGCTGCTGCTGGGTGACAAGGATTTCGCCCGTCAACCGGACCTGTTCATCGCCACCATGGGGGCCGGGGAGCGGGCCTTTGCCTTCCGCTTGCTGCATGACCTGCTGCAGCTGGGTCTAAGGGTCGAGATGGACTACGAAGGCAAAAGCCTCAAGAGTCAGATGCGGCGGGCCGACAGGCTGGGGGCGCGCTACAGTGTCGTCATCGGCGAGAACGAGGTGGCCTCGGGCCGGGCGCACTTCAAGCGCATGGCGGATGGGGAGCAGGTTGAGGTGGCGCTGTTGCCGGGAGAGCTTTGGAAATTGATTGTTGCAGAATGATTATGTTTCAGGTCGGTATTGGCGTGCCTAATATACCTCATAGTTGTTCCTTGGCGCTAATCTTGCTTACGATGAATTAATACCTGTTCATCGGGGGGCTTGTGAAAACGTGTTTAAATCAAAATGGATTTACGCTTATAGAGCTTTTGATTGTAGTCGCAATTATCGGCATTTTGGCTGCAGTTGCCATACCACAACTGAGTGCATATCGAATCAGAGCTTTTAATAGCGCGGCAACCACTGACTTAAAAAACTTTTCCACGATCATGGAAGCATATCGTTATGATTTTAATAAATATCCATCCTTTTAATATTGATTGTGTGACGAAAAACGTCACCTGATGTGGCGAAAATTGTAATCTTATTCAGATCTGATGGTGTGAAGAGCGGCTAGCTTATTGATATGTTTTTCATTTTTTGTTTTGATAAGATTTGGCGTTGAAATTGCTTTAAAATGTACAACGCTTTACTACCACATGCTCATTACGAGCTGAGCAAAAACCACGAAAGGAGAAAATTTATGCTTAGAAGAATTAGGAACAAAAAAGGTTTTACCCTTATCGAGCTGTTGATTGTTGTTGCGATCATCGGCATCCTGGCCGCAGTTGCCATTCCACAATTTTCGGCTTATCGTATCAGGGGCTTCAACTCTGCAGCAACAAGTGATGCCCGAAACTTCAGGACCTCAATGGAAGCAGCATTTTCCGACACCCAAAAATACCCGAACTTCTAAGACACCACTAATTATTTGAAAGGAGATTGAGATGGTAAGACCTACTATAATGAAAATAGCACTAGTTATCGCGCTTACCATGGCTGCAGGCAGTGCATATGCTTCATCAACTATCACGACTGTAACAGGATTGGGAGCATCAAGCTTTACACCATCCAACAACGTTCAGATTGGTGTAGCATCGTCAGATTCTATGTATTCCGCAAATTCAAAGCATCTTAACGGCGACAGAATTATTGCCTTTGTTTCTACAGACTCAAAACTGTATTACTCTTCTGGCGCAACTGTTGGTAGCACTGTGGCAGCGCCGTCTGCATCCAACTCCAATAGTAACCTTAGCGCGACTTCCGGTTGGAACTCGATGTAATTTATCTTTTTTATTTTTTAAAAGCCTGACATATTTGTCAGGCTTTTTTTTTGCGTTTACTTCTTTTGGGTGGTGATAGTGAATGGATGATTCTTTTGATAATGCTTTTAATTGCGCCAACGAGTATCTGAAAGAAGATGACTATCCGGCAGCGCTTGCTGTTTACAAGGATATACTTGCTATACAACCAAACAATGCTCGTGCTCTCCATGGTATGGGGGTCGTGAAATTTCGTGGTTTTGGCGATGCACGTACTGCCGTCAGGCTTATACGGCAAGCGTTGACTCTAAGGAATGATTTTTCTGATGCCTATAATAACTTGGCCAAAATTCTTCAGGAAAGACGCCGTATTAAAGCAGCTATTGCCTGCTACCGCCAGGCGGTCTCCATCACACCAGGCAACTTCATAGCCTGGATAAACCTGGGTTCGCTTTATTCAATTGAAAAAATGCCGGAAGATGCGATTACTTCTTTTCAAAATGCTATCAAATTTGCTCCTGATAATTTTGTTGCAATTCATGGAATTGCCTGTGCCTTGAACAGAGTAAAACGATTTGATGATGCGCTGGTGTATTTCGCACAGGCGCAGGAAATTGCCCCTGAAAATGCGACGGTTTACTACAACATCGCCTTTGCCCATAAACAATTGACGCATTTCTCTGTATCCAAAGAAAATCTGTTGCGTGCACTGGCATTGCAACCAAATTATCCCGAGGCGTATCGTGGCCTGGCCGATGTGCTGCTGTGTCAAGGGGATGCTGAAGCTGCTGTTGCGACTATCCGTAAGGCGCTTGAGTTCAAACCGGATTTCAGGGATGCCCATACCTTTCTGCTGTATGCATTACAGTATCCATCTACCAGCACGCAAAAAGATTTGTATGATGCAACTGTAGATTTTTGTAACCGCTTCTATAGCACTACCCCGCGTACCAGCTCTCACATGAACGACCGGTGCCCGGACAGACAACTACGGGTAGGGTACATTTCTGGAGAGTTTAACCGGCATCCGGTTGGCTTCTTTTTTGAGCATGCGCTTGCGTATCATGATTCAACGATCATATCTACCTACTGTTATAGTAACGGAGAACAAACGGATTGGCTGACAGAGAGATTGAAAACGTACTCTTGTACCTGGCGTAATATAGCAGGCTTGAGTGATGAAACAGTATTCGAGCAGATTCAAGAAGATCAGATAGATATTCTGGTTGATCTTTCAGGGCATATCGGTTCTGGCCGAATAGGGGTTATGGCGCGCAGGCCAGCCCCGGTGCAGGTGTCGTGGATCGGCTACTACAACACATCTGGCCTGGATGCGGTTGACTACATTATTATGGATCACGACACACTCCCTCCCTCGCTGGTACCGTGGTTTACTGAAAGGGTGGTCTATATGCCGGAAACCAGATTCTGCTATACTCCTCCCTCTGATTCTATTGTCGTTAAACCGCTTCCGGCTCTGCTCAACGGTCATATTACCTTTGGCTGTTTCAATAACATCTCCAAAATATCACCAGATACCATTGCGGTATGGTCTTCCATTTTATTGAAGATGCCAGATGCAGCCTTGGTGCTTAAGTGGGGCAGTTTTAGTGATGCAGGCGTGGTAGAACGTTTTAATGCGCTTTTTGAACTTCATGGAATTGGTGCTGGGCGGGTTGAATACCGTGGCTATTCAGATTATGGCACATTGCTGGAAGAGTATGGCGATATAGATATTGCACTCGACCCGTTCCCCTTCAGTGGCGCCACAACTACCTGTGAATCTCTCTGGATGGGTGTGCCGGTAATTACCTTGCCAGGGCCATTGCCTGCCGGTCGGCAAACCCTGGCACTGCTCAAAGTCATTGGATTACCCGAATATATTGCTGACTCAAAGGAAGCATATATAGAGCTCGTTATGCGTCATGCTGGCGATTTGGATGAATTGGCCTCCCTCAGGTCGCGTCTTAGAGATATGATGATTGTGTCGCCGCTTTGTGATGGTCAGCGTTTTACATCCGAATTGATGTCAGCGTATCGTATTATGTGGCAACGCTGGTGTGATGGTACAAACGAAGGGGTAGATAAATCGCCGATAGAGATTCTTCCTGCAGTTCCCGAAATAGCCTATAACAGAGGGGTTGCTGCACTTGCCGAAAAACGTTGGCATGATGCCAAGCGTTTTTTTGAACAATCGATTGCCATTACCCCCGAGTTTCCGGAAGCTTTCAATAATCTGGGGATCGTATATTTTTACCTGGAAGAGCTGGAAGCAGCTGAAGTAGCACTTGAGAAGGCAATTGCATTGCGTCCGGATTTTGTTGATGCGCTCAATAACCTTGGCAAGGTTTTGACTGAAAGAAATAAAAAGCGAGAGGCATTTAAGGTAATAGAGAAAGTACTGCAGATTGCACCGGATCATCATCAGGCATGGTGCAATCTCGGGATGTTACATCTGAGTGCAGGGCGTGTAAGCAAAGCTCGTACCTGTTTCATAAAATCCTCCAAACTCTGTCCTGATTTTCTGGAGGCAAATTTAAATCTGGCTACGCTTTATCTGAAATACGATGCAGACAAGGGCTACCAAATTTTGCAATCATTAGCCGAAAAATATCCTGATAATGTTGATGTGCGCACACACTTGGTGTATGCCATGCATTACAGCGATCTCTTTTCGCGCAAGACTGTTTTTCAGGAAATCTGTTTCATTGGAGACCGGTTTTATCATGGTCATCTGCCAATCCACGTAAAGAGGCATGAAGAAGACAGACCACTTCGAATCGGCTTTGTTTCTGCTGATTTTCATCAACATCCGGGAGGAGTCTTTTTTCAAGCGCTTGCACGGAACTATGACAGGTCACAGTTTTCTATCACCTGCTATGACAATTCCGAGAAAAGAGACTTGGTTACCGATAACATCATTCGCAGTGTAGATCATTTCCGTCAAGTGACAGGGACAACAGATGATGAACTTATTGCCTTGATTCAAGCGGATGAGATAGATATTCTTATTGATCTCGCTGGGTTTACCGGAGGCAACAGGCTTTCTGTTTTTGCGAAAAAACCCGTGCCTGTTCAGGCTTCGTGGCTTGGTTGGTTTAATACAACCGGCATTAAGGCGATAGATTATATCATTGTCGATCCTCTGATGGTACAATCCGGCGAGGAAAGGTATTTGGTAGAAAAACCGATGTATTTGCCAAGGGGACGATTTTGCTATACACCGCCATTTCTGTGCCCAGATGTTGATGCTCTGCCCGCTTCAGACAATAACTACATTACATATGGCTGTTTCAACAATATCAACAAGATAAACGAACAGGTGATTTCTGTCTGGGCGGAAATTCTGCATCGGGTTCCTCATTCCCGTTTGGTGCTGAAATCTCCGTATTTTAAAGATTATTATTTGCGGAAGTATTTCATAAAGAGATTTGAAGTTCGTGGCGTTTCCAGTGATCGGCTAGACTTGCGACCAGACTCGTATCACTTTTTTATGCTGTCAGAATATGCCGATATAGACATCGCACTTGATCCGTTCCCTTACTGTGGTGGGCTGACAAGCTGTGAAGCTCTTTGGATGGGGGTTCCGGTTGTTACGTTGCCTGGAGAGTCACCGGTAAGCCGTCAGACAGAATCATTTCTTCGGGCGGTTGATCTTTCTGACTTTGTAGCACAAAGTGAGAAAGAGTATGTGGAAATAGCGTGTGAATGGGGTGTTAAACTGGAAAGGCTTGCAAATGTGCGGTCTGGTCTCCGCGAGAAAATGGCTCAATCATCTCTCTGTGATGGCGTGAAATTCGCCATTGATTTTGGAGTTGTGCTGCACAAAATGTGGAACGAACGTATGGAGGTCGCATGCCGAAGACTACCTTGAAAAAACGTTTTTTAAATGTTGGGGGGAATAGGAAAGATATATCAGTGCCAGCAGATTTTGATGGATGGGATCATATTCTATTGGATATCGATCCTGCGGGAAATCCGGATATTATTTGTGATGCCCGTGAGTTGCAGACGCTCGAACAAGCACAGTATCATGCAGTTTATTGCTCACACAATCTGGAGCATTATTACCATCACGAAGTACCAAGGGTGCTGCAGGGGTTTCGACACGTTTTGAAACCATCTGGATTTGCAATGATTTCTGTTCCTGATTTGGAAGATGTAATCCGAACAATGGTAGCCAAAGGGCTTGATCTAGATGACGTGCTTTATACTATTGGCGCTGGTATACCTGTTTTGGTAAGAGATGTTTTTTATGGGTTTGGACTTCAGATGGAAATGTCTGGCCAAGATTATTTTTCTCACAAAACTGGTTTTACTCAAAATTCATTAGAAGCTATCCTCAAACGAAATGGTTTTAAGTACGTGTATGTCAAAAAAAGCCCTTTTAACATTGTTGCACTAGCCTTTATGCGAAAGCCTGCAGGATGGGCGCTCGAACATTTTGGATTGATTGCATGATTCCAACTGTAAGAAAACCATTTCAAATTCTGCTGTTATGCTTCGTTGTTCTTTCGGTCTATTATGTGTCCATGTTTTCTGAAATCTGCTTATTGGATGATCGGAATGTCATTATATCTCTATCCAATACAGAACATATAGATCTGAAAACGTTGTTTTTCCCGCACTCTGCCAAAGGGGAATATTACCGACCTTTGATCGGCATTTTCTACATGCTGGATAGATTCGTATATGATCTTGATCCACGGGTTATGCACTTAGAAAATATCATGTTTCATCTTTTAAATGTACTGCTGTTGTATTTGATAGCTGGGCAACTGCATAATAACAATAACCCAAAAACAAAATACGTGCCCCTTTTTACCGCTCTACTCTTCTCAATCCACCCCATGACAACCGAATCAGTAAACTGGATATCTGGCAGGACAGATCTACTGGCTTGCATTGGCGTTCTTTTCGCTACGTTTATCATGATAAAATACCGCGAAAGCAAACAATGGTGGTTTTGGCCTGCAATTGTTGCCTCTGTAATATTCGGTATGCTTGCGAAAGAGACTGCAATAGCTTTTTTCTTTGCTGCTTTTTTTCTCTACAGGATGCATGTCGACGAACACAACTCAGTGGGTCAGCAAGACCTTCAACTCCCCTGGCGTAATATCGTATTGGTAACGGCGGCATTCTACATTACCGCAGCCTTCGTAGCGTTATTCACGTACAGTTATTTATCAGTATTAGTGCTTATAGTCGGATATGGTCTTTTTATTTATTTTAGATACAGTAGGAAATTACAGCGCGGAGGCATTAAAGTTTGGGGAATTTTAGGCGCCACGTTACTTGTGTCGGCTGGGTTGTTTTTTATGATTCGAAAATCTGTCTTTACTTCCGACGTTGCCAGCATTCCCCGCACACTTTCGCTAATCATGTCTGATCCAATCTATTCATTTAAGGTATTTACCGGTGCCATCGCCTTTTATGTAAAAGAATTTATATTGCCATTCCCGCTAAATTTTGCAATCAGAGAGATTGATCCGCTGTACGAATTGCTAGGTATTTTGATCCTCTTACTCATACTTTTGTTCATTCAGCTTGCGGGGCGCGTATCGTCACTCCTTCTGGCTGGTTTTTGCATGATTGCGCCAGCTCTGCCTCTTTCACTTGGCACTGTTACTTGGACCGCATTCGCAGAGCGATACGTTTACCTCGCCATACCATTTTGGTTGCTTGCCGCTTCAATCTGCTGGAGTAGATATGTAGCAGGTAGAATTCAACTTCAACGTGCAGCTACAGCCTTTGTTGCCATACTTTTAGTTTTTTGGGGAGGGTTGACCTTCAAGCGAAACTTGACGTGGCAATCCAACCTTACTCTTTTTGAAGACACGGTACAGAAGTCTCCAAACTTCAAGGTGGTACGTGGACTATATATGT
>JAJXWO010000060.1 GCA_021781535.1 Deltaproteobacteria bacterium | reverse complement strand
CCATGGCAAAAGCCACGCAGTCGGCACAAACCAGAATATCCGCGTTCTTGAAGTAGGGAGCGGTTGGCGGTACCAGGTGGAGTTGCACCGGCCACTGCCTGAGTTCGGAAACCGCTTTCACGCCACCTGTTTCTTCTGTTACCGCTCTTTCAATTACTTTCGCCATGCTGCCGGGGCAGCCACATCCCAGATTTCCCATGATTTATTCTCCTCTTTTAGCTAAATGTTCGTTTATTTCCTGCTCAATTGATGCTTCGTCTTCCTTGGACAAGCCGTGAATGGATACCACATCCTTCAGCAGACAGATCCCCACCTTGCAGGTTGTGCATCCGATATCGTAACGGGCAAGTATCTCGCCGATCTCCGGATACGTCTGCATTACATCCTGTATTGCCTTATCGCCAAGTTCATTGCTGAAATTCATTAAGCACCTCCTCGCTCTGTTATGAATCCAGCGTAGCGTACTATTTGGTAAAGGAGTTTGATGTGGGTCAACAAATTGATCTAATTTGGAGGGAAAACTGCAATATGTGAGAAACTTTGACCGTGACGGTACAATTCCATTGTGGCTGAAGCCAGTGTGAACGACGTCTGTTCAACCGGCATCGGCTAGGCAGAGAAATATTTTGGTGCTGGTAACAAAACGCATAATTGACCTATAGCCAGTGTTTGGGATAAGAACGGTGGTACACCACATTATTTGTAAAGATTGCTGTAACAAGGAGTATCAAGGCTCCTGCCAGCACCGGCAACAGAATGAACCCTGGACCAACAGCTCCCTGCACGCCAATCAGGGCCGTCGCTCCTCCCGGCGGATGGGTCGTGTGAGTCAGGTTCATTACAAAAATGGCTAGCCCTACTGCAATAGCCATGGTCAGTGTCGAGGAGCCAAAGAGTGCGACCACAATTACCGCCACACATGCGGAAATGACATGTCCTCCAACCAGGTTACGCGGCTGGGACAACGGTGAGTCCGTGGCGCCGAACAGGAGAACCGCAGAAGCACCGAATGAGCCGATCAGCAATGGGTGTCCAACCAGGGTGGTTATCTCGCCAATGGCCAGAATACCGAGAGTCGCACTGATGAAACTCCAGAGGGCATAGCGCAATGACAGTGGCGGCCGCGGGCCACGGAGCGGTGCCATACACCGTCGGGGAAGTCCGGAAAACCTTTTTCTGATCTTCAATTACTACTCCAGGGTTAGTGCGGTTTGTTGTTCATGTAACTCCCGGCTTGAGCATTAATGGCTCAGGTACGGCAGCAGTGGGATGAGCTTTTGATAGTCAGCATAACGTAACGAAGTGTCCCAGTGTCCGCTAACCATTCCGGCAGCTATGCCGGAGATGAAAACAAACACAACTAATGTCGGGAAAACCCACACAGGGAGAGGTTGCTTCCTCCAGAAGGCTGGCTGCATGGCGAGGACATTTTGCTCCGGGCAGCACGCCACACACGTGAGACACCCAGTGCACTCCGGCGACGAAACGGCACTGCCGGCATGCACTGCCAGCTCGGATGGACAGGCAGCGGAGCAGCGTTGGCACCCGGTACAGCCTATTGAATCCCGACGAATTTTGAAGGGGCTGACAAGGCTTGCCAGACCAAGCAACGCACCGTAGGGACAAAAATATCGGCACCAGAACATTTTGTAGAAAAAGGATAAAAAAACCAGGATAGCCAGTACCACCACCGTAGTTACGGACATGTGGGTAAAGAAGTGAAGCATCTTGACGTCGCTAACCGCCCAGTAGGGACCATTCAGAAAACTACTCAGGGCTTCTGCGGGCATATCCAGCAGGATTAACTTCACGAACATCAGAAGCAGCAGATATTTGATGCCCCGCAATCCAAGATCGAACCATCGCCAAAGGCGGTAATTTCTGCCAAATAACCGCTGACCGAGCTTATAGGCCCCCTCGGAAAGTGTGCCGACTGGACACAGCCATGAGCAGAATGATTTTTTGGCAAGCAGACTCATGAGCAGTATTGCCAGGAAAATGACCAGAGCCGCTGGATGGACCGGGTGGATTTTACCGGTAACCAGCCAGTACTTTAAGCTGGTCAGAGCGCCGATGGGCAGGAATCCTTCAACGCCCGGCGGGCGCGAAACCAGGGGAGCGGCGGCTCCGTTTTCAACGGAATTGATAAACAGACCGAAACGGATGCCGATACCAACCACCCAAAACAAAAAGCACCACTGCACGATTAAACGTATGGTAGTCAGAGATTTCATTGAACGTATATCCATTACGAGCCTTCTCTCCTGGTCATGAGCCGCACCTGCCGCTCATGAAACCAGTAATACCAAACCCAGTTGAGCATGACGACGATGCGATTTCGAAAGCCGATCAGGTAGTAGCTAAACAATGAGCGTCTCGCAGTGAACCGCAAGGCGCTCATTGTTTAAGGTTGTTATGCTTCAGTTATCCCAGAATTGCCTTCAGATCGGCTTCAGCCGTTGTGATCGGGCCGATGTTGAAGTTCTCCACCAGGAAGTTGAGCACGTTGGGGGTGATGAAGGCCGGTAGTGTCGGTCCGAGTTTGATGTTCTTGATACCGAGGTGCAGCAGGGTCAGCAGGATGACAACCGCCTTCTGCTCGTACCAGGAGAGGATCATCGAGAGTGGCAGGTCGTTGACACCGCACTCGAAGGCTCCCGCCAATGCCACCGCAATCTGGATTGCCGAATAGGCGTCATTGCACTGTCCGATATCCAGCAGGCGGGGAATGCCGCCGATGTCGCCAAACTCGAGTTTGTTGAAGCGGTACTTGCCGCAGGCCAGGGTCATGATAACCGTGTCCTTGGGGGCCTTTTCGGCAAACTCGGTATAGTAGTTACGCCCCGATTTGGCGCCGTCGCAACCGCCCACCAGGAAGAAGTGCTTGATGGCACCGGACTTGACCGCAGCGATGACCTTGTCGGCCACTCCCAATACGGCATTGTGTCCGAAACCGGTCAGAATTTCCTGACCCGGATTTTCCGGTAAGGCCGGGCACTCAAGAGCCTTGTTGATCACCGGGCTGAAATCCCAACCGTCGATATGCGTGACGCCGGGCCATGCAACCAATCCCCAGGTGAAGAGGCGGTCAACATAGGATTCGGACGGGCGCTGGATACAGTTGGTGTTGAAGATGATTGCTCCGGGGAACTTGGCAAACTCCTGGGCCTGATCCTGCCATGCGCCGCCATAGTTACCAACCAGATGGCTGTATTTTTTCAGACCGGGATAGCCGTGGGCCGGCAGCATCTCGCCATGGGTATAAACATTGATGCCCTTGCCCTCGGTCTGTTTGAGAATCTCTTCCATCATTTTCATGTCGTGGCCGGATACCAGGATAGCCTTGCCGGATTTGGTGCCGAGTTGTACTGGGGTGGGAACCGGGTGCCCGTAGGTATCGGTGTGGGCGCTGTCGAGCAGCCCCATAACAGTCAGGTTCTGCTTGCCGCACTCCATCGCAAGAGCGACAAAATCCATGAGCCCCAGGTTGGCATCGGTCGTGGCGGCCAGTGCTTTCTGGAAAAAGGCCATCACTTCATCGTCGGTCTTACCAAGGATCATTGCATGATCCATATAGGCCGCCATTCCCTTCAGGCCGTACATCAGAATCTCGATGACCGAACGGATGTCTTCGTTGACGTGCTGGGTGTTGATGCCGTGGGCTTCGCCCTGCGTGGTCATGCCGGCCAGGTCGTTGGCAGGCTGCCAAGCGGCCACTTCGCCAGGAATTGTGACGCCGGCAGCTGCTTTGGCTTTTTCTTTCAGTTCAAAGCAGTGCTTGATCAGCCCACCGATGCGTGCCGCTTCAAAATCCACGTTGGTGACGGTGCTGAAAAGTGCCTCAATGGTAAAACGGTCGATCTCTGCGTTACGGCCGCTCTTGTCGGCATACAGCGCCAGGCTTTTGAGGCCGTAGATCAGATGGTCCTGGAGTGCCGCCACATCGGGTTTTTTACCGCATACGCCGGAAATGTTACAGCCGGTGCCGTTTGCTGCCTGCTCGCATTGGTTACAAAACATACTCATTTGTGTATTCTCCTTTTGTTTGTTGATCCAATAGCCAGAATTGGTGCTTTTCTAATCGAGTAACGGCAAATTATACCGTTTTCTTCTGTCTTTGTTTGACCGTAGTCAAAAAACAGGTAAAAGTTCAAGTTCATACTTATATAAATGAATTATTTAACTTCAGGTGACTTAATCTCATGCTCGGGTCTGAACATGATCTTTTTCGCGCCCCGGTTGTTGGTGTACTTTGAAAGTTCCAGGTCGATCTTTTCCGGCACTTTTTCTCCTGCCCGCGTTAACAGTTTGCGAAGTTGTGCATCGGTGGACGCTGCGTATTTTGCCGCATCGTTCAAAACACGCAAGGCTTCTTTTGGGTTGTGAAACCCGTTAGAGTTTTCCGCACCGATAAATATGAGCCTATAGAAGGCCTGCTCGTAATTCTCCCGTGCCTGGGCGTAAAGAGCCTTGTCGATCTTTTTGCCGGATGCCTCGAGCTTGTTTGCCATCTCAAAAAGCTTGGCGTCAGTTGCCGTTGCGTAGCCCACTTTCAGATACACAATCATGGTGTTGTCCTGGATAGCAAAGATCTTATCGCGGAGCACTTGCGGTGACTCGGTATGGCAGGAGGCGCAGGCGATCAGATCATTTTTCAGCGGGCTCATGATTCTGTGGTCCGAGACTTTCTGTCCATCCCTTGTGATAATCGGCATGTGGCAATCCGCACAGCTTACGCCGTTGGCCCAATGCGGGCTGTTGTTGGAGAAGAGCTCGTACTCGGGGTGGCGAATGAATCCCAACTTAAAGCCTGTCACGCTCTGTGTCCACTCGGCATTTGCAGGAGAGCTCTTGATATCGGCTATTATATTCTCAATGCTTATATTACCGACTTTGCTGCCCTGCCACGGAAAGACGACGTCCGTCGAATGCATCTCCTTGTCCTTGGGGATTATGTAGCTGACATGGCACTGGGCACAAACCAGAGTCCGTTTCTCCTGCGTAGTAAGCTTTGCTTCGTCCACGCCGATCTTCTTGAGTGCCTTTCCCAGCGTAAAACCACGGGATATTTTGAGAGTCATCCCCCTGTTGTCATGACAGTCAATACAGGCAACACCGAGAGTCTGCTGATCCTTCGGGAGTTTCGCCAGCACTTCCTTGTATGGGGTTGAGAAGTAGGCTTTTCCCATCTGTTTCTCAAGCATTGGCGCATAGGGGGTTTTACAGGTCAGGCATGAACCACCTGCTTTTACTCGGCCGGGATCAACCTCCAGCTGGTCCTGAATCATGAAGAAGTGTCCACGCGGTTCGCGGTACTCTGAACCAAAGCCCCAGCCGTTATAAAGCAACGCCAGAAAGGGGTATTCGTCTAGCTTGTCACGACGGTCCTCGCCGACATCGTAGCCCTTCTTGTACTTGCTCTTGCCGGCCGGAGTCGGTTCACCCGTCTGGCGCCAGAGTTTATATTGAAGCGGATATACTTTACCCCATACGGCCGGGTCAACTGTGCCGTCTTCTATCGCGACCGTCTTGATGGGTTCCACCTTCATCGGCGAGCACCCTGCCCAGATTGACGTGGCCGTTAGAATAGCCAGCACGGCACATCTTTTTGAGTACTTTTTTTGCATGTTTTACCTCCCGCAAGTTTTTACTGGCATGGGCCAATATCAAAGTTGCATATATCGAATTTATGACAACTTCTGTTGTTTCAGCTGCGTATTACATTGATGACATTTTTTTCGTGGTTCGCCAGGTCAGGATCGACGCGACAAGAAGCGGAAAGATGCCCAGTCCGATAAAAACAAGATCGGCCGGCATACGCAACCATTCGATCATGCGCGGGATTTTCCCCTGCAAAAATTCCGGGCCACGGGCATGCCAGTAGCCGTTGTTGAGAACGTCGATAAATTGGAGCACTCCGCCAGGAAAAAGACTGGTTACCACCATCAGGGCCAAGCCGATATTCAATCCCCAGAAGGAGACCCGTATGAACTTCTCCGGACGAACCCATTGTTCATCTGTCGATACCTGCCGCATGGCAAAAACCATAAGTGCAACGGCGAGCATGCCAAAAACTCCCATCATCGCGGCGTGACCGTGGTTCGGAGTGAGCATGGTGCCGACCTCAAAATAACTGACTATGGGGAGGTTGATAAGAAAGCCGAACACTCCGGCACCAACAAAATTCCAGAACCCGACGGCGATCAAAAAATAGAAGGTCCAGCGATGCGGTACAGAAATTGGCTTGCTGCAAACATCACAAGTCCCTTTGGTCAGCTTGACGAAGTCCCACGCATCCAGGGTGAGGAGAGTGAGCGGGACCACTTCCATAGCGGAGAAAACAGCCGCCAGGGCCATGGTGACATTGGACTGACCGGTCCAGTACCAGTGATGCCCAGTGCCGATGATGCCGCTCCCGAGGTAGAGGATGGCGTCAAGGTAGACAACCCTGGCTGCCGTCAAATGAGAAACGATACCGAGTTGGTAAAAGACGATGGCGACCATCACTGTCACGAAAACTTCGAAAAACCCCTCAACCCAGAGATGAATGATCCAGAAACGCCAGGTGTCTACCACCGAAAAATGGCTGGCGCTGTCGAAAAACATGGCAGGGAGATAGAACAGGGGAATGGCGATTGCCGCGTACAGGAAGAGCGAAGCAATTTCCCGTTTCTCATGGTCTTTTCGTGCCGGGGCAATGGCTCTGAAAAGTAGAAATACCCAGAAAGACAAACCGATCGCCAAAAGAATCTGCCAACCACGCCCCAAGTCGAGATATTCCCACCCCTGATGGCCGAACCAGAACCAGAATTTTCCGAGTAGCTGGTTGATGCCGAGGATTTCTCCGCAAAGGCTCCCCACAACAACCAGCACCAGGGCGCCGAACAAGACATTGACCCCTTTGGCCTGTCCGGCAGGTTCTTTCCCTCCGAGCGATGGGGCGAGGAGGAGTCCGCCGGCGACATAGGCGGTGGCAATCCAAAAGATCGCCAGCTGAAGATGCCAGGTGCGCAAAATGTTGCTGGGGAGAATCGTGGAAATGTCGAACCCGTAAAAGCTTGCCGAGTCGACCCGGTAGTGGACTGTGGCACCGCCCACCAATGCCTGGCCGAGAAAGAGGAGGGCAACGATCACGAAGTATTTGATGGTTGCCCGCTGGCTCGCACTGGTCACGCCGGGGAGGAGCTGCGGATGGACGTGCTCCCCCTTCCTCTGCCATCCCAAGAAATCAAACTTGCCGAAGGCAAAGAGGACGCCTGCCGTCCCGGCAAGAAGCGTGATCAGGCTGAGGGCGCTCCAGAGAACGGCATCACTGGTCGGTGTGTTGCCGGACACCGGGTCGTAGGGGAAATTATTCGTGTAGGAGTAGGACTCGCCGGGACGGTTGGCAACAGAAGCCCAGGCGGTCCAGGCAAAAAAAGCGGTTAGCTGGCGCAGCTCTTCCGGGTCCGTGATGTACTTGACTGGCAGGCCGCCGTTCCCGGCCGGTTTGGAGAAATAGGTGGTCCAGGCGGTGATCTGCTTCAGGTATGAGGTGGCTTCAGGTTGAGTAAAAATCAAGGTTTTTGTTTGCGGGTCGTAACGGTTCTCCTTGAGTATCTGACCGGTTTCCGCATTGGCAGCATCCCGTTCCGCCGGGCCGAGTTTCGCCGAAGCCTGGTTGAATCGCTTCCGGGCGATCGCATCTCCCGTTTCGATGCTGAGCGCATGAAGGTAGGCTGCGGAGAAATCAGGGCCCAGATAGGCGCCATGCCCCCAGACAGTACCATTCTCCATCAGGCCGTACTTGAGAAAAACCTGTTGGCCGGACACGATATCGGCCCGGGTAAAGAGCACTTCTCCTGTTGGCCCTACAACATTTACCGGGATCGGCGGGGCATCTTGGTAGCTTCTGACCGCAATCCATATTAGAACCGTGAACCCCATCATCAGCACGAGGATTGCGGCATTTCTCCACCAAGGTGAAAGCCGAGTAATCGGCCCATCCGCTCCTACAGTTGCACTTTTCATTTGACACTCCATTCGCCGTTGAATAGAAGCGGTTTTTTTATTCGTTGCTCCCACTATTCCTGCCAGTAAATACAAGATACCGGACAAATGTCGATGGCTTCCTGCTGAATAGTGTCTTCAGGAGCCCCCGCCGGATCGTAAACTTCCGCCTTGCCGCCAGCGGAAAAACGGAACACTTCAGGAACATTGGTCACACATAGCCCACAACTAATGCACACACCCTGGTCAACCAACACTGTTTTTGTCATTTTTCCCCCTCCCTTAAAAACCTTTGTTTGTAACAACAGACTAAGAATTGTCGTGCAGTTTTTTTTCGATAAACGCCCGGATAGCCACGGCGTTGTTGTGCTCAATGTCATGCGCACTGTAAAGCAAGGTGATATTCTGTTTTCGGGCCATATTCAGGATAGGCCGCCACGCTTCGCTGTTAGCCTCTAATTCAGCATCGTAGCGACGGCAAAACTCTTCCCATTTGGCTGCGTCATGCCCAAACCAGCTCCGCAACGCATCGCTGGGGGCCACCTCTTTCAACCATTCGTCCATCTGGAGGTTTTCTTTCTTCATGCCACGTGGCCAGAGCCGGTCCACAAGGAAACGAAGCCCATCGTCTGGTTCAGGCTGGTCATATACACGTTTAATTCGGATCATAATAATTACCGTGGTGGTCCCTGTTGCGATGCTATCTTCACCGTCAGAATAGGCATCACGTTATGCAATCACACTTCCCTGATCGCCTTGTTCGCTGCAATGAGGAGCGGGTCCCATACCGGGGCATACAGCGGTGAGTAGCTCAGATCAATCTCGGCGAGTTCGAACACCGTCATCTGTTTGTAAATTCCCGTGGCAAGAACGTCGAGCCGTTTTGCCACGACATCTTGCCCTATCATCTGTCCGCCGAGCAACAAACCAGTCCCCTTTTCAAACAGGAGCAGTATACGCATCGTACCACCTCCGGGGAATGCACCCCTGGTTGGTGTGTCCACGAAGACTTTTACATAGGGCGTGCCAATCTCCTGGATTTGACGCTCACTGAGACCGGTAGTGGCCACGGTCAGATCAAAAAACTTGAATACCGCCGTCTGGTCAATGCCATAAAATTCCTTCATCGCGGTGTTATTGACAATATTGCTGCCAACTAGCCGCCCCTGCTTGTTGGCGGTCGGTCCGAGTGGCAGGTAGCTGTTTCTGCCGAGTTGGCGGACGTAATGCTCGGCGCAGTCACCGGCAGCGAAGACATCAGGAAGGTTGGTTCGCAAAAAGCGGTCAACTTTTACCGCTCCACCGACCCCCAACTCACCACCGGCGGCCGAGAAGATGGCGATATTCGGCTTTACGCCGATGGAGACGACAACCATGTCCCCCTCGAAATCTCCGGTTGTAGTCCGGACCACGGACCCTTTCTTCTCGATGATATCAATAGTGGTATGAAGCGTAATACCTTTATCTTCCAGCTTTTCCAGCACCTTCGCCCTGATCTCTTCAGCAAACGAAGGAAGGATTGTGGCTGCTTTTTCAAGGATGATCGGAGTGATCTTCATGTTGTAGAGGACATCTACCAGCTCAAGATTGGTATATCCGGAACCTACGAGAATGACAGTGGAAGGGGCTTTCTCGTAGATTACTTTTTTTACAAGTCGCGTGTCATCCAGTGTCTTGAAATAGAAGATGTCAGCATCATCGAATCCGGGAAGGGGCAGCCTGTTCGGTTGGTTGCCGGTGGCGTACACGAGATAATCATATTTTTCACGATATTCCTGAGAACGTTCACGGTCAAAAACCGTCACCTCCTTTCGGGCCGGATCAATAGAGAGTACTTCATGATGCAGTCGGTAATCTATTCCCCGTTCATTGCGGATATCTTCAAGACCCAGCGCATAGAGATCCTCAACCGGCTTATCTTTATAGTACAGGTTGTACGGCATGCCACAGGCGGCGTACGAGACATCGCCTGATTTTTCCAGCACAATAACCTGCGCGCCATGGTCCTCTCGTTTGATCTGGCTGGCGGCCGATAGGCCACCGGCGACCCCGCCAATAATTACCGTTTTCATATAGTTGCCTCCGAATCCTTGGTGTTAGTCATTCGTAGCGCCAAGGTATGTAGGTCTGTTTTTGTCTGTCCTTACCGTTGAGATATTTTTATCCCCACCGCCAGAGGGCACGTCTCAGAACAAT
>JAJXWO010000059.1 GCA_021781535.1 Deltaproteobacteria bacterium | reverse complement strand
CAACCGCCTGGCGGGCTTTAATCGTGCCCTGTTCAAAGAAAAGGGAATTTTCGTCCTGAACCTGGTAAGTTCACCCGGCTCCGGCAAGACGACCCTGTTGGAACGGACATTGCGGGATCTGTCTCAGACGCTGCGTTTTGCTGTTGTTGAAGGTGATCAGCAGACCGATAACGATGCCCGGCGCATTGCCGCTACCGGCATTCCGGTGCGCCAGATCAACACCGGCGCCGGATGTCACCTGGATGCCCACATGATCATGCACGGCACCGATAATTTTGATCTCGACCATATGGACGTTCTGCTGATCGAAAATGTCGGCAACCTCGTCTGCCCTGCAGCTTTTGACCTGGGAGAACACCACAAGGTTGTCGTGCTTTCCGTTACCGAAGGGGAGGACAAACCGCTCAAATACCCGCAGATGTTCCATAACTCAACTGTCATGCTGCTCAATAAGACCGACCTGTTGCCACATCTCGATTTTGATGTTGAGAAATGCAAGGAGTATGCACGCCGTGTAAGCCCCGGCATCACCATTTTCGAAGTATCCGCCCGGAGCGGCGAAGGTATGGAGGCGTGGTACCAGTGGTTGAGCAACGGGACGCAGCGCTGATTTACCGGCGGAAGTACGCGATCCAGGGGATAGTGCAGGGAGTCGGTTTTCGCCCGTTTGTATACCGCCTGGCACTTGAACAGGATTTGACCGGTTGGGTGCGTAACACGTCAGCCGGTGTCGAGATTGAGTGTCAGGGCACGCCTGCCCGGCTCGATGCCTTTGAAACCGCACTCTGGACGACCCTCCCTCCTTTGGCAGTCATAACAGCGCACACCCGCACAGATATTCCCGTCAACGGCGATCATTCATTTACGATACTCCCGAGCGGCATCGGCATGGCCGACATCCAGATTGCCCCCGATTCCGCCCTCTGTTCCGACTGCCTGCGTGAGCTGTTTGCCCCGGACAACCGGCGCTTCCGCTATCCATTCATAACCTGCACGAACTGCGGTCCTCGCTACAGCATCATCACCGGCATCCCTTATGACCGCCCCAACACAACCATGACCGCTTTTCCGCTCTGCCCGGACTGTCAGCGAGAATACCAGGATCCACTCGACCGGCGCTTCCATGCCCAGCCGATCGCCTGCCATGCATGCGGACCCCAGGTGAGCCTGCTCGCCCACTCTGGCGAGAAGATCGCGAAACGTGATGCGGCGGTTATACAAGCCGTCGGGTTGCTTAAAAGCGGCGCAATCCTTGCGGTCAAGGGGATCAGTGGCTATCACCTGGCGGTTGATGCCTGCAACCACGAGGCGGTGCGGAGGTTGCGGGAGCGGAAGAAACGCGATGAAAAGCCCTTCGCCGTCATGGTGCCATCTGTTGAAGCAGCCCGTGCGTTGACGCAGATGAACGAAATGGAAGAGCGGCTCTTATGCTCACCGGAAGCGCCGATCATCATTGTCAGAAAACGCCCTGATGCCGGACTGGCTCCACTGGTTGCCCCCAATAACGGCTGGCTCGGCCTGATGCTTCCCTATGCACCGCTGCATCATCTGCTTATCCGGGACAACTTTCCGGCGCTTGTGATGACGAGCGGCAACATTTCCGATGAACCGGTGGCCTTCGAAGATCATGAGGCGCTGCAGCGCCTTGCCGGCATTGCCGATTTTTTTCTGCTCCATGACCGGCCGATTCATATTCGGAGTGATGACTCGGTCATGCGCGTTTTCCAGGAGAGGCCGCTTTTTTATCGCCGCGCACGAGGCTATGCTCCGCGGGCAGTCACACTCCCCTTTACAGTACCGCCGCTGCTGGCGGCAGGAGCCGAGCTGAAGAGTGCCGTCTGCCTGGCAGATGGCACTCGTGCCGTCCTCAGCCAGCATATCGGCGATCTCCAGAACCAGACCACCTTCGATTCGTTCAGTCATACGATCACGCATCTGTCCACGATCCTGGCAATCAAGCCGGAACTCGCAGCCTGTGACCTGCACCCCGATTATCTCTCATCTCGTTTTGCCGAAAATTCCGGGCTGCCGCTGGTACGCGTGCAGCACCATCATGCCCATCTGGCCTCCTGCATGGCAGAAAACGGCCTTGACGACGACGTGATCGGGATCATATTCGACGGCACCGGGTATGGATCTGACGGTACGGTCTGGGGCGGTGAATTTCTGGTAGGTGGCTATCATAGCTATCACCGTGCCGGACACTTTCTCCCGGTGCCCTTGCCCGGTGGAGACATGGCCGTACGCGAGCCGTGGCGCATGGCGATGGCCTATCTGTACCAGGCGCTTGGAGAAGCCGCCTTTACAAGCACCCACCCGGTCACCCGGATCCTACTGGAACAGGATCGGGCGCTTTTTGCCCAGATGCTGCGGCGCGGGATCAATTCCCCCCTCACCTCCAGTTGTGGACGGCTGTTTGATGCCGTAGCAGCACTGCTGAATTTACGACATACTGTGTCGTATGACGGCCAGGCGGCAATTGAACTTGAAGCAGTGGCAGAGACTGCTGAAAAGGAGGATGAGGGAGAGGAGGAAGTAACGTCCCCCTTCAAAAAGGGGGATTCTGGGGGATTTGCCCGTGACGTCAAAAGCAAATCCCCACCAGCATCCCTTTACAATGGGAGGAGCTATTCATATGATATTTTGCATACCTTCCTGAACCCTCTCCAACTCGACTTCTCTCCGATGTTTCCGGAGATCCTGGAGGATCTGCGAGCCGGTATAACAACTGCGACCATCGCATACCGTTTCCACAGCACCGTTGCGTCTGCTGCAACCGAGATGTGCCTGCACATCTCCGCCTCAACCGGCCTTGATCGGGTTATTCTCTCAGGCGGCGTTTTTCAGAATCGCCTTTTGAGTGAAATGGTATATACTTCCCTGACCAAAAAAGGGCTGAAGGTTTTCACTCATCGCCTGGTGCCGCCCAATGACGGTGGCATCGCCTTGGGACAAATTGCAATCGCAGGAAGGAGAAAAATCTGATATGTGCCTTGGCGTCCCGATGAAAATTATACGTAAAGATGGCGACGAGATTGTTGCCGAAGTTGATGGTGTGCAAAAGGAAGCAAATGTCATGCTGCTGGGTGAAGACGTGGCGGTTGGAGACTATGTTATCGTTCATGCCGGTTTTGCTATTTCAAAACTGGATGAGCAGTATGCCGAAGAGACCCTGAGTTTGATGCGGGAAGTTTTTTCAGCTGAGGATATGGCATGAAGTTTCAGGATGAATTCAGGGACCGGGAGTTGATCCAGAACATGGCGGTCACTATCCGCCGCTTGGCTGAACGTTTGACCTCTCCGGTCAATTTCATGGAGGTCTGCGGCACCCACACCATGTCGATTTACCAGTATGGTATCCGCTCCCTGCTCCCGGAAAACGTCCGCTTGGTCTCCGGCCCCGGCTGCCCGGTCTGTGTCACTCCGATCGGCTATATCGACAAGGCTCTGGCCTGTGCTGACGACCCGCACAACATTGTCGCCACCTTTGGCGATATGCTGCGCGTTCCCGGCAGCCACTCATCGCTGATGGAAAAAAGGGCCGGCGGCGCCGATATCCGCATTGTCTATTCGCCGCTTGATGCTGTGTCACTTGCCAAAAACAACCCGGAACGTCGGGTGGTATTTTTGGGTGTCGGATTCGAGACCACGGCACCGACAATCGCAGTCAGCATTCTTGAAGCTGCCCGTCTGCAGGTAAAAAACTACTGCGTGCTGGCAGCACACAAAACCATGCCGGTACCGATGGAAATTCTGAGCGCCGATCCGGAGCTAAACCTTACGGGATACCTCTGTCCTGCCCATGTCAGCACTATTATTGGCGGAGCAGCATACAAGCCGCTGGCCGAGAAACATCACATCCCCTGCGTAGTAACCGGATTTGAACCGGCTGACGTCATGCAGGGAATCGAAATGCTCCTGGCCCAGACCCTGCGCGGCAAAAGCACGGTAGAAATCCAGTACAGCCGTGCCGTTTCCTGGGAAGGCAACGCAAAAGCACGTGCAATTCTGAACCAGCTTTTTGAACCATGTGATGCCGCTTGGCGCGGCCTAGGTGTTCTGCCCGGCAGCGGTTTGGCAATCAGGGCCCAATATGCTGATTTTGATGCCGAGCGGGTTCTGGCGCTGAACGTTCCAGAAGCGGTCGAAAACCCGGCCTGCCTCTGCGGAGAAGTACTGAAAGGAAAGCTGACACCTTTCGACTGTCCACTTTTTGCCATTCTGTGCACACCTGAATCACCGGTCGGCGCCTGCATGGTGTCCAGTGAAGGGACCTGCGCAGCAGCGTATAAATACGGGAGATAATATAAATGATTACCATGCAGGATTTACGCGCTCATTACCGCTTCACCGACCAGGACGCCGAACTGCTCCTGACACTGCAACCTTTGGCGGAGCAGAATCGAGAGCGCTTTTCCATGGAGTTTTACGACTACCTCTATAGCCTTCCCGAAACCGCAGCAATCCTCAACAATAGCAACCGCGCCCACTTGCGTGAAATGCACGGCAGCTGGTTCATGTCGCTCTTTATCGGAAACTATGACAATCACTACATGAACCACTTGACCCGCATTGGTCACGCCCATGTCAAGGTCGGTCTCAGCGTCCACTTTGTCAATGCGGCCATGAACCAGATTCGCCACTTCCTGCTCGGCCTGATAGATGTCAATTATTCCGACCGCGAGCAGCGTCGTGTCCTGCGGGAAGCGGTTGAGAAAATTCTGGACATGAATCTTGATGTAATGAGCACCTCATATCGTGAAGAAGAGATGAAAAAGGTTTTTGTATCGCGCAAGGTCGAGTCTTTTCTGATAAAAGTAACGGAACGCTTTACGTATGGCCTGAACCTGGCCCTGGTGTTGGCGCTGGCCGGCGTCTCCATTTCGGTTGTCACCCTCTTTGTCTGGGACATCGTGAATATTTTCCGGGGAGACATGGAGAAGGGAATCCTCTCGGCACTTGGATCGTTGCTGATCCTCTGGATGATGATCGAGCTGATGGACAACGAGATCAAGAACCTTAAAGGGGGGAAATTCAACATACTGGTATTCATCGGGGTCATTATTGTTGCCATGATCCGTGAAATCCTGATTTCCACTCTGCGCAAGGACGACCTGACGACCCAGGCGTTTCTGGCCGGCACCCTGTTGGTCCTTGGCATAGTCTACTATCTGGTCTCCTTTGCCCAGAAAGAGAATCAGAGAATCTGACGCATGGGCTCCTACTCCCACATTCTGGCCGGCTTTTCACTCAGCTTTCGCCATCGCTGTGAACTGCGGCAACTGCTTGACAATACCCCGCCTGGCTTAAACATTCTGGGGCTTGACCCCACGGTGCTCCTCTCATCGGGAATTTCGTCCCTCGCTCTTGATTTTGACGGTGTTCTGGCCGGTCACGGTTTTCTTGCGCCATTTCCCGAGGCGGTCACATGGATGAAACGGTGCGAAACGGTTTTTGGCGGCGACCGGATTTTTATCCTCTCCAATAAACCCACCGACGCCCGAAGACAATGGTTTGCCGAACACTTTCCCGCCATGCGCTTCATTTCCGGCGTCCGCAAGAAACCATACCCGGATGGCCTGGAGAAAACAGGGGAACTTGCCGGTGTACCCCTTTCTTCAATCATGATGGTTGATGACCGCCTGCTGACCGGCTGCCTGGCAGCACTAATCGCCGGTGCCCGCCCCTGCTATATCCGTCACCCGTATGTTTCATTCAAGCACCGCCCTCTTGCCGAGCTGTTTTTTTGGAAGCTTCGTGTTATGGAGCGGTTGTTTGTACGGCTGATTTCTCTTTTCTGAACAGTACTGTTTCCAGACAAGCCACCAATCCATCCCTCCAGCCTTTAAACAAAGTAAACACACAACAGACTGGCAAGCGGAGAGACTGTCTACAAGACGGATGCCTACGATTCGACCATGAAGCTGGAGTCCCAGGGGCAGACCATGAATATGAAGGTCAAGGCCCGGCGCATAGGAGCATGTCCCTGATTTTGACAATGTAATTTGTTCGACATTGTTTCCGTCACGTTTCAATTCAGGTCACATCTGACTAAAAACGCCCCCCGGTTTCCCGGAGGGCGTTCATTTTGATTGCGGCACATACGGCAGATTATTTTCCCAGCGCTTTCTCAATCCTGTCGCATAACGTCTTCAACACCTTGATGCGGGCGTAATATTTGTCGTTGGCCTCGACCAGCGTCCAGGGAGCAATCTCGGTACTGGTACGGTCGATCATATCACAGACCGCGCGCTCGTATTCGTCCCATTTCTCGCGGTTGCGCCAATCTTCATCAGTTATCTTGTAGCGTTTGAAGCCGATCTTCTCCCGTTCTTTAAAGCGGCTCATCTGCTCTTCCTTGGTGATTGAAAGCCAGAATTTTACAATGACGGTGTTGTTTCGCACCATCTGTTCCTCAAAATCGTTTATTTCGCCATAGGCCCGCATCCAGTCGTTGCGAGCGCAGTACCCTTCAACCCGCTCGACTAAAACGCGGCCGTACCAGGTGCGATCAAAGATGGCAAAACGGCTTTTGCGGGGTATATTGCGCCAGAAACGCCACAGATAGGGTTGGGCACGCTCTTCCTCGGTCGGTGAGGCAACCGGGACGACCCGGTATTGGCGGGCGTCGAGCGCCTGGATGATGCGCCGGATGCTTCCTCCTTTTCCGGCGGCATCGTTCCCTTCAAAAGCAACCACAACTGACAATTTTTTAAAATCTGGGTGCCGGGTCAACAGGTTGAGCTTCCCCTGGTATTTCTCAAGCTCCCTTTCGAACTCGTCTTTTTTCAGTTTTTTCGTCATGTCCAACGTCTGCAAGATCAACAGGTTGTCAATAGTCGGCAGGATGGGAGGAACCGGTTCCTCATGACGGGGGAGTTCGGGTGCATCAAGGCGCTGACGCATGGCAGCGAGGATCGCCGTGCCGATAGTCAGGTAGCGATAACGGGGGTCGGCCCCCTCGACGATCGTCCAGGGGGATTCGGCGGTGCTGGTTGAACGGAGCATCCGTTCGGATACTTTGCGGAATTTGTCATACTTTTTGTAGTGATCCCAGTCGGTATCGGTAACTCTCCACCGTGTTTTGGGATCTTTTTCCAGAAGCTTAAGGCGTTTTTTCTGTTCATCCTGAGACAGGTGCAGCCAGAATTTAAGAACCAGTGCCCCCTCATTACAGAGCATTTTCTCGAAGCGGATGATCCGTTCCAGTTGCTGATCCAGTTCGGCGTTCTTGATTGTTCCGTAAACATTTTCTACAAGCGGTGCAGAATACCAGGTACCAATAAAAACGCCAACCTTGCCTTGCGGGGGGAGAACCCGCCAATAACGCCACATCTGGGGACGCTCCAGCTCCTCATCGGTCAAATCACGCAGCGCGTGTGTTTCGATGTGGCGAGGATCCATCCATTCATTGAGAAGATTTACCGTTTCACCCTTGCCGGCACAATCAACACCGGCTACCAGAATAATCACCGGAAATTTTTTTGACTGAAACAGATCCAGTTGGGCATCAAGCAGCCCCTCGCGCAACCCGGAAATTTCTCTCTTCCAGACCGCTTTGCTGATCTTGTGCCCCAGTTCGGCGGATTCAAACATGATTTCCTCCCGATATGCAGCGTGGATGGATCCCTTGGAAGCGGTGCAACAGGATGCTATTTCCCTGCCAGTTCTTTTGATTTGAGACAGGCGGCGTCAACGGCGTTCATGATAACACCGCGAAAACTGCCGTTTTCAAGGACGTGCAGTGCCGCGATGGTCGTGCCTCCGGGGGACGTTACCTTTTCTTTCAACAGGCTTGGATGCTCACCGGTTTCTGCAACCATCCTGGCGGCACCAAGCACCGTCTGGGCAGCCAATTGGGCCGAGACATCACGCGGCAAGCCGTTTTTGACACCAGCATCGGACAGCGCCTCGATGAAAGTAAAAATGTAGGCGGGACCGCTGCCGGAAAGACCGGTGACGGCATCCATCAGTTTCTCTTCTATGGAAACGGCGATGCCGGTCAAAGCAAAGATCTGACGGGCAAGATCCAGGTCATCCACTGATGCTTTGCGGCCGGAGCAAATGGCAGTTGCCCCCGCTCCAATCAAAGCCGGAGTATTGGGCATCGCACGTATGACGCGACAGCCGGGAGCCAGATTCGCCTCTATTTTCGAACTCGGAATTCCGGCCATGATTGAAATCACCAGTTTCTCCGGGGTTACAACCGGTTCAATCAGGTCGAGGGCAGTGTCAGCCTGCTGCGGCTTGATCGCCAGAATGACAACCTCGCCCCACTGTGCCGCTTCCGCCGCATCTCCAATTATCCGGACGTTCGGAAATCGTATCATAAGCTCATCCCGCCGTGCGGGATTGATTTCCGCTACACAAATGCCATCGCCAACTTCCTCACGTAACAGCCCCCGTATGATTGCTTCGGCCATGTTGCCGCCGCCGATAAAAGCGATTTTGCGCACATTCAACATTTTGTTCCTCCCCTCCAGGTACTAGCTTACGCTGCTTTTCGTCACCAAGGCGACACCGACACAGATCAAACAGATGCCTGCCCAGCGCATGCCGCTGACATGTTCTCCAAGAATCCACTGCGCCAGGAAAGCGACCACCAGGTAACTGAGCGCCTGAAGCGGCAAAGCCACCGAAAGGTCCTCCCACGACAGTACCGCCAGCCAAAGGCCAAAATATACCGCCTGCATCGCCGTACCAAGGATCAGGCGCCAGTTACTCAAGGCGTTGAACACCGTGTCGACAATCTGCCGAAGGCTCATCGCCGAAATGTCGCCGGTACTCTTCATCCCCTGTGTCAGAAAGATGTCACCGATTGCCCCGGCAGATATTGCTAATAACATAACGACCAGCGTCTTCAGCATTTTACCTCTCCGCGATAGTTTTGCACCTGTATGTGCAGTTCCTGCAGCCGATGCTTGACGAGCGGGCTCATAATGGCAGCCAGTTCTTCCTGATGGCGATAATCCGGCATGCGGCGACTGATCTCGACATCCGGTAAAATCCCCGGATGAAAATAGATTTCCGTCAGGCCGTCCTGCAGTCCGTCAATGATGTTAAGGACATATTCCTCAGTCATCCTCCCCGAATTAAGCACCCCCTTAACTTCAGAAGCGTACTGTACTCCGAGCCGGTCAAGCTCAGGCAATGCATGGTCGGTCAGGAAGCTGAAAATCAGTTTTTCAAGGGCCTTGCCTAATTTCCGTTCACGGTCAAAACGCAGATTATGGGAAAGGCGCTCCCGCGCCAGACGGAAAGTGGTGATGCCATAGCGAGGCATCAATTCAGCCAGAATTCGGAACACCGTTGGATGCAGATGGATGTTCAGGTGCCCATCAATGTGCGTCAGCGGGATACCGGCATCGAGCACTTTTTGGATTTGCGCCTCTATCTCCCGTTTCAGCTGGCAGTAGAGGCCGCGATCAAAAAAATAACGGATACCGGCCATGACGGCATTATCGGTAAAGTTACCGCTGGCATCCACGATCGAGGGAATTGCATTCGGAGGCAGCACCGCACGGCCCTGTACAAGCGTCAGGTGCAGTCCGATCTGAAGGCCAGGGTTGCGCCGGGCAATTTTTACCGCCTCGCCAAACGCTGCCGCACCCGGCATGATCGAGGCGCCGGTGAGAAGCCCGTTATCCCACCCTTGTTCGACCGCCCGATTAACGCCACGGGAAAGCCCGAAGTCGTCGGAAGTGATGATCAGTTGTTTCATTTACATTCCGAGCAGGAATCTTTCCGTTTTCGCATATATTCGAGGTACTGCTTCCCCTCTTTCAGCAGCTTCCTGCGTTCATCGCCATCGAGTATCATCCGGCCGATACTGCGGGCAATGTACTTCGGACGGAAATAGAATTTATTATAGAACTCCTCGACCGAGTTGAATATTTCCGTATTGGAGAGGTTTGGATAATTGATGACGCACTTCTGATGGCCGCTCGCATCGAGGAAACTGTCTGAAGAGATCCATCCTTGCTGGATGCAGAGCGTATAAAATTCGGTTCCGGGATAGGGCGATGCCAGGGAGGCCTGAATCGAATTCAGATCAAGCTGTTTGGCAAAATCAATCGTTTGACGGATCGTCTCTTTTGTCTCACCCGGCAAGCCCATAATGAACGCGCCATGGATCGACAACCCCAGTTTCTTACAATCCTTGGCAAATTGCACCGCCTGGGCAACCGTAACCCCTTTCTTGATATTCTTCAGTATCTGGTCATTGCCGCTCTCAAAACCGACCACCACATGCCGCAATCCGGCTTCACGAAGCGTTTTCAACGTTTCGTAATCGGTGTTGGCCCGGGCATTGATTGT
>JAJXWO010000031.1 GCA_021781535.1 Deltaproteobacteria bacterium | reverse complement strand
ACAGGCACATATCTTTGGACCTGCAACTGCTGTTCGCGATCCTGATCACCGGGTTCCTGATCGAAGGAGCCCGTATGGCCGCTACAGAGCTGCAGCAGAATCCCGAACTGGCCCGCTTCTCTCCCGGCGGCCTGCTGGCGGGCCAGCTCTTTACCACTCTATCCGCAGGGACCCTGCTCGTTACCCACAAAATATTATGGTGGTTTCATTTCGCTCTGGTACTGGGATTCTTCTGCGCCATTCCCTATACAAAGCTGCGCCATATCTTCACCACCAGCATCAACTCGTTTTTGGCTCCCTTTGAACCAAAAGGAAGCATAGCCACCATCAATCTGGAAGACGATTCGGCCGAGCAATTCGGGGCCGCCACCATCAGCGACCTCAGCTGGAAAGACATTTTCGATGCCGATGCCTGCACCTCGTGCAAGCGTTGCCAGGATCGCTGTCCGGCTTACGCGACCGACAAACCTCTTTCTCCGATGAAGATCGTAAAACAGATTGGAGAACTGGCCGCGGGCAATCCCGGAGGCAACCTGATCGAAACAGTCAGTCAGGATGCGCTCTGGGCCTGCACCACATGCTATGCATGTCAGGATGTCTGTCCCGCCGATATCGAACACGTCAACAAGATCCTCGAGATGAGACGCAACTTGACACTTATGGAGGGTGCTTTCCCCGGAGATGAGGTTCGCACCGCTGTCAGCAATATTGAAATCAACGGCAACCCGTTCGGACTCGCTTACGCCTCGCGAGGCGAGTGGGCAGGAGACGTGCAGCTCTCACTGATGGAGCTAGATGCCGACGTTGATATACTCTATTTCGTTGGCTGTTATGCCTCGTTTGACAAGCGTAACCAAGCGGTCGCAAAAAATTTCATCAAAATCTGTACCGGTGCCGGTGTGAAAGTCGGCATCCTCGGCAAAGAAGAGAAGTGTTGCGGAGAACCGGTCAGGAAGCTCGGTAATGAGTATCTCTATCAAATGACAGCAAACGAAAATATCGGGCTGATGAATGCATACAATGTCAAAAAAATTGTCACTACCTGCCCGCACTGTTTCAACACCCTGGCACGCGACTATAAAGATCTCGGATTAAACATTCCGGTTGAACATTACAGCACTTACGTCAACACCCTGCTGGACAGCGGCAGGCTTAAGCTGGAACCGGAACCATTCAGCTTTACGTATCACGATTCCTGCTATCTTGGTCGCTACATGGATATTATCGACCAACCGCGGGCCATTCTCAGGCATGCAGGTGGGTCAATCACTGAAATGGACAAGAACGGTTACGACAGCTTCTGCTGCAGCGCCGGTGGCGGACGCATCATTGCCGAAGAGAAGCTGGGAAGCAAGATCAGCGAAGCCAGGGTCAAAATGGCTACTGATACCGGTGCACCATTGCTGGTGTCCAATTGCCCCTTCTGCCTGACCATGTTTGAAGATGGCATCAAAACCGGTGGGGCGGAAGGGCTCTTGCAGGTCAAAGACCTGGCCGAGATCGTGGCCGAGAGAATTGTACCGTAGGGGACAATCCGCTGCACCCATCAGGCGATTAAACCAGGACGATGCGAGTATCGCCCCGACAGATTGGAGATAACACTATGAAACTGCTTGTCTGTATCAAACAGGTCCCGGACCTGGAGTCCCGCTTCAAACCTGATGCTGCCGGAATCTGGTATAATGAAACCGATCTTGCCTTCCGTATGAACGAATACGATGAATATGCAGTGGAACAGGCTATTCTTCTGCGGGAAAAGCTGGGAGAAGGGGCCGAATTGACCGTCCTCTCGATTGGCCCCGACCGCGTTGTTGAAGCGCTGAAAAAATCCCTTGCCATGGGATGTGATAACGCCGTCCATATCCAGGACCCGGCCGCATCAAGTAAAGATCCCTGGCAGATTGCCTCGTCCATAGCCGCCTATGCCACAGACAAGGGCTTCGACATCATTTTCACCGGCATGCAATCCCAGGACCGCGGTTCGGCTCAGGTTGGTGTCATTGTCGCCGAGCTGCTTGGTTTCGCGTGCACCACCACGATAGTCGGATTTGACTACGACAACGGCACGGTCATCGCCAAACGCGAACTGGAAGGAGGCCTCAAAGGTGTCGTCAGGATGAAAACCCCGGCTCTCGTTACGTGCCAGATGGGCCTCAACATACCGCGCTACCCGACCCTGCCCAATATCATGAAAGCCAAAAAGAAAGAAATTGTCGCAATTCCGGTAGCGAACCTGCTTACGGAAGCACCTCTGGCAACAACGATCAGCTTCCATCCACCGGCCAAAAAAGGTGGAGGGATTGTCCTGGAAGGGGCTGTGGGCGATCTGGTTGAGAAGGTCATCGCAATTCTCAAAGATAAAACTGCGGTACTGAGATAGGAGACATCCATGAAAACATTATTGGTAGGAGAATACCGTGAAGGTAAACTGCTCGACTCCACCTACGAACTGTTTGGTTTTGCCGGCCAGATGGGCGCAGAAACCGCTTTGCTGCTGGTTGGGAGCGACGCACACCTGCCGGCCTATGGCGGCACACTCTATCTAGCTGATGCTGCTGCGTGCGGTGAGTATCGTCCCGACCTGCACAAAAAACTGGTCCTGGAGGCGGTACAGAAGGAGAACCCGGACTACATCGTATTTGTCCACTCATCTTACGGATGGGATCTGGCGCCGCGAGTCGCTGCCGCTCTCAAGGTAGCGCAGGTTTCTGAGGTGATTGCATTAGCGGATGGCGGTTTCGAAGTTGGTTGCTGCAATGCAAAGATGCGGCGCAGCGTCAAGCCAGCGACAACCAGAGCCGTTGTGACGATCCAGGCCGGCGCCTTTCCGGCGCTGCAGCCGGGTGGTTCACCAATAATCCAGAGATTGTCTGAAGGCGGGGGTGGGGCAGTGGAGTTTGTCGGCTATGAAGCGGCCGAAAAGAAGGATGTCGATCTGGGTAAAGCGGATATTATTGTTTCTGCAGGGCGGGGAATCGGCAAGAAGGACAACGTTTCGGTTGTTGCTGCCCTGGCTGCGGCGTTTGGCGGCGAGTTGGGTGCCAGTCGCCCGGTCGTTGATGCCGGCTGGGTGGAGCATAGCCATCAGGTCGGCACCACCGGCCAGACGGTATCGCCTAAACTGTATATTGCCTGCGGCATTTCGGGAGCTATTCAGCATCTGGCCGGTATGAAAAAATCTGATTTTATCGTGGCAATCAATAAGGACAAGGATGCTCCGATCGGAGAAATTGCCGACGTGCTGGTTGTGGCGGATGTGATGCAGTTTGTGCCGGCGTTGACGGCAAAAGTGGTAAAATGAGAGCGTGGCTGGTGAAATTTCTTCCGTTCGTTCCAGAACTGATTTCCATTCTCAGAGTGAAAAGGGGTAGGTGATGGCTTTAAACGCCATGGAGGATTTCAAGCGGGATATCAGCTATCACGTTCAGAGGGGCGACGAAGACCAGATCGTATTGACCGCCCATCTTAAAGACCGATTTCATGATGTCAGAATTGAAGTGCGGGTTGATTATGAATCACTAAAGATACACGCTGCACGGGTCAATTTCGTGCGCTGTCCATCTGACGATTGTCCAACTGTTGCTTGGCGGATGGAACGCCTGGTCGGAGTTACCATTGGCAGGGGACTCAATCGTACGTTGCAGGAAATATTTGGCGGTGGGGAAGGGTGCGGCAATCTGCGGGTGATGCTGCTGGGACTGTTGCCGCTTGCGATGAATGTCAAGGCGTCGGCTGGCTTCGGCGAGGAGCAGGAGATGCTCGATGCAATCAGGGAACGCCTCACGGGGAGTTGTGCCGGTTATGTAAAGCGTCAGGAATAGCTCTTCCCCGAATACGTTACTGCTGAAAAATGAAATACAGCGCTACTGAGAAGCGGGAAATATCCGATTAGATGTTTTTTTCTCTGCTGTTCCATTGCCCTTGTGCTCTTTTAACTTTTCCGCGAAGCTTGACGCACCTCTTTTATATCTGCTACAAATAAAGATCTGAAATTAATAAAGGATGAACGCTGATGCCGTATATTATAATTAATGAAACGCGCTGTAAGGGGTGCGGCCTCTGCACCATTGCCTGTCCCAAGAAACTAGTTTCCATGAGTGATACCCCCAATAGTACGGGGTTCACCGTCGCGATTTTTTCTGGCCCTGAACTATGCACCGGTTGTTCCTTGTGCGCAGAGATGTGCCCTGATGTTGCCATCGCGGTTTTTAAGGAGTGACGGCTATGCAAACTACAGCCCCTGAAAAAATATTTGTCAAAGGAAACGAAGCGGTCGCAATGGCTGCCATTGAGGCCGGTTGTCGCTGCTATTTCGGGTATCCGATCACGCCGCAGAGTGATATTCCGGAGTACCTTTCACGCGAGTTCCCCGCTCTGGGTGGTGAATTCATTCAGGCCGAGAGCGAAATCGGTGCGATTAACATGCTGCTGGGGGCTTCGGCTACCGGAGCTCGTGCTATGACCTCCTCATCAGGCCCCGGCATCTCCCTCAAACAGGAGGGGATCTCGTACATGGCCGGTTCAGAGCTCCCCGGTGTCATCGTTGATATCATGCGGGCCGGCCCCGGCCTGGGGGGGATTGACGCATCTCAGGCCGATTATAATCAGGCAACGCGCGGCGGCGGCCATGGAGGATATCGGATAATCGTGCTGGCCCCGGCTTCGGTGCAGGAAATGTACGACCTGACCATGCTGGCTTTTGACCTGTCCGACATCTACCGCATGCCGGCCATGGTGCTGGCTGATTCCGTTGTCGGTCAGATGAAAGAGTCGGTGACTCCCAATCCCCGCCCGCAGGCAGTTCTACCGCCCAAGGAATGGGTCGTGCGTGGCCGGGCGGCCGGAGAACCACAGAATGTCGTCAAGTCGCTTTACCTTGGTGATGGCGAGATGGAGGCGTTTCACTGGAAGATGCAGGCCCGTTATCAGGAACTGGCAGACAGGGAGTGCCGCTGGGAAGAGGTTCATACAAGCGATGCCGACTTGATTGTAACCGCATTCGGTTCTACCTCCAGAATTGCCAAAACCGCAGTTGCCATGGCCCGTGAAGCCGGCATGAAGGTCGGGCTGATGCGGCCGATTACATTGTTTCCGTTCCCCAAAAAAGCGTACGCGCAGCTTTCCGAACGCTGCAAGCTTTTTCTGGATATTGAACTTTCCACGGGCCAAATGATCGATGATGTGCGCCTTTCCATTGCCCGCGACGCCGACGTTGCCTTCTATGGCCGCCCCCCGGGTGCAGGGTCTTTGCCGACGCCGGAAGAACTTTTCGAACAGATCAGGAAACACTATCAGGCCCGTGCCTGAACAGTTGAGGATACATACTATGAAACAGGTATTTACCAGGCCGGAAAGCCTGAAAGATGTCTCAACCCACTTCTGTCCCGGTTGTCATCACGGCTCGGTCCATCGCCTGGTTGCTGAAGCGCTGGATGAGTTCAAAATTCGCAGTGAAACAATCGGTGTCGCTTCAGTCGGTTGCTCGGTTTTTCTCTACGGTTATTTCGACGTCGACGTGATCGAATCCCCTCACGGTCGTGCCCCGGCAGTTGCTACCGGGGCCAAACGCGCCCGTCCCGACCGGATCGTCTTTACCTATCAGGGGGATGGTGATCTGGCTGCGATCGGCATGTCCGAGATCATTCATGCTGCCAATCGCGGCGAGGATATTACCGTTATCTTCGTCAACAACACGACGTACGGCATGACCGGCGGCCAGATGGCGCCTACTACCATGCCGGGACAGAAAACGTCCACTTCTCCCTATGGACGCGATGTTTCAAAAGACGGAGCACCCTTTAAAATGGCCGAACTGCTCTCCAACCTCGGCGGGGTAGCTTTTTCGGCCCGGGTGGCGCTCAACAGCCCCAAAAATGTTCTCCAGGCCAAAAAGATGATCAAAACCGCGTTTCGTTATCAGGTTGAGAAAAAAGGTTTTTCCTTTATTGAGGCACTGGCCGCCTGTCCGACCAACTTGGGGATGAATCCCCTTGCCGCGAACCAGCGGGTGACCGATGAAATGATCCCCTACTTCCCGCTGGGAGTGTATAAAAACACCGCAAATCTGTAATTAGCAAGAGAGAAGCCGTATTCTTTTTAAGCAGAAAACGGCTTCGTCACTGCACTTATCCCGATGTATCGGGGCCTGGAGATAATCATGCGCTACGATGTTTTTTTTGCCGGTTACGGTGGGCAGGGTGTGCTGCTGGCCGGTAATCTGCTTTCATATGCTGCGATCCACGAAGGGAAAAATGTGTCGTTTTTCCCCGCCTATGGAGTTGAGAAGCGTGGTGGGGCGGCCATGTGCACGGTCGTTTTTGCCGATGGAGATACCGGTTCTCCGGTGGTTGGGAATCCGTCCGTATCCGTTCTTCTTAATCAGCTTTCGTTTGACAAATATGCGGCCAAAGTAAAACAGGGCGGCATCTGTATTGTCAACTCCAGCCTGGTGAGCAGTGATGGCGTTGATTTGCCGGGCGTTGAAGTCATCATGGTTCCGATGAATCAGATCGCTCTTGAGATGGGGGATGTGCGGATGGTCAATATGGTTGCTTGCGGTGCCTATATAGAAAAAACAGGGGCGCTAAAAGCCGCCTCGCTGGAGGTGGCGCTGAAAAAAGCGCTTCCGCAACGTAACCACCGGTTGATACCAGCCAACGTTAAAGCGATGGAAGCCGGCGCACAGGCAACGAGGGCCTAAAGAGCGGGTAAAAAGCCTTGACGTCATGAGGCGGATTTGCTACAAAGAGTGCTCTTCGCTATAGGGGTATCGCCAAACGGTAAGGCAACGGCCTCTGACGCCGTCACTCTAGGTTCGAATCCTGGTACCCCTGCCAAATAATTCAAGCACTTACGGATGATCGTACGTGCTTTTTTTCGTCCTTAAATGCTTCTGTGAATCCTCTTGTCGAAATGCCAATTTTCAATGCTGGTCCACACGCGGCGCAAAGAATGCCGCTGGAATTTTCTGGTTTACTTTGATATTCCCCAGTTTTATTTCTGACAATTTCATGTCCCCGGCGTAGTTGACCAACGTGTGGGGGAAGAGAACGCCATCTACGGCATGATAATCACTGTATGTGGTGGACAGCTCTCCATCTCCCATCATACCCATGGCAAATTTTGCCGAGACTCGGGCAATCAGGCGGGTTCTGGCATCGATAAGGACACGTAATTGCGGCGAGTTTTTTGTCTCGAGCAATAACAGGTATACCTCCTCTCCATTTTGGCGAAATTTCCCTCCATACGTGACCAGGAATTCTTTATCGCCAAACGCCATCGGCAGATCGAGGTAGCTGTATTGATAGATCATGGATTGGAGCTCAAGCGGCGATACTCTAACAAATCCTTCACCCCTCCTTTGCCAGCCACTATTTCCGTTGAGAATCCGTATGTCGCCTCCCTGCTCCGGCATGACTTCAATGCGCAGCTTTCCGGGTTGCTCGAAATAACGGGAATAATTGCCAACCTTTCCATTCATAAATTCAGTTATCCTTCCCGTGGCTGTGACGGATAGTACTTTCCTGATTGAATCAGCTCCCCCGTAAGCCTCGAGTATGGATGCAACAATCTCATCCGCCAGCTGTTTCTGCCGCGGTTCCCCGCGACATGTGCCGGAAAAAAACGGGAGCAACAGCATAATGGCAATTGTGACAAGATGGCGATAGAATTTTACGATCATTATCATGGATCCTTTGTTACTGCCTTGACTGCAGCAACATAGCGTCAAATTGGTTCATATGAGTCCTTCGGCAACGAGAGACCGGACTATGATAGCAGCAAGATCCTTGCTGACGGATACTATATTCCTGGGCTCAGATGTGGAAATCGTGGCGGCCCAGAGGAGTTTGCCGCTGCGGGTGTCGAACAGATTTGCCTGGATTTTTGCTTCTTCAAATGAAGATATGTATGTCGGTTCATTGTAAAGCATTGAGCCATAGTAGCCATTCAGGTCCCATGATGGAAATGCTCCCGGGTACCAATAATCAGGATAAAGGGGGGTGGCATAACCGGGCTGGACAATCGTTTGGTGTTCAACCTTTATTGTCTGAATCGTGAGGACTGCTTCCGCGCCCGATTCCTTCTCCGCTTCTTTCAATGCCTGCTGTCCCATTTTTATTTCAACAGGAACAAGGGTGTGGCTTGGTATTGCCTCTACTTTGTGCAGATTAAGTTCATTGGCAATTATATCCTCATAAACCCTGCGGTTGTCGGAGTTTTTAAAGATTCCCACAACAAGCACTTTGTGCGGCTTGAGAACCGGCAGGCTGGGGTTGCGCCAGGTATCAACCAGAGAAGTTGTTGCACAGGACGATAAAAATAACGTTGTGACGGTGAGGAATAGAAATTTCGTCATAATCTGATGCATATAGCACCTCCGAATCAATTTTATTCATTATATCATACAACCGGTATTTGCAAATTCCACATGGCGGAAGAAGGCCGAGATGGCAAATTATTTACAAAGACCCTCTCTGAAAACAGGCCCCCGCTATTGCCGCTTGTTCTGCGCCGCAGTTTGCATCCCTCGCATGTTTTGGTAGTATAGCAGATACATCATGCGAAACTACGGGGCGAAAGGAAGCGAATGGCCGAGCAGAAGATATACTGGAACGCCGCAGAGCAGCAAGTAAGGCTGGCCGAACTGCTGGGAACCGACCCTGAACGTAAGATCACGCCACTTCGACGCGATGTTCGCAGCCTCGGAATGATTCTGGGGGAAGTAATCCGGGAACAGTCCGGTGAGGCCGTCTATGAAGCGGAAGAGGAACTCCGACACCTGGCGATCAAGCATCGCCAGCTCGATGACGGACAAGGCGAGGCTTCGGTGGATATCCCGGGCGAACGGGAACTCCAGGAGCGAGCCGTGGAAATCGTTCGGGGTATGAGTGCAGACCAGGCCTATCACATTGTCAAGGCCTTCGGCATCTATTTCGAGCTTACGAACCTGGCGGAAACAAACCATCGCAAGCGGCGGCTGCGTGTGGCCAGTCTTGACTCAGGCACACCGGTTAAACCCGGTTCGCTGTGCGGTACGCTCAAAAGGATGCGGGATGCTGGTATCAGCGGAGAAAAAGCTCTTGAACTCCTTGCACAGGTTGAGGTGATCCCGGTATTCACCGCCCATCCCACCGAAGTGGCGCGTCGTGTGGTACTTTTCAAGAGGCGCCGTATATCCCGGCAGCTCGAAGAGCTTGATCATCTTCCACTTAGCGAACAGTCCGCCCTTCGGGGGCAGAAGGCTATTCACGCGGAGGTGACAGCTCTCTGGCAGACTGATATGGTGCGCGCTCGCCGTCCCTCGGTGGTTGACGAGATCCGGATGGGGCTGGGCCATTACCTTGAATCCCTGATTGCTCCGCTCCCTGACTTTTACGAAGGGATCGCCGAGGCGTTCCGGCAAGTGTATGGGATGGATATCCAGCCAAAAGAGCTCCCTAATGTTGTCAGATTCGGCTCCTGGGTCGGTGGGGACCGGGACGGAAATCCGTATGTGACTCCTGAAACGACCAGAACGGCGCTGCTGTTGGCGCGTGAAACGATTCTTGATCACTATCTGGCGGTCGTGGAGGAACTGCAGGAACTTCTGACAACTTCAATCTGCCGTTTCGGGGATTCTGCTGCTCTTTTATCAGTCCTGGCGCGCTATGAAAAGATGATGCCCGCCCCGGTTCCGGAGATGGAGTTTCTTCCCGACTGTGAACTATACCGCCGGTTCCTCATGTATGTCCGCCACCGGTTGGAGTGTACTCGCGGAGAAGCCTGCGACGGTAATGTTTACCCAAATGCCGAAGCTTTTTGCGCCGATCTCATCTTGCTGCGCAACTCCATCGAAGAAGGGGGAGGGGAAGCAATCGCCCGTTCTTATCTTGATCCGCTACTGCGTAAGGTGCAGACGTTCGGCTTTCACCTCCATTCCCTGGATATTCGGCAGCATGCCGAAATTCATGCCGATGCAGTCAATGAATTGTCCGAGGGTGCACACGACGGTGTTCCCCGTCGGCCATCGGAGGAAACGGTCCGGCTTCTTGAGACTCTCCACAGTATTGCCTGGCTTAAAAAAAACTATCCTCCGGAAGCGCTGCAGCAGTATGTAATCAGCGGCGCCAGCCGGACGCAGGATGTCCTCTCGCTGGTCCGCTTGATGGAGCTTTGCGGAGTGAAAGTTGCCGCATCGCGTGACGGATCAGACCTGGGAATGATGCCGGTTCCGCTTTTCGAGTTCATCGGCGATCTGAAGCGGGCGCCAGAAGTCTGCCGAAAACTTTGGACACATGATGACTACCGGCCATACATCGAGTCGTGGGGAGGTCTGCAGGAGGTCATGCTTGGCTACTCGGATTCGAACAAGGATGGCGGCATGCTCACCAGTTCCTGGGAAATATATAAAGCACACCGTGGGCTGCACCGGGTGGCGGCGGAATGCGGTGTAAAGCTCCGGCTCTTCCACGGCAGGGGAGGAACGGTCGGAAGAGGAGGCGGTCCCACCTATCGCGCTATTTCGGCTCAGCCTCCGGGGGCGTTCAGCGGTACTCTGCGTCTCACCGAACAGGGAGAGGTGGTTAACTGGAAGTATTCCGATGCGGTGCTTGCCGAAAGGAATATGGAACTGATGGTCGCTGCGAGTCTCGGGTTTCTTGTTTTTTCCGGAAGGAAGGGGAGAGAAGAGGAGGCGTGGGAAGGGTCAATGGAAGAGCTGTCAGGCAAAGCTTTTCACTTTTACCAGGAACGGATTGCCAACAATCCGGACATTGTGCCCTATTTCGAACAGGCAACTCCGGTCCTTGAATTCGAACTTGCCAAGATTGGTTCCCGGCCGGCACGTCGGACGGAAGGTAAAGGAATATCCGAACTGCGGGCTATCCCCTGGGGATTTGGGTGGATGCAGAGCCGTCATGTCATACCCGGCTGGTTCGGTGTCGGTTGCGCTTTGGAAAGCTTCACCGGGGGCGAGAAGGTGTTACAGGAGATGATGGCGAAGTTCCCGTTTTTCTACGATCTGGTCAGGAATGTAGAGCTTGCCCTGACTAAGGTAGATCTGCCCCTTGCCCGCCACTATGCGGGCCTGGTAAGCGACAATGAGCTTCGAGACCGGGTCTTTGGCATGGTAGAGGATGAGTACCACCGGACGAGGCGGATGGTGTTGAATATTACCGGCCAGAGCCGGCTCCTGGAAAATAACCCATCCCTGGCTCGCTCCCTCAAACTTAGAAATCCATACGTGGACCCGCTGAGCATGATTCAAGTCGAATTGTTACGCCGCAAAAGAAACGGAGAGAGCAGCAGGGAGCTGGACGATGTCCTCGCTGCCACCATCAACGGCATTGCCGCAGGACTACGTAATACGGGATGAAAGTTTATTTTATCCAGGGGGCTTCATTTTTCGCATCTCAGTGAAATCCGGGATGCTCAGGTCAGCAACAAGCGGGAGATGGTCCGATGCAGTGCGGGTGAGATCGTTTCGTACGACGCGGGCCTTTGCCACGGTGATACCCGGTGTGACGAACAGGTGGTCGATACGTATGAGCGGGTGTCTGGCGGGCCAGCTGGCGTGCGGCCGTTGTTTTGCAATGGCGCGCTGGACGTCGTCGAACCGGTCGGCCAGAAGTCGGTAGGCCAATGAACGTGGTGTCGTGTTGAAATCACCGCAGATGATAGCCGGCGGACGGCAATCGGGGTGTCCGAGCCATTCTTTGCCGAGAAGGGTGCGTGTCTGGAGGAGGCGTTCCTTGCTCACCAGCCCGAAGTGGGTGGCAATGACCTGAAGCGTTCCCCCGGGTAGACACGCCTCAACCCAGAGAGCTCCCCGTTTCTCGATGCGGCGCAGCCCCGGCAGGTTTGGCAGCGCCCCGCCTTTTACGAGATGCAGGGCTGTGCGGCTCAGGATCGCATTGCCGTAATTCCCTTCTTTTTGCTGCAGGGAGGGGAAAAAAATGAAATTCATGCCGAGAATCGCGGCTATTTCCTGCACCTGATCACTGTATCCGGAACGCGCAAGTCCCCTGTCCACCTCCTGGAGAGCGATGATGTCCGGGTCCACCCCGGCGATAACGGTAGCGATCCGTTCCGGTGAGGCCTTGCCGTCAGTGCCGAAGCAACTGTGGATGTTGTAGGTCATGATCCGGAATAGGTGTGATGGCATGGCGACATCCATGACGGAATCTTTCTGCATGTGTCCCCTCGTGGCTCGCTCCGTCAGAATGCAGGTAGCGATTGTGTCTGAAGTACTTTCAAGCCGGTTGTGCAGGAGATCTATGTGATGTAACATTTGTATTGTTCATTAGAAATCTTCCAGCTATGTTGCGTTACAATACATTATCTTGGGAGACGCTGATGATTGAAAAATATTCCGCAGCTCTTGGCGAACAAATGGGAATACCGCAATTACGTGTATCACTGGTAAATGGCATCAGGCTCGGTTGCAAGGATATGCATCTTGTGAATTTCACATCAAAGGGCCATTCCGTCAGTGAACTAATTTTTCATTCAGAACTGGACCGTTTGCAGGACGGGCTCGCATGCGACCTGCTTGAGATAAAAGTCAGAGCTGCGCTCTTGAAACTGAAAAATATGATTGAGCCTGAATGATAATACCTTCTGCTTGACGCAATATGCCACTGCCGATGCTTTTTTAACGGATGAGCTCATTCCCGAGCCAATCCGTTTTTTTTTATGTCGATAATTTCCTTGGTGATGGTTCTGCTCAATACCTGTACGGTGAAAAGGGCTGTCTTTAACAATGTGATTGGCGCACATCTTTCACAAACCATCACCCTTCAAAACTTTCGCTCACCCGTGACTCATGGTACTATTATACCTACTGTTGCATGCATGTCATCAGTCGGTGCAAAAATATGTCGAAGAAGGGCAACTATGGTACTCATTTACTTTGGAAAACAGGCAGCCTGCCATAAGAAAATAGCTGCCCCTGATACGTCGAACTGTCTGCACGTATGAGGACGTTCCGGTTTCAGGTATTGCAGGGAATTCTTCCCGTCGACAGTACTCAGGTTTCGGCCAATATCATCGCCGGCATTACGCTTGCTGCCCTCGCCATTCCCGAAGTAATGGGCTACACGAAGATATCCGGAACACCGGTAATCACCGGCCTTTACACGCTCCTCATTCCGATGGTCCTGTACGCACTCTTCGGGTCGTCCCGGCACCTCGTCGTCGGGGCAGATTCCGCCACGGCAGCAATTGTCGCCTCCAGCATTGCCGGAATAGCTGCTCCCCGGTCGGGCGAATGGCTCGCCCTGGCAGGCCTTCTTGCACTCATGGCTGCCGGGTTCCTGCTTCTGGCTCGTATTGCCCGACTTGGTTTCCTGTCGGATTTTCTGTCCCGCACCGTGCTCGTGGGGTTTCTGTCCGGGGTCGGCATCCAGGTCGCAGTTGGAGAGATTTTCGGAATGCTCGATCTGCCTGACGGAGAACACCTCTCAACCCATACGGTGGCCGCCGTACTGCGAGAGATCGAACGGACGAATGTTGCCTCTGTCATGGTAGCGGTTTCAGTCCTCGTGGTCATCATCGTCTCACGCTGGATATCGAAGAAAATCCCGGGCGCCTTGATTGCGGTGGTCGGTGCCATTTTTGTCAGCTGGGCGTTCAACCTGGAAAGCTACGGGGTGCATGTCCTCGGACCTATTCCGAGCGGTCTGCCGAGGATTGGTTTACCTGCAGTGACGATCAGCATGAGCCTGGTCGAAAAGCTGATTCCCACCGCTTTTGCCATGTTCATCGTTATCCTTGCCCAGAGTGCCGCCACCTCCCGGGCCTATGCCGCCCGCTACAACGAGCGCTTTGACGAGAATGTGGACCTGGTCGGTTTGTGTCTGGCTAATATCGGGGCCGGGCTTTCCGGGACTTTTGTTGTAAATGGCAGCCCGACCAAGACCCAGATGGTTGAAAGCGCGGGTGGGCATAACCAGATTGCCCAACTTGTTACGAGCTTTATTGTGCTCATTGTACTTTTCTTTTTTACCGGTTCGTTGGCCTATCTTCCGGGAGCGGTTCTGTCGGCGGTGGTTTTCCTGATCGGTGTGGAGCTGATCGATATCAAGGGGATGAAAAAAATATACGCAGAGCGCCCCTGGGAATTCTGGGTGGCGTTGATCACTGCTGTGGTGGTTGTTCTCGTGGGAGTCGAACAAAGTATCCTCCTGGCAATCGTACTTTCGCTTGTTGTCCATACACGGCACGGGTATCTCGTAAATAACATGCTGATTGTTCCTGACAAGATACAGGGGTGGCAGCAACAACCGGTCAGCTCCAGGGGGCAGGTGGTGCCCGGCCTTATGATCTACCGCTTCATGCACAACATGTACTACGCAAACAGTCAGGTGCTTAATGACGAAATCGTTGAACTTGCCAGAAGTGCGGACCCTCCTTTGTCGTGGTTTTGTATCGATGCGACTGCCGTTAATGATGTGGATTTTACAGCGGCAGAAACTCTGCGTACACTCCACGCTACTCTGGAGGCCCAAGGCATCAGGCTTGTGGTGTGCGAAATCGTTGCTGAAGTCCGTGATGAATTTGAACGTTCCAAACTTACCGATCTGTTCGGTAGAGAAGCCTTTTTTCAAACTCCTGCCGCCGTTGTGACTGCATATGGCCAACATCTTGTCGCGCATTAAGAATTTATTGTGCCATCGGCTTGATAATAACCAGCCGCGTAATTGAAATCCGACTCATTTTCCACTCCCAGAATCAATTTCTCTTTTGCACCTTACCTCGAATTGTCGCACCACACTTTCCAAATAGCAATTCTATGATAATTTTAAATAGTGTTCCATGGTGTCGTGCCGTGGGGAAAGAACGGCTTGATGCCACGGTGCGGTATCGGATTCCAGTCATCCGGAAAAGGATAAATGGAAGTGAGATCTTTGATGATGAAATTTTTGGCAGCCGTTTTTGTTGCTGCGATAAGTCTGGCTGGAATCTGCTCTGCATATGCGCAGAACGGCGCGGGACCGGCAGATGTAACATTTACGGTGATACCGGGACAGGCGGCTCAGGAGAACCCGTTCCTGGGAAGTGTTCCTGTTGGCCAACCGACGGGAGCACTTCTGCCTCTTTCGCTGAAAGAGGCCCTTGAACGGGGACTGAAGCACAACCTCGGGCTTCTTCAGCGCGAAGAGGCTATCCGTTCCGAGCGGGGCAGGCACTGGAAAGAGTTGAGCGCTCTGTTGCCGAATCTGACCGTACAGCTGAGTGCGAACATCGAGAAGGATAATCTTGCTGCACGCGGATTGACCCTGCCGGGGATACCGTCGATGGTGGGGCCGTATGATTACTACGACACTCGCGTATTCCTTACTCAGCCGGTTTTCGATTTGCCGGCGCTCGATCGGGCAAAGGCAGCTGCAGAATCTCTGAAGGCGGCCGAATATTTGTACCATGATGCCCGGGAGCTTGTAGTTGAGGCTGTTGGAGCCGCATACCTGCGGACGCTTTCGGGTGAAGCGCGAGTTGAAACGGCCCGTGCCCAGGTCGCTACGGCGCAAACGCTGTCGGATAACGCCGTACAGATGCATCGCGAAGGCATAACACCTGGAATTGACGAACTTCGTGCCAGGGTTGAACTGCAATCGAGGCGGCAACAGCTGATTGCAGCGGAAAATGAGTTTGAAAAACAGAAGCTGCTGCTTGCCAGGATAATAGGACTGCCAGCAGGACAGGAGCTGGCGCTGGTGGATAAGGTGCCTTACGCCCCGCTGGCATCGGTAAGCCTGGAACAGGCGTTGGAAAGTGCGTACCAATCCCGCCAGGACTATAAAAGTGCCATTGCTCTGGAAAAAGCTGCAGAGTTGACCCGAGATGCCGCTTCCGCTCGCTATTTTCCTTCGCTGGCCCTGGAGGCGAATTACGGGGGGCTTGGCGTAGATCCGGGAAAACTCAGGGGTACCTATACGGTTTCCGGCATCATTAAAATCCCGCTGTTCCAGGGTGGAAGTGTCAGGGGAGAGGTGCTGCAGGCCGAGGCAGCGCTGAAACGGAGCAGGGATGAGCGTGCCGATCTCCAGGCACGGATAGCTTTCGAGATACGCACTGCCCTGCTGGATCTCAAAGCAGCGGCAGAACTTGTCGAGGTCGCGGGAACAAGGATCAGCCTCGCGGAGCTGACGTTGAGCCAGGCAAGAGAGCGATTTACTGCCGGAATCAGCGATAACCTTGAGGTGGTCCAGGCGCAGGGCGCAAGCGCTTCCGCCCATGAAGCGTATATCTCCAGTCTTTATGCCCATAACCTTGCCAAGCTTGAACTGGCGCGTGCTCTTGGAGTCGCCAACAGGTAATGAGTGGCCGCGGAGGGCCGTAACATGGTGATTGAAAACGAAAACGCATCTTCTGGACAGGATAATACTGTAGTAAATTCCCATGGCTCTGAAGAAGTGCACCATGGTGCCGGACATCTGTTCTCGCGGGAAAATGTCCGGAAATGGAAGAGGGTCATAGTGGTTGTAGTGATCACTCTGCTGGCAGTGGGAGGGGTGCTCTACTGGTGGCATTCTACTTTCTGGGAAAGTACGGACGATGCCCAGATCGACGGACATGTCAATCCTATAAGCGCCAGAGTGCGAGGGCATGTGGCGCGCCTCGATTTCAAGGACTACCAGTATGTGGCGGCAGGGAGCCTGCTTGTGGAAATAGATCCCGCTGACTATCAGGTGGCTGTCGAACGCGCCAGGGCCGAATATGCGGATGCCCTTGCCGGTGCACACGCGGCGCGCATCACAGTGCCCATTACCTCGGTGAACATACGAAGCGGTATTGTCTCGGCCACGGCACATGTGGCCAATACCCGTGCCGAGGTAGCGGCAATGGAGAAACAGCTGGAGGCGGCGCAAGCCAGGCAGCGCGAAAATGAAGCAACCAATGTCTTGGCGCAGGCCAATCTGACCAGGTACCGTTCGTTGGTTACGCGAGACATCATATCACGGCAGCAGTATGATCAGACGGTGGCCGTTGCCGCTTCGGCGTCGGCAGCCGTGGATGCGGCACATGCACTGGTAACCGCTTCCAGGGCACAGGTGGAACAGGCACGCGGCCGGTTACGACAGGCACAGGCCGAACTGGAATCGGCCCGGACCGGCCCGCAACAGGTCTCTGTGACCCGGTTGCGGGCCGACAGCGCCCATGCTGCGGTAAAAAGGTACAAGGCGGCCCTTGACCAGGCCGAATTGAACCTGCGCTATACCAGGGTCATTACCCCGGTAGCCGGCGTGGTTGGCAAGCGGACTGTCGAGGTGGGGCAAAACGTAGAGCCGGGGCAGGTGCTCCTCTCCATCATCCCGCTTGACGATATCTGGGTAACGGCAAATTTTAAGGAAACTGGTCTGAGGAGGATGAAGCCCGGACAAAAGGTGTCAATATATGTGGATACCTATCACAGAACGTATGACGGGCATGTAGACAGTATCTCCGGTGCAAGCGGCTCGCGTTTCAGTTTATTCCCCCCGGAGAACGCCACTGGAAACTACGTGAAAGTGGTGCAGCGCATCCCGGTAAAAATCGTTTTTGAGAAAGGCCAGGCCGGGGGGGAGCTTCTCCGTCCCGGCATGTCCGTTGAAGCTGCTGTCAGGGTGAAGTGATGGCCGCCGGCGGTGCCGCAGGTGATGAAGGGAAAACCGGGACGGAATGGCGACCCGCCGTGAACCCCTGGATAATTGCGGCTGCCGTGATGCTCCCCACCTTTATGGAAATTCTGGATACCACCATTGTCTCCGTTGCCCTGCCCCATATAGCCGGCAGCCTTTCTGCCACCACCGATGAGGCTACGTGGACCCTGACCAGCTATCTGGTTGCCAATGCCGTCATCCTCCCTGCCACCGGCTGGTTTGCCAAGTATTTCGGCCGTTCGCGCTTTCTCATATTCTGTATTGTCATTTTTACTCTCTCTTCGTTGGTGTGCGGGATGGCGGAAAGTCTTGGCATGCTTGTTATCGCCAGGGTGATCCAGGGTGCCGGAGGAGGCGCGCTGCAGCCGATCTCCCAGGCTATCCTGCTGGAGAGTTTTCCCTCCGAGAAACGAGGCATGGCGATGGCGGCCTTTGGCATCGGGGTGGTGGTGGCACCAATTATCGGCCCGACACTGGGCGGTTGGCTGACTGATAATTATTCATGGCGCTGGGCTTTCTATTTGAATATCCCGGTGGGCGTCCTGGCAATATTTATGATCCGGACCTTTGTTGAAGACCCTCCCTATATCAAAACCGCCAAGCCGGGTAAGATAGATTCTATCGGATTCGGGCTGATGGCGGTTGCACTCGCCACGATGCAGATCGTCCTCGACAAGGGACAGCAGGATGATTGGTTTTCAGCTTCCTGGGTGTGTTGGTTTGTCGCAATCTGTGCCGTGGCCATGGTTTTTTTCATTGCATGGGAGCTGCGTACAAAGGAGCCCATCGTCAATCTCAGAGTGCTGCTGGATCGTAATTTTGCGGTGGGAACTGTGCTGATAACGTTCCTGGGGGTGTGCCTCTACAGTGCAATAACCCTTATCCCGATCTATCTGCAGACTCTCATGGGATATTCGGCCATGCAGAGCGGACTGACTCTCAGCCCTCGTGGATTGGGCGCCATGGTGACCATGCCGGTCGTCGGGTATCTGATGGGTATAGTAGATTTCCGCAAGGTGATCGGGACCGGATTCATTTTGCTCGCCGCTTCCCTCTGGCAGTTCGGAGAGATCAACCTGCAAATTTCCATGTGGAATATCATCTGGCCAAACGTTATGATGGGGGTCGGTTTGAGCATGATTTTCGTCCCGCTTTCAGCCGTCGCCATGGGGATGCTCCCCCGTGAAGAGATGGGAAACGCCAGCGGCATCTTTAACCTTATGCGCAACATCGGGGGGAGTGCCGGCATCTCTGCGGTGACGACCATACTGGAACGACGGGCGCAGGCTCATCAGTCTGATATGGTTTCCCATCTGGCTGCCGGCAGTCAACCGTTCCAGCTTCATTCAAACGAACTGCAGCAGGCTTTCGGGCAGTACTATGCACCGGCAGAGGCGTTGCGAAAAGCGGATGGTGTTATCTATAACGAACTGATACGGCAGTCGAATCTCTTGGCATTTATCGACAACTTCCGTATTCTGGCGGCCCTTAGTCTGTTCTGTGTCGGGGGAGCCATGCTCCTGAAAAGGGTTAAGCCAAAAGGGCCAGTCTCTTTGCACTGAAACAGTCCCCAATGTCCAATCTGGTGGCAACCGACAAGCTACCGGCAATTCAGTCAATAATGACCTTTGTTTTTGTAATTCAACTGTTGCGGACGGATTATTGGTCGAGAAACTGCAAGGCAATCCGCTTTGAATCGATGCGCAGTATCTTGCAGGAATATTTCACCGGGCTTAACAGCAGTGTACTCAAGATGCATGTCTCGCCGCATTGAATGGTATGCGGGAGTGTCTCAACGATTTCAATAGCTGCACCGGTTTTCGAGATGTTTTCAAGAATACCCGGGTAAATCGTGCCATGCACGTCCAACAGGCATTTTGAAATATAATTAACTCTTTGATCGCTTCTTTGTTTGTCCATACTATGCACCTGTCCTCTACGCAAAATATCTCTCGCACTAGCGAACACCCGCTGAACCCGGCAACAATTCAGGGTGCTTTATCTCTCTCTAAGTATACACAAAAACATGAGAATTGGGTGTGAAGTTGATTTTTACTGGTAAATAAATTTTTCCGTATTCCCAACAGTAAGCCACTTCTGTTACATACCATTTTCGTTGATGGTATCAGAATAATAGAATTTCATTCTATCAGGCCAGTTTGAATCGATTCACCATCTGCTGGAGTTCGTTGGCCGAGCGGGAAAGATCCGCCGCTGCCTGTTCGGTTTTGTGTGCTCCATGGGCAGCATCATGGATAACTTCCGAGATATGGTGAATACTCTCGGTTATGCTGTGACTGGTAGCTGATTGCTCTTCCGCAGCTGTGGCTACCTGTGAGACATGCACGATCAATGGACCGATATGCTCCTTGATGGCGCTGATCGCCTGGCTGGAGAGGCGTACGTCCCGTGTCCCGCTTCTGACACTCGTTGCGCTCTGTTCCATCGAACCGACAACATTTTTAACATCACCTTGCAATGAGGCAATGATCGCTTGAATCTCGCGTGTGGCAGAGGTCGTCCGTTCGGCAAGGTTGCGGACTTCGTCGGCTACAACGGCGAAACCACGCCCTTGGTCTCCGGCGCGGGCGGCCTCGATGGCGGCATTGAGAGCCAGCAGATTCGTTTGGTCGGCAATGTCACCGATGGCAATAACAATATCACCGATCCGTTCCGAGTTGGTGCCGAGAGCCTTGACAGCCTCCGTGGTGCCGATCACCATCCGCTCAATCTCACCCATCATGGAAGTCATGCTCGTAACGGTTTCTTCGCCGCTCCTCGTCGCGTTGCTGGTTCCCGAAGCCATCTCAGTCATTTCCTGACAACTCTGCGATATGGTCGCACTGACAGAAGCCATTTCATCCACAGCAGTACTGATGGCGGATGATTGCTTGGAGGCATTTTCGGTCCCTTCGGCTATCTGGGATGATGTTGTGCTCAATAAATTCGAGGCAGAGGTCAGATGTGCCGCCGTTCCCTGCATCCCTGCTATCATTGTTCGCATGGATTTCTGCAATTCTTGCAAGGTCATAAGCATTTTGCTGAATTCGTTTTTGCGCAGGATTGAGATATCCTCACTCAGGTCACCGCCGGCCATGGTTTGCAAGTATGCGATTGTTCTTTGTATTGGCCTGTTGATCGACCAGATGTTAACCCATCCGAAAGCAGCACCCAGGACAATGAACAGCGCCGTGGAGCCGTATTTGATCAACGGGGCGTCGAATTGTGCGGTATAACCCGCAGCAAGGATGCAGAGACTGTAACTGGTGCACAATACGCACAGTCGAAACTTGATGGAATAGTTAAGGTAATAATTCCAGAGAGTATTCATTGTTGGTCCTTTTTGTTGACTCTGGCGATGAGAAGCACGAGCCGGTTCATAGAGTAGCTACCGTACTTAACAATGTTACTGTGAAATTTGCAATATATTTTATTCTGAATCAGTAATGGTGTTTTATTAGTGACAACAGCTCAGTTGATTTTCGCATTGGTCGCAGGACTGGGTACCGCGTATGGGGTGTGCTTTGACTGGTTAACGTGTGAAGTAGGAGCGTAAGGTTTTGTCGGCAAAAAGCATTGAAATAATCGCTTCTCTCGTTTGTTCGTCCTGAATCAAGAAGTTTGCAGTGCTGAGTCTGTCAGGTGATTCAAGATGGTTTACCTCGCAGCTATGTAAAGCACTGGAAGTTGTTTCTTCCCCGTTCTTTGACCCTGTACAGGGCAATATCAGCATTTTTCAAGAGGATTTCCGCATCCGCACCGTCATCAGGGAAGTGCGCTATGCCGATGCTGGCGGTTACGTTGAATGTGTGATCAGTGCAAATGAACGGCTCGCGGAAAGCCGCGATGATCTTGGCGGCTGTCATGGCCGCACTCTCCACTGACCCTACGGTTGGCAGCAGCAGTACAAATTCGTCTCCACCCATGCGGCACACCGTATCGCTCTTACGCAGGAGCCCCGTCAGCCGCTCACCCACTGCCTTGAGCAACTGGTCACCCATGCTGTGGCCGAGTGTGTCGTTGACGTCCTTGAAACGGTCCAGGTCCAACATCATCAGTGCTCCGCAGGTGCCGGTGCGGATGGCGGAAGAAAGGGCCTGGCTGAGACGGTCGTTAAGAAGAGCTCGATTGGGCAAGCCTGTCAGGGCGTCATGGTAAGCGAGATAATGGATGGTGTCTTCGTAATGGCGACGCTCGGTAACGTCGTTCAACATGAGCACAAACCCCGACACGTTACCCCGCCTGTCCAGGATGCCGGACAGACTGCCGTCATAATAGAAGTGGGCACCATCTTGCTTGATGTCGACCGGGAAAAGGCATTTCCCCTCTTTTTGCACGATCTCGCGTGCCTGGGGCAAGCTGAGAGGAGCGATGTCTTCCAGCACGAGCACGTCCAGTACGGAATGGCCAATGGCAGTGGCGGAACTGCACCCGAATACCTTTTCGGCCACTGGATTGAAATATTTTATTTTGAAAGTGTCATCCGTAGCAACTATCGCCATACTGACTGAGGAATTGAGGATATTATCCAGGAGAATGGTCTTGTCCAGGAGTTCCTTGGCGGTCTGCCGAAATACATCCTCTTTTTCCTGAATGATCTCCTTCAGCAATTCGATGTATTTTCCCTCAAGCCCTTTAACGATATCTGACTGGGTGATGATCCCTGCAATAAGACCATCCTCGTTAACTACTACCACATGGCGAATGCCCTCTTTCTTCATCAGCAGGGTGGTCTTGTGGACCGTAGTGCCGGCCTTGACGGTCATAACAGGACTATTCATGACACTGCAGGCGAGGGCGCTCGTCAAATTGATGCCGTTTGCCACCATCTGTACCGCATCACGTTCAGTCAATATGCCGACTGGACGCTGTTCCTCCGCAACCACCGCGCAGCTGATGCCAGGTGGTTTGGCCATGGCGGCCAGGATTTTGCTGACAGGAGTGTTGCCCGCCACAGTGACCACGCTGGTGGTCATAACCTGCTCGATCTTGCGCATTTCCAAAAAGTATTCATGTCCCAGGTGATCAATCAGGTCGGTCTGGGTAATCAGACCAAGAAGTTTCCCGCCATGGTCTATCACAACATGGTGACGGATCCGGTTGGTGAGCATGAGGCTGTACGCCTCATAAATGCTCAAAGAACCGGAGATAGTTATTACCGGATGTGTCATCACGGTGCTGATCGGCTGATTACCAAAGGTTGCATGCAGGTTGGCAAGCTTGACCAGGTCCCGTTCGGTAAAAATACCCTGCGGGCGGTCATTTTCCGCAACGACAAGGCAGCTGATCCTGGCTCTGGCCATAATGCCGACCGCTTCTGCGAGTGGAGTTTGCGGGGTAACGCTGACAACTTTCCGGGAGATGATCTGATTGATTTTTGTCTTATTTGTTTGTGTGGTCATAATATGTCACAGGGCTTACGCAGTTTTCTTGAAATTAAATAAGGGAGGAATGACCCCTGTTTTTTTGTGGAAGATTTACTTCAGGAGACAGGATTAATTGTGGGGGCATATCCTGAGCCCCTAAAATCGACACCAAATGTTCAAGCCCGTATGAAATGTTTGCCAGCTTTTTTTCGGGGAGTGATTCAAGCCCTTTTACCAGCAATCCTTGAGCAACTTCCGGCGATTGCATCACCTTTTCGTTTCCTTGAATCGTAAGTGCAATTTCAACGACTCGTCTGTCCGTGGTGGATCTTGTTCGCTCCACCAATCCTCTTGATTCAAGCCTGTCGATAATCCCGACGACCGTGGCCGGGTGCAAATACATCTTGCGAGCCAAATCAGACACCCTGATAGGTGCTGAATTAGCAATGATCTTGATCGCCCAAAGCTGCGGTCCTGTCAGACCTGTTTCGTGTTCTGCCATTTTTGATTGTTCATTCACAACCTGGAAAACACGCCGTAAATTATCTATTATGCCTGCCACCAATGACGGCGATTTTTCCATTTTAATCCTCCTTTGCATTGCATTAAACTCCCTCTCGCGGGAATTAAAATAACTCATATATACCATAATTACAATTAATTCTGTCAGCTAATACCCCCCGCCTCTGGTCGGGGATTATTAGCTGACAGAATTAAGTTGCTATCCCAAATAGGATCACCCCGCAAACAAGTAGTCAATATCTTGGCCCATAGATTTGTCTTTTGCGATTTCAATTGTATAATTCCATAAATAAATTACTTGTCGCCGGTGGTTTGTGACTGCCGGAGCGGGAGGTTCACTGTGTTGGAACGCATTCAGGAATTACCGGATAATGTATTAGGTTTTGAAGCAAAAGGCGAGGTGACCGGAGCCGACTACGAGACAGTTCTCATACCCGCTGTGGAAGATATGCTCGCGAGACAGAAGGTTATCCGTTTTCTTTATTTTCTTGGCAATGAATTTACCGGGTTCGATGTAAAAGCCATGTGGGACGATGCCAAGGTTGGCTTGCAACATCTGAACTCCTGGGAGCGGATTGCTGTGGTAAGTGATGTAAGGTGGATCCATACGACGATGAATGCTTTCAGGTTTGTCATTCCTGGATATGTCAGGGTCTTCCGCACCAGCGAACTGGCAGAAGCAAAGCAGTGGATCTGCGAATGAATAAAGAGGAAGCGGCGATTTGTGAATTAAGGTTTGTATAGTAAAGAGTGTTGTCGCCATGAATTGCGAAAGCGGCGACGTTGGTGGAGATGGATCAAAATAGCCAACCGTTTTTACGGCATCTCAGACATTGTGCACCGGATTCGGTGCTTTAAATAATCACCGAGGAAGCCGTTATATAGTTCTGCAAGTTCTTCAGGGCAAATTTCCACGAACGCATGTTTGTCGCCTGAAACAATTTTCAGATTGTATTTTTCACAACCGAAACAATCGCCCTCATTCGCATACTCGAGCGAAACATGGGATAGAGTAAACCCCGATTTTGCATCGAGGCTATAGACATACATTTTTCTCATACGCATCCCTGTAGGCAAGTATTACAAACCATATACAGAACAAATTTCTAATGAACAAACAATTTATTGACCGTTAATGGAGGGCAACAGTATATTTGCAGCAAGGATGGAAATTACTTGTCGCGCATGGAAAGGAAATCGTCATGGAGTGCAGCATTGAGCAGTTTGAAGATGTGGTTGCCAAATTTAAATTATTTGCGGAGTCGGTGAATACTGCGCTTTCATCAGAGGCTGATGGGCTTCGCCAGGAATTGATTGTAATATGTGCCGAACTGCTGACTCTCGTTAGAGAAGAAATTCAGGCGGGATCGGATTCAATAATTTAAGGTCAGCCGCACAGGAGGCGTTATGATGAAAGCAGCATTGATAATCATGATCATGGGCATATGCGGTGCCGGCCCGGCTGAGTGTGCGGAGCCATTTGAAAAGGATGTAATAAAGACACCGGCGGGGAACCTGGAAATAACTTTTATCGGCCATGGCTCGCTGATGGTGAAGTACGGCGGCAAAATTATTCATGTCGATCCTTTCAGCAAACTGGCTGATTATGAAGCGTTGCCTAAAGCCGACCTGGTTTTTATCACCCACGAACATCAGGACCATCTTGATTTGGTAGCTTTGAAGCATGTGATTACCGCGAAAACGATGGTGGTGTTGACTGAAAAATGCGCAGAGACCGTGCCGGGCGGCATCATCATGAGGAATGGGGATGCCAGGGATGTTGGAGGGATCACCGTTGAGGCTGTACCGGCATACAACATTATGCACAAGCGCGACAATGGTCAGCCCTATCACCCCAAGGGGAGCGGCAACGGGTATGTGCTGACATTCGCCAATACGCGGCTCTTTATTGCCGGAGACACTGAGAACATTCCGGAGATGGGCAGGCTGAAGCGGATTGATATTGCTTTTCTGCCGATGAATCTTCCTTATACGATGACGCCGGAAATGGTTGCTGATGCAGCCAGCTCCTTTCGGCCCAAAGTGCTTTATCCGTACCATTACGGAGAGACGGACCCTGCCAGGCTTGTCACATTGCTCAAGGGGCATCCCGATATTGAAGTGCGGATTCGCCGGATGAAATAGGGGGCATTTAGCCGGACGCCAGTGAGGTTATTGGCCTCTTTGACCTTACAACTCCCCGCCTCTCACATCTATTCCCTCAATCATGTTGGTCTAACGTTGGAGCTACAGAAAATATTTCCTGCTATTCCAGGGAAACATTTGATGACTTCGTTCATCCATATTTCATCAGAAAGCCGATGCTTCCCCAAGACCTCTTCAACTCTATTGAAGAGGTCTTGAAGAGTCCGCATTGGATGCCCGGCGTGTCTGTCAGTTGTGATCGTGCTCATTTATTGTTACACGGTAAAGATTGCGCAATGATGAATAATCCACGACTACGTGATCAACTGCGGAGTAATGGAAGGAGGTGTTTTTTTGTCCTTAATGGCTATCAACAAAAACTGTGAATAAACCTGTGGATTGGAAAATTATGTAGCAAATTTGTAACGTAATATTCAGGGCTTTTACCTCTTTGCATCAATAATGATCACAGAGCGTAACTGTTTGAAATTACGTGTCAATAGTTATTTTGGCTCATTACAAATAAAGTTTTAATACGTAATATATGGATGCCTCTATGTGCCGTTTACAAAAGTGGATAACTCAAAGGTAATAATGACAAAAAACAGTCATTTGTGAACAGTTGTGGCTGAACCACTCTCTGGATGAACCCACGCCTGATTCGACATGTAATCCCAAAACGATTATTGGTACATTGATATAGGTTTTCGTAATCAAACAATAATTGAAGTAAAACTGTTTCGTATTCATCTGCTTTTTGTATAACGCCGAACTGGCGTCGCTATGCTCTTCAACCACCACTGAAGCATCCGGCTGTCGATGATGAACTTCCTGCCGATGAGAAGGTAGAAAACTTCTTTTCTACTTCCACAGAACCGCATGTCGGGCACTCCAGCTTGCTGACAACACCGGATTTCTGGAGCTTTTCAAAGTTGCTGCCACATTTTGTGCATTGATATTCGTAGATTGGCATTTAATTTTACCTCTCAATAGTATATATTCAGTTTATTGAATATATTAACTTTTCTCTCCGGGACTGTCAATGAGTTTGAAGTAATAGATCGGACGGAGAGTTTAGCGGAAACGTTCAGCTTATTTTCTGCCGGACTGTTGTCCCCACAAACAATGCATGCCGATGCTATCTTTTGTTCCTGTTTGCAGCGCAACATGTTTGTCTTGATGTACCCGCCGCTGACAGTTTCTGTGTGTTAGATAATCGCCGCGGAAGCCGTTATATGGTTCTTCGTTCTCGTCAGGCTGAACTTCCATAGTCATCCGAAACAATTTTCAGTCGAAACGCTTAAATCCGCGGTGACAATTGTGGCAGGGGAGGGCGCGCTATTGACATTGTCATATCCATATAATACGGTATAAATGTTGCCATACCACATCAAAGAGGTGAATCAATGAAAGATATACTGATAATGTTCGCAATAGTTGTCGTCTGGTTTGTGTTGCAAAAATACATTTTTCCCGCACTTGGGGTGCGTACCTGAATGTCCGATACTTGTGACCTCGGGGACCGAGGTACTAAAAAAACAGATTCAAAAGTAGAGAGTGAAAAGCAGATTAAACCGGAACCCTGAATGGAGCTTGTCTGACAAATCTGAGGCGAATGGTATTACGGAAATCGGTGGCGCTCCGGCGAAGCAACTTTCCTGTATAGCCGGGTCACAGGCAAACGTCTGCTGGCCAGGGTCATATAAAATGGCTGACTTTATGGCGTCTGTAATGGAAAAGAGCCGTTTATCATCCGATGAAAGGCTCTTCTCTGCTTTTTGGGTGTGTTAGGTCTTACATCCCAAGATTGTCTGATAGAATGGCAAGCAACTGGTCAACTTTAAACGGCTTCAGAAGGACAAAGCTTCTTCTCTGTTCCAGATATCTTCTGGATATACTTTCATCCCCCAAGCCCGTCAGGAAAATAATAGGTATATCGGCAGTGACGGGATCGTTCTGTAGTCTGTTGGTAGCTTCAAGTCCGCTCCAACCAGGCATTTTTACATCCATAAGGATTACATCAGGCTTGTATTTACAGGCCTTTAGATACCCCGACTCTCCGTCGCGGGCAGAATCCGTATCGAATCCATGTGTTGTGAGCCGATCGATAAGTACTTTGACAACATCAACGTCATCATCAACTATCAGTATTTTCCGTGCCATAACTAAGCGCTACTCCTTGGTACAAAAAGGTTTTCCGCATTCTGCCAGAACAATGATAATGACGCAACCGTATAAAAAAAGAGCCCTTCGTCATCAATGAGGAGGTGTTTTTATATTTCACGGTGTGGACCGTGCAATCCGTTACGAGATTTCATCAAGATACGCAAAAACATAGTCCCAAAACTGTTACGGTGCTTTTGTACCTATTCTGACGGCTTATTTGAAAAAGGTGCTATTATACCAAGTAATCACCGGATTATGTTTGACAAGGAGAATACGTAGTGGGAAATCGCATGACTGAAAAATGTACCGGATTGTCAGTTGCAACCAGTGGAATTATTGGAGAGGGTGAGTTCAATAAGCTTCCTTTTGACGGCAAGCATATCTGTCTTGACGGGGTGCTGCCCAAGGAGAAGACGGCCCTGATCCTGGGAGATCCGGACGGCAAGAAACTTGTCCGAGCCATGCAGCCTCATGAATTTTACTGGCTTTTTAAAGAAAATGGCGGCCCTGACGCCATGGAATTGCTGGGGCTGGCAAGTCCTGAGCAGTGCGTTTTCATCCTGGATATGGAACTCTGGAGTCGCTGGTCGTTTTCGGAAGATAAGGCGGTAGAATATCTTGGGTATATTCTGCAAGGGAGTGAGGAACATTTCCTCGAATTACTCCCACATCTCGATTTCAACCTGCTCTCCCTTTTTCTGGGAAGGGAACTGATTGTTGCGGGGGGCATTGGCGATATCAATACCGATGAAGAACGTCAGACCGATTGGGATCACACCTTTGACGATGTGTTCCTGATAAAATTCAAGAACCCCACACATGCCACGATAATAGGCACCTTTCTGGAGCTGGTCTGCCGCCTGGATAACCCTCTGTATGCCTCGCTCATGGAAAGTGTGAGCGGCGAAGTAGATATTGAATCAGAGGAGGAATGTTATCACCTGAAATCGGGACGCCTTGCCGATCTCGGGTTTTCACCTTATGACGAGGCACTTGAGATCTATTCCCGTATCAATCCGGCCTCGTTTATTCCCGGTCGCAACAAAGAGCTCTTGCAGACGGTTGAAGCAACTACTCTCCCCGAGACGTTTTTGACTGGTAAGACGTTTCTGGAAAGGGTTATTCTCCGGGTAGATTCGGAACTGTTTCGCACGGAGCTGAACTATCTGATTAATACCGTGCTGGTGGCAGATGAAGCGCACCTTGTCGACATGGAACAGATGAGGTCAGTTGTGGAGCGGGTTTATGGCTATTTGAACATTGCCCTGGAATACCTGAGCGGAGGAGATGAAACAAAGGGAGTAGAAATTATTACCGGCGAATACCTGAAAAGATTGTTTCAGCTGGGTTTCAGTCTGGTACTCGACCTGAAGTTCAGGGCGGATAAACTTAGTGAGTCGGATTATGCCACCGGCAAAGCCCTGTCAGGATTAAAAACCTCCAGGCCCCGTTACTATCGCGGGCTTGACTCCGACGGTATTGATGGCTACAGGGAATTCAGGGAGATGGAGGATGTGAAGATCATGTCTGAATTTCTCGCAGAGCTGAGAGAATAACGATAATATCAGACCTGTACTTTTGACAGAGACGATATGAATGCAAGCTTTTGTTTCCGGCCAATCGGGAAAAACTGAGATGAAACTGTGTAACAGACAAGCCAGCAAAACGGCCGACCAATTCGAGGTCGGCCGTTTTATATCAAGATTACAGTAATGTGCGAGGCCAGACTCAGTTGAGGAGGCTCTCTGCGCTTTGGTCCCCTGTTACAGGCCCTTCAACTCTTTTCCGGCTGCAAACTTACCGCTTTTGGATGCGGCAATCTGAATCTCGGCACCAGTCTGGGGATTACGGCCTTTACGGGCGGCTCGTTCTGCTACGCTGAATGTGCCGAATCCGGGGAATGTGATTTTGTCACCAGCCTTCAATAACTTTGTGGTGACCGTGATAAACGCGTCCACTGTCTCTGCTGCTACGTTTTTTGGTACGTCCAGTTCCTCTGCCACTGCTGCGATAAACTCTGCTTTTGTCATGTCTTCTCCTTTTTGAGGGTGATACCCTCGGTTTATTGGTTCAGCAGTACGTATAACGTCACACTTTTACGTTTCAAACAAAAGGGCTACAGCATTTCTGCAGTAACCCACTAAGCCACTTATAAACGAACTTAGAACGTAATTCAAACTATTCTTCAAGGGACATGGCTGCATCAATGGCTGACAGTTGCTCACGTGGGTCATAAAGTTGATTATTGAGCATCTGTCGTTCGATATCGAGTCGAGTAAGTGTATTCAAAAAAATATGATTCACAATCAATTCACTGTGCAGTTCATTGCTGGATATCCCTGGTCGAGCGCTCGCTTTCATACAGGTAAGACAAAAACTGATCCATTAGCGGACGGGCCAAGGGAAATGGAACATGACGGTAAACCCCTTTGAGTCCTGTTTTGCCGGTAATTATAGCTTCGCTGGCTGTCCTGTTGATGAAATGACGCTGTTCCATAACCGCCCACATGGATCAATCTTCTTCCGTGTGCTGGTTGCGAGCGAAATCGGTACATGAACAAATTGATGATTCCAAAATCCTACAACCATGTTAGTTCGTCCAGCTATCCCGGCATGAGCAGCATTGTGCCCAAGTGATAAACAGAATGTTGCATCATGCGGATTCGCTGGCTGGCTTCGGATGGTATAGCTCGGGTCTATGTATTTCAGCGTCATTTCGAGACCGTTCTCTGCAAAATGCTCATTGATTTTCTCTTTAAGGAACATGCCGATATCGGTAAGCTTTGTATTCCCGGAAGCATCAACTTGACCTGATGCCGTCATCAGTTCTTGCCCAGCGCCTTCAGCAACCACAATTACCGCATGGCCGCGTTGTCGGATTCTTATCTCAAGATCAGCGAGTAATCCAGATAGTGTGAATGGCGCTTCCGGAATTAAACAATAATTGACCTGGCAATCAGCCAACGCTGTATAAGCGGCAATGAAACCGGAATCCCGACCCATCAACTTTACAAGGCCGATGCCGTTGCGAGCTCCGAGCGCTTCGGTATGGGCAGCATACGTTGATCTTCGGGCTTCTGAAACTGCCGTTTCAAAGCCGAAGGTAGTTTGTAGGTAGGAAATGTCATTGTCGATAGTTTTCGGAATCCCGATGATGCTGATTGATTTTCCTTGCCGAGCTATTTCGTCTGATATTTTAGCTGCTCCTTTAAGTGTCCCGTCACCACCAATAGTAAACAGAATGCCAACTCCGAGTTCTGAGAGTGTTGATACCATTTCTACTGGATCTTGATGTCCTCGTGATGAACCGAGAATCGTGCCACCAGACTCTCCTATGCGGCTGACAAGCTCCGTGGTCAGCTTGAGAGGTTGATGGCCGTAACTGGATACGAGACCTTCATAGCCATAGCGGAAACCATAAATATTCTGAATCCCGTAATGGTGATGCAGGCTCATCACTATGGCGCGGATAACGTCATTCGTTCCTGGACAGAGACCACCGCAGGTGACAATACCGCAAGCGATCGAGGATGGATCAAAGAAAATCTTCTGGCGCGGACCTGCGACCTCAAATGATAATGGCGCCAGATTACTGGAGATGCGCTGTTGTATCTCTTCAAAACTGGAATGATAGAGAAGGCGCTCATAGCCATCACAGAAACACTGGCTCGGCATAGGTGATGGATGCAGGTTTTTGCCAAGGCACTGGACTTCAAAGTCTTTCAGAATTAAGTTTTTGCTCGACATACATGTCCTTGTGGGCTTGTAAAGTATTTTGTGTAAGTGGCTTTTCGGGTTTCTGAAGTTCAGCATTTATCCAACATAACAGCGGAGACCGGAGTCACCTGTCCTCCCGTTTGGTTGGAACTTCGTAGTTATATCTGTTTTCCACTCATGTCTCGTGTCAAGGGCTGACTCCCCCGGTGCCCACTGAATGTCAGCGTTCCGGTGAAGCTCAGTTAGATCCCGGTGATTTCAAACAATTTATCACCCACTCTATTCACTTGGGGAGATACGCCATTAATTCCTTGAGCTTGTTCATCGCCGCTGCGACCTCGGCAAGGTTTGCTTCCAGTTGATTCAAATCAGTCGTATCCAACTGAGGTGCCAACTCTTGAATTATTGCTATTTGCTCCGACAATACCTCGTTTATTCTGCAGTTACTCTCCGACAAACGAGTATCCTGGTGATTGATGTTCTGCTTGCTATCTTCCATGTTCCCACCTCTGTATGTTCGCAATGGCTTTAAACAATCTTATATATCAGTTGCAAGTTTCTCTCCAACTGATGCAGGTTACCGGACAGACATCAATGGCCTGAAGTTGAATCTCCTCTTCGGTTGCCCCATTTGGATCAAAACATTCTGCTTTGCCATACGCGTTCAAATGGAATACGTCGGGAAGATTGTCGACACAAACTCCACAACCGATACACATATCCTGATCAACAAATGCCTCTTTTGCCATGGTTGTTTCTCCTTTTGTTGTGTTAGTTAATATCAATACTTGTACTACCCGTTTTACGTCAATTTCACGACCATCTTGCCCACATTCTGCCCATGGAAAAGGCCGATGAATGCGGCAACCGCCTGATCAAGTCCTTCCACCACGGTCTCTTTGTGCTTCAGTTTGCCGGCTAGAAAATAGTCTCCCACTTCTTTCCTGAACTCCGCTTGTCGATCCATCCAGTCAAAAACCATCAGGCCTTTCATTGTCAGCCGTTTGGTCGTTATGTTAAAGAGATTGGCCGGCCCGGGCATTGGGCGTTCCGCGTTATACCCGGAGATACCGCCACAGGCGATGATCCGACCATGCAGTCGCAAAACTGCCAGTGCTGCTTCAAGTGATTCGCCTCCGACATTATCGAAATAGACATCGATCCCGTCCGGCGCATTCAATTTCAGCTGGTCGAGAACTGAACCATCCTTATAGTTAAAAGCGCTGTCAAATCCGCATTCTGTCCGCAGAAACTTCACCTTTTCCGCTGAACCGGCAGACCCGATTACCCGGCAGCCGAGTAATTTGGCGAGTTGCCCGGCGACACTTCCCACCGCACCGGCAGCTCCCGAGATATAAATAGTTTCCCCCGCTTTCACCTCACCCTGATGCAAACCGGCCCACGCGGTCAGTCCCGTCATGCCGAGGGCGCCAAGATACACCGAGAGCGGCTGAATCTCGCGGCTGACCGACTGCAATTCGTTCGGTGCAGCGATGAAGTATTCCCGCCATCCATAGCTGGAAGTAACGACATCGCCCGGCTTGAATCCAGTGGCGTGCGACTCGATGACCTCACCGACTGCTCCTCCTTCCAGTGGTTTAGCTATCTCGAACTGTGGAACGTATGATTTCCCTTCATTCATGCGACCACGCATGTAGGGATCCACCGACATAAAGAGGTTACGAACCAGCACCTCCTGATCTTGCAGTGGTGGCAGCGTGGTTTGCACCATGGTAAAATTTGCTGCTGTGGGAATTCCGTGAGGGCGGGAGGCTAACTGAATCTCGCGACTTATCGTATTTGCCATGACAGTCTCCATTTTCTCATTTTAGTAAACAGAACCGAAACGTTTTCAGGCTCGACACATCGATACAAGCTACCAGTGAGTATACCTGCAAAAAAACAGGTTACAATCAAAGGAGGAGTAATAGCGAATTGACTCAAATTAAATGTAACCGTAGCTGGTAGTAAAAGAGATACGTTGCATCATATTACAGGTAACCGAAAGGAGGCCTGTCCATGGTGCTTTGTTCCCGTCGTGAATATCTTGAAGCCATCCGCTTGCGATACTATCGTGATTGATTGGACTCTTTAAAGCATACCAGGAAGTTTATCCTCCATTGGTGCTTTGGGGGGTGCCTTTTAGATGATCATCAATTTTGTACGCCGGTTTACACTATAAAGTATTATCCAGCAAATCACCGCTTGATATTACGTAACATATTTATTATTATAGATAACATTTATCTTAAATCGTTTCAATATCGTTTCACAAAGTGTGGCTATAATGACTGTTAACTCCCACATGGCAAACAAACTTCTCACTGTCCTTTATGACAGGCCATTACCAGCAAGAAACCTGAGGCAGCTTCTTGGTGATATAAGCCCGGCGACTCTTTCACGATTGACAAAACTTGTCGGGGCTAAAATCGTCTCTTTTGGTCAAGCCAGGGCAAGCACCTATGCTCGTCCCCGCGATCTCCCTGGCATCGGCCATCAATTGCCTGTGTATCGCATAGATGAAAATGGCAACGTACATTTTGCCGGTACGCTATGGTCATTGTATGGTGGCTATTGGTGGGCAGGAGAGATTTGGCCTTCACGTTATTACTCTTCAATCCCCTGGTTCATCTATGACCTGAAACCGGACGGTTTTGTCGGCCGCGCCTTTGCCCAGCGGTTCGGACCAGAGCTTGGGCTTTCCGAACGCCTTACCAGTTGGAAAGAGGATGACGTTCTCGTCGCTTTGACCAGACGAGGTGAGGATACCGTCGGAGATGTAATCATTGGTGAAGAATCACTTTCGAGGTATATGGCTGCTTCACGGCTTCAGCCTGTGTTTTATACTGCAGCTGATTACCCCAGACTTGCAGAAGAAGCGATAGCAGGCGATCCTGCAGGCTCATCTGCTGGTGGTGAACAGCCGAAGTTTACCGTGTTGACGGAGCGGGAAGGTCTCCCCAAAAGGGTATTGGTAAAGTTTTCACCACTGCTGTCCACACCCTCCGGACAACGGTGGTCAGATTTGCTGGTGTGCGAACATATTGCGCTCAACATAGTTGGAGATATGGGGATTTCAGCAGTGTCGTCTTCAATCCATCCCGTTGGCAACAGGACCTTCCTGGAAGTGGAGCGCTTTGACCGCGTTGGTATGTTTGGACGAACCCCTGATAACTCTTTGACTGTTGTAGACGCTGAGTTTATCGGAATGGGAAGTAATTGGACGGCAGCATCGAAGAAACTGCTTTCCACAAAAACAGTGTCACCAGACGAGGCAACAAATCTCGCCAAACTGGATTTGTTCGGCAGCTTGATTGCAAATACTGACCGGCACCATGGCAATATCTCGTTTATTCCGGCAAACCAGGAACGAACCAGATTCGAACTTTCTCCGGTCTATGACATGCTGCCGATGTACTACCGGCCAAGAGACGGCGAAGAGCTCTCAGCGGGGACGTATCACCCCCCGGTAGCTTTTGAATTGGGTGACGTGTATGAAAATGCCAAAAGGTTTTGGTTGGAGGCTGGAAAAGATGTGCGCATATCAGAGCCATTCCGGAACTTGTGCGCCGAAAACCATGATATTCTGCAGAAGATGGCCAGTGGACCGCGAATCATTGGACCACACGGATAAAACGTTGATGAAGAATAGTAGAGACCGATTCATTGAGTTAATCGCTTCAGAGGAAGCTCGGCTTACCCATGTTGCACTTGCTCATACTGGGGAAACCCGGCGAGAGGTAACAGGCATGCTGTGTGGAATCAGGCAGTTGCAGCCATCGTTACCGGAAACATGATATGAATTGCCTTTAACGGGTTGCTGTGTTAAGCGTAAATGCATATCATTCTGAAGCGATTAGTGGACACAATTATGATCAAATATATCTGGCAACATAACGCATGGCCAGCCCTGACGTGGGATACAGACGCACTCATCACGCCGTTGGGAGAGTGTCGCCTATTGCAGGGAAAACTGCTCAGCAAGGTGGCCAACCTTGGTTTCAACCTGGAGCATCAGGCCCAGGCGGAGATTCTTGTGGAAGAAGCCATCAAGACCTCTGCGATTGAGGGAGAGCATCTGGATGTTCAATCAGTCCGATCTTCTGTAGCACGGAAGCTGGGGCTTCCCTCTGCCGGATTGCCGTTTGACCGAAGGGTTGATGATCTCGTTTCGGTTCTTATTGATGCAACCCAGAATTACGACACGTCTTTATCTTCCGAACGTCTTTGGGGCTGGCAGGCTGCCCTTTTTCCTACCGGCTATTCCGGAATGCATAAGATCAAAGTCGGAGGCTGGCGGGACAGTGAAGAACCGATGAGAGTATTGTCGGGACCGATAGGCAGGGAGAAGGTTCATTACGAGGCACCGCCATCAGACCGGCTTGACCAGGAGATACAGAAGTTTCTGACTTGGTGGGACGATAGCCAGGGGAATGTTGAAGGCATCATCCGTGCCGCAATAGCTCATTTGTGGTTTGTGACGATTCATCCATTCGATGATGGCAATGGCCGCATTGCACGGGCGCTGACTGATATGGCACTGGCACAGGATGATAAGCAGAGGGTGAGGTATTACACCCTGTCCGCCGAGATCATGAGCGAGCGGGAAGACTATTACAATATACTGGAGAACACACAAAAAGGATCTTGTGACGTTACCGGGTGGTTGGTCTGGTTTCTGGGATGTTATGCAAGAGCAATAAAACATTCCGACGACATGCTCAATGGCGTTTTCTCCAAGGCAGAGTTCTGGCGAACACATGCCCAGGATAAGCTGACGGATCGGCAGAAGAAGGTTATCAACCGACTGTTGGACGCTGGTCCGGATGGATTTGAGGGTGGATTGACCACGCAGAAGTTTGCTTCCATGACGCATTGTAGTCGAGTGACGGCGTATCGGGAGTTGGATCAGTTGCATGTGATGGGGATTTTGGAGCGTGTTGGACAAGGTCGAGCGGTGAGGTACAAATTTGCAACTAATAGTTAAGTCTAACCAACTAAAAAAGATTCAAATGAGATTGTTATATGACCTGCCCTTTTTGCTCACTTGATCCTTCCAGAATCATCCTTGCAAATGACCACTCTATGGCCATCAATGATGCGTATCCTGTAACTCTGGGTCATACCCTGATTATTCCGAAACGTCATTATGCCTCGTTTTTCGAGGCAAACAGTGACGATCAGGCGGCAATGTTCAATTTGTTGACTGAAGTGAGGAAGGTCCTGATTGAAGAGCTAAGCCCCGATGGCTTTAACATTGGCATCAATGACGGCACTGCCGCGGGCCAGACTATAATGCACCTACACCTGCACTTGATACCTCGCTACAACGGAGACATAGAAGACCCACGCGGCGGAGTCCGTTGGATCATGCCTGATAAAGCACCTTATTGGAGAAACCCATGAGTGACTTAGAACAATACACTAGCTACTTTTCAAACCTTCGGCGAGCGCCATGGGACACTATTCCAGAAATATCTAAAGGAGGTGCTCCCCATAAGCCACTATTACTGCTGGCTTTGATGGATCTCGTTGAACAAGGAGTTATATCATCTAGCTTTATAAAAGTTGACGATGATTTGGATAGCTTAGATGAGTTTTTTTCCGTTTATTGGAAGAGCTTGGTACCTACAGGGCAGACGAGCAGCGTTGCTTTCCCTTTTGCAAATTTAAATAGTGAACCATTTTGGAAGCTCAAACCGATTGATGGACAAGAGCTTAATCCCAAAGACATAAGTTCTGTATCTCAACTCCGAAAAGCAGCATCAGGCGCACAACTTGATGAAACGCTTTTCCAACAAATGTGCCTGGAAGAAGGCAGGACAGCATTACGTGGGGCACTTCTTAATTCATGTTTCTCAGACAAAGCCCGAGAGAAATTATCTATTCAGTTTAACTTGGGTGAAAGCCTGACATCTTCAGGAAATTTCCATTTAAAAAACAAGGGTGTTCGATACTGGGTTTGTGGTCTAGGTGAAGGTGCACGATTTTGGGACGAGTGTAAAAGGGATAATACACTAGTTTTTGGTCTAGACGAGTTGGCTTCATTGTCGATATACAAAACTAAAGATGAATTAAAACAGGCAATTATAAAAGAGGATCCGAAAAGGACAAATCCATATAATGACACATTAGCAGGTTGGCAGTTTGCGAATGAAATTAAAGAAGGTGATGTAATTATCGCAAAACGAGGTATTAAAGTTTATTTGGGATATGGAATTGTTTCAGGAAAATACAAGCATGATGCTACTCGATCCACTTATCGGAATGTGCTACCAGTTACTTGGAAAAAAACAGGTGAGTGGTTAGAATCAGATCAAAATATTAATATTAAAACAATCACTGATATTACGCCTTACCCTGAATATGTTGAAAAGCTAATTAAACAAATTGGTATAGAGTTAAATGGAGGCTCCGGGGTGGTTAATTCAAATACAGATGAATTACTAAAATTACTAAAGCAAATTTTCCCAGGGTATTTAAAACAATTCATAGACCGAGCACGTTCAGATAGCCAAGAACTAACCCAAGTCCAAATCCCAGCAGACCTATCAGATATTTCTAAGAAACTAGGAATTTTATTCAAGACCAGTTTTGGCATGGGAACCCCTACAAAGATCCCTTGGCTTGCCTGCCTCTTGCCTGGTCAATCTGCTAGTGTCGAAGGCGTTTATCCGGTTCTTTTGTTTCGTAAAGAGAACGGTGAAATTAGCGTTAACTATGGCGTCAGCGCCACTGCACAAAAAGCAACTGGTAATTGGCCAAGAAAATGGTCGATTACTTCAGTGTTTGGTCTGCCTAATTTCCCAGACAAGAAATATAGTGAATCATATACGTACAAGTCGTTCGCAAGCTGCCAGATAGATAATCTTGAAGAAATTACTGATTCATTTATTAAAGTGATTTCCGACTATTTAAAATTGCACCAAGGTACACCTGCAATTCCCGCTAAGCAAAAGACTCCGATTCAGCTAACGGAGATTTCTGTCAAAGCAACGAATGATTTTAAAAGTGCCAACCTTAGGCTTCAGGAAACAACAGTCATTCGCTATATATCGTCGTTGCTCACCAAGCGCTTTGTCATCCTTACCGGGCTATCAGGATCAGGGAAGACCAAGTTAGCCCATGTTTTTGCCTCGTGGATGAGCCAGACTTCAGACCAGTTCCGTTTAGTTGCTGTTGGCGCTGACTGGACTTCAAACGATAATGTCCTTGGTTTTCAGGATGCGCTACAACCTGATTTTTACAGAAAGCCTGCGAGTGGTGCCCTCGATCTTATTCTTCGAGCAAAAATAGATCCTGAGCGTCCATATTTTCTGATCCTGGACGAAATGAACCTTTCACATGTTGAGAGGTATTTTGCCGACATACTTTCTGCCATTGAGTCAGGCCAAGACATTGCGCTACATTCTGCAGATCATGATTTAGAGGCTTTTGTTGGAGATCCATTACCAGTACCTGCAAAAATATGTCTTCCAGAGAACTTGTTTGTAATCGGTACGGTAAATATCGACGAAACAACCTATATGTTTTCACCCAAAGTACTTGATCGTGCGAACGTCATTGAGTTTCGTGCCACCGTTGGTGATATTGCCGGATTCCTCGATGCACCTAGCCACGTTAATATGGATGCTTTAGCAGGCGGCGGTTCAGAGTTTGGAGATGCTTTTGTCCGTTCGTCACAAGCGAAGTTCTCAATGGCAGAGCTACCATCGAAAGTTGCTAATGGCACTGAAGTTTCTGTCGAGCTTAAACAGCGATTGACTGAGTTATTTGCAGAATTAGCGCCTATTGGCGCAGAATTTGGTTTTCGTACGGCGTTGGAGGTTTCCTGTTTCTTCTTCCATCATGCAATGCTAACTGGTGCTGGTTGGCAGTTCAAAGATGCTTTGGACGCTCAGATCATACAGAAACTGATGCCAAAGCTACACGGTTCGGATCGCAAGCTTCGGCCAACACTAACAAAACTGAAGGCCTTCTGCGAAACGCACGCTTTACCGTTAAGCCTCATAAAAGTTGAGAGGATGCTTGAGCGGTTAACCCAGGATGGTTTCACCAGTTTTGCCGAGGCGTAAATGACTTCGGTTCCTTCGGAAGAAATATTTGAATTTGCGCTGGATGGTTTTGTTGCGACTAGAATGACAATCTTTCCATCAGGACCGTTGTGGCGGATTCCTGCAGCTGAGGCAACCGAATACGGTGAAGAGCCACTACAGCTTCAAGAAAATGGCCGCTATGAATACGAACTGAGTGTTATAGGACTATCCCTTCATGCAGAAACCGGAAATGGTGTCGTTCGGCCAAATATAAATCCAAAACAATCTCATTGTGGCACAATTGAGCCTGGGCTTAATACGGGTCGATTGGCTCTTGTCGTGCAAAACGGTGAGGGCAAAGTTGTCGGCAAAGCGGCACTAGAAGTACGGTCACTGAAGGTTGATTACCGTGACCATTATCGCCAGATGATGTCAGACATCACTGACCGATGTGTATCACTACTACTGGATCTACGTTCACCGACAGCATTACGATTTGTCCCTGATCCCGGCAAGTCTGCGGATACAATTCACCAGCGGTTTGCCTTTCTTCGTACCCTTATTGGATCTCGCCCATTTCGAGATGCTCTCCATCGCATTACAATCCAACCACATCGGCGTTGGGAGCCTGAAGAGACTATTCACGATATTCGGCGAGGATTCCGGCCCGATGCCCATAGTCTCAAACAACTGGCCAAAGGTTCGCGGCGCGTACCTCTCCCTAATCTCCATCCATTAAAGCAATCGGTCCCGTCTCTGCCAGAACAAATTACCATATATCGAAATGTCCAAACAGACGATACTCCGGAGAACCGGTTCGTGATGTTTGCTCTACAGTCTTTCACCAGCTTTCTGAATAAAATGCGACATAAGCTGGAAGTGCTTGGCAACGGAGCTGATGCTCGTCTTCGAGCAGAGATCAAATCACTTGAGAGTGAATTGGAATTAACTCTTTCTGCCGAAATATTCAGAGGTGTTTCCCCTCCAGACATGTTGCCGCTGGGAAGCCCCGTTCTGCAAAGGAAAGAGGGGTATCGCGAGGTTTTGCAGGCATGGCTTAAGTTTGACATGGCTGCCCGCCTGGTATGGCATGGCGGTGATGACGTGTATGGTGCCGGCCAACGTGACATTGCAACACTCTATGAATATTGGGTTTTCTTCAAGCTGTTGGATATTGTAGCGGTAATTTTCGAGCTGGACAAACCTGCCGTTGATTCACTGATCGAAGAAACCAGTGATGGTTTTGGATTAAAGCTCAAGTCTGGCAGGCACCTCTCCATTAGAGGCACTTTTGAGTCAGCGGGTCGTAAACTCTGTATTGAATTTAGCTATAACCGGACATTCTCGGAGAGTAAAAAGCGCGATGTTACTGGGTCCTGGACAAAGAATATGCGCCCTGACTATACACTCAGTCTCTGGCCATCTGAATTTTCCCCAGAGGATGCTGAATTACAGGAGCTTATGGTTCATGTCCATTTTGACGCTAAGTACCGTGTCGAAAAACTAGCTGAATTGTTTGGCGGTGATGATGCTGATGCAGAAGAAAGACAAGAAGGGCGTGGTACGTGGAAGAGAGCCGATCTTCTAAAGATGCATGCATATCGAGATGCCATTCGCCGAACCCAGGGAGCATACATTCTGTATCCTGGTAATGACAAGCCGGCTAAGTACAGCGGGTTTAGCGAGTTACTGCCGGGCCTTGGAGCCTTTGTTCTTAAACCTGGGACTGGAGACGCAGTACTATCAAAATTTATCTGCGACGTGGTTGAGCATGTTTGTGACCGTGCAACCTCAAGGGAGCGACAGTCTTATCACGTTTACCACGCCAACAAAGAGCCTGCAGGGCATCCAATAGTTCAACTGATCCCTGAATGTGAATTAGATTCAAAACTTCGTCATACCCCGCCGGCTGAGACAATCGTGTTAGTTGGTTGGTGTAGGAGTGATGATCATCGAAAGTGGATTGTTAAAGAAAAACTTTATAACTGTAGGATGGATACTACGGCTGGCTCTTTAAGGTTGAATCCCGAAATTGCTGGAGCACGCTATTTGCTGCTTCATGGAGAGGGAGCCAAAGCCATTCTAGGTCTATTCCGCATATCGTCTAAGGGGCCGCGGGTTATATCTAAAGATGCACTTAAGAAAAGAGAGTATCCGGGTGAACCAAAACACGACAATTATCTGATATTTGATGTTGAAGTGGCTACCGAGTTTGAGGGGTTTGGCTGGGATTATTCAAAACTAGATACCCGCCAGGGGAATCGAAAGTCAGCCTGGCCATATGCGGTTACTCTAGCTGAACTTTTAGCTACTAGACGACCAGCTGAATAATGCTGATTTGTCACTTGATCTGATCTCATAGCATTGAACAACACGGGAGGATTTGTAATGACCAAGTGTTCTGTGGATACTCTCAGAAAGATGACATTTAACAAAAATATCAAGCCATATAAATTTCATGCTGATGGCATTGACACAACTGTCGAAGACTGGACTCGATTGTGCCTGGTGTTCGTGAAGTGGTTGATTCAGAAAGGGTACATATCAGCAGATAAGTTGCCTGTGCACGATCACGCGAGACGAGGAAAATATTTCATCAATTCCAAGCCACAACATCAGCTTCAAGAATAGGATGCATGTTAGCAAACTATCGGGACTTAATACATTGACACAAAGTACAATGCTGAATCACACGTAAAAAACATTCTTTCCACACTGAAGCATCTGGGAGTGGTAAACCCTCAATTCCAGATTTCTTTTCGCGTCGATTAAATAAAGGTTTAAGTAACTATAGAACGAGCTACTAAAACAGTTAACTCTTGAATCCAATTGGAACAAACATGAACACGTTTTTCATACAGTTAATCCCCTTAGCCCTTTTCCTGTTATCAATCTGTGTTCCTGTAGGTATTGTTGTCTGGATCCGACGCCAAAGGAAAAACAGGAGAAATCCGCTAACATTTCAGATGCTGCGTGCTCCCGGTGAATCTATCAGTGAGCGGATTGAAAATCTGAGTAGTGACATTGACCAGTATGTTACATTTACTGGCTTCGTACCCTTACTTTGCTATTCAATGTATCTATCAACACGTTATGTTGCTCAAACTCAGGCGTCACCAGTAGTATTTCTTATTCTTGCCTTTGGCTTTGTTGCATATTACGGATTTCAATTGAACAAGGCTTTTATACAGAGACATAAAGAACAATTGGGCCTTGATTGCGAAAGGTCGGTTGGCCAGGAGCTTAATCAGCTTATGCTTGATGGGTATCGGGTGTATCACGATTTCCAAGCAGATAACTTCAACATTGATCATGTAGTAATCGGTGAGAACGGCGTCTTTGCCATCGAGACCAAGGGGCGCTCAAAGCCCGATAAGGACAGAGGCAAAGATGATGTCAGGGTTGTTTATGATGGCCAGATGTTACAATTCCCAACGTGGCGCGAAAGAGAACCTCTTGAGCAGGCAAAGCGGCAGGCGGTATGGTTGGCGAGTTGGCTCAGTAGCTCGGTTGGCGAACAAGTGTCAGTAAAGCCAGTTTTAGCTCTGCCTGGATGGTTTGTAGACCGTAAAGCGAAGGATCTACTTATCTATAATGGGAAAAACCCTCAGTACCTGTTGAAGATCAATAGTGAAACTCCTCTTACACCTGAAATGATTCAGCGGATTGCGCACCAGATTGATCAAAAGTGCCGTAATGTGGCTCCGCAGGCATATAAAAAATAATGATTACAATTGTAAAATATCTGAGCTAAAAACACTGAAACAGAGGTAATATAAAGGAAACGGGACTCCCAACGAACTATTTGCAACCCCGGGGTCACTTTTCCCGGAATAAATACTAAGCCGATTGTCGCTAATGCGATGGTCGGCTTTTTTCTTTCCTGGCTGGCCAGCCAAACATTCCACAGGAAAGGAGAAACATCATGGGAACAAATGTCTACGAAATCGTCAACAATCGCATCATCGAACTGCTGGAGCGGGGAACAATCCCCTGGCGCAAGTCGTGGTCGGCGGGAAGCGGAATGCCAAAGAACCTTGTCAGCAAGAAGGAGTACCGGGGAATCAATGTGTTCCTGCTGGCAGCAATGCCGTATGCAAGCCCATATTTTCTGACATTCAACCAGGCTAAGTCGAAAGGCAGGTCAGTCCGTAAGGGTGAAAAATCGAGCATGGTTACTTTCTGGAAGCTGATGGATCGAAACAGCAGTGATGAAGAAGGAACAGCGACCGGCAAGATACCCTATGGCTTCCATGAAAAACAAAAGGGCTACAGCTTGTCGCTGTAACCCATTGTTTTTGTGGCGGAGAGGTAGGGATTCGAACCCTAGGTACGTTGCCGTACACCTGATTTCGAGTCAGGCACCATCGACCACTCGGACACCTCTCCGTGGGAGGGACTGTATAACCTATTTTGTTTACTATTTCAAGACCGGTTTTCATTTTTGATGGATTGTCTGTCTGCAGGGGTCAACGAACGAGGCGGCGTGGTGACGTGCTGCCGGTGATCCCGTGGTGGATGCCGACCCGTCCTCCGTCTGCCTGACCGCTTGTATAGGCATCGGCGTTGATGTAGCTCCTGCGGCTGTGCATGGTCCTGATGGGGCCGATCTCGTTCATGGCCTGCCGGATCAAGCCCTCCTTGACCGGTACCAGTGCGCCGGTGGTTACCGGTGTCTGCACCTTCTGCTCTCTCAGGCGGGTGGTGATGATGGATACCGCACCGAGATAGTAGGATTGCCGCATTAGTTCGCGGTGGCGATTGGGGATGGCACTGCTGACATTCTGCTTCATGTAGGTGCTGCACAGCTTCCGCACGGTTCTCTCCAGATAGCTGAAGGTGTAGGCGGCGATCTGGACGTCAGCTCCCACGCCGATGAACGTCATTCTGCCGGTGGCGGGGTGGTGGATGGCCTGGCAGTCGAATGCCGTGCTGACTCCGGCACTCAGGAGCCGCAGCCATTTCGGCAGTGTCTTTGCCACTGCTGTTTCAACCCGGTCGGCCTTATTCGGCTTGTGGGATGCCTCGATATCGGCCATGGCGAGGTTGTGTTCCGCCAGTAATCGTTGGGCATGGCCGGCAGCCAGGGCAGCCTCGTGTTCGTTGCTTGAATTGGCCAGGGCCAGCAGCTTTTTTATTTTTTCGATGATATCGGTTTTCATGCGCTGCCGGCCTGTTCCTGTGTCCTGGCAATACGCTGGAGCAGGGAAGGGGCGGCAACCTTGGACACCTTTGACAGCTGCTGCATGAGCTCAAACGGCACCTGTCTGAGTTGGTAGTCGGCCTTCAGGTCATCCACCATGCGGGTCCAGAGATGTCCGGTCATCTCGGCATCGGCCAGTGCCCGGTGGTGCACGCCGTCCGTTTTCAGCTTCTTGTAGCGGACGAGCGTTTCCAGGCTGTGACCGGGGGAATCGGGATACACACGGCGGGAAATGAGCATGGAACAGGCAAACTGCTGCCGGCGCTGCTGGTTGATTCGCTGCAGTTCGGCGTCGAGAAAGCGGCTGTCGAACGAGGCATTATGGGCGACCAGGTGATGTTGTGCCATGAAGGAAGCGAATTTGTCCATGACCTCGGCGATAGAGGGGGCGTTGCTGACCATCTGGTTGGTGATGCCGGTGTACTCCTCGATGAAACGGCTGATTCGCATTCCCGGATTCATCAAGCTCTGGAAACGATCCACGATCACGTTGTTTTCTATCAGGACAGCCCCGATTTCAATGGCCCGGTCTCCGTAATTCGGTGAGAGGCCGGTGGTTTCAAAGTCGAGCACGACTACGCTGTAATTTCCCACTGGGTTACCTTTACGCTTTCAACAATCTGATTGAGGCCAAGTATTATTGAGACCGGCCGGGAATGCAAGCGGTTTGAAACTGTGCCTGCGAATTCGCCCGGAGAGCGGAACGGGTGTATACTCGTAAATGACCATACAATGCAAAGGAGTAGCGTATGTCATCTTCAGAATACGACGTGATCATCATCGGCACCGGCCCGGCCGGCCTGGGCGCCGCCTTTCATCTGACCGGGCTCTCTCCCGGCATCTCGATCCTGATGATCGACCGGGAACGGATTTGCTCCGGCGGGTTGCTCAATGACTGCAAGCAGAATTACACCTACCCGATCGGTTTTGCCACGGACAACTGGACCAGCGCGGAGGCGGAACGGCTCCTGCCGCTGGTGGAAGAGGCGCTGCAACCGACCATCAAGGAGAAGCAGAATATCGAGGTATACCGGCGGCGGGCGGAGCGGCTCGGCGTTACCCTGCTCGACGTCCGGCAGGCGCATGTGGGCACCGACCGGAGCCGGGTGCTGATCCAGCGGTTGCGGGACGAGCTCACAAGCCGCAGCGTGCGGTTCATGCTGGAACGGGAAGTGAGCGACGTTTTCAACGATGCTGCCGGAGCGGGTGTTGTCATTGCCGGCGGAGAAACGCTACGTGCCGGGAACGTGATCGTCGCGCCCGGACGGAAAGGGTTCAGTTTTCTCCAGCAGGTGATGGAGCGGCTGGGGATCGCCTATATCGACAACGTGGTTGATGTGGGGATCCGTGTCGAGACCCGGCTGGAAAACTACCCTATCGTCAATGACTATTACGACCCGAAATTCATGTTCCCCGACGGGGTGCGCACCTTCTGCACCAATTCGGGCCATGCACGGGTGGTGCTGGAGCGCTATGACGGCTTCTCGCTGGTCAACGGCCATGCTCTTTCCGAACAGCAGGCCGGGAACAACCTGGTCAATTTCGCGCTGCTCAAGACCATCGGCCTGAAGGCGCCGGTCCGCAGCGGCCAGCAGATGGGGGTGTTTCTCGCCACGCTGGCCAACGAGATCGGCGGCGGCAAACCGCTCATGCAGCGGGTAGGGGACTTCAGGCTCGGAAAACGTTCTGCCGTCGAAACGTTTAACGAGGATCTCTACTCGTTTCCGCCCAGCTGCCCTGTTACCGCCGGTGACCTGGGGCTGGCCGTGCCGGCCAAGATCATGCGCCATATCTGGGCAGCTTTGAAAAAACTCGACACCATCGTCCCCGGCGTCCTGCACCCGAGTACCATCATGTACTACCCCGAGATCAAGATGTACGCCAACAAACCGGCCTTTCTGGACAGCCACTTCAGGGTGAGCAACGGTATCTACATGGTCGGCGACGGCGCCGGAACCTCGCGCGGCATCACCGGCGCCTGGGCCAGCGGGATCAGGGCGGCGGAGGGGATTCTGGAAGGCAGCTGACGGTCAAATACGGCAGTTAGTCACGCGGAGACGCGGAGTTTGCGGAGAAATTCAAGGGGTTATAGAAAACGATGGCTACACCAATCAGGTGTTTGGTCGTTTTGGTTAATCACCTGATTATACTTCGCGTTCTCCGCGTCTCCGCGTGCAACTGCTTTTTTTTTATTGTTTTTTGGGGTTGGCGTGGTGCAACTGCCTGTATTGAAACAGTTGTGACAAGCAACAGTCATAGTGAAATTCAGGAGTAAAAAGTGCTCTCCACAAAGGCTGTGGAAAACCTGTTGATAGACTAAATCTGCATTGAAAAATGTCGCGTAATCCTGAGGTTTTTATCTCTTTGCATACCGAATGAGCACGGCTTGTAAGTAATTGATTTGTCGTGTCAATAGTTATTTTTGCCGGTATACGATCCACACTTTATGTGAAGTGGATCAGTGTTTTTAATGAAGACGTAACTGTGTGGATAACTAAGTGAAAAAACAGGGAAGATGCAAGCCTTGATTTTTATGGTCTGCCTTTATGGACTATAGCGATCTTCGGACGATTGCTCAGGCAAAACATAATCTGTTGTCCGATCAAAATACTGTGTCGTGGTTGCTAAGGCGAATACCGTGTATGATTTCTCCCCGTCTTACGCCAA
>JAJXWO010000058.1 GCA_021781535.1 Deltaproteobacteria bacterium | reverse complement strand
TGCGCCTGCTGGGTAATTCCCATCCCCTGAGTCCCGAGACCTTCGAGAGGATTCAGGGGCTGCGCCGAAAGGCCTATGACAGTGCCGATTATCTGGAAGGGAAGAAGGCCTTCTACGAGAAGCGCAAGCCGGAATTCAAGGGGGAGTAGCGGTAGGCAGGTTCAGCGGGAGCGGATTGACCGTCTGCTCCCGCTGTTGCATCAGACGTGGTTGCGCAGCATCAGTTCGGCCGGGTGGGGCGCGAGGTAGAGCTGCTGTTTCAGGTAGCTCTGATCATATTTTGTAACGTAATGTTTCAGCAGGGTCAATGGTACCAACAGCGGCACCAGCTGGTCGTGGTACTGGCCGATGATTGCCAGCAGTTCCTCTTTTTCCCCGGCGGTCAGCTCCTTCTTGAAATACCCCATGATATGCATCAGCACGTTGGTATTCTTTTTGGCGGTGGCGTGCAGTGCCAGCCCTCTCATGAACAGCTCTTCGTAGCGCCGCAACAACTCCTCCAGCTTGATGCCCTTGCCATGCGCCACGAGCACGCCCATCTCGCGATAGATCTGCGGGCTGTGGGCCATCATCAGCAGCTTGTGACGGGAGTGGAACTCAACCAGCCCACCCATATCCGGCGCCCCGCCCAGAAAATCCTTCCAGCGGCGGTAGCTGAATACCCGCTCGATGAAGTTTTCCCGGATGGCGGGGTCGATCAGGCGGCCTTCCTCTTCCATCGGCAGCAGGGGAAAGTTCCTGGCTACGGCCGCGGCAAACATGCCGCTGCCGGTCTTGGATGGTACGCCGTCCGGGCCGTAGACCTTGACCCGGAACAGTCCCGAGCTGGGCGAGTCCTTCTTGAAGATGAAGCCGCACAGATCCTCGCCCGCCAGCTCTCGAATCCTGGCCGCGCAATAGCCCAGCATCTGGCCGGTCTTGTCAATGCGGCTCTGCCGCGTCATCAGACGAGGATTGGCCGGATCACCCTCCAGCCGCATGGCTTCCCGTGGCGTGCTCATGCCGCAGCCAACCTCCGGGCAGACCGGCAGGAAGTTGAAAAACCTGCCCAGGGTGTCGCTGATGTAGCGGTCACGCTTGTGTCCTCCGTCATAACGGACGTGCTCTCCCAGCAGGCAGGCACTGACGCCGATGGTGATAGGGGTCGTCATTGTCTATTTTTCCTTGCGGGGTACAACAACGATACCGGACTCGGTAACCGTATAGCCTTTGCTGCGGTCATCATCATGATCATAACCGATGATAGTGCCATCCGGGATCATCACGTTCTTGTCGATAATCGCTTTCCTGATTTTCGTATGTCTGCCGATGGTGACGTTTTCGAAGAGGATCGAGTCCTCTACCAGGCTGTAGCTGTTGATCTTGCAGAGTGGGCCTAGAATGGAGCGGCGAACCGTGCTGCCGCTCGTGATGCAGCCCGCGCAGACATAGGAGTCGATGTTTGCCCCGCGGCGGGCGTCGTCATCGAAGACGGTCTTGGCCGGCGGCAGATTGCCCTGGTTGGTCAGGATCGGCCATTTGTAGTTGTAAAGGTTCAGTTGCGGCGAGACATGGATCAGATCCATATTGGCCTCATAATAGGATTCGATGGTGCCCACATCCTTCCAGTACCCCCGCTCCTCGGTTTTCATGCCCGGAATCACGTTGTCGTTGAAGTTATAGGCAAAGACCCGGTCACCGGACTCCAGCATCATCGGGATGACATGTTTGCCGAAATCCAGGTCCTCGTGGTATTTCTTCCCTTTCTGCAGGACCTCGATCAGCTTCTTCGTCGAGAAGATGTAATTTCCCATGGAAGCAAAACAGGTCTCCCTCCCCGGGATGGTTTCCGGCACCTCCGGCTTTTCCGTGAAGGCGGTTACCCGGGAGTCATCATCCACAGAAAAGACCCCGAAGCGGCTGGCCTCTGCCTGGGGCACCTCCAGCGCGGCGATGGTGATGTCGGCGCGGTTCATGCGATGGTAATTAATCATCTGGGTGATGTCCATCTTGTAGATGTGGTCGCCGCCGAAGATCGCCACATAATCGGCGTCCGACGACTCGACAAAACGCAGGTACTGGATGATCGCATCGGCGGTGCCCCGGAACCATTCCTCGCTCTCGCTGCTGGTCTCGGGCGAGATGGCCACGTAGAACTCGCCCAAGCCGGTCCATTTGCCCCAGGATTCGCGGATATGCTTGTTGAGTGAATAGGCCCGGTACTGGGTCAGGATGTAGACCTTCTTGATGCCGGAATTGAACAGATTGGAGAGGACGAAATCGATAATCTTGTATTTCCCGCCAAAGGCGACGCTCGGTTTGGCCCGGCGTTCGGTCAGGGGGCTGAGGCGTTCTCCCTTACCGCCCGCCAGTACCATTGCAATCGTGTTCCTGCCCACAATATCCATGGAATACATCTGTCGTTCCTCCCTAAGGTATTCATTGCGCTGAACGTAGTTATGTATAGTACACAAAACCTGATTTTCATATAATTAAGGTCTCAATGCCGCTATGTTCGCGATACCATTTTCACGGACTGCCCTTCATGCTCTTCTTCTTTACTGCCTTACTCACGTTGTATTGCGCCTTTGCCATTGATGCCAGCCTGATTTAAGCGCGGCCAAGAAATTTTCCCTGGAAAGGTTAAGAACAAAGGTGTCTATGTAGAAACGATGGGGATCGGCCTGCCCGAAAATACTCCATTGCATGGCATTGCGCTTTTTTGCATCAAATGGCGGGGAGGCGTTCAGGAGAAGTTCAACCGCCCAATTGGCACTGTTATCCTTGGTGCGCACCTTGATCAGTTGCATGCTTTCAATGAGCTGCCATGGCAGCAGGTCCGCTTCTTTCGTAAAGTCTCTCGTCCCGGAATTATAGTAAATTTGAATTCCTTCAGACGTAATCTCCAGCACGGTGGGGGGCGCTACCAGCAACAAAACGCCGCGGATCAGAATGATTGCAGACAATGCAACAAATGCCCAGGCAACGTAGCGCCAACCGTCAACGATGGCAGTTGGTTTGTTGATAAGGGTCATTGTTAGCGGTATCCCGATAGCGGCGCTGACGCTGACAAACATCACCGCAGGAATTCGACTGTATTTGAGGATCATACTGGTTACCTTTCCTGGCAGACCAACACACTGTGGGGTCGGACCAAGTCAACAAGTTGAATGTATTGAACAATTGTCCCGATAATAGCCGTTTTCATGGTTTAGCCCTTCGTTGTTATGGTCGAAAACAGCGTTGCAAGGTTCCGGATGCTCTCTCGAAATCCATCGCTCAGCTTTTTGCTGTTCGATTCTCCTCGATTCACATACGCCAAGCCTAGTCTTGATTTCTTCAATATAGCAGTAAAAACTAGGTGTCAAGTCTACAGCTTGACACCAGCTGGGAACCTTTTCTGTCAATGTGTAGACCTGACACCGGATGATCCGCCCTATCCATCCCGATCGCCGCAGGTTCTGCAAGGTACGGCGGGCATGGAAATATGCTATAATTTACCTGTTGGAAGGGGCGCGATGCCCGATATGAAAGCCTGGAAGAGAGGAGATGGGTTTCATGCTGAAGGGAATTGATGTCACCGCCGAGGCGGTGAAAGAACATATGCATCATGGCGATCCGCTACAGATTGTCGAACTTCGCCATCATCACAAACACGACTGGAGTCTGTTCAAGGCTCGTGGTTCGTTGCGCTTTGAATATGACGCAGTGGAGCGGCATCTGGAAGAAATTCCCCACGATCGTCCGATTGTGTTTTTTTCGGACTGTCCGGGAGAGGAGACCAGTGCCCGAGCCGCGAAAACCTTGCTGAACATGGGCTGGGATGATGTTCATACGCTGGCCGGAGGTTTTGACGCCTATCTTGAGGCGGGTCTTCCGGTGGAGGCGGTTTCAAAGGACGTTCCCGCTACGAGGATCATGCTGCTCTGACGGTGCCGGTACGAGAAAAACAACGGGTCATGTCTGACATTTAAACATTCATCCCGTGCAAATCGTCAATAGTCAAACATGACCCTATGAGGTTCACCCTCATAAAAAGAATGCCACGCTTTCTGTGATCTGCAGACTTGACCCTTAGCGGTTCTTTCCATATTCATTGGCGATAACGTCATAAGGTTGACCAGCCCGCCCAGTCTTTTCCGGGCGGGCTGGTCGTGCCGCTAGTTGGACATTTCTTTTTTGAATATGAAAAGGTCGTTTATCGTCCTTTGTGTTTCCGAGTTTTGATTCACGACCTTTTGCTCACTTCTGACAGAGAAAGTGTTCTAAACATTAATGCCGATGTGACGACCATCAGCCAGCTCCACATCCAGAGACAGTTTACCGCCAAGTGCCTCAATGTACCGTTTGAGAGAAGAAATTTTAACTTCGTGGCCGCGTTTTTCAAGATTGGCGACGGATGGCTGCGATATTCCAAGCGCAGTCGCCAAATCATGTTGCGACATCTCCACTGTTTGGCGTAATTGAGCAAGGCGGAGTTCAAAAATTTCTTGGTCAGCTTGGGCACGTGCTGCCGCTACGACAGCAGGGTTTACTTTTTTAATTAATTCCGAAAGTTGCTTTGCCATAACTTACTCCAGTTCTTGCAGATAGTTCAGAAATTCACGCTCTGCAACAGGGATCATGGTTTCGTAAAAATGTTTATTTCCGGTTTTGCCACCGCCACACAGCATCACGGCCTGGCGGAGAGGGTCAAATGCGAAAAATACCCGGTACGGTTTGCCTTTGTGTTGTACGCGGAGTTCTTTCAGGTTCTTTACCTTGTCAGTTCCTTTGAGACTGTCAACGTGCGGCCTACCTAACATAGGGCCGTATTGCTCAAGAACCAATATGGCGGCCAACACGTCTTGCTGCTCCGAAACATCCAAGCCTAGAAACCAATCATCGAAGTATTCAACCGTAACGATTTTCCACACCATATTTCATTTCCTTAAATAAAAAATAGCTTACACACTATATAATGTCAAGGCTATATTTGGGGGCTTATTCCGTTGTCATCGGTTGTTTATGTAGATGACTGCCGCAATGACCACCGTGAGTAAAATCAGGAAAACCATCCCGTTTCTGCGCTTGTTTGCTTAATTGAACTCGCTCATAAATGATCCAGGACGACCGACCGCGTAAGACCCAAACGAGATAAATGCCAGCAACCAAAATGCAGGCGAAGAAGGCATCTAAATACGAGATGCAGGGCTGTTTCGAGTGTCCGCGCTGCGCTCACGAATGGCACGAAGGCAATGAGGCTGAATTTCAAAAAGAACTGGAGCGGAGATTATCCGTTTAACGGTTTGGCAGAACAGCGGCGGTTTTTGGCCGCTGCTTCTGTCTTGTTGGACATTTTGTCCAGTGTCAAGGACTGACCCTTCTGGAGCCTACCTTTTTGTTGTAACGTTATTGGTTGACGTTCAGTAATTTTGTTGTTACAAATATAGTTATGAAGATTGAATTCGATCAGATCAAGTCAGACAAGAACTTAGCCGAGCGTGGCTTGCCGTTTGATCGAGCCTCTGATTTCGGATGGAGTTCCGCTGAAATCACTGTTGATATCCGTAATGATTATCCTGAAACCAGATATATTGCTGTCGGATATCTTGACCGTCGTCTTCATATTCTTTGTTTTACTCCGGTTGCCAATGCTGTCCGAGTAATCAGTTTTCGCAAAGCAAATAGAAGGGAAGGTGATAAATATGGCAAACCGCTTACCATTGACTGACAAAGACGGAGAAGTACGGGAACTGACGAAAGAAGATTTCAAACATTTCCGACCAGCTTCCGAGGTTCTTCCGCAATTATTCAGCAAAGAAGTAGCCGACGAGATGCTTGCCAAAAAGCCAGGTCGCAAGCTAGGCAGCGGTGTTAAAGAGTCACAAACCGTGCGCTTTGATCGTGACGTTCTCGCTGCTTTCAAGGCCACGGGAAAGGGTTGGCAGACCCGTATGAATGAAGCACTGCGCTCATATTTAAAAGAGCATCCAATGACGCACGCTTGATTCACTCCTTTTAGCCCTTTATTACTCACTTGCAATTGCCTGCTTGATTATCGGTGCTACAGAATCAGCAGTAATGCCGCGATCTTTACAGTAATTTGATTGGAGCCATGTAGAAATCTGCTTTTGCCCCTTGCTGGCATTACAGCCACAGCAACAAAGAACTATATTTTCTCTGGTGATAATTGTTGCATCGTTAATTATGTGCTCCCAACTGGCTGCTGACTTTTTAGAGATTTTTGCAGGTGTGAATTCAATGCCGCAATAGACACAAGCCCTATCTCTTTTTCTGACTTCATTTTCTAGCCAATCCGGAATATTCCATTTATTTGCCATAAATAGATTTGTCCTTTTAATGCGTACAACGGGGCTGAGGCGCCACCGGCTTGATCGGTGTTGCCGATGGTTATCCCTTTTGACTTTTTCGAATGAGCCAGCAAATTGCACACGACATTATAATTCCCGCTCCAGACCAGAAGACCAGAAAGAGTCCTGCCCATGCTGAATATTCTGATGTATCAGCGCCACGTCGAACAGGCGCCCAGTAAATGACGTATGCCGTGATGATCGGGACGATAGCCGGGAATACCCATCTCCATTGACGTCGAATCAGATAGAAAAGCACTCCTGATATTGTCCCGGCAATCAATGCGACTACCAAAGTTGCTGTTCCGAAAGATAGAGACTCCAGCGCATCAATCATATTCTGCCTTTTCTTCGTTTCTGGTTTTTATCTGCTTTTTCCTCTGGTTGTTCTTTTCTGGTGATTTTGTTTCTATTTCATTTGTGGGATAACGGTGTTGAGGCACCACCGGCTTGACCGGTGTTGCCGATTGTTGGCGCTTTCTCTGCTTTTCATGGCTTTCCGAGATAAATAAAGGCTTGAAAAGCTCTGTAATTAGCTCTATATTTAGATCTGAACAAAGGGGGCAATTATGAACATGGACACTATTTACGCCGATTTTTCTATTAGTATGTCGGAATTCAAGAAAAATCCATCGCAGGTACTCCGCGTCGCCGGAGAAAAGCCAGTGGCAATCCTCAACCATAACCGACCGGCATTTTATATGGTAACACCTAAAATCTTCGAGATGTTCGTTGAAGCCCTTGCTGACCGAGAACTGACAGAGCTTGCCCGGCATCGGCTTACACAAAAAGATCGAAGTGTCGAGGTAGACATTGACACCGTCTAAAGCCGACAAGGGGAAAACCATATACCGCCTCAAGTTCGTGCCGGATGCTCTCAAGGAATGGCAGACTCTTGACGGCAGCATAAAAGAACCTCTGCGGAAGGCGCTAAAAAAACGTCTGGACCAACCTCACGTGCCAGGTGCGGAGTTGCACGGAGATCTGCGTGGCTGTTATAAGATCAAATTGCGAAAACAAGGATACCGTCTGGTCTATCAGATTGAGGACGATGTTCTTGTCGTTCTTGTGCTTGCCATCGATCGGAGAGAAGACTTGGCGGCTTATCATGCAGCAATAGTCAGGCTGCTAGAGAAATAGCGATTTATACTGAAAAAGCCTTTTCACTTTTTGTTCAGGGGTTCAGTTCGTCGCTGCTCTCATCAAATATCTGCCAGTTGTCTCTGTATGGGGCAAGCGGTCCGTAATTAATCGCAGGCATATTACTCGGTTTACTCGGGTCGCGATAAGAGGCCCCAAAGAAATGGTCGATATTTTCAAGAAGTTCTCCGCCTCTGATTATGAAAAACTCCTCTGCTTTTTCCCAGTTATTTAGGATTACAAAGACGTAGATATGATCCCTTTTGATGGATTCCTTTTTCATTGGGAAACAGTTTCGCTGCCTCAACGTTTTGACTTGTACGCTGAATTGCTTGTCAGTTCTCACGTTATACACGAACAGATCAACGGCCTTGGCGTTTCCGAGCGTGAATGACGCTTGGTATCCGCGCTTGAATAATTTCCCAAGAGTGAGAAACTCTCCAGCCATTCCTGAAAGCTGTCCGTCAGCCCTATCCCTCATGTTTCACTTCCTTTTCGCGACAACGTGTATGAGTGTGACCGGCGCGGCAGGTTTCTCGCCGCGACCGAGTCCACACGAGAGTTGGAACATCCTTTCCCTCTAATGTAAATATTTGCAGGGCGTCCCCCAAAGGTTCCGATGTCTACCAGTTGTTGAGGTCAGTGGCTTTAATGTCGGGCTCATTCAGACCTAATAATATTTTCCTTGTTTGTACGATCATTTCGTTTGTTCCCACTGCACCATGCGCATGTGCAAGTAAAGGGAATAACTGGTCTATTAACTTTTTATCGAGCAATAGAATGTTTTTCCAGTAAGTCGTTTGCATCAGCCATCTCTGCTCATTTGTGATTGGCTGTCCAAGGTAAGTAGAGCGAACCCACTCCCCCAATATCTCTGCAACGGCGACACTCGCATCTCGCTGCTTTTGTAGTTGAAGGCGCTTTTCGGCTAATTCGCTTCTCTCAATCGTCAACCTGTGATCAAGATAAATTTTAAGCAGAATGCCACCAGCTCCGCCGCCCAGAAAAGCACCGATCACGCCAGAAAAAAAGTTTGACCACTCCATGAATTTTCCCTTTTCTTAGTTTAAGCAAGCACACCGGACCAACGCTTATGAGGCACACCGGCTCGGCGGGGGCTTTTTCCCGCTGACCGGTGTTGCCGATTGTTGGGCTCTCATCTCTGCCGCCATGTTTCTCCGGCGGCAAACTTTTTGATTCACAACCCCGCAACTTTTACTCTTTCACGGCAAAAAACCTGAAACACCAGATAATGTGCGGCTTAGCAGGTTTTTAGTCTTTTTCAACTTTTTCACTTTTCCAAACAGCTCTAGCAGCTTCTTTCCAGGCAAGATGCGCTAAAACCAGCGGTTTTAATCTGTTTTGGTTTTTAATCGTTTTTGACTTTTTCGCCGTTTCGGTTTTCTCGCTTTTTTCACTCCGCAACTGAAAAAGCCCACAACACCGGATGTTTCCTGGCTTTGCTGGCTAATGCCTATTTTACTGCCTTTTCAGGCTTTCTCCGCTTGTGCCGCCACTCCGGGCGGCGATGCATGAAACAGCAAAACTCCAAATTTCAGTTCATTTTTCCGGCCAACGGTGTTGTTGGGAATCGCTTTTTCAGATTATTCCACTTACAAGGACTGACCCCGCCTCTTTGCGTTATCCTCTTACCCCTGTGAAGCAAACTCTTACACCTACCGATGATGTAAATGAGGCTTTGTCCCAATCAAGATATTCTATGGAAGTCCCTTTTCCGGTTCCGGTAAAAATCGGATTGTTAATGTCTTCGGAAATATCTCCCACTTTTTCGTGAAGAATTTTCTTTATCAAACTGCCTTCGGTTTTTTTGTAAGTCATACAAACTGTATTGATAACGTCGTCACGAATTTCGAACGATGTAGTTTCTGATTTTGGTAATCCGAGTGTTTTTGCATTCTTATCAAAGATTGCGACTAACTCAGCGGTTTTTCTATCTGCGGTCTTATCCAGTTCTTTGAAGTCAACATTATTGCCAAGCGACTTTACGAACTGGTCAACATTTTGTGCCTGGTATACCAATTCCTTATCGTTACATTCGCCTTTTTCCGTGGCTTCTATTTTCTTGCAGTAGTAATTAGCCATACAAATATCCATGTTTCCGGGCAAATTCGAAGTGGTTGTATAAAATACAGCCTCTACATTCTTACCATCCCACTTAAAAAGCTTCCCTTCGTATCGGTCATTACCACTCTTTTGTAGACTCGTCGGTTTACCGTGCTTTTTGGTAAATGCCTTTATGCTCTTTGCGTCACAGGAACTTTGTATTTGATAAAGTTGGCCTCGGCTGTTGAAATTATACAGCACGTCACTTTTTCGATAAACTCTTGGACACCCGGCATTCTGTTCCCTTCCAAGGAACTCGAACGGTGTAAAGGATTTGAACGGAGTATCTCCACATGCCAAGCCCTCAATGGTTTTGGGTTCGTGTTTCATCGTCTTTTCCGCAGAGAAACAAGGTGCGGCAAGCAAGCCACCGACCACCAACAGGTATACACAACCCAAAAGCTTCATAAGCATCCTTTTCGAAAATTAATAAGTTAGTGAGAGAAGCACTTTGGGGGGCTCGTAGACGCGCCCCCTCTGATTTCCCGAAAATATAATTTTAGGAATCTGCTCGGTCAAACCAGCAGGCCAACTCGTCAACAATATGTGAAAGTCTGAATTTATCATCGATCGTCAGTTGTTCTGCCTTGATTAGCCATAATCCTTTGCTTGTAGGATCTTCTAGTCCTCCAGTATTCATGAGTTCCTCTAGCTCACGAAGCCATTTCCGAGCATCGTCATCAAGACCATCTCTATCTACATCATGTAGGCCTAGTGAGCACTCATGGAATGCGTGCATAATTGATTCTGCTTCACCTTTTGGATGAGGAAGCATAAGGCTGAGACGAGCTACCGAAAATTTTTCGGAAGGATACGAGTATTTCATTGTGTTCTCCTTTTGATGTTATTCTGCCAACGGGGCTGAGGCGCACCGGCGGAGCGTAGCGGAGACCGTGTGCCGCCGAGTGGTTGGCAGTTGCTCTTATTTCTGTAACCGTCAATTGTAGACCATATTGAATGTGTTATGGATTTATGCTGGTGAGTTTTGCTTTGCGGCGAGCCAGTTGTCGGGCAGGAGTTGTCCGATCTGCTTGGCGGGATGTGACATTATGCGGCG
>JAJXWO010000030.1 GCA_021781535.1 Deltaproteobacteria bacterium | reverse complement strand
CATTTTGAGCAAGAAGGCTGGCAATCTTGTTCTGTTGGTCTGCCGCCTGTTTCATCATGGTCGTTGAAAGTGTTTGTTGTGTCTGCTCTGACTTCATAAGCAGCGCTGATCCTGCGATTGAACTTATATCCATGTGATGCCTCCTCACTCCATTATAAATACTGCAGGTTGTTTCTCATTGCAAGACGGAAATTCTATGTCTTGATGTTATTTGTCTGGAAAATCTGATATAGTTTCGCAAAAGATCACACTGCTGGCGAGGTTGTCATATGCTGATGGAATGGTGGTACTGGATTATAGTCGGTTTTTGTTTGATTGGACTGGAGTTGGTCATACCGTCATTTACGATTATCTGGTTCGGTCTTGGTGCGCTGGTGGTTGGTGCGCTCAGCAGTATCTGGCCTGGATTTCCTCTTGCGGGACAGGTTGCGCTCTGGTCGGTTGCCTCGATCTGCTTTACTGCAATATGGTTTAAATATCTGAAACCGAAGGGTAACCTGACGCATGCAGGAATGTCGAAGGAAGGGATTGTCGGTGAAACAGGCATCATTATCCGCGGTACGGAAGATACATATGGTCGCGGAATCATTAAATTTCGAATCTCTGTTTTGGGAGCTGACGAATGGAGTTGCTTTTCCAGTGACACACTGCACGTAGGAGACCGCGTCCGGGTAATCGATATTGAAGGCCAGATTTTGAAAGTTGAAATAATCTAGTGCTCTCCGGAACCTCCGGATGAGACACAAAGGGAGAGAAACCATGCCGGGTATTATTATTTTTGGAGTTTTTTTTGTTCTGGTTGCTGCGACTCTTTTTGCCGGTGTAAAAACCGTTCCTCAGGGGCAGGAGTGGGTTGTGGAGCGTTTGGGCAAATATCATGCTACGCTCAAACCGGGTCTCAATTTCATTATTCCCTACATCGACATCGTCGCCTATCGAGTTTCGACCAAGGGTGACGTTCTCTCGGTCGGTGCCCAGGAAGTAATCACGAAGGATAATGCCGTAATCATTACCAATGCTATTGCATTTATCAAAGTTACCGACCCGACCCGTGCGGTGTATGAAATTCAGAACTACGAATATGCCATTCAGAATCTTGTTATGACCTCTCTGCGGGCCATCATCGGCCAGATGGATCTCAATAGCGCCCTCTCCGAACGCGAACATATCAAGGCCCGTCTGCAGGAAAATATATCCAAGGAGGTCGCAGCCTGGGGTATTTATGTGCAATCGGTCGAAATTCAGGACATTAAACCGTCAGAATCGATGCAAAAGGCCATGGAGCAGCAAGCCAGTGCTGACCGTTTCAAGCAGGCTACAATTCTGGAAGCTGAAGGGAAGCGTGAGGCCACGATTCGTGAAGCTGAAGGAAGGTTGGAGGCTGCAAAACGCGAGGCTGAAGCCCAGATCAGACTGGCCGAGGCATCTGCCAAGGCAATTGGCGATATCAGCGAGGCCATTAAAGATAATGATCTGCCGGCTGTGTTCCTGCTTGGCGACCGCTATATAAATACGTTACAGAAGATTGCGACTTCGCCAAATGCCAAGCTGGTGATACTTCCGTCCGACCTGCCGGCCGCGATTCGGGGCTTACTGGGGAAAGGGTAGGGAGAAGTAACTTTTGGCAGTATACGATTGGCGTACAAGACAGATCCCCGCTTCCATTTGGAATACGGGGATTTTTTATGCGCCCATCAGAACATGAAACGCCGCATGCTGATATTCTGCAGAAGACCTATGCCAACCATGGAGGTAATCATGGATGTTCCTCCGTAGGAAAAAAAAGGCAGTGGAACGCCGACAACCGGAAACAGGCCGATCACCATCCCGATGTTAATAACGATATGCCAAAAGAGCATGGCGGTGAGTCCTACCGCAAGCAAACCGCCGAAACGGTCGTTGCAGCGCCGAGCGATATTGAGTCCCCACAGCACGAGCGAAATGTAGAGGATAATCAGAAACAGGGAGCCGATAAAACCCCACTCCTCTGCAAAGACTGAAAACGCGAAATCGGTATGTTGCTCCGGTAGAAAGCGAAGTTGCGACTGCGTCCCCTTGACAAATCCTTTGCCGAGAACCCCCCCTGAACCGACTGCTATTTTACTTTGAATGATGTGATAACCGCTCCCGAGTCGCGACCGTTCCGGGTTCAGGAAGTCAAGGATGCGGTTTTTTTGGTACGGGCGCAGGAGGAACGCCCAACTGATCCACGCCATGGGAATCGTGACGCAGATAAATGTTGCAATGGCCGACCAGCGCAAGCCGACATACACGATCATGGATAAAGCGATCAGAATAACCAGGGTGGCTGTTCCCAGGTCCGGCTGTTTCATAATCAGTGCTGCCGGAAGAGCCAGCAGGCTCAAAGGAATCAGTACTTCTTTGACTGTCAGGCCGCCGACCGATTGAAAGTTGTTAAAAAAACGGGCGAACGTCACAATTATTACAAGCTTCATGAGTTCTGACGGTTGAATTGTAACAATGCCGAGATCCAGCCAGCGGGTGGCCCCCATTGACCGTCTGCCGACAACAAGCACCGCAAGTAGCAGAAAAACCAATGCGCCGTAAAACCAGTAGGACAGATCCTCAAGGATGTGATAGTCAAGGCTGCATACGAGTACAGAAATGATCAAGCCCGCGATCATCCAGTAAAATTGCTTGATATAGTAGGCTGTCCCGACAATCTTGTAGGGCGCTGTTGCGCTATATATATTCATTATCCCGATCAGACAGATCGTCACAACAAGTCCGACCAGTACCCAGTCAATGTTGGTTATGAGGCGGCGATCAATCATGCGCGGCGTCTCCGCTATTAAGAGGCTCTTTCACAGTATCCGCTTCCCCGTTTTCATTATTTGTGAGATCGGCATCGCCAACATTTTCTTTTGGTGAGTCTGCAGCTTCCTTGCGTACCGGTTTTTTGCCGTCAAAATATGCCCTCAGGATTTTGTTGGCAATAGAAGCGGCAGCAGCTCCCCCGTGTTCGCCATGTTCAACCACAACAGCAACAGCTATTTCAGGTTTTTCAAAGGGAGCAAACGCCACAAAAAGAGCATGGTCACGGAATTGGTAGGGAGTACCTTGCTTACTGTCGCGCAGTTTGACAACCTGTGATGTGCCGGTTTTTCCCGCCACTTTAACATCGTACAGTCTGGCCATGGCGCCGGTACCGCCCGGTGCATTGACAACGTCAAAAAGACCCTGCTTGACGAGCCGGAACGACTCTTTTGAGTAAGGCGCGGTGCCGATGATTTCGGTTTTGGTTTCCTTCAGAGTTTTCCCGTCTGAATCAATAATCCGTTTTACTAGATGGGGGCGGTATATCGTGCCTTCATTGGCAACCGTTGAAATCATGGATGCCAGTTGAATCGGGGTTAATAGGACAGCGCCCTGTCCGATTGCGACGGGAAGGGTCTCGCCATGGTACCACCGTTTTCCGAAGCGTTTCTGCTTCCACGCCGCTGTCGGAATGAGTCCGCCTCGTTCATTCAGCAGTTCAATCCCAAGTGGGGCTCCCAGCTTGAAGGCATGTGCGGCAGCCGCAATTTTATCAACTCCCAGCTTTTCACCCAGCTGGTAAAAAAACACATCACACGATTCCCGAAGAGCTTTACGCAGATCTGTGGCTCCGTGCCCTGTTTTTTTCCAGCACTTGAATATGGACGTCCCCAGTTTATAACTGCCGTTGCAATTGATCGATGTTGATTCGTTGATTAAGTTATTCTGCAGCCCGGCCAGAGCGGTAATCATTTTGAAGGTGGAGCCGGGAGGATACTGGCCGCTGAGGGCCTTGTTTTCGAGTGGATGGCGTTTGTCGTCAAGATATCCTTTCCAGACATCAGCCGGTAAACTCCCGCTGAAAAGTGAAGGATCAAAACCGGGGTTGCTGACGAATGTCAAAATTTCACCATTGTTGACATCCATGGCAACAGCAGCGCCTGCTTGTTCGCCAAAGGCCCGCTCGGCCTGTTTTTGTATCGTAGCGTCGATAGTCAACATCACACTGTTGCCGATTGTCGGATAGCGCTCGGAGATAGTCCGCAATACTCTACCCCGTGCATCGACTTCAAGCTGCCGTCCGCCGTCTCCTCCATGCAGCTCTTTTTCCAGGGCTCGTTCAATCCCATTCTTACCGATGTAATCCCCCGGGTTATACGTTTCAGAGCCTGCGTTCAATTCTTTTTCCGAAACTTCGCCGATATACCCAAGCAGATGCGCAGCAAGCTGGCCGTTGGAGTATTCCCGAACCGGTTTCATCTCGATTTCGATGCCGGGCAACCGCAAATGGTTTTCTTCAACAATATCGACATCATCACGGGTGAGATTAGAAGCCAGAACGATCGGGTAGTATTGGGCACGCCCTGCGCCCTTCTCCCACCGTTCTTCCATATCTGTACGGTCAAGCCCCAACAGATTGGAGAGCAATGTGAGAAGCGCCTCTTTATCCTTAACCTCCTGCGGAATGGCTGCAAGGCTGAACGAGGGGCGGTTACTGACCAGTACCGTACCGGTGCGGTCCAGTATCGTGCCTCGTGAGGCGGCTATCGGCACAAAGCGGAGCCGGTTGTTTTCCGACATGGTCTGATAATTGTCGGTGTTTAGTATCTGCAAGTGCCATAAACGGATTACCAGGAAGAGGAATACAATACCGACCACAAATGAAAGGACCAGTACCCGCTGTTTTGACTCGAGCAATTCTCTGACGAAGCGCCGTTCTTTCATTGAGATTCCACCTGAGCATCAAAAACGGGAAATGCTGCAACAAGCGAAGCTATAAAAGCATTGACCAGAAGGCGCGGGAAAATGTCTGAAAACATTGAATAGGCGATTCCGGAAGACTCGGTAAACATGACGACCAGTAACAGATTCACTGTAAATCCGGCAAGCGTAACGCCGGCAACTGTCAGGACAAAAAGGATGGCGCTGTCTGCATACAAGCGGCCCGAAACGCTTTTGATTATAAAAAAAGAAATCAGGAATGTGGCGGCATTAAGGCCAAGGTATAATCCACTAAAGACGTCGTTGAGCAGGCCAAGAAACCAAGCAAGAGGTGCCCCGACCTCGAATGATTCTCGCAGGGCCAGAAAAACCATGATGACGAGCAACAGGTCCGGCTTGAAGGGAGGACGTATAAAGACGGGAAGCAGCGACACCTGGATGACAAGCGACGCAAGGACGAGACAAAACAATATGAGAGCGGCGCGTCTACTCATACCCACCACGCAGCACGACAAGAACCTCTTCAAGGTGAGGGATGTTTACAGACGGACGAATCGACACGGTTTGGAAAATGCCGTATTCTCCCCGTTTAACCATGGTAACTTCACCTATCGGTAGACCTTTTAAAAAGATTCCGCCGATTCCTGACGTCATAACGGTATCTCCGACTTTCACATCTTCTTCGCGTGTCGTAAATTCAAGAGTGCAGAGCATTTCACTTTTGCCTTTAACAACTCCCCGTGCCCGAGAACGCTGTATAGTCGCAGAGATTCCACTGGCGTGATCCGTCAGCAAAAGAACGCGTGAGGTCGAGGGGGTAACCTTGACTGTCTGGCCGACAACACCATCTGCAGAAATCACTGCCATTCCTTCGCGAATGCCGCTCGAACTACCGCGATTGATTACCAGTGTCCTGAACCATGAAGTGACGTCTTCGCCGATAATAGTTGCAGCAACGGTGGGTGCCTGGACGTTCTTTTTCATATCCAGCAGTTGCTCAAGGCGCTGGTTTGCCAGCAGTGCTTCCTTCCCTTCCAGTATCTGTGCGTTGAGTCTGCGGATGTCGTTTCGTAGCCGTATGTTCTCGCGATGAGTATCGACCAGTTGTATGTAACTGTCCCAAATGTTTTCAACAAAACCGCTAAGCAGGGATACCGGCTGGAGCAAAGGTGAGAGTATGGTTAGGGTTGAACTCTCAATGATATTGGCCTCGCGGTTGTGGGGGACATTCAGCGAAAAAACCAGCAAGGCAGCAATAACACCAGCTCCGGTAAGGAGTGGGTACATATGTTTTTTTAAAAAATCCATGGGATAAATCTCGCTCTACTCGTATCGGAATCCGCACAGTTCGGCTTCATCATAGACGCGCTGGAGGTATTCCCTGTATGAAGAGTTGGGTGTGGCAATAATAACATCTTGCATCTGTTGGCAGTCAATAAAGCCGTTCCGCAGTGCTATTTCTTCGAGACACGCAATTTTCAGGCCCTGTCGCGATTCGATGGTCTCAATAAAATTGCTGGCCTCCAGCAGACTCCGATGCGTACCGGTATCTAGCCAGGCGATTCCGCGACCAAGCCGCTCAACCATCAATTCTCCGCGTCGCAGATAATCAAGATTTACATCGGTGATTTCAAGCTCGCCCCGGGCGGAAGGTTTGATAGATTTGGCTACAGCAACAATATCACTGTCATATAAATACAGTCCGGGGATAGCAAAATGAGATTTAGGCGTGGTCGGTTTTTCTTCGATGCTCAGAACTGTGCCGTTTGAGTCGAAGGCAACAACACCATAGCGTTCCGGGTCGTTGACCTGATAACCGAAAACTCGCGCACCGGTCGTAAATTCCGATACGATCCTGTTCAGGTTCATTTTCCCATAGAAAATGTTGTCGCCCAGAATCAGGCAGACCGGCTGGTTGTCGATAAACTCCTCGCCAACCAGAAATGCCTGGGCAATTCCTTTCGGTTCCGGTTGAATCTTGTATGAAATTGTTACCCCCCACCGAGAACCATCGCCCAGAAGTGCCTCGAAACGTGGCGTATCATGCGGTGTTGAAATAAGCAGAATATCCTTTATTCCGGCTGTCATCAGTGTCGCCAATGGATAATAAATCATCGGCTTGTCATACACCGGCTGCAGCTGTTTGCTGGCGACCAGTGTCAGCGGGAAAAGCCGGCTGCCAGCACCCCCTGCCAGAATTATTCCTTTTTTGATACCGTTTGACATAGTCAATACCTCGTATGATGTTGTATGTAGTTTAGGTAGCATGTTATCTGGAGTAGTGTCAATTTTGATGGAGAAATTACAACAGGAATTTTACTGCTGAGAGTAAATCATCGCTGACGACCGTTTCAGGTCCAATATTCTGCTCCTCAACAGTCCCATATCCGGTTCGTACCAGAACGGTGCGGCATCCTGCCGCCTGTCCAGCTTCCATGTCGGCCAGTTTGTCGCCAATCATGACGGAATTCTCCAGGTCAATGTCATAGCGGGATGCGGCTGCTTGCAGCATTCCAGGTAACGGTTTTCGACAGCTGCATGGAAGTGCATAGCTGCCGCGCCCAGATTGGTGGTGCGGACAATAAAGCCAGGCATCAACGTGTGCTTCTGAGCGTTCCAGTTCTCGATCGATGTGGCGATGCAGGTTCTCTACGTCATCTTCCGTGTAATAGCCCCGTGCGACCCCGGATTGATTGGTTACCACTACAACCATGATGCCAGCCTGATTAAGCAATCTGATTGCTTCCGGCGCGCCCGGGATAAATTCGAAATCGTTTACCTGGTACAGATACTCTTTTTCAATATTAATGGTGCCATCCCGGTCCAAAAATACTGCTCGCTTCATCAAAGCCTCCGCAACAATTGTTTCATGAAATTTAACCTGCTGATTTAGTGAGCAATTCATACAGAGAAGCATTGACAACCTGATACGGAAACCACTATAACATCCCGTACTAACATAAAGGGAGATGCATTTCGTGATCAAGACCAATAATCTCAAAATTACCGGTATAACTCCAATAATTGCACCTGCTGACCTGCGTCAGGTTTTCCCGTTGTCTGAAAGGGACCGGACTTTTATCAGCAGAAGCAGGGAACAGATAAAAGAGATCATTCAGCGCAGGGACAAGCGGCTTATTGTGGTAGTCGGTCCCTGCTCGATTCACGACACTGAAGCCGCCCTGGAATACGCCGGAAGATTGACTGAACTTTCGCGTAAAGTTGATGATCAACTCCTGCTTATTATGCGGGTCTATTTTGAAAAGCCACGCACTACCATCGGCTGGAAAGGGCTGATCAATGATCCTGATATGAACGGCACCCATCTCATTTCCAAGGGACTTGGTATTGCCCGCGGCCTGCTCAGCCAAATAACCGCCCTTGAGGTGCCGGTTGCCAATGAAATGCTTGATCCGATTACTCCGGAATATGTAGCTGATCTTATCAGTTGGGGGGCCATTGGTGCCCGTACAACCGAATCTCAGACCCATCGAGAAATGTCCAGCGGACTCTCTTTTCCGGTCGGATTCAAAAATGGTACCGACGGCAACCTGCAAATCGCCATTGACGCCATGAAAGCAGCGCAACACCCGCACAGCTTTCTCGGCATCAACCGAGAAGGACGGACTTCTATCATTCAAACCAGCGGCAATCCTGATGTACATATCGTTCTTCGTGGCGGATCGAAAAAAGTTAATTACCATGCCGAGGACATTATCCATACTGAAGAGCAGCTCGATAAAAATGGCCTGCTGCCGACCATAATGGTTGACTGCAGCCATGGGAATTCTAACAAAGACTACCAGAAACAGCCTGAAGTTCTTGAGTGTGTTGTTGATCAGATGCTGGCCGGAAACAGCTCGATTTCAGGGGTCATGATCGAGAGCAACATTGAAGCAGGAAATCAGAAAATACCGTCTGATATAAGCCAGTTGAAATACGGTGTTTCAATAACTGATGCCTGTATCGACTGGGCGACAACCGAAAAAATTCTGCTCAGCGCTCACAACAGATTGCAAAAAAGAAAATAGCTACTACTGCCCCGGGGCGGACAGCGTCCGCCCGCTATTCAGCTCCGTATGTCATCCTCAATCCACTGACCGCCCGGCCCAGCGGCCCATTGAACGTCCCCTCTGCCCCTTCGGCCAACAGATCCAGGTAGTTGATCTTCTTTTTCGGCGGCAGCAGGAGCTCCGGTTCACCCGAGATTCCGGCCAGCCTTCCCGCCTCTTCAATTGCATCCTGAAGAGTTCCCAGGCGATCCACCAGTTTATGGTCCTTAGCTTGTTCTCCGGACAGAATCCGTCCATCCGCTATTTTACGCACATCTTCAATCGGCAGTTTACGACCTTCAGCGACTGCCCTGACAAATTGCTCATGGGTATTATCGATCACCGACTGCAGCATGGCACGATCTTCGGGAGAAAACTTCCGAAACGGCGATCCGGAATCCTTGAATTTACCAGTTTTCAGTGTGTAGGATTTAATTCCGATTTTATCCATCAATGATTCAATGTTGGATAGTTTGAGAATAACTCCGATGCTGGCCGTTATGGTGCCGGGGTTCGCATAAATCATGGTTGCCGGTGCAGAAATATAGTATCCACCCGAAGCAGCAAGGCTGCCCATAGAAACTATAATCTTCTTTTTGGCGGCAAATTTCTTGACTTCGGAATATATTTCCTGTGACGGGGCTACAATTCCACCTGGAGAGTCAACTCGCAGTACCACCGCTTTTACCGTGTCCTGCTTAAGGAAATATCTCAGTTGCCTGATGGTTTCTCTCGAGTCGAGAATCATTCCCTTTACCTCAACCAGTCCGACCCCTTCTTTGCTTGTTATGGAAGTATCTCCGGATCGAAGGATTGTCCCTGCAATCTTCACGGAGAGTGCAAACAGGAGTATGAATGAGATCAGAACTGTTGCAGTGATAATGGCAACTTTCTTTGACATAAACGGGCACCTTATCAAGATTTTATCTTTTGAGAACCAAACGCATCTGTTACAGTCAGGCTATGAAAATACTCGTTATATCGGATACCCATGGTAATACTAATCGTGCCTTTATCGCACACACTCTTTGCGAGCCGCTCGATGCCGTGATCCATCTTGGTGATGGGAGCGCCGATGCGGATGAACTGCGTGCAGTCCTTGATATCCCGGTAATTAACGTTGCCGGCAACTGTGACCCCGGTGCAAATGCTCCGCGCGAATATGTATGGGAATGTGAGGGAAAGCGGATTCTGTTGACCCATGGAGACCTGTATCAGGTTAAGTCCGGATTGGCTAAACTTCGGCAAAGGGCGAAGGAAACCGGGGTAGACGCGGTTTTATACGGGCACACGCACCAAAGTGTGCTTGAAATCCATAACGGATTGCTGCTGGTAAACCCTGGTTCACTTTCAAATGCCTGCCATCTCCGCAGTTATGCCGTCCTGATTATTACGCCTGAGGATATAACCGTCCGGCATTACCACATTGATTGATTAAACATCACCTTCCCTGTTCAAAGCTTCCCGCCCCTTGTGTACGGCCTTCTCCAATCTGCGCCTCCTCGGCCAGGTGAAAACAAAGTCAATTGGACCTGAAAGGGTATACATGAGCAGCACGGCAAATGTCATGAGCACCGGTTCGGCAGCTACTACAATTAACAACAGCACAGCAAGCAGTAAAAAACCGAATGGCTGCCGTTTTATCAGGGCAGGATCTTTAAAAGAATAGTATCTGAAGTTTGAAACCATCAGGAACGCCAGCAGATAAATAAGTCCTAGTATGGCAAGTTTTTTAAAAGAACTCGGCCAGCCGAAGTGATTAAAGAGAAGTACAGTTGATGCAACCATGCTTGCAGCTGCCGGAATGGGGAGCCCGACAAAGCGCTTACTTTCGACGGTGTCTACCTGGACATTGAAGCGGGCAAGCCGCAATGCACCACAGACCAGAAACAGGAATGCTGCCAGCCAGCCAAGTCTGCCGAACGGCCTGAGCGCCCACGCATACATCAACAGCCCCGGCGTGACCCCAAATGCAACCAGGTCGGCAAGGGAATCAAATTCGACACCAAACTTGCTGGTAGTGCCGGTCAAGCGTGCTACCTTGCCATCAAGACCGTCGCATATAGCAGAGATAAATATCCAGATTGCCGCCGTGCTGTAGTTGCCGTTCAAGGTTGACACCATGCTGTAAAAGCCGGCAAAAAGACTCGCTGCAGTTACCAGATTTGGCAGAATATAGATGCCGCGCTTCATGTTTTCTTTTTTTTCTATCGGCGCAGACATTGTTTCATTACTCATGTTGTGTCCTTGTTCAGACAATTCTGGCCAGCACGGTTTCACCTGCCACCGCCTTGTCACCCAGCTTCACCAAAGGTTCAACGCCCGGCGGCAGATAGATATCAACTCGTGAGCCAAAGCGAATTAATCCGTATCGTTCACCTCGAACCAAAAGGTCTCCAATCCGTGGATAACTGATGATACGGCGCGCTATCAGGCCGGCAATCTGCACAAACGCAATCCGTGTGCCTCCGGCAATCTCCAGTATGATGCCGTTGCGCTCGTTCTCGAAGGAAGCGCGCCCGTCGCGGGCATCAAAGAACTTCCCCTGATGATGAAAAGTGTCAATAACGGTGCCGTCACATGGGACGCGGTTGACATGAACATTGAATACCGACATGAAAATGCTGATTTTCAGAGCCGAGGCACCAAGCGGAGTTTCGGGTACCTGTTCGACAACAATAACGGTGCCGTCAGCCGGGGCAATGATTGCGAAACTGTCGGCTGGGACTGTTCTGTCCGGGTTGCGGAAAAAATAGAGCACGAACAGTGTTAGCAGCAGAGAAATAACGGCTGGAACAAGTAAAACTGTTGAACTGAATCTCCAGGAAGCTACAGACAAAAGGGCTGTTAACCCGATTGAATACGCGATGAATGGATAACCTTCTTTAGCAAATGGGGATGAGTTGTTCATGAACCTGCCTAGTCCTGTCAAACAGGAAACGTGGTTGACGAAATATATTCTGCCTAAAGCAATGTGCGGAATATATTTTCTGACTTACTGAAATGCGAAGACACCCCTCTCCGGACGGAAGAGGGGTGTCGTGATACGCGTTAAGGCCCTAGTTCTTTGTTTTGTCGACGATCTTCTTAATCCACGGCATCATGCTCCGCAGTTTCTCGCCGACCTGCTCGATCGGGTGGGCAGCATTGAGGCGACGGCGTGCCGTCATCTCCGGGTAATTAGTCAACCCTTCGAGAATGAAACGCTTGGCATATTGGCCATTCTGGATATTGGCCAGACACTCCTTCATGGCAGCACGGCTCTGGTCGTTGATGACCTGCGGTCCGGTGACATATTCGCCAAACTCAGCATTGTTGGAGATGGAGTAGTTCATGTTGGCAATGCCACCCTCGTACATGAGATCCACGATCAGCTTGAGCTCATGCAGGCACTCGAAATAGGCCATTTCGGGAGCGTACCCAGCCTCCACCAGAGTCTCGAAGCCAGCCTTCACCAACTCCACAGCGCCCCCGCAGAGCACGGCCTGCTCGCCGAACAGGTCGGTCTCGGTTTCGTCCTGGAAGGTTGTTTCGATGATGCCGGTGCGTCCGCCACCGATAGCGCTGGCGTAGGAGAGAGCCAGGTTGCGGGCTTTGCCTGAAGCATCCTGGTAGACGGCAATCAGGTCGGGAATTCCGCCGCCCCTGACAAACTCGGAGCGAACCGTGTGACCGGGCGCCTTGGGGGCGATCATGATGATATCGAGGTCTGCACGTGGCACGACCTGGTTGTAGTGAATGGCGAAGCCGTGAGCAAATGCAAGGGCTGCTCCCTTTTTGAGCTTCGGCTCGATTTCATCGCGGTAAAGAGTCGACTGGAACTCGTCAGGTGTCAGGATCATCACCAGATCAGCCGAGGCAACAGCCTCGGCAACGGTTGCTACCTTGAGGCCGGCATTTTTTGCCTTGGCAACTGAGGTAGAGCCTTCACGCAGCGCTACCGTTACATCAACTCCGGAATCCTTAAGGTTGCAAGCGTGTGCATGGCCCTGTGAACCGTAACCAACGATGGTAACTTTTTTTGCTTTTATCAACGCAAGATCACAATCCCGATCATAATAAACGTTCATACTGGCACATCCTCCACATAAATTTTATCCGGCAAACCGGTCGAACTTTATACGTAAAACGAACGGAAAAGATACTACAATCAACCAAGGCTGTCAACGCAAATAGCCGTTATGACCCCGGTTGCAGGATATATCCAGTCCCGTGTGAACAAAAAAGCCGCCCGGTGACCGGGCGGCTGAACGATAACGCAGCAACGACGGTTTTCCTACCCGTTCCATCCCTTAGCACCCCGTCCGATGGCAACGGATCCTGTTCGCACAACCTCTTTCAGTCCCAACGGTCTCAACAGTTCCAGAATTGCATCGATCTTGAGCGGATTGCCGGTCGCCTCAATCGTATAGGATTTGGGGGTCACGTCGATTATCTTAGCCCGGAAAATATCAACAACTCTCAAGACCTCTGCGCGGGCATCATCCTCTGCAGAAACTTTTATCAGGGCAAGCTCGCGCTCTATGGCACTGTCGTCACTGAAGTCGAGCACCTTGAGGACATCAATTAACTTGTTAAGTTGTTTGTTGATTTGTTCAAGAACCTGCTCGTCGCCTCTGGTAACGATAGTCATTCGCGACAGGCCGTCTTCGTTTGTCGGGGCTACCGACAGTGACTCGATATTGAAACCACGCCCGGAAAAAAGCGTTGCCACACGGGAGAGAACTCCGAAATCATTTTCAACTATAACCGATATTGTATGTTGCATAGTTATTTACTCTCCTTATGCGTTCAGTACCATTTCATTGAGCGACGCCCCAGCAGGAACCATAGGCAGCACTTTTTCTTCACGTGCAATCATGAACTCCATGATTACCGGTCCTTTCTCTTCAAATCCCCGCTTGATAACATCCTCTACTTCACCCGGTTTTTTCGCCAGAAAACCCTTGGCGCCGTAGGCATCCGCAAGTTTGATATAGTTGATCGGCAACTCCATGCACGTCGAGGAATACCGCTTGTCGAAGAAAAGTTCCTGCCACTGCCGCACCATCCCAAGGAAATTATTGTTGAGAATGACGATCTTGACCGGTAGACGGTTCTGTACCAGGGTTGCCATCTCCTGGATATTCATCTGGATTCCACCGTCACCGCAGATCGTGATGACCTGGCGATCCGGATACGCAGCCTGTGCGCCCATTGCCGACGGCAGGCCAAAGCCCATCGTGCCGAGACCGCCGGAGGTAAGGAGCGTGCGGGGTTTGTTGAATTTAAAAAACTGGGCTGTCCACATCTGGTGCTGGCCGACGTCAGTTGAGATAATGGCGTCGTCATCTGACAGTTCTCGCAGTTTCTGGATGACGAATTGCGGCTTGATTACCGTGCTGCTCTGTTTGTAGGAAAGAGGATGTTTTTCCTTCCAATCGGCAATATCCGCGTTCCACGACGCCAGATCAGCTATGAATCCGGGCAGTTTGTCATCGCTTTTGTCGACTTGCTTGATCATCTTTGTCAAAACATCATTGACGTCGCCAACAATCGGCAGGTCAACGCGGACATTTTTCTTGATAGATGTCGGATCGACATCTATGTGGATGATTTTTGCATGTGGAGCAAACGTCGAAAGTTTGCCGGTGACGCGATCGTCAAAACGGGCGCCGATAGCAATTATAAGGTCACTGTTACTCATTGCCATATTGGCGCAATAGGCCCCGTGCATTCCGAGCATGCCGAGCGAAAGATCATCGTTCTCCGGGAAGGCACCAAGTCCCATCAATGTTGTTGTAACAGGCACTGACAGTTTGCGCGCTAATACGGTCAATGCTTCGGCCGCATTACCGAGTACCGCACCACCACCGACGTACATGACAGGGCGTTTGGAATCGAGAATCATGGCGACCGCTTTCTCTACCTGACGCGGGTGCCCGGAGAGGTTTGGCTTGTAGCCGCGGATTTCAACCGTTTCAGGATAATGGAATTCACCCATGGCCATCTGAACATCCTTGGGGAAATCAACCAGAACCGGTCCGGGACGGCCGCTGCGAGCGAGATAGAATGCTTTTTTCATGGTCAGGGCGATATCCTTGACATCCCGAATCAGAAAGCTATGTTTTGTGCAGGGGCGAGTAATACCAATAATATCGACTTCTTGAAAAGCATCATTGCCGATCAGCGCTGTTGGCACCTGGCCGGTTATAATAACCATCGGGGTAGAATCCATATATGCCGTGGCGATGCCGGTCACGGTGTTGGTTGCTCCGGGACCCGAAGTTGCAATTGCAACTCCCACTCTGCCGGTAGCACGTGCGTAACCGTCGGCCGCGTGGGTGCCGGCCTGCTCGTGTCGTGGCAAAATATGATGTATCTCTTTGAAATTGAAAAGTTCATCGTACAGATTGATGACGGTGCCGCCGGGATAGCCGAAAACGGTATCTACGCCCTCTTTTTTCAAGCATTCAAGCATTATTCGTGCGCCGTTCATTTTCATGTGAAACCTCATTGTTATGAAATCCTCACCTCGTGAAAAAGGTGGAAACAGTCGGGCCGGTAAACCGGTCAGACTTCTCAATCAGCTGTCGTAATCGCTCCGGTATGGGCAGACGTGACTACCTTGGCATAGCGTGCCAGCCAGCCACCCTTGATTTTTGGCTCCGGGGCCTTCCATCCTGCCCGGCGGGTTGCAAGGGTTGGTTCGTCAACCAACAACTCCAGTTTCCGGTTCGGGATGTCGAGTAAAATCCTGTCGCCATCTTCAACAAGAGCGATCGGCCCACCTTCGGCAGCTTCCGGTGAAATATGGCCGATACAGGGGCCGCGGGTGCCGCCAGAAAAACGGCCATCGGTGATCAACGCAACGCTGTCGCCCAAGCCCATCCCCATGATGGCAGCTGTAGGTGCCAGCATTTCCCGCATGCCGGGTCCGCCTTTGGGGCCTTCATAGCGGATAACGACGCAATCGCCGGACTTGATTTTTCCTTCCATGATGGCTGCCATTGCCAATTCCTCGGCATCGAAACAGCGGGCGACACCCTCGAAGGTCATCATCGCGGCGGAAACGCCCGACTGCTTGACGACGGCCCCTTTGGGAGCGATGTTGCCGGAAAGGATGGCAATGCCACCTTCCTTCTTTATCGCATTCCCAAGCGGGCGGATAACCTCCTCGTCCACATTCTGTATGCTTTCGGCCAGTTGGTGCGTGGTCAGGCCAAACAGTGTGGGCGTATCGTGAATTTTATCTCCAAGTTGCTTCATAACGCCGCTAACGCCGCCGGCGATATCCAGGTCTTCCATAAAATGCTCACCGGCCGGATTCATTGAAGCCAGTTGAGGCGTGTCTTTGCCCAGTGTGTCAAAGAGTTCCAACGGCAGCTCAACACCAGCTTCGTGGGCAATAGCCAACAGATGCAGGACGGTGTTGGATGAACCGCCGAGCGCCAGATCAACGCGGATAGCATTCTCAAAAGCTTCTCGGGTCAGGATGTCGCGGGGTTTGACGTCCTTCTGCACCAGTTCGACGATCTTTTCACCTGAGGCAAAGGCGATGCGGCGTTTGAGCGCCGAAACGGCCAGAGCTGTACCGCAGCGGGGTAGGCTCATTCCCATCGTTTCGGTAAGGATCGCCATGGTATTGGCGGTAAAGAGGCCTTGGCAGGAACCCATGCCGGGGCAGGCATTATCCTCGCATACCTGCAATTCCTTGTCGTTGATTACCCCGGCTTTGTAGCGGGCCATCGCCTCAAACGTGTCAGAAACAAAGGAGTATTTACGGCCGGAGGAGCCACGACCGCTCATCATCGGTCCGGCGGTGACGACAATGCAGGGTATATTCAGCCGGGCCGCTGCCATCAGCATGCCGGGAGTGATTTTATCGCAATTGGTCAGCAGCACCAGCCCATCCAGGCGATGTGCTTCCGCCACCGACTCAACCATGTCAGCAATCAGTTCGCGGGTAGGGAGTGAGTAATGCATCCCCTTATGGCCCATTGCCATGCCGTCGCATACGCCCGGAATACCGAAAAAGAAGGAATAGCCGCCGCCGGAATGAACACCTTTTTCAATGAAGCGTTCCAGATCACGCATGCCGACATGTCCGGGGATCAGGTCGGTAAAGCTGGTTGCCACGCCGATAAACGGCTTGTTCATCTGGTTTTGCGGGACGCCTGTCCCTTTAAGCAACGCACGGTGCGGTGTTCGCTCAAGCCCTTCTGTGATCATGTCACTTCGCATCGGAATGTCCTTGGGATAAAATTGGTTTGATATAGCTAAACCCGCGATTGATAAGAATTTACGGGTTTTGAAGAATAATATAGATACGAAGATGTGTCAATCGGAATGCCCCCTGATGGTCAAAATTCAGATACATTATTCAGGTACATTCAGGCAGCATGAACGTAAAACTATTCGGATACGACTTTTCTGTTCCTCACTGTCAGTCCCTGCAAAAAGTTCCTGAGAAACTGATCGCCACACTCTTTGAAATGTTTGTGCCCCTTATTTCGGAACAGGGCGCTCAGTTCTGCTTTTGAAATTTTAACACCTGCCAACCCCATCACTGCAAGCATATCTTCCTCTTTTAAATCAAGGGCAATGCGCAGCTTTTTCAGGATTGCATTGTTGCCCAGGGCCGCGTCAGGTTTCGGAGGCTGTCCCTCCTCCGACGCGCGCTTGCCCCTTTTATGAATGATTAAGCCATCCAGAAAAAGAGACAGCAGAGGATTGCTGCAGGCAATAAACTCATCTTCCTCTTCTTTTTTCAGAAGCTTGATCAATGTTGGTTGTTCAATACTGCAGCCTGATAACTGAAAAATCTCAATCATGACCGGGTTGCTGATATCCAGTGCGTAGCGCAGTCTGCGCAAGATGTCGTTGTTATTCATCTGATTTGTCCCCTCGGTAACGGATGTGGTTTTATACTTTATTTGAATGCCGCGACCTGAGCCTGATACATTGTGACCGGCACAAAGCGCACGGCAAACTCGGTTGAGCATCTGACGCACGCCGCAAAGAACGGCTTGCCGTTCTTCCCTTTTTCAAACGGCAGATCCTGTTTGTGATTGCAATACGGGCATGTGGCTGCGACAACTGTCTGAATGATTTTAACAGGTTTTAAATCAGCTGCTACAGCCCTTTTCGACGCAGCCTGAACCGGCTTAATTACCTGCGACTGCTCTTCCGCTAACTCTGATGGTGCAGTATGATTTTTTTGCATGGTGGTTCGTTCCTTTTTAGTCGAAGTAGTCGCCGGAAGGTTTTCATCCTCCGGGTGTTCGATAACGGTTGCGGTTGGGGGCATAATCCCCTTCATGGCCTTCTTCCAGATAGTTGGCATTGATGTCTTGGAATAGTGCAGCGGTCTGACACCATTCATGCGTGCAGCTCCATTTTCAACCAGATAGAACTTGTCTCGATACGACACCAAGGTCTGGCGACCGATTTCCGCCACCTTGAAACCTGAACATATTTTATTGTCGAGCCAGAAAGTGATTGTCTCTTCCATCAACCATTCTCCTTTATTTATGAGACCTGCAGGTAACAATTACCAGAATCGTGACGGGCTTACCAATAAAAATAATGAATATGATCCGGAGGATTGTGGTATTTATTGAAAATAGCGTTACATAGCTGCTGTTGCTGCAGCACCTCATACTACATTTGTTATTTGATTGGACGCCCTTATGACTGAAACCACCCACCTTACCGTGTATCGAAACGAGTATACGACTCCGGATTACATCGTCGAACGCATTGACCTTCGCTTTGAACTCGGTGAAGATTCAACTGTTGTTACCTCCCGGCTTGCTGTGCGGAGAGACTATGATGCCTCTCTCGGCATGCGCCCGCTCATTCTGAACGGCAAGCGACTTGTCCTGCGAGAGGTGAAACTTGACGGTGCCCCGATTGAACACGGCCGTTACTCTGTTTCTGATGATCTGCTGACGCTCCACGATGCTCCAGACGACTTTACCCTGGAGATGACGACAGAGCTTCGCCCCCAGGACAATACCTCTCTGGAAGGGCTCTACCGTTCTGCCGGAATGTTCTGCACCCAGTGCGAGGCCGAGGGGTTTCGCGCCATTACCTACTATCCGGACCGCCCTGATGTTTTGACGCTTTTCACGACCACGATCATCGCCGATCGTCTTCGCTATCCGGTGCTGCTTTCCAACGGTAATCTTCAGGCGAGTGGCGAGTTGCCGGACGGTCGCCATTTTGCCACCTGGCACGATCCGTACAGAAAGCCAAGCTATCTGTTTGCCCTCGTGGCAGGTGATCTGGTCTGTCTTAATGACACTTTTACGACCCGCTCAGGACGGGATGTGGCACTGCATATCTATGTGCATGAACAGAATTGCGGCAAGTGTGACCATGCCATGCGATCACTCAAAAAGGCAATGCGCTGGGATGAAGAAGTTTACGGCAGAGAGTATGACCTTGACTGTTATATGATCGTAGCGGTGGATGATTTTAATATGGGGGCCATGGAAAACAAGGGGCTCAATGTTTTTAACTCCTGCTATGTCCTCGCCAGTCCTGCCACTGCCACCGACGATGACTATCATGCCATCGAAGAGGTGATCGGCCATGAATATTTCCATAACTGGAGCGGTAACAGGGTCACCTGCCGTGACTGGTTCCAGCTCTCCCTGAAAGAGGGGCTGACGGTCTTTCGTGATCAGGAATTTTCCGCCGACATGCAGTCGCGCGGAGTAAAGCGGATTGCGGATGTGCGCAACCTGCGGGCATCACAGTTTGCAGAAGATGGTGGGCCGATGGCTCATCCGGTACGTCCCGATTCGTACATCGAGATTAATAATTTCTACACTGCTACGGTGTATAACAAGGGGGCCGAGCTCGTTCGGATGCAGCATACGATGCTCGGAGCAGAACTGTTCCGCCGTGGAATGGATCTCTATTTTGACCGCTTTGACGGGCAGGCGGTAACGGTCGATGATTTTGTACAGACCATGGCCGAAGCCGGCAAACTCGATCTCGACCAGTTTGCCCTCTGGTACAGTCAGGCCGGAACTCCACGGCTCAACGCCAGCGGCTCCTATAATGCCGCTGACAAAACCTTTACCTTGACGGTCTGCCAGAGCTGTCAGGCAACCCCTGGCCAGCCGGATAAAAAGGCCCTGCATATCCCGTTGGCACTCGGCCTGCTTGATAAGAACGGAGAACAACTTCCGCTGGTGCTTGCCGGGGAAGAAACCCGGAAGGATGTTACCCGGGTACTTCATCTTCGAACAGCCGTAGAGTCGTTTTGTTTTACCGGGTTGGATGAGGAACCTGTCCCGGCGCTGCTGCGCGGCTTTTCGGCGCCGGTCAAACTTGACTATCCCTACCGGCATGAGCAGCTGGCCCTGCTGATGGCCCATGAGTCAGACCCGTTCTGCCGCTGGGAGGCGGGGCAGCAGATGGCGGCGAAGATCATTACCGGGCTGGTAGCCGACTGGCAGAATGGTGTCGAACTGGTCCTTGATCCTGATTTTATCTCCGCATTCAGGTTAACGCTTACAAGCAGTCATCCGGATCCCGCCTTTCTTGCCGAGACGTTGACGTTGCCTACCGAAAAATATCTCGCCGAACTGGTGTCGGTTGTCGATCCGGCGGCTATCCATGCGGCGCGTCAGTTTGTTATCCGCACTCTGGCAATCCGCTGCCGGGATGAAATTTTTGCGGTTCGTACGCGCAATGTGAGCGGAAAACCGTACTCCCCAGATGACGGCCGCTCCGGAGCGCGGCGTCTTGCCAACCTCTGTCTTGCATACCTGATGAGCAGCGGCGGCCAGAGCGAGATCGACCTCTGCATCGAACAGTATCGGCGGGCGGACAACATGACCGATACCATCGACGCACTAACGCCGCTCGTCTCTTACGACTGTCCGGAACGCCGTGAAACTCTGGATGATTTCTACCGCCGTTGGCAGGGTGACCGCCTGGTAGTCGATAAATGGTTTTCACTCCAGGCCGCCTCAACTCTTCCGCAAACAGTAGATGAACTGCAGACACTGTTGAGCCACCCGGCCTTCGAGCTGACCAACCCCAACCGCTTCCGTTCTCTGGTCGGGGTGTTCAGCCAGAGAAATCAAGTACGTTTTCATGATCCTGATGGTGCAGGTTACCGCTTTCTGGTCGATCAGCTGCTGCGGCTGATTCCGGTTAATCCGCAGGTTTCCGCCCGACTGCTGGCGCCGCTGACAACCTGGCGGCGTTTCGAGGAAGTCCGGCGCAGTCAGATGAAACAGCAACTGCAGAGGATTCAAGCGGTTCCTGATTTGCCGCGCGATGTTTATGAAGTTGTGACCAAGAGTCTGGAAGATTAACTACACAGATAACAGCCGGAGAATAAAAACGAGGTTTAGGAACTGGAAATGACTACTTGGGGATATTGATTTAAATGCTGATTTTGCACTTGGCGCAGATACTAAAAGAAGGGGCGAATATTTCGCCCCTTCTTTTTATCCTACTTTGCGTATCAGGTCAGACTATTTTTTCTTGTGGACCGTAACGCCCTTTTTTACAGGAGTCGGAGCAGCGGACTGTGCTGCTTCGTGCTTCTCAACCCAGTTGGTCTGTTTAAAGTTAAGATTGGCCGGTTTGATGTTAGTCTCAATCGTCCCCTTCTTAAACCTACCGCCACCCATAAGCATCGGGTCACCTTTGTAGCCCAGGGCCTTCCAGTTCATTCTGGTACCACCCATGTGGCACTCACCACAGGTGAGAGCATTTTCTTTAGGGGCTACTTCATGTGTCTGACCGATGTATGAAACGGTCTTTATAAATTTATATTTACCGCTAAATGGAAGCCCTGAACCGAGTGGGCCATCATCCAAGGCGCGCTTCCAGTTTTTGTGTGTCCAAAGCCCTTTGTAATTGTTGAAGGTCAGAAGGTATAAAAGCTCCGTATCTACCGGTTGGTTGCTTGTATACATCTTAAAGGGGTATATCTTGGCCGCTTTCTCCTTGATGGAGCCATAGGGAGACTCCAAGACAACAGGCTCAGAAAGATTTTTTATTGTATCACCCTTCATATACCGGTTAATAGTACCGTCATACCAGAGATAGGCTGGAACGACATTGCTATCCCATCTGAAACTCCCTTTGCCGTCATCGCACGCTGACTTTCCACAGGACGGTGGTAGTTTCAAATTCATGCCTACAGTAGAATAATCCCAATTCATCAGGGTTGGTTTACCCCGCCCGTAGGTCGGAATGTGGCAGGTCTGGCAGGCAACGGTTTTCAGGTGTGTATTGATGATGACGCCATTGAGTGATTTCTGGTGCGGTGCATTCTTGCCACTGTGACAGTCTTCACAGTTTACCCGACCGTCAAAGGTGGCCAATTGTGTGGAAGCCCCGGAAATACGGTGATCTTTTGTGACATGGCAGGTCTGGCAGGCAAAACCTTGGCCGCCCTTGGCCTTACTGGCCATATGAACATCCAGAGCCTTGTCAGCAGTATTCATAGCTTTGTCAAGACTGCCATGCTTAACCCCATCATCACCACCGCCTGCATAGTGACAGGAACCACAGTTACTGAGGGTTGGAAGGGCGACACTCTGGGCAGCGATTGTCAGATCAGTAAACTCGCTGATCTCATTATTTTCTCTTGCATAAAAGCCTTTTTGGGCATGGCATACAAGGCAGTCAACCTTTGTCTTGTCTTTCAGATCAAACTTGTTGCTGTCCCAGAAATAGCCGGCGTGACACTCGCCGCAGTGCCCGCGGTTTAACTGATTGGCTCCACCTTCAACATTGACACAGAAACCATTAAGCATGTTTGTTTTGCCATATTCAACCTTGCTGTGCTCGTAGCCACGGACATGCCCTTTGGTAGGCCCTTTCCAGGTCCAGTGGCTGGTCTTCATAAAATCAGAAGCCTCCTTCTCGTGGCACTCCAGACACGCCTTGGTCACGCTGGGGCCATCCTTGAACGGTCCCTTGAGAAACTCGGAATGGTCAACTGCCGCCATCCCTTGACTGGTGGCCGCAAACAGCACTGCACCGGCCAAAAAAAACATGAAACCTGTTTTCATACTTCCTCCTATTGCGGAATATTGTCTTTTCGATGTGTGGTCGTAAAGACGGTTTGATCTTCTCCGGATACGTCAAAAACTAACATAAATTACTGTTAATATTATTTCCAAGTGAACAATTACCTATAAAAACAATTCGTGTACCAAATAATGAGTTAGGTAAAATAATTTGTATACTCAGTTAGTGTTGGAAATCAAGTTATTTTATTATAATAATATATAGAACATTAGATGTTTGTTGCTGTTCAAGTTATTTTATGTGTTCACCAACATAATTGCACGTCACCGAAAATAAATCTAACAGATAGTGGGATGAATAACAACGGTGTGGTTTTACGGTTTAAATTCCTGCATAATGCCTGCTGTATAACGAAATTGATCCCATATAAACACGGAGGTGACACATGAGAATAGGTTTTGTCGGACTTGGCATTATGGGCAGTGCAATGGCTGAAAACCTGATTAAGGCGAGTTTTCAAGTAACGGTATGGAACAGGACGGCAGATAAATGCCGCCTGCTGGCAGAGAAAGGGGCACTCGTGGCCGGTTCACCCCGAGCGGTGGCAGAGTGTTCTGATGTCGTGATCGCTATGATGGCAAACCCTCGTGCTGTTGAGTCGGTTCGGGACGGAGAGGAAGGGATAATTGCCGGCTTGAAACCGGGGACGGGATATCTGGATATGTCGACCGTAGATGCTGAAACATCGATAGAATCCGCCCGGCTTGCACATGAAAAAGGAGCGCTGTTTCTGGAAGCGCCGGTCTCCGGCAGCCGGCAACCTGCTGAGTCCGGAACCCTGATCATCATGGCGTCTGGAGACAGGGAGTTGTATGACAGGTCACTGCCGGCTCTGGAAAAGATGGGGAAGAAGGTCCTTTTTCTTGGCGATGTGGGGAATGCAGCCCGCATGAAGCTGGCCAATAATCTGGTGATGTCCGGTATGTTGACGGCTTTGTGTGAAGGGATGGCATTAGCGTCCGAGAGTGGACTTGATACAGCCCAATTTTTGGACGTCCTGGACTCCGGGGCCATTTCCAACCCGATGTTCCGTTTGAAAGGGCCTCAGATTGCCGCCAACAGGGAATTTCCAACCGCCTTTCCGCTCAAACATATGCAGAAAGACCTGCGACTGGCTCTCCGGTTGGCGGAAGAGGTCGGCCAGCCGCTCTTTGTGACGGCTGCAGTGAATGAACTGTACAAAAAAGCCCTGGCAGAAGGGCTCGGAGAGTTTGATTCTGCGGCTGTCAGCCGGATAATCAGAAAATAGAAGGGGCAAAACCAACCAGTCCTTGATTGCTCAAGGGCTGGTTCCTCGTCCGGGTGGTGTGCCTGGTCGCTACGGCCATGTGGCTGCTTGGCATAACCAGTGACGTCGAATACTCATACAACCGTGCCAAAGAGTTTGCCGACGCCAGCGGTCAGCCCCATGGCGAGAGCTCCCCAGAAAGCGACACGAAGTGTCCCCTTGGCAATTGGTGCGCCACCGGCGTATGCCGCGGTTGCCCCCAGTATGGCTAAAGTGGACAGCGCAGTCGCAGATAACATCTCGGTAATCCAGGCCGCAGGAGCGAGTAACACGGCTATGATGGGAATAATAGCTCCCGCAACGAAAGAAATTGCAGAGGCAAGTGCCGCTTGAAGCGGGCGCGCCCGGAGAACCTCCGTGATGCCGAGTTCGTCACGGGCGTGTGCCCCGAGAGCATCACTGGACATAAGTTTTTTTGCCACCAGCTCCGCTAACGGTTGTTCAAGCCCTCGGCTTACATAAATAGCGGCAAGTTCCGCGAGTTCGCTCTCCGGTTGATCCTGCAGTTCCCGTTTTTCTCTTTCAATGTCAGCGTGTTCAGTATCTGCCTGCGATTGGACCGAGACATACTCTCCGGCCGCCATGGACATGGCTCCAGCGACAAGACCGGCTACACCGGTAAGCAGAATGCTGCTTTGTTGTGCTCCGGATGCAGCGACTCCGACGACAAGACTTGCGACTGAGATAGTCCCGTCATTAGCGCCAAGCACGGCTGCCCGTAGCCAGCCGATTTTCTCTGCGTTGTGGGATTCAATGTGTCCATGGCGCATGTTGAGCCTCCTCTTGTACCCTAACCGGTTGCTGCTGACTGGCCGAAATTAATGAAACTCACGCCAGCCCAAACAGCCATACAAGGCCTACCGTGACAAAGACCGATGGCAACAAATTGGCAACTGGCAGGCGCTTGATACCGATCAGGTCCAGAGCGATTGCAACGATCAGTAGGCCACCCACCGCATTCATTTCAACTATCACCGATTCAGTCAGCAGTGACTTGGCAGATTCTGCCGCAACGGTGATGCTTCCTTGGTACACGGCTACCGGCAGCGCCGAAAAGAGTACGCCGATCCCAAGCGTCGAGGCCAATGCGATTGACGCCACGCCGTCCAGCGCGGCTTTTGCATAGAGAATCGTCGGCGTATCACTGAATCCATCCTGAAGCGAACCCATGATTGCCATGGCGCCGACACAGTATAATAAACTTGCAGCAACAAAACCTTCAGAGATAGTGCCCGCGCCGGAAAAACGTTCTTGCAACCATCTGCCAAACGCCTCCAGGCGTGCCTCTATCTGCAGAAGTTCACCGAAAACCCCGCCGGCAATCAAGCTGCCGATCACGATCATTGGTTGCTTGCTTTTCAGGGCCAACTGAAGGCCGATAAGAAGCACCGTTAACCCCAGGCCAACCATAACCGTCTGACGTATCCTGGACGGAATAAAGCGTCCGGCATAGCGCCCGATCAGAGCGCCTGTGCAGATTCCGGCAACATTTACCAGAGTGCCTGTCAAGATCATCGTGCCATTTCCTCTATAAAATTTTACCATTTCGTTGCTACGGTACGGGGTGAAGCGGGACATTTTTATCCGCGTGTTGTTGATTCAAACCAATTCCACGTCTGGGTGGTTATGATATAATGGTCATCATTGCCGGCCTACCTATCTGCCGAAGCTGCACCGGGGCGGGCGAGGGTAGCGAGCATGCGGCCAAGTCCACCGGCGCCACTCTGCAGCCAGCCACCGTCGACAGGAAGAATCGCGCCGTTGACGTAGCTCCCAAGTTCAGAAGCAATAAAGAGACAGGCGTTGCCGATATCCTCCGGGGAGCCGAAACGGCGCAGCGGCACCGAGTCGCGTGCCGCATCACGAATGGCGGTGTTTGGCGCGAGGCGCTGCATCCCCTCAGTGCCGTCTATCGGGCCGGGGACGATCCCATTGACCCGCACCCCCTGAGCGCCCCATTCCAGTGCAAGACAGCGGGTAATCATCTCCACTCCGGCCTTGGCGGCACAGACATGAGACTGGGCTTCCATCGGGATTGTCGCCTGCGGAGCGGAAATGTTGATCACTGCGGCGCCCGGTTTGAGCAGATACGGGTAGACAGCCTGCATGACGTTGAAAGTGCCGATCAGGTCAATGTCAATGACGGCACGGAAGGCGTTGGCCGACATCTGCGTGAGGAGCGCCGGAAAGTTGCCGGCGGCCCCGGAGACGACCACGGAGAAGGGACCATAAGCCTCATGGACTGTGGCGAGTCCGGCCGTAAGCGCTGCCGGGTCGCGAACGTCGGCGCTAAATCCCATCGCATCAGCGCCGCAGGCGCGCAGGCTGGCGACGGTGTCGTCTACTTTCTGCTGCGAGCGGCTGGCGACGGCAACGCGGGCGGCGTGACGAGCAAAGAGTTCGGCGATGCCGCGGTTAATGCCACTGGTGCCGCCGATAACGACGACGGTTTTGTCAGAAAAATCGAGAAAGCTTTTCATGTGGTGGCCGCCTTGAATCGGGGGAGTTTTATCGGCCGGGGAGAACAGCGGCGGTTTCAGACCGGTGCTCCTTCACGGTTATGGGTGGTCATGACTAATCGGCGGGAAACCCAGATAGTGCAGCTCTTGGCAGTACACTTACAATAGACGATTGAGAAAGCCTCTGATCCGCTCGTTGTCATGCGCAATGCTGAAGAGCTCTTCTGGTGTTCCCTGGGCCAGAAAACTACCCGACTCCATAAATATTACCCGGTCGGCGAGTTCCCGTGCGAAGCCCATGTGATGAGTAACTATAATCATGGTCATACCTTCGTCCGCGAGGGTATGGATCGTATCAAAAACTTCACCGACCAGCTCCGGGTCAAGGGCCGAGGTCGGTTCGTCGAACAGCATCAGCTTGGGCCTCATGGCCAGGGCGCGTGCGATCGCCACTCGCTGCTTCTGCCCGCCGGAAAGGGTGGCGGGAAACACGTCACGCTTATCGGATAAGCCAACTTTTTCGAGTATGTCAATGGCAATGGAGCGGGCTTCATCAGCTGTTTTGCGTTGTACGGTCACGGGACCTTCCATTACATTACCCAGTACAGTCATATGGGGAAAAAGATGGAAATGCTGGAACACCATGCCGATCTCCGCCCGCAGGGCGCTGATTGCCTGGGGTCGGTCTGGATGGCGTTTGCCGTTGCGCAGGACATAGCCTACTTCGCGGCCTTCAAAATTGATGGTCCCCTCTTCAATCTCTTCCAGCATGTTGATCGAACGGAGCAGGGTGGATTTACCTGAACCGGAGGGGCCGATAATAACCAGCTTTTCACCGGAAGCAACGTTGAGATTGACTCCATTTACCGCCGTCAGATCTTTGAAGCGTTTGGTGATATTCTTCAGTTCCAGAAGTGGTTGGTTAACGATGCTCATAAATCCCCGCCCGATATTCTATCTTTTCGAAGATGAAAGTGAAAATGGTCGTCAGCAGCAGATAAATCACCGCTGCCAGGGCCAGCGCCGTAATGTTGAAGTAGGTGTTGAAGAGTTGATCGGCTGCGCGCATCAGCTCAACCATGGCGATGGTCGAAACAAGGGCGGTATCCTTGATCAGCGCGATAAACTCGTTTCCAATCGGCGGCATCAGGCGTTTATACGTTTGGGGAATAATTATCCGCCTCATGGCCTGACCGTAGCTCATGCCGATGGCCTTGGCCGCTTCCATCTGGCCGTGATCAATGCTCTGGATGGCGCCGCGGATTATTTCACCCAGGTAGGCCGAGTAGTTCAGGCCGAGGCCGAGCACTGCTGCAGTCAACGGCGACAAGGTAATGCCGAGAGAGGGGAGGCCGTAATAGATAAAAAACAGTTGCAGAAGCAACGGGGTGCCGCGGAAGAACCAGATTATGAGCCAGCACAACCCCGAAATCGGCCGCAAGGTGCTGATGCGTCCCAGTGCGACGAGCAAACCGCCCAATGGTGAAACCAACATGGTGCAGAGTACCAGCAGCAGTGTTGTGAGGGCGCCTTTGGCTAATGACGGCAGGAAACGGATTGTATCGGACAGAACCGTGTGCCAGGCGGGTTTGGCCTGCTCTTTCAAGGCGGCTACAAAGTTGCGGGCCTCGCTGTTGTCGGGAAAAAGAGTCAGAACTTCCTGACAATCAGCAATTGCCTTGTCCGGAGCTTTTTGCGAGGCATGGATACGGGCTGCCTGCATACGACTTGAGACAAAAGCGCCGGCGTCTTCGCCGGGTGCAGGTGTCGGAACCTGTTTAAGCAGAGCCAGGGCGCCGTCCAGGTCTCCCTGGGCCATCAAATCACTGGACTGCCTGAAAAGATGGTCATAATTTACGGCTCCCAGGCAGTTCCCGGTCATCGTCCACAAAAAAAGCAGGGCCAGTAAGACCCTGCCGATAGTATATCTCATTGAAACCTTCACAGACTAAAATTTCTTGGGGTTGGTCAGGTCTTCTGCAAACCATTTACGTGATATTTTGGCCATGGCGCCATCTTTTACCATCTTGTCCAGAGTTTTCTGGACTTTGTTACGCAGGTCATTGTCACTCTTGCGGAATGCAACACCAAACGGCTCTTTGCTGATCATACCGGGAAGAATCCTGAATTTGCCGGGGCGTTTGGCAATCATGTCACGGCCGGTGACATTGTCCACGACCACCACATTGATACGGCCGGCTTCAAGATCAAGCAGAGCTTTCGGATAGTCTTCATATTCCTTCAGTTCGGTTGGTGCGTTGGCCAGCTTCTTGACCGCTTCAATCCCTGATGAACCTTTCTGGGTGCCGGCTTTAAAATTCTTCAGGTCCTTGAGGGATTTAAAACGCTTGTCCCTGAAATTTACGATAGCGATCTGGCCGTCCATGATATAGGGTTTGCTGAAAGCGACCTGTTTGGCGCGTTCTGCGGTGATCGTCATGCCGTTCCAGATGCAGTCAAACTTTTTGGCATCCAGGGAGTGGATTACGCCGTCCCAGGCGGTTGGCTGCCACTCGATTTTGACACCAAGGCGCTTTCCAACTTCCTCGGCGGCATCAATGTCAAAACCGACGAGTTTGCCGTCGGCCTGACGGTAGCCCATCGGGGGAAAGGAGTCATCCAGGCCGATGACAAGTTTTCCGTCTTTTTTAACCTTGTTCCAGGAACCGTCGCCAGCAAAGGCCGTTACGGCAATCAGTGACAGTACGAGGAACGACAATATTACTGATAGTTTTTTCACGATTTCCATCTCCTGAAATAATTATTTGACAAACCGGCGGGATTATTCCAGAAAAGGTCAAACCCGTCAAGGCATGAATTCCACTTTGATCCTGAGGTGAAGACGTACTACTCGGCGAGCAGCGCCCGGTCGTTTTCAAAACCGTGATGGCGAAGTTCATGGAATTTTTCGATCAGTTTCTCAACTGTCAACTCTTTCTTCTCGTCACCCGATACATCAAAAATGATCTCCCCCTGGTCCATCATCAGCAGGCGGTTGCCATACTCTATGGCATGGTTCATGTTGTGGGTGATCATCATGGAAGTCAGTTTGTATTCCCTGATGAATTTGTCTGTCAATTCCAGAACAATCTCGGCATTTTTTGGGTCAAGCGCAGCGGTATGCTCATCAAGCATGATCAGTGCAGGTTTGGATAATACCATCATCAGCAGGGTCAGGGCCTGACGCTGTCCCCCTGAAAACATGAGCAGGTTTTCCTTCATACGATGCTCAAGTCCCATCTTGAGCTGAAGCAGCTCAGTACGGAAGTACTCTTTCATCTTGCTGTTAAGACTTCGCTTGAGCCACTTGAAGCCTTTGCGATAAGTAATCATCATGTTGTCTTCCAGGCTCATGTTTGAAGCGGTCCCAAGCAGCGGGTTCTGAAAAATCCGGCCAATGTAGCGGGCCCGTTTGTATTCCGGTTCGCGGGTTATGTTGCGGCCGCCGGCATGGATTGTACCGGTTGTCGGGGTTATCGTACCGGCAATCAGGTTGAAGAGGGTCGATTTCCCGGCCCCGTTACTGCCGATAATGGTGATGAAATCGCCTTCCCTGACATTCAGGTTTATGTCGCGCAACGCCTGATTTTCATTCACGGTACCTTGGTTAAAGGTGACGGAAACATTTTTTATCACTATCATTTCAGCACCCGTACCCTGAAAGCCGCCATTTTGAGTTTCCTGGACTGGGTCAGAATCAGCAGGATGATAATCAGGAGCCCTTTGATCAGATTCAGGTCACTGGGAGTCATCTTGATAATATAGCCGTAGTAACGTCCCAGATACATGACCGCATGGAACAGGATAGAACCAGCCAGTGCACAGAACGTCAGCACGCCGATGCGGTTGCTTTTCATGATAAGAAATTCGCCGATCATGACCGAGGCCAGACCGGAGATAATAATTCCCTGGCCGAGCCCCACATCGGCAAACCCGAGGTACTGGGCCGCAAAGGCTCCTGATACGGCCACCAGTCCGTTCGACAGCCCGAGGCCGATAGTTTTCAGGGTCTTCGGGTTTATGCCCTGGGAGATAACCATCTGCTCATTATTACCCATAGCCCCAATGGTCATGCCGAGGTCGGTACGGAAAAAGAGATCGATCAGCAACTTGATCGTGATAGCTACAACGACGAAGAAGAGCAGTAGAATGTAATCGTCCGGGATGATGCCTGACAGGCGGTTGGAAACATCCGACAAGAGCGTGTCCTGGTCAAGAACCGGGACATTGGCTCGATTGCCGAGGATACGAATATTTATCGAGTACAGCATGGTCATGGTCAGAATGCCGGCAAGCAGATTCGGAACTTTGAGATGGTTGTGAATCAGCGCCGTGACAACTCCGGCAAGCACGCCGCCGATGAAGGCGATTAACAGTGCCAGCCAGCCGTTCATGCCGAGCAGAAGCCCCTGGACCATCAGTGCGGCCCCCAGCGGAAATGAACCATCAACCGTCAAGTCGGGAAAGTCGAGCACTCTGAAAGTGATGAATACTCCCAGAACCATTATTCCATAGATCAGACCTTCAACCAGAATACCTTCAATCATAGCAAAACCGTTTCAACCTTCCACATGGATAAATTGCCCGGCACTCGTCAGAGCACCGGGCATAAGAGATTATTTTTTATGCAGTTTCCCGTTTTCTATAACCTTGTCGGCGCTTTTGATAATGTCTTTCGGGATCGTCAGGCCGAGCTTTTTGGCGACATCCACGTTGACCAGCAGATCAACATCAGTCGTCTTGGTCATAAAGCGGGTCGGAATCTGTCCCGGCTTTTTGCCTTTCAGGATTTCTACGATCACTTTTCCGGTAGTCCTGCCCATTTTGTAATAATCAAATCCCCAGGCGGCCAAGATTGGGTATTTTTCTGCAGAACTGGGATCTGCCGACATGATCGGAATCCTGTTTTTGGATGCGACGTCAGCGATGGAGCCCAATGCTGAAACCACGGTGTTGTCGGTACTGATGTAGAGTGCATCCACGCGCCTGATAATTGCCTGAACCGCCTGCTTTACCTCGGACGAGGTGGAAACGGTTGTTTCCACGTATTCAATCCCCAACTCTTTACAGGCGTGTTTAACGACACCTGCCAGCACGACGGCATTTTCTTCTGAACTTGTGTAGATATGACCGAGACGTTTAATCTTTTTGATCTTGAGCAACAGTTCGATCTGCTGTTTGACCGGAGTCATGTCGGATACTCCGGTAACCGGTTTTGAGGAGCCTTTCAGTGACGGGACCAGGCCCGCTTTGACCGGATCGGTCACCGCCGAGAAGACGATCGGGATCCCTTTCAGGGTGTTGACCAGTGACTGGGAGGTCGGTGTGGCAATGCCGACGGCCAGGGTTACCCTTTCCGACTGAAACTTGTTGGCGATCGAGGCGGAGGTGCTGATATTCCCATTGGCGTTTTGCAGGTCATATGTGGCATTGATTTTATCGGCAGCCAGCTCATCCTGAATCCCCTTTTCAACAGCATCAAGAGCCGGATGAGAGACAATTTTTGAAATTCCGATGAGGACCGTGTGGGGAGGGGCGGCGGCAAATGCCGACAGAGCCGGTGCAGCGGCAATCAATGACAACGCAAGCACAACATGTAATAATTTTTTCACCTGAAACCTCCTGAATAAAATGGCCGGCGCACTATTTATATACCGGCTATGACAGAAACGTCGGTACGTTATCATTCGATCGACGCTATCGTCAACGGGGTTTTTTATCCAAACGCTCGGAAATTTACACCGGCAGGCATAATTATCTGAATTGAGGCTGGTTTTTGCCAAGTGATGTCCCCATAAAATGATGTGCAAATTCACCCGCCACACCGCTTACGCACAATCAGGAGCATATTGGAATCTACACCATTGAATGACGACGTATATGTGGTAGCATGGAGGTAAATAACAACAGATGAAACGAGATCATGACCCGCTACGCAATCGGTGACATACATGGTGGCAGCAAAACCTTTCAGGCGCTCCTCGGTCGTTTGAATTTAAGGCCCGGCGACCGGCTGCATCTGTTGGGGGATTATATTGATCGCGGCCCCGACAGCAGGGGGGTGCTGGACACAATGATGCGTCTCACGGCGGTAGGGTATGACGTGCGCCCGGTGCGGGGAAATCATGAAGATATGCTGCTACAGTCGGTAAGCGGTACTGATGAATACTGGATGGAGGGGTGGGGGACAGAGACCTTGAAAAGCTTCGGTGCAACATCTCTGGATGAGCTGCCGGACGTTTATCTTACTCTACTCGATCAGATGCCGTATATACAATCGGACGAAAATTTCGTTTTTGTTCATGCGGGACTGGACATGACGGTGGCTGATCCCCTGGCGGAAAGCACTCCCTTTGCAATGGTCTGGGGAGAGAGCAGCCCGTTCGGCAGAGATAGGCTGGAGGGGCGGACCCTTGTAACCGGCCATAAAATCCGCCCGCTTCCGCTGATTGAGGCATCGCTTCTTACGAATAACTTTCAACTCGATAACGGAGCGTTCACCGCCATGCAGCCAAACTTCGGGAATCTGGTAGCCCTGAATCTGGATACCATGGAGTTGTATATTCAGCGCTGGTGTGATTGATAGTGTGCAGAGACATCATCAGTGAGACTTTTTATTGCCGCTTTTGATCAGTACAAACAGCAGGTAGGACACGACGCAAAGGTTAATGACGAGTATGGTTACTCTTGGCCAGGTTGCTCTGCGGACGACTTCAAAAATCTCGACCGGGATATACATGCCACCGGTCAGCACTCCGAACCACTCTGCCCAGGACTTTTTCATCCAGAGGCCGGCTGCTTCGATTATGCGCACGACAAAGTACATCGCCGCTGCCACTGCAATGCTCCAGAGTTTTGCGTCGCTTACATGTTCCGTCAAATCGAGAAATATACGCGGATAATGGCTGGCGGGGTTTAAGTCCAGGTGTTCGACCAACCGTATGGCTGCTTCGTGAATGTCTTTGTGAATGAAGGTCAGCAGTTCAAAGCCGACTAAAAGGACCAGCAACCCTTTGGCGCCTTCAAAAAATGCGATGATGTGCAGTCCTCGCGCATGCAGATTACTCGAGGAACGCTTTTTGTGCGTTTGGGTACGTTTCATTTTCGGAATCCACCCCTTCCTATCTTTTGCAGGTACCGGTGGTGCAGCTATGTCTCTTCGGCAGATAAGGACGTATGCGGGCAAATCCCTTGTACAGAAGACGTGCGACAGGATGTACCACCGGCATGGTTATGACGGCACCCAACAGGCCATACAACGTCGAAGCAGGAAACGCCTGCCAGATGGCCCAGAACGCTTCCACACCCCGATATACCCCGCCACTCTGGTCGATGGCATGCAGTTCATACATGAAGGCATCCAGGGTTATATGAAAGGGGGCAGGGTCGAAGCTGGGGGCACTGATGTCTACCGACCGAAGATTGCCACCATGATCCTGGCGCAGATAGTGTTCTATCTCTCTGGCGCAGACGGAACAGGATCCATCGTAGAAGACGTCGAGTGGGAAGTGCGGTTTAATTAGCATGGGCATTGTCCAGTAGTTTGACAAATACAAATGTAGTGTAAGGTTATCATGTTTCGAAACAGTCTGACATGTCAACAACAGATCACCGCCGATCACTGTTATTGTGCAAAACAGCCGTAGTATCGCAGCATTACTGCTGCCGCTGTCGGTCATATCACGCTGGTTTCATGCAACGAAGGAGCTGATTTTACGTATGCGACATTGTAATGAATCACCGCCGGGGCAACTGCTTCTGGCTATCCGGCAGTTCAATGCCGGTCAATGGTATGAGTGCCATGAAACACTGGAAGATCTGTGGATTGGCGAAGGTGGAGAGGTGCGCGAATTCTTCCAGGGGACCCTTCAGGTTGCGGTGGCCCTGCTTCACTGGCGTAACGGAAACTACGGCGGGGCGATCAGCGTCCTCACGAGCGGGGTAAAGCACTTGAGCCACGTTTCTGATGTATGCATGTGGGTGGATGTAGCCGGACTTATAGCGGATGCCAACCGGGTGCGCGAGGCCCTGGAAGATCTTGGCAGCGAACGGATGGATGAGCTGGATCCATCATATATCCCTCGGCTGCGGACGGTTTCTCAATGATCCCGCTTCTGACAATGGTGATGCTTATGACAACAAGCGTAGCGGTCGCTTCCACACACTCTCTTCCGCCATGCCCGGAAAAACCCAATTGCGTCTCCAGTCAGGCAACGGACAGCCATCGCATCGAACCGTTCACGGTTACGGGAAACGCTCTGAGTGCATTCGAAAAACTTCGGAATCTGCTCGGTCAGCGCAGCGATACTACGGTGATTTCGTCGGATGAAGCAACAATCCGCGTCGAGTTCCGAACCATGCTCGGTTTTGTTGATGACGGTTTATTTGTCCTGGATACGCCTGACGGACTGATCCATATCCGTTCAGCCGCCCGCAGTGGCTACTGGGATCTGGGCAAGAACCGCAGCCGGATGGAAGAAATACGACATGCGTTTGAAAAAGCCCGGGAGTGAGGTGCGGTGTGACCTTTATCGAGTTTCCCGGTAAGTGGTTTTTCTTCTGATGAGGGGTATACTTTTTTCAGACGATCGTTATGGGGGAATCTTGATATGAAACTGTACAGGTCTAAAATTTGGTCTCCTGTTGAAATACTCTGTCTGAAGCTGAGTGCAATCTTGTTTGGGATGATTGCCGGGGCATATTTCCCGGAAATTACGAAACAGTATGTTCTGGTCTTTATTACGGCAGCCATAATCCTTGCAATCAAGCCCGCACACTCATACTTCAAGGACTAAGCCGGTTCTTGCCGACTTTTGCTGATGCGGTCATGTGCAGGACGAACGAAGCGGCAGATACGGCCATTTCCATGAGGCCGTGATGTTATCCAGCATAAAAGGGAGGAACTTTACATGAGCTTTTCAGATAAACACGCGCTGATAATCGGTGGCAGTAGCGGCATGGGACTTGAAACGGCCCGGTTGCTGGTTAAGGCAGGGGCTGTGGTGACGCTGGTCGCCAAACACCGGGATAAGCTGGAGGAAGCCCGCAAATCGTTCGCCATTCCTGACAAGGTGCAGATCTTTCAGTGTGACCTTGCGAAATGGGATGAAGTGGACAGGCTGATTCGCTCGGTGCGAAACGAGATGAAGGATGTGAAATTCCTTGTCAACGCGGCGGGAGTATTCTCTCCCAAGTCTTTTTTGGAACATACGCGCGAAGATTATGATGCCTATATGGATCTTAACAAGGCGACCTTTTTTGTGACCCAGCAAGTGGCAAAAAATATGGTTGCAAGCGGTGGTGGAGCGATGGTCAACATCGGTTCCATGTGGGCGCACCAGGCAATTAAGGCGACGCCATCTTCGGCCTATTCCATGGCCAAAGCAGGCCTGCACTCTTTAACCCAGCATCTGGCAATGGAACTTGCGGGTTCCGGCATACGGGTTAACAGCGTGGCTCCCGCCGTGGTGGAAACGCCAATCTACAGTGCTTTTATCAAGCCCGACGAGATACATGAGACCCTGCAGGCTTTCAACGATTTCCACCCGATCGGCCGGATCGGAATGCCTGGCGATGTGGCGTCGGTGATCATGTTTCTGCTCTCGGACGAAGCACGGTGGGTAACGGGAGCGGTCTGGGATGTGGACGGCGGGGTGATGGCCGGGCGTAATCAATAACCGGTAAATTGTTACAGTGGCGTATTTAGAAAATAACAGTGGTGGCAACAGAGGTAACGGTTGAATAGCTTTTGACTGCACGCCAGAAACAACACCGTACCCTTGTTGCCACCGTTTGCAATAATCTGCTACAAATTTTATCAGCCACAACTCTCTTTTGTGTGAATCAAGGCCCTCCGGCAACCTGAATCATGGCCTGCAAGATGATCGGCAATAGAGCAGAGCACACGGTTGGCGCCTCGATTGTCCTTCTTCTTTCACAGCCACATGATTCGCGTTGCAGGTACAGCCTTTGTGGCCGGTTCTACCGGAAGACCCGCCTCAAGATAAGCATCGAATCCTCCGACCAGTTTATGTACATCATTCCACCCACGCTTCATCAGCATCTCTGCAGCCCGAGCGCTGGTCTCTTCTCCCGGGCAATCTGCAAAGACCACTATCGGCCGGTCGTGAGGCATGTCCGCCAGATGCTGTTCAAGCATGTCATTTTCTATTCGCAACGCTCCTCGAGCCTTGAACAGGCTCCAGTCGTGCTTGTGATGATGACGGAGTTCAATAAACTGAACGGGCTCACCATGGTGAATAAGATCCTTCACCGCTGCGGCGGAAACATCAAATCCTTTCAGCATTGTACTCATCTCCTTTCCTCTGAAATACCAATCAGGGTAGCGCTCCCTTCCTGTTTTGATTATACCATATCAGAGCATAGTACTGACAAGTTGAACGCGTTATTCCGAGTTGAAAAGATTTCAGAGCGTGAATTGCCATCCACCTTCAAAGGGATATACTTACCCCGGAGGTGAAAAAAATGCATTTCAGAGGAGGCTCTGTATGGATTTGAAACTTAGTGGTAAAAAAGCATTCATTTCCGGCTCAACGGCGGGGATCGGTCTGGCGACGGCCATCTCTCTGGCGCGGGAAGGAGCGCTGGTTGTCATCAACGGTCGCAGTGACGATACGGTTGCGACCGCCTTGGAACGTATAAAAAGTATGGTACCGAACGCCGCAGTGGAGGGATTCAGTGGCGACCTGGCACGAAGCGATGCAGCCGAGAGGCTCTTGCACAGGCTGCCTGATGTGGATATTCTGGTAAATAACCTGGGTATTTATGCACCCAAGCCGTTTGAAGAAATTTCCGATGAAGAGTGGAGGCGCTTTTTCGAGGTCAATGTGCTGAGTGCCGTGCGTCTTGCCCGGGCCTGGCTGCCGGGAATGAAGGAGCGCAACTGGGGACGGATCGTGTTCCTCAGCAGTGAAAGCGGCATCCAGATCCCTGCGGAAATGATTCATTACGGCATGACGAAAACCGCTCTGCTGTCTGTCTCACGCGGGATTGCCGAGATCTGTACCGGCACCGGCGTGACCTCCAACGCAATCCTGCCCGGACCGACCCGCACCGCTGGCGTGGAGGATTTTGTCTCAAAGCTGAGCGAGGGCAAGCCTTTTGCCGAGTTTGAAAAGGAGTTTATCCGCTCCATACGCCCCAGTTCGTTATTGCAGCGTTTCGCCACTCCGGAAGAGGTGGCCAACCTTATTACCTATGTGTGCAGCCCGCTGTCATCGGCCACCAACGGAGCAGCCCTGCGGGTGGACGGTGGTGTTGTGCGGGCCTGTTTCTAGGACAATGATCGGTGTTTGCATGGGGAAATAGTGCCGCAATGCTTTTATGTGGGCCAAACTTCCGGAGCTCATTGTTTCGATGCAAGGACCCGCACCACATACGGATAGATCATGTCGGTAATTATCCGGTATCCCGCTGCAACGGGATGTATGCCATCATTCTGGTTGAGGGAAGGAACACCGGCTACCCCCTGCAGGAAGAAAGGGATCAGCAGCAGGTTGTATTTTTTTGCCACCGAGGGGTAGATGGCGGCAAATGCAGACGTGTACTCCTGCCCCATATTGCTGACCATACGCATGCCGGCCAGAATCACTGTGACGTGGTTCTTTTTGAGTATGCGGATGGTCTCATCGATGTTTTTTTCCGTCACCTGCGGGTCAATACCGCGCAGGCCGTCATTAGCCCCGGTTTCCAGGATGACAATGTCGGGCTTGAGTTTGAGCACCCAGGCAATCCGTGAGAGAGTGCCGCTGCTTGTCTCACCGCTGATTCCGGCATTTACGACCCGCCAGTTAAAACCTCCTGCCTGCAGTTTTTTTTCCAGTTGGGCCGGGTAAGCATCTGCTTCGTTGACACCATAGCCGGCAGTGAGGCTGTCGCCAACGGCGACAATGGTACCTGCGACAGCGGATTGCGGCTGTTTGGCAGGTGGCGGCGGTGTGGTCTTTTCACAGCCGCCGAGCAGGCACCCCCAAACTACAAGGGCGGATAACCGCGCAGTCTTTACCATCATTCTCTCCCGTACAAAAAAAGTAGTTCTAGATTATTCATCCGCTTGTTCCCGCAGAAACAGTGCCGGTTTTACCCGCAGAATCGAGAACGAGGCTCCGAGGCCGACGGCGATGGTGAACAGTATGGTGGCCAGGGTCATCAGGATGCTGATGCCAGCGAATGGCTGATAGGCCACATCGAGCGCGAAACGGCAGATGGCCCAGGCACCTGTCTGGGCAAGAAGAAGGGCGCTCACGGCGCTTACAAGGCCGAGACACAGGTTCTCTGTGGCAAAAACCGCCAGTACGAACCGGCTCCGGGCACCGAGGATTGTGAAATAGACCGCTTCTTGAATGCGGGCGTACCGTGTGGCAAAAACAGAACTGATGATGATCAGGGCACCAGCTATGACACTGATAAAAGTGAAAAAACGGATAATTGTCGAGAGTTTTTCCATAATCCTTGCGAAAATTTTTACCGTTTCCGTCAGGTTAATGACCGTCACGTTCGGGAAGCGTGCGACAAGCCGGTTCTGGAGCGGGGCGATCTGTTCCGGGGCTACGCGAACAGCGGCGAACAGGGTTTGGGGGGCGTCATTTAGAACCGTATTCGGAAAGACAAAGTAAAAAAAGGGCTGTAGCATCTCACGGGTACTTGTACGGATACTTGCTATCCGCGCATCCATCGGAATGCCCTGGATACGGAATGTGATATGATCGCCAATGCGCATGTCCCGCATCTTCAGAACCGTGTCCAGGACCGATACCTGCGGTCCGGTCCAATCCTTCCGGAAAAGCCCGCCCCCTGAAACAATCCTTTCATCATCCAGTAGCCGGTCCCGGTAGGTCAGGTTGAACTCCCGGGCCAGGTTGTCTCCGCGCCTCAGGCGTTCTTTCTCCTGATCAACCGCAATGCCGTTGATGGCAATAACCGAGCCCCGGACGACCGGATAAAAGGTCGTGTTGATACCGAGCGCCGTGGCGAAGGCACCTTTCTGTGCCGGCAGGATGTCGATGAAGAAGAGATTCGGCGATTTCGGAGGATAGGATTGGATAAAGGTCGCATCAAGGTTTCTCTCCACGAGGGTTATGGAAAATATTACGGCCAGGGAAGCGGTCAGGGTTACAAGTGTTGACCGGGTGGCATTGCCAGGACGGAAGAGCCCTTTCAGTGCCTGGCGCAGGATCAGGTTTCCCGGATGCCGGTTTTTCATGATGTACATGGTTCCCTCAGCGCAGAGCAGGGAAACAAGAATGAGCAGACAGGTGCCAAGGACAAAATACAGCCCGGTCTTCATATCCCGTACCCGCCAGAGCACCATGGCGAGCAAAAAAAACACGGCGGCGCAAATTGTGAGCCAGGTTGGGCGGTTGCGGGCGGTGCGCTGTTCGACTTTGCCGAAAATGGCCCGGGGCTTCAGTTCCCTGAGCCGGTAGATTGGCAGGAAAGTGAAAAGGAAGACGACGATGATGCCAAGGAACAGCCCTTCGGCAACCGCACTTCCCGAAATGCCCAGCTTGACCGCGGCGGGGAGAAGCCCACGGAACAGGCTCAGGAGAAACGACTGCAGCAGGAAACTTGCGGCAAGGCCGCAGAGCGTCCCGGCCAGGCCGAGTACAAAGGTCAGCGCGAAATAATGCCTGAAGATGAACCGGCTTCCGGCCCCGACAGTTTTCATGATGGCAATGGTCCGCTCCTGCTCTTGCAAAAGGGCGGTCAGGGTACTCTGGATGCCAATCCCTGCCAAAAGCAGGGTGAAGATGCCGATAAGATCCAGAAAGAAGAGCAGATTGTCGAAGAAACGTTTGACCCCGGAAGCGGCTGTCCGGTAAGTTTCGACCCGTTCCCGGTCTTTCGTTGCCGCATGGCCCAACTCTGCGGCAACGCGGTCGATGTCCTGCTGGTTACGAACCTTGACGAGGATGGTGTAATGCACTCTGCTCCCCGTTCCGACAAGTTCCAGGGAAGCGAGATCCGCAGCGGCGATAAAAATGCGCGGACCAAGGGCAAAAAGGTTCACCGGCCGGTCGGGTTCAGCCACCACTATATCCCGGATGCTCAGGGTGGCGCTGCCTATTCTGAGCCTGTCCCCCACGTGCAGATGCAAGCGGTCAAGAAGCTGTTGTTCGACAATTACGCCGCCCGAAGTGAGCACTTCCCCGAACGGCCGACCTGAAGCCAGCGTTACGGAACCGTAGAACGGATAGCCCTTTTCAACAACTTTCAGGTCGCTCAGCAGAGACTCTTTGTTGTCAATCGTCCGCACCACCGAGTAAAAATCGTACACACGGGCAGTTTCGATTTCTTTTTGCCGTTCTCGTTCGTCAATAGCCTGGGTGAGGGATGACGAGAACGGGGAATGGGATGTGATGATGATGTCGGCGGAATGCAGCACACGGGCATCCCGCAGGAGTGATGAGTGGACGCTGCGGCTGAAACTGCCCAGGGTTACGAGCGTAACGACAGAAAGGGCGACGCAGAGTACGAAGACGGTTGACTGGCGCAGAGAACCGTTGATCTGCCGGAGGAGGAGACGGGGGCTATACATGGGCGGAGTTTGCGACAATCCTCCCGTCACGGAGGGTGACAACCCGATCTGCCGTTTGCGCGATCTCCAGGCTGTGGGTAACAAGAATCATGGTCATCCGCTGTTCGCGGTGCAATTCAAGAAGCAGTTCCAGGACAGATTTGCCGTTTGCCATGTCAAGATTGCCGGTCGGTTCATCGGCAAAGAGAATGTGCGGTTCGTTAATCAACGCCCGGCAGATGGCGCAGCGCTGTTTTTCACCTCCGGAGAGCTGATGGGGAAAGCTGGTTGCCCGGCCGGCAAGTCCGACCCGCTCAAGAAGGTGATCCGCTTTTTCCCGGGCTCGCATGTCTCCGCGCAGCTCGGCGGGAAACATCACATTCTCGAGCGCCGTGAGAGACGGGATCAGGTGGAACGACTGAAAGACGAAGCCGAAGACGACATTTCTGATTGGCGCCAGATCATCTTCCGTGAGATCGGTGATATCCCGCTCACCAAGCAGTACTCTGCCCGTTTCGGGGCGGTCGAGGCCTGAAAGGATCGAGAGGAGTGTCGATTTGCCGCTGCCGCTTTCACCTTTGATGACAAGGAATTCACCCTCTGCAACGCTAAGGGAAATGTTGTCGAGGACCGTCATTGTTCGGCCGTCGATCATATATGTTTTTGAAATGGAGCGGGTTTCTATGGCGGGCATGAATACTCCGGTAGCCAGTTCTGTAGAATGCCGGGCTGATTTGTCCGGCCTTTAAATTTGTATCTACTCCCGGGTGGCTTCAGCCCGGATTGCCTGTGCCAGATCGGCGCTCACGGCAAGGAGTGCCCGTCCGTAGGCCGCCACCAGGGAATCGTAGTCTCTGGTTCCCGCTCCCAGAGGCTCACGTATCAACGAATGCCCCGTTTTCAAAGTACCGCCTCCGGTACGGCGCAGAGCCCAGGCGGCTTCGACAGTGACGGCCTCTCCCGGAGTTGCCTCGAAACGCTGGATATCCAGCAAAATCCGGTAATCTGCATTGGTGCCGGTATGCTGGAGATATGACGAAACGTGCTCTGAGCCGAGGAGGCGTCTCAGGTTTTCTGCGATGAGCCGGGGAATCTCGCTCTTGAGCGGCTCGGCCCAGCGGTGTGATTCCAGAATGTCCACCCGATTGGCGGCAACGCGCAGCACAAGCTGCGGCCGGTCCACCACCTCGGGAAGCGTCACCGGCCCGACGACTATCGTCGGAGCTGCCGCCGTTGCCGGGGCAGACGTCTTGACCTGTGTGCCGGGTACAAGGGTGTAGAAGGTTACCCGTGGTGATCTGCTGCAACCGGTTAACGCCGAGGCCAGGCAGACGGCCAGCATTCCGGTTCTGATAAACGGGAAAAGAGCCGTAACTTCCAATTTGCTGATAGCAATAATGTTATGTTTCATTATTTTTCCTCCCGTTTACCGCGAATCAGGGATTCCGGGTGCTGCTCCAGGTAATCACTCAATACCCGCAGCGACTGAGCCGCTCTCGACACTTCCCGCATTGTATCGCGCAAGTCCAGCACTGCCGGCGCATCGCTGGAAAGAACCTGATTTGCGCCGCCCAGAGTCTTGCGTGTCTCTCTGAGCGTATTACGCACATCTTTCAGAGATTCTCGTGCCTCCAGAAGTACTGAACGTGTTTCCGGGAGCACCGAGGTGTCTATATTGTTTATCAGTCTTTCGGCGCTTTTCAGGGTAGCATCAAGGGAACGTATTGATTTACCTGCATCGCCGGCAAGTTCCTCCAACGGCATCTTTTCAATTTTCTGGACAATATGCATCAGTTTCTTTTGCAACTGGCTCATGGAACCGGGAACGGTGGGAAAGCCGGGCGGAGTTGTGCTCCAGTCGATTTTCGAGGGTTTTGCCGCGGGGAAGAAATCCAGTGCGACATACAGTTGGCCGGTCAACAGGTTTCCGCTTTTAATCTCTGCCCGTAAACCATGTGCGACGAGCGCAGTGAGGAGAGACCGGGAATCCGGGGGCTTAATCTGCTGCAACGTATTGTGGTGCTGCGGATGGAGTCGCTCCGGATAAAACTGTATCTCAACCGGGATGGAAAGTTCCGAGTTTCTTGAGTCCAGTGCCACGTCGATCTTTGTTACTTCGCCCACGGTAACCCCCTGGAGATCAACCGGCGCTCCGACGGAAAGGCCGCGCACCGATTCCTTGAACACGAGGAGGTAGGGCTCGACCCTTTCCGCGTGCTTCAGCGCCTCATCTCTGGTGCTGAACAGAGGAAAAACGCTGTTGGAGGCGGCCGGTTGCGCGTCAGCCTGGTCTTGGGGCGTCTGGAAGGCAATGCCTCCCAGAAGAATTGAAACCATGGATTCCGTGTTGATCTTTACACCGTTTGCGTTGAGGGTCAGGTCAATGCCGCTTGCGTGCCAGAAAATGGAACTGGTCTTGACATACTGGTCGAACGGGGCGCGGATGAAAGCCTTTATGGTGACCCCTTTGCCGTCCCGGTCAAGTTCTGTGCTGATAACCTGTCCCACCTGCATGCGACGGTATAAAATCGGCGAGGAGGTGTCGAGTGAGCCGACATCGGCAGCGTGGAGGATAAACAGGCGCCCCGGTATGTCCATCGAAACCGCTGGCGGCGTCTCAAGACCGATGAATTCATCCCGGCTTTCATTCGAGGTGCCGGCATCGACGCCAATGTAGGACCCGCCGACCAGCGTTCCGAGCCCGGAAACAGTGCCGCCCGATATCCTGTCGCTTACCACCCAGAAGCGTGTGTCTTTAACCAGGAGTCCTCTGGCATCCTTCGACAGTTCGGCGGTTACTACCACGTGAGAACGGTCCTTGGCGATGGCAAGCCCCTTTACTTCGCCAATCTGCACATCCTTGTACTTGATCTTGGTTTTACCCGCCTCCATTCCTTCGCCGGTCTTGAAGGTGATGGTGATGGTCTCCCCGCGATCCACAAAAAACTTGACCGCGAGCGAAAGGCCGATAAGCGCTGCGACGATCGGAATGATCCAGACCAATTGAATCGAGAAGCGTCGCTTTGGTTCACTGACAGCGTCGGGAATATCGGAGAGGTCAGGCTTTTGAGGCGTTTCGGTCATGAATTTCTCTCTTTCTGAAAAGGGTCCCAGATCATACGTGGGTCGAATTGCATGGACGCAAACATGGTCAGTACTACAACAGCGCCAAAAGCAAGCGCGCCGGGCCCAGCTTTTACCGTGGCGATGTTTCCAAGTCTCACCAGTGCGGCCAGGAGTGTTACCACATAGATATCCAGCATCGACCAGCGGCCGACAAACTCTACCATCCGGTAGAGCTGGGTACGCTGTCTGGGGCGCCATCTGGAACGGCGCTGCACCGAAACGAGCAGCAAGGTGAGTGAGATCAGTTTAAGCAGCGGAATCGTAACGCTGGCTATGAACACGACAACGGCAATCGCGTAGGAGCCCGTTTTCCATAGCTGGATCACGCCGCTCATGATGGTGTCCCTGCGGTAACTGAAGAGCGAACCGGTCTCCATTATCGTCAGGAGGTTCGCGGGGATATAGAGGATGTAGGCGGCTAGCAGCAGTGCCCAGCACCGTGCCACGCTGCCGGGCTTGCGGAAATGCAGGGAGGCGCCGCAGCGGGGACAACGAGCCTGAGCCGACTCCGGTCCCCGCCTGGATACGAGGTTGCAGACATGGCAGGAGCAAAGACCCTGTCCGGCGGCGTTGGCTGCCAACTCTGTCACGAGCCCACCTCTGTATCCGGTTTTTTGTCCAGGCGGGCCCAGACATCCCGGGCACTGAACGATGCGGCGGCGGCAGCAAGCATCAGGGTCAGAATCCCGAAAGACCAAAGAGCAATGCCGGGAATGACTTTGAACGAGCTGGTAAGTTTCACCAGCGAAACCAGTACACCGAGCATGAACACCTCGACCATGCCCCACGGTTCGACAATCCGTAACATGCGCAGGATGAAGGTGTACCCGACAGGCACGCGCTGAAATTTGAGCGGCAGCAGGAGATAGCTCATCGTGATAAGCTCCAGTGCCGGGATGAAGAAAGCTGTCAGGAAAACAAGCAGTGAAACGGGCTGCATCTGCTGGTTCCAGAGAGAACGCACGGCCCCTGCAAGGTTGATTGCCCTATGGGAGTCCTGAACCTCGATCGCGAAAATTGGAAATGCATTGGCTATCACGAACAGCACGGCGGCGGTCAGGGTATAGGCGAGCGTGCGGTCTATGCTGTCGGTGGCGTTGCGATACAGCACCGCGCCGCAACGGCTGCAGCTGGCTGCGCAGCCACGATTGAGGGGAATCTCCCGCTGGAGCAGATCGCAGTCGTGGCAGACAATAAGTTGAGTAGGGAAGTGGGGCATCAGGAACCTGGTTCCTTTTTTATTTATATTTTAATAGCGGCAGTCACATAAGTGGTTTTGAATCTCAAGTCCGTTTTCAACCAACTAATTCGAATTTGTTTGCGCCGGTCAATACGGGGCCGGATTGCCGGTTAACGGGACTGGCCATCACACTATTAGCCGGAATTTCAGGTGATTTGTTATTTCAGCCACACTGCTTGACATTATACCGTTTTTTGCAGCTGATACCCGGTATCCATATTTTTCCCTTCTAAAACAGGGGATTGCTGGGAATGTACAATACTTTGTAACGGTTTGGCAAATATTTACCCGTATTGCATGTGTAAGATAAATCTGTAAAGATGGTGGTGTAATAAAAAGTTCTGGACAAGAGGGAGAACCATAATGGCAATGACTGTAGAAATCAAAGGGAACAAGCTTTGCATTGAAATAGATCTGGAAAAGCCGACGCCGTCTGCATCCGGCAAAACCCTGGTGGTTGCCAGCACGCGTGGAAATGCTGTCACTACTGCCGAGGTAGACGGAAAACCGATCACGATCGGGCTTAATGCCTATATTAAGCCGTAATGAAGGCAGAAGTCTATTCGATAACATACCGGATACCCTTGACAGATGCCCAACAGGCCAGGCTCGACAGGAAGTGGCCAGACGGAGATCCGTTGATCTCTTACGAAAAGATCGAGGCCCTGCTTGAACCGCTGCCGGTGGAAGATATTTACTGGTCCGACCACACGGGACAATTCCTGTATTTTACCGTCCGCGGAGACGGCATTGAAGGTACCGTTGCCGAAGTGGTGGAGAGGCTGGAGAGAAAGTTGGGTTTGATCTGATGTGGTCAAGCTAGAGACGGTGGGCTGATTCTTATTCAGTCACAACTTTGATTTCTTGAAGAATTTCTATTTGTCTCTGCAGCAGATATCTGGCTATCTCACGATCTAATATCTTGTCTGGCTCAGTGATGAACCTGTACCTTCTTGGAAAGGTATCTCCGTCAATGCCGACAAGAGTGGCCTGAGTTCGTATGTTATAATTTTCATTTTGAGCCATGTTGTGCAGTGTGAACGATAGAGTTGTTTCTTCACCTTTTTCAAGACAACAGGGGGTGTCAATCTGAACACAGGCGCCGTTTATTGATATTTCAACAAGCTTGCCTTTAGCTAACCCCTCATTGGTTTTGAAAGCAGCATTTTGAGGTTTTCCTAGTGTCAACCGGAGATAGTTTCTTCTTTCTGCCATGATTTCAACATAGCACAGTTTCCTCAACGTTGCGGCACGTTTGCTGATATTTACATATTGAATATTTGCATGGACATCATGAACCAGTATCTTGCTGCGTATGAATGTGTAATGGTGATCCTTCATGGTAAATGCCTGATATGGTGCAACATCAACGTCGATCATGTCTTTCTCGATGCTGATAATATGGCCAGGACATGATACAGGCAACCCTTGATAATAATTGATCAGGGTGATTTGGAATTTAGGCTGTCTGGCCAGTTCCTCTTTAAACAGATAAAGAATTTCAGCCTGATCTTCATCAAAGGTATTCTGTATTCTGGTGCTGTAGAGGTATGAGTCGTCCATAAATAGCCCGTTTCTAAAAAGAGGGAATGCTGTTATGTAAACTAACAAAACGATTTATTAGGTCTATCTTCATCCACACGGGGTATTTATGCGAACGCATGGCCAAATATAAATTGGCATCATCAGTTACTCAAGAAACCCACTTAATTATGTGGTGGATTTTTTAGTTGTACAACCTTTTCTGGAGGAGAATATTTATTCTTCTGGTGCTGATGCTCCTGATGGTTAAAACTAATCCCCACGCCATTAGAATTAAGCTCAACTATCCTTCCAGTATACTTTGCGGAACTCAATTTAGTAGTGCCAGTTAGCATAAGGCCGCACATTTCTCCAACGTGCAGGCCATTTGGAATGTTATCATTCAGTTTAATTAATGCACCAGTCAATGACAAATCACCTAGCAGTGCCTGATAGGTGACTCCATCAAGACCCATCAGAAGACAATGTGAACCTGTTGTTATTTTGAAATCGTTCTCACTTTTCATATGAATTACTCCTTAATTTTTAAAAATACCACTTTAACCGGACAATGAATGAACTAATTGCAGGAAATTATCATTGCGAGGGGAAAGGTCACACAAGAGTTGTATGTGTCGGGTCTTTGTTACTGATGTGTAAAACTAATTCCTACAATATCAGATTCAAGTCTTACTATCACACCTGTGAATTTTGTTGAGAATGTATTAGGAGTTTCACTCAGTGTCAGCTCACACGTATCCTCTAAGTGCAAGCCATGGAAAATATTATTAATCTCAATCAATGCCCCGCCTAATGATAAATTAACAAGTCGTGCATGATAGGTAATCCCGTTGCCACTCGTTAAGAGACAATGGGAATCACCTTTGATTCTTAAATTATGTCTCGTGCTTTCCATACAAGTCACTCATCTGGAGCTGGTTTAGCCATGTTTGGCTTTGTAACAACAGGATGCCTGTTGTTACTTTACCCGATTGAGATAATTCAAGCATTGCAAGAACTTTTGGATATGGGATGAAAACCACAACGGATAGACGAGCATTTTTACTCATCTATTCTTTATCAGGTTTCATTGCAATAATCAGGTCATTAAGCTGCTCATCACCATGAGAATTTATATCGCTCTCTTTTGGTGATTTCTGCTTCTGGTTCACATCAGCATCAAAGAGACCAGCGGCTAAATCAACTTCGGATACATCCGGAAACATAGGTTTTGACTTAGTCTGTAGTTTCTTTTTAGCGGCATAGGCGACGCTGCCTACGAGCACAGCAGCAACGGTAATGGTAAAAATTGTGGAGTATCGTTTATTCATTTTGAATAACCTCTGATCTGTTATGCATACATTGGTATTGAATTGGCCTCTACTCAAATTGAGACACAGATTGCTTTGCATTATACCACTATGAGGCAGGATGTCATCGTTGAAATACGAAGTTTTTGGAGGTACTCGGTTTCGGCTTTGATGTCTGCAGATTCAGGGAATCACCAGAGCGGCATGACAGTTTGGCGGTAGGTCACTAAAAACAGAGGGGCAGTCAGTAAAACCTGTCCCTCTGTTTAGTAGTGCTATCTGCTGCAATGAGCAGGTTAAGGTCCGTAAAGCA
>JAJXWO010000057.1 GCA_021781535.1 Deltaproteobacteria bacterium | reverse complement strand
CAGCATCAAGTTGGCTCCGGCGGAAAACATGCTGCCATCATTGGCAATTACCAGGCCAACACCCTCTTCTTCCGTCCGCTTGATGGCTTTATGAACCATCGAAAGAATCTCACCACCAATGGCGTTCATCTTCGTATGGAACTCAAGGCAGAAGACGCCGTCACCAATGTCAATTACGGAAGCGCCGCTGTTCTTTTCCACTACCATGTTGTTTCTCTTGAGAATCGAGAGGCTTATCTGTTCAGCCTTTCGTGGCACTTCGAGGTACGAGTTCTCACGGAGGCTGTAGTAATAATTACGGCCGTTTTCAAATTTGTAGAAGCTCTCTATTGCCTTGAGTCCGACAGGAACCGTTATGCCATCCTGCTCCGCCCGCTCCACAAAATAGGCGACACCGATGGCATCCAGCATCTCGAACGGGCCGAGTTCCCAGTTGAAACCCCATTTCATGGCGTTGTCGATATTGACGATGTCGTCGGCGATCTCCGGAATCCGGTTGTACGTGTAGATCAGCGTGTCGCGCAGGTTGGTCCAGGCAAACTGCGCACCCTTGTCGTTCCCGGTTACGACTGCCTTGAGCCGTTTGGCCGGATCGTCGATGGACTTGGCCGCTTCGATTGAGGCAAACTTGGGACGCTGCGCGGGTGCATACTCACCAGTGGTATAATCGTAATAGAAAAACTCCTGCCCCTTCTCGCCTTTGACTTTTTTGAAGAACCCCTGCTTGCTTTTGTTGCCGAGCAACCCTTTGGCAACCATTTCCTTGATGAAATCGGGAAACTTGAAGATGTCGCGCTGTTCGTCGTTTACCAGCAGATCGTAAGAGTTACCGGCGACATGCTGGAGAGTGTCGATGCCGACCAGGTCGGCGGTGCGGAAAGCCGCACTTTTGGGGCGGGCGGTAGCCGGTCCGGCGACGGCGTCAACCTCTTCGACGGTCATACCTGTTTCCATCATGGTACGGACACAGTTGCAGATCGCATACACGCCGATGCGGTTGGCGATGAAGTTTGGCGTGTCCTTGGCGTAAACGATCCCCTTGCCGAGCCGCTTCGAGATGAAATCGGCCATAAAGGCGGTGACGGCGGGATCGGTATCCGAGCATGAAACGATCTCCAGCAGCCGCATGTAGCGCGGCGGGTTGAAGAAATGGGTGACCAGGAAGTTTGTGCGGACACTCACCGGCAGGCATTGTGCCATCTCGTTGACTGACAGGCCGCTGGTGTTAGTGGAGAGGATCGCCCCTTCCTTCATATTCGGCACGACTTTTTCAGCAAAGAGCTGTTTTTTGATCGCCATGTTCTCGATGACAACCTCGATAATCCAGTCACATTCCTTTAGTTTTGGCATGTCGTCATCAAAATTGCCGACTTCGATGTTGGCCGCATACCCTGGCAGAAAGAAGGGGGCGGGCTTCATCTTCATCAAGCCGTCCCGCCCGGCGGTGGCGATGCGGTTGCGCACCCTGTTGTCGGCAATTGTGAGGCCACACGCCTTCTCGGCATCGTTCGGCTCACGCGGCACGATGTCGAGCAGAAGTACCGACACGCCAGCATTGGCGAGGTGTGCGGCGATAGTCGCCCCCATAACCCCCGCTCCCAGAACTGCTACCTTGTTGATCTGTTTCATGATGTTCCTCCCTGTTGGTAACGAGTCATTCGCATGTTAATTGGTGTGATCAATATACAGATCTTCTATTTTGTGCTTGTATTTTTCATAAATAATCTTGCGGCGGAGCTTCAGCGTCGGGGTCAATTCGCCCCCCTCAATGGAAAAATCATGGGCCAGCAGCACAAATTTCTTGATGGTTTCATACGGCGCAAGGTTGCTGTTGATCTCAACCAGCCGCTGTTCAAAAAGCCTCTGAACCGGTTCATGCATGACGAGATCATCCAGATCGTAGTAGTTGATATGTTTTTCTTTGGCAAACTCCAGCAGGCGCTCCAGGTTCGGCACGATCAGAGCGGTCAGGTACGGCTTGCGATCGCCATATACAAACGCGGAGTTTACATATTTGTCCATCTTCAGCTCATTCTCGACCGGCTGCGGTGCGATATTTTTACCCCCTGCGGTAATAATCAGCTCTTTCTTGCGGTCGGTAATAAAGATGAAGTCATCTTCCATATGCCCGATATCTCCGGTTTTGAACCAGCCATCCTGAATCGCCTCGGCAGTGGCGTCAGGATCGTTGAAATACCCGAGCATGACCTGCGGTCCCTTTACCAGAATTTCGCCATCCGCTGCTATTTTGAACTCCGTGCTTTCCAGAGCAACACCAACCGAACCGAAACGAATATGGGTAAAGCTGTTGAAACTAAGGGCTGGACTTGTTTCAGTTAGTCCATACCCTTCGAAAATCGGGATGCCGATAACCCAAAAAAATTCATTAATAGTCTTGTCCAAGGGGGCACCACCTGAACAAAACAGTTTCATGTTACCGCCAAACCTGGCTCTGATTTTAGCGAATACCAAGCGGTCGGCAATCGAGTATTTTAACTTGAGCAGCGCCTTTGGTTGCTTGTCAATATAGGTTGACGCAACATATTTCTTGCCGACTTCGACGGCCCAGTGGAACAGGGCTCGCTTGACGGCCGGCATCTGATGGGCATTCTCGTAGATGCGATGATAAATTTTCTCAAACAGACGGGGCACGCTCACCATGACGGTAGGGCGGATATCGATCATATTCTCCGGCACTTTTTCAATGCTGTCGGCAAAAGCCATCAGTGCACCATTGCGGATAGCCATGTAGTATCCGGCCGTTCTTTCAAGAATGTGGCTCAACGGGAGAAAGCTCAGCAGAATATCGTTTTTGTCAACGGCGTTACTCTGCTCCGTCAGATACCGGGTGTTCGTCAGGATGTTGTTGTGGGAAAGCATGACCCCTTTTGGAATGCCGGTGGTGCCGGATGTATAGATAATCGTCAGTTTGTCGGCCGGTCTGATATTGTCTATTGCCGCCTCGATCTCCTTCTTCTCCTCCGGGGTGATCGGGGAATCAATTTCGGATAACTGGTAGAAGGTGGTAACCGGCAAGGACGGAGTGCCAAGAAATCGTTCGAAGGAAATAACCAGCTCCAGCCCCGGAATCGACTCTCTGACTTTCAGCAGTTTACTATATTGGAACTTTCCGGACACGAAAACAATCTTTGCCCCGGAGTGATTTATCATGTATTCAATGTTCTCCGGGGTGTTGGTCGGATAAATTGGCACGGTAAACGCGCCGGTACATAAAATACCCATATCGGCGATAACCCAACCGGCCCGGTTTTCCGAGAGGATTGCAATTCGGTCCCCCGCCTTGACGCCCACTTTCATGAGCCCCCGTGCTGCCATCAGGGCACGCTCGTAGTAGGCGGAGTATGTCAGGGTGACGAACGCACTCTGCTTCCTGTATTTCAACGCCAGCCTGTCTTTGTATGTCGCCGCGTTCTTTCTCAGCATATCAGGTACTGAATTATATTCCGTGCCCATACGTACTCCTTCCGGATGCTTGCATTTATCCCCTTTTACATCTTCTTAACGTTAATGTCAAGTATAATTATATTCTATTTCGGTTATAACGTGGAACAAAATAGATTTAATATTATACGGTAACGTGTTGCTAAAACGGATAATGCGACAGTTACTTGTGCTGCCAGCGGCATGATGTATGCTGATTTAACATATGGCTCTTGCCAATGCAATGTTACGTTATATTTATTAAGCTATCTGATATCCATGACAATACATAGATATATATCTGTTATTACAAGCATATATTATCATCAGTTTATATGTAATTACGATATAATTGTAAGTAGCAACGGAATAACGTATTTTAAATACAAATATGTTCTATTATGTTCTTGACATGCGCGTGAAGGTGAAATAGGCTGCAAACAACTATTGTTTTATAATACATACGTAAGGGTGACTAAAAGCTATGAAGTCGCATTCAAGAAGTCTTCGAAATCACGTACTCTCCATGAGAGTCAGCAACCATGAACGGGGGGTGATCGAGAGCTGCGCACAGCAGAGTGGTGCTCGCGTGTCTGAGGTCATGAGGGATGCATTGAGGATGTACATACAACAAAGCACAGAACACACATACGGAAAGGAGTATTGCAAATGAAAAACAAACTGATACTGACATGCGCACTGGTTGCCATAGCTGGCACAGCATCCCTGGCCGCGGCGGCAGGTTTTAAAATTAACGAACAGGGTGCCAAGGCCATGGGGATGGCAAATGCCTTTGCCGCTCAGGCTGATGATCCGACCGCACTTTTCTATAATCCCGCCGGGATTGCTTTTCTTAAAGGAACGCAGGTCAGTCTCGGCTCGTTGGTCATTGCTGTGCCACAGACCGAGTTCACCGGCACAACCCCGTTAACCGGTAATCTTCCGCTCAATAACGGGACATCACCAATCTTTGAAAAAGCCAAGCGCGACCTCTTTATCTCTCCCTCCCTTTATGCAACCTACTCGCTCGAAAACATACCGCTTACATTCGGTCTCGGCGTCAATTCCATCTATCCGTTGGCCAAGAGCTGGGACAACAGCAGCGCCTTCCGCAACCAGATAGAAAATCTGGCTATAAAACCGATCAACTTCCAGCCAACCGTCGCCTACCGCTTTGACGACCTGAACCTTTCAATTGCCGCCGGCCTCGATGTTACCCATGCTATCGTCACCTTGCAGAAGGCCGCCTATACGAACTCAATTAACAGAACAGCCACTAATGGTCCCTTGGCACCATTTGGCGCGTTTGAACTTGGTGATTTGGGCGTCGATGGCACCGCCACCGATGTGGGATGGAATGCCGGGCTGCTCTGGAAACCGCGCAAGGATCTCTCGTTCGGTGTCGCGTACCGGAGCGAAATTACGCTGCACATCAAGGGAGATGCCAATTTCCTGGCAACGAGCCCGGCCGGTTTGAGTGCAATGGGAATTGACTACACCACCATACCGAACAGCGCCCTACCGTTTACCCGCACCCGTTTTACTTCTACCGCTTCAACGACCATAACGCTTCCGGACAGCCTGAGTCTGGCGGTTGCCTGGAAACCGATCGAGCCGCTGACGCTTGAATTTGACGCCGAGCGCACCGGCTGGAGTTCATATAACAAACTTGAGATAGCTTTTGATGCCGCGTCTCAACTCAATGCATTCAACAACAATCCGTCGCCAAAAAACTGGAAGGACGTCTGGGCATACAAGGTAGGCGGCCAGTATGCCTACAACAAGAATATCGATCTGCGTGCCGGTTATGCCTACGACACCAATCCGATCCCCGATTCGACCCTGGGACCTGAACTCCCGGACAGCGACCGACACAACGTGAGCATGGGTTTGGGTATCCATAACGATACGGTGGCGCTTGATTGCGCATATATGTGGGTCCACTGGGTTGACAGGACGTCAAATAATCAGGACAACATGACGCTTACGGGCCAGAACGGCACATTCAAGAGTGACGCCCACCTCTTTGGCGCCAACATAACCGTTAAATTTTAATTCAGAGAGAGAGGAGACACCATGGACAAGACAGTTAAAAACTTTTTGCTGCTTATACCGATTCTGATCGCCTTCGGCTGCAGCTCCGGCACAACAGACCCACCGGCAGGTTCTACCGTCAGCTCCAATACAGCACTGTTTGACCCAAGCACCGGAAATGTTCCGTTGCCCAATATTCTTGCCACCGCAAAGGCAAATGATCCGATTCGTAACCCTTCGGGGAGCACTCCGGCCATCACACGGCTTGCCAATACGCCAATGACGCCACCCGAAGCGCTGGCATACGTCAATATCTATGAAGCAGGAAATACCAATGCCGTTGCCGGTGTAAATGCGCCGATTTATATCCGCTTTGCCAGAGCGGTGGTACCAGCTACGGTAACTCCTGAAAATATCAAGGTCTTTCAGATAATACCGGATAATCCGGCACAGTCTTCAAGCACTGAAAATAATCCGTTAGGGTTTAAGGACATATCTGCACAGTTTGATTACAATTACACTGCAGGCAGCACCGATGTGCAGCTTTTCCCGAAATTTCCGCTGCTGCCGGCAACCCGTTATCTGTATGTCGTAACCAGTCGCGTGAAGGATTTAAGCAGCGGCGGTTCACTCGGCGGATCATTCTTCTTCGAGGCATTAAAGAGCACCGACACTCTGGTTGGCTCGTTTAAAGATCTTGAGCCCATCAGGGCGGATGCAAAGACCGCAGATGGTTCGGGAATACAACTCTCAGGTTATGCCAAGGTAATGAATGACCTGATTGCTGACTCTGCCACCACAACTGTCGCACGTCGCAACGACATTGCTCTGATGGGGCGGTTCATCACTACAGGCGCCGGATTTGTGTCAAAAGACGCCGTCGGCACCATGATGCCGGTTGAAAGCGCCCTGCGGGCATTTGCTGCCGGGGCGACATTGGGTGGCCTGACAGGAAAAATCTGGACAAATGCGGTAACAATTACAACTCCGGCTGGACTTACGCCAGCAGCGTACTGGACATCTGTGACCGGTTCCACCGCGAGCCTTCCTGCAACTGTTGCAAGCATTGCGACCGGCACGATCAACAGTGCCCGGCTTTCAATGGATCCGGTTGTGGTGAGAGCCAACGCAACTGCTGCAGACGGAGATCTTTCTGCTGTAGCAGGCGCATATAACCCTGCAGCCGGTGTTTTACAGCCGTTCCGCGACAGCACTGGAGCCCTGACCGCTTATTATCATACAACCACCACCGTTCCGTTTGTACTTATCACGCCAACAAAACCCAATGGAAAAGTTGTTATCTTCCAGCATGGGATTACCGGCCAGAAAGAGCAGGTTGTGGCCGTTGCAGGTTCTCTGACAGCAGCAGGTTACTCCATCGTAGCAATCGATCTCCCCATGCATGGTGAACTGGCGATTCCGACACATACTACCGGCGCTGTCTGGGGTCAGGATTTTATGGCTGTCGGCGCCCCGTTGGCAACCAGATCGAACATTCAGCAGGCAGCGTTTAACCTGAATCGGCTCGAATTAACGATGCGAACAGGCGGGTTTGCCACTTTGGGAATCATACCCAATCCCACGGTTGATATCAAATATGTCAGCATCAGCCTCGGCTCAATAGTCGGGGCCTACTATCTGGCCGGCAATACGGCCCTGTCAACAACCGGTTATCCATACACCCAGACAACACTCAATTCCGACATGAAGGGTTTCCTGAGTGTCCCCGGCGGGCGTCTTGCTTATCTGCTGAGGGATAGCCCCGCTTTCAGTCCAAGTATCAACGCCGGGCTGGCAGCAAAGGGTATCATTGCCGGCACACCGACCTACAACCAGTTCTTCCAGGTAACCCAGAGCATTGTCGACACGGTTGATCCGGCGACGATGACGACCCCGCTTGCAACCGGTCTGCCTTCACGCCTTTCCGGCCGTATTGTTATCCAGGAGGCGACCGGAGGCGACATGGTTATTCCGAATGCCAATACCCGCTACTTCGGCAATGCTCTGGGAGGCCGTGAAGTATTGGGCGCCGTTGGGGCTACTGTTGCGCCGGGATTCAAGCAGCTCGGCTACGTGGGAGCTGCAACACCTCGTGTACCCGCTACGTTCATGTACACTCTGGATGCGACAGGCGCTCCGACGCCCAAAGTGGATTTTGCAGCGTCATCTGCAGCGGCTACAGCGCCAACGGAAGGGTATTTCCAGTTTGACCAGACCGGTGTAAGCCACGGATTTTTACTGGATCCGACCGGATCTGCTACAGCTACCGGTTTAGCGCAGCGGCAGATGGTGTACTTCCTCACGTTGGGAATTGTCGTCGATCCTACGGTCTCAGGTGCTGCACTACCTAAAACAGCCGCCAGAATGGTCCCTGGCCTGGCGGGCGAAATTTTATTACCGCCTGTGCTGAAAATATTCGGGTATTAGTCCGATCTATAAAATATTGATATTTCAGAAGGCGGGGCTTCGGCTCCGCCTTCAGTGATTTGTCGCTGAAAATCTGCCGCTTGACGTTACGACCGTTTGGAGGGAGAAATCCTTGCAACACCGACACTTCCGTCAGCTCACCAATTTGGAATCAATCTCCTTAAACATACTGGTATCAACAACTGGCACCCCGGAGTTATTAAAGAGAGTCCTCCAGCATGCCACTGCGTCAAAAACCTGAGTGACTATGTGTGCCGAGTTGTGAATCCCCCACTGTTTACCGAGTTTTCCGAGCTTCGCCCGCCGGAAAAGTAAGCATTGGTGTCGAACAGGAGGAGGTGTTCGTCGTTCCTACCTAGTTTTCATCCGGAACGTTACGTTTCCGGATGAAAACTATCTAACTAATGCTTGACAAGTAAATGAATAATATTGGTGGGCCAGCCTGCTGGTGGCTCATCAACAAGGATTATATATGCAATTACAAAAACAACTAACGCAATAAGTGTGTAAAGTAGAAGCTTAGATTTCTTTACCGGCACATCAAATTCATATGGATCCTCTGGGTTCAACATAATCCACCCTCCTTAACCTATTTGATAGCAATATGTTTGGGCAAATGATGTGATACAGAGGCATTCCCCAACTGCGTACGTAGTTTTTTTCTCGCCATAGGTGCGACCATGAACCATCATCTTAAGTTTCTCGGCAGAATCTACCTTGGCCTCCACGCGGACAACCTTATGCAATGGCAGCATGTTTTGGAAACTAACGTTCAGATTGCCGACCACTATTGAATATCAACGAATCTAATCCATCCGAACGTATCCACTACTGTACCAGCCTGTATTCCGGTCAGGGTGTCATATAAATTCTGTGTAATCTCACCGACGGCGCCACCACACAGTTGCAATGTCTCATTCTTGTAACTGAGCCTACCGACCGGCGTTATGACGGCAGCGGTACCGCTGCCGAACGCCTCGGTGACCTTACCGTTTCTGATATCAGCCATCAATTCATGGATGTCGATGGGGCGCTCTTCGATCTCGTAGCCAAGAGTTAGTGCTAGTTTAAGCACCGAGTCGCGCGTCACTCCAGGAAGGATTGAACCTGTCAATGGGGCGGTGACGATGGTCCGTCCATAAACGAAGAACATGTTCATCGCCCCGACTTCGTCGATATAGCGCCGTTCTCGGCCGTCAAGCCAAAGCACTTGATCGAATCCCTTCTTTTTCGCATCCAGCCCTGCCTTAAGAGAACTGGCATAGTTGCCGCCGGTCTTGGCCTCGCCGGTACCGCCGGGTACCGCCCGCACGAAATGGTCTTCGACCATGATGCTGACTGGGGAGAAGCCAGAGTCGTAATAGGCGCCAACGGGAGAAAGGATCACATAAAAGTAGTAATGGTCGGACGGCTTGATCCCCAATACTGGTGCAACTGCTATCATGGCAGGGCGTATATAGAGTGAGGTGCCGGGTGCAGTCGGAATCCACTCCTGTTCAAGGGCCACCAGCCGTTCGATTCCCCCGAGGAACAGATCCTCCGGGACAGCTGGCATGCAGAGCCGATCAGCCGACTGGTTGAAGCGGCGGGCGTTCATCTCGGGGCGAAACAGTGCTACCTTGCCATCAACCCAATTGTAAGCCTTGAGCCCCTCGAAGATCTCCTGGGCGTAGTGAAAAACCATACAGGCCGGATCGAGCACGAACGGCTCATATGGCTTGATTCGGGCATCGCACCAACCCTGGCCGGCCCGCCATTCAACAAGCAGCATGCGATCGGTAAAATGTCTGCCGAAACCGAGCTGCGATTCGTCCGTGATCTTTGCTTTCGCCTTTTCCGCAGGTAGCGGTAAAATCCTGATGTCCATGATAGTCCCTCCGAATCTATATGATTTCAATGCACTGAATTACCCACGTTAGGCTACAAATATTTCACTTTTACCTCCAACGATTTCTTGGGCGGCATTGCCCTTGTTTTTTCACTGTAACCAAGGGCCACTACCGCCATGAACTCGCCTTCGCGTTCCTCAAGCAGGCTCAGTACGTTGCCCTTTATCAGGTAAAGCACGCCAAGCCACACAGAGGATATCCCGAGAGATGTTGCTGCCAAAAGCAGGTTTTCAACGGCTGCAGCAGAACTTTGAATTTCCATGGTTCTGAAAAAATCAAAGTAATTCTCACCATCCACGCTAAACAGGTTGGTCGCATGCCGGATGAGCTCACCCGTATTTACAACCGCTATTACGACAGGTGCACTTGCTATGCTTCGTGCCGCCATTCTGAGAAGCGCTGAAGAAGATCTGGAAAATTCAGGAGACTTCAGATTGACCAGGTGTGCCAGTTCCTGTTTTTTCGTGACGCTGACGACAATAAATCGCCAGGATTGCTGGTTGTGCGCTGAGGGTGCATGATTGGCAGCCTGCAGAATCGTCAGGATATCCGCTTCTGAAAGCTCCTTGTCGTTAAACTGCCTGACACTCCGTCTCTTCTGTATATTTTCCAGGACGGGATTAAGCATTATGGCTCCCTTTGCAATAATTATTATCTGACAGCTCGTACAGATCTTATTTTTGTTCTGCCCAACGCTTCATACACATGAGTGAACCTCACGTATGGCAATGCCAGCTCAGTCCGGGATCATTGCCGCAAACTGCTTTTCAACCTGTTTGGCGTTTTTTTCCAACTGTTCATGGACACCTCGGGACATGGGATCGGGGAAAATATCCTCAACATTGCGTTCCAGCCCTGTCAGAATTTCCGAGGCAACCTGAACCGGCGATGCCTTGGGTATTTCCTGCCCGGCCGTCATTTTCGTGTCCACGGGGCCGGGATATACTCCGACAACCTTGATGCCGCGCGGGGCCAGCTCGGCCCGCACCCCTTGCAGCAGGGAGTGTCCGGCTGCCTTTGATGCACAATAGGTTCCATTTACCGGCAGATTGACCAGGCCAATGATGGAGCAGACATTCACAATTGTCCCGCCGCCATTGGCTTCCAGGATAGGGGCGAACGCCCGGCACATGGCCAGGGTGCCGAAGAAGTTGACTTCCATTTCCTCGCGCGAGGCCTCCATCCCGGCGAGTCCCAAGAGCGACACGCAACGATTGATGCCGGCATTATTGATCAGCAGTTGCACATCCACTCATT
>JAJXWO010000056.1 GCA_021781535.1 Deltaproteobacteria bacterium | reverse complement strand
TCGGAGGTCCCATTGTCACGCCGCATGCAATGTGAGGTCAGACTTCTCCGCTATTTCCCGCGGCGCGAGCTGTTAAACACGGTTTTTGGTGCTCCCCCTGCTGCTCCCGGTCGCATTTGCTGCGGCCCGGCTGGGCATACCTCACTAAAGGAACCGGTCCGTTACTTAACAGTGCGAGCGCTGTTGATACTGTCGGCGCGCTCGCATAATTAAGTTAAAGTTTGTGACATGTCTGACAGTAATCTTCCAGCTTGTCTCGCTCTTTATTAAGCAGACTCTGCGTATCTCCTGCGTGCGGATTGTGACACCCTGCGCAGGAAAAGGGGCGATCCGGCTTCAATGGAGATTTAGCCGCTTTGACCGGGTGCCCCTTGCCAAAAAAGCCGGCAATAACATGGAGTCCGGTTTTTTTGTCGTTATGACAGTTGAGGCAAAGGTCTGTTGGATGAAGCCTGGTGAATGAGGGCCAATCGGAGCCATGGGGGTCATGACAGAGAGTACAGTTTCCGACAGCGGTCGGCCCATGATGGATCCTCTTTTTTTTCCAGAGTCTTTCCTGGGCGCTGTGACAGAGAAAACACATTGTTTGGTCCGGTTTTGTCGTCGTATATTTCCTTTTGTCCCTGGAAACTTCATGGCAACTAAAACATTTTCCGGTCGAGACCGGCTTGTGTTTGTAAATACCGCTGGCCTTGTCCTTGTGGCATTGGTAACAAGCTGAATATTCGAGTTTTTCAGGGTTCAGGTCATAGAGGGTCGGCTCCATTTTATGGCAGGGAGCGCATGCTGTCTCATTTGCAGGTGTGTGAAAATAGTAGCGCTTGAATTCTGCCGGTGGATTCTGGTGAGACTTGGATAAAGCGGAGCGTAGATAGAGGCTCAGGTTCTCTTTTTCGCTGATACCGGAACGGTTGGATGTGGTTATATCAAGTAAATTTAGACCGTTGGCAAGGGTTACGCCAATGCAAATCTTATGACCCCCGGCCCGAGTTGGAACAGATTTAGTGTAGGTTTTCCCTCCTGTAATGACACTTGCCGTGGTTGCTTCACCATTCGGCAATGACAATACGATGCTTATCTGCTTGCTCTCGACAAAAGTGTTGTTGGGAGGAGACAAGACGGTGAATGTCGTTGCATGAAGAGTGTCTGCGATAAACAGTCGGTACATGATTACACATATCGCTAGTCCGGTTGTTGATAGTCGCTTCATGATTGCTCAATGACCAATTTCAATGCTTTTTTGTAGCTGGCGGTTGCCGCAGACAGGTCTTTCCGTTCGTCGTACATAATGCCTTTATGGACAAAGATCTTGTAATCGCCGGGATTTAATTGTTCAGCCCGACTAAACCACTGCAGCGCCGTAGCCACATCACCCTGTCTGCCTTTCAGGAGGCCAAGAAGGTAGTAACTGGGCAGATAGGCTTCATCTGTCTGCACCGCCTGCATCAGCTTCACTTCTGCGCCTTGCAGGTCACCCTCCTCCAGCAGAATTTGTCCTGTTGCGGCCAGCGCAATGACATGCCCGGGTTTCCTCTCCAGCACCAGCTCAAACTCCCTTTTTGCCTCTGTCAGGCGGTGCTGCTTGTAATACAGGGTGCCAAGACTGAGATACGGCAGGGCAAAGGCAGGGTCAGCTGCAATTGCCTTCTCGAACCATGCTTGTGCCCGCGGTGCGGTCCGCTCTGACTTCAATGACATCATCCCCATATTCCAGAGGCGCACTGCTTTTTTGTCGGGCTGGTAACCTGTTGCAACTGACTGCGGCGGATCTTTTTTATTTTCAATGGTCCCTTCAATAAACTGCTTGAGTCGGTCAGCTCCGATCAGGGGAAAGCCGGACAACTCATAGCGGATGATTCTGTCCTTATCGACAACCACCGAGCTGGGGACGGCGATAATGCCGTAGCTGTTAAAGGTTGCAAGCCCCCGATCAACCAGCAGGGGAAAGGTGATTTTCAGAGAGGCGGCAACATCCCTGATTTTAATAACTGTCCTTTCACTGACCTCCTGCTTGTCGACGTTAATGCCTATGACGGAAAGCCCTGCATCTTTATACTTCTGATGGAGCACCTGCATCAGCTGCAGGGCTTTTTTTGAATTATCACCCCAGGTTGCCCAGAAAAACACTATGGTCAGCTTCTCTCCCCTGAGAGCAGCAATCGTCTGTACGTTGTTATTCAGATCGGTCAGGCTGAAATCCGGCGCCTCCATCCCCACTTCCAGAGAGTGTAAGGCTGGTGATGAGACCGTTGTGTTTAACAGGATAAGTAAAATCCACAGCGGTATCAGACGGGTGGCAAGAGATCGTGTCGTACAAGCGGAGTTTGTCATGGATGCTTGCGTCTCCCCTGCTCATAAATTCTGAGACCTTCCTTGAATGCAGCGATCGCCTTCACGTTGTCCCCACGTTGTTCATGAATGCAGCCAAGCTCGTAATATACCTGTTCAGGGTCAGGAGTCAGAGTAATAACCTGCTGCAGCAACAGTTCTGCGGCATCCAGTTTCCCCTGACGTAAAAGGTTTCGTGCCATCTCAATCTTCCCTTTATGGCCGAGGCGTTCGGCCTGATGATCAGGAGCCGAGCCTTCAACACTCATGGCTGGCAGTACGGGGAGAGCCACAAGCGTTACAGCCAGGAGAGAGAAATATCTTCTAACGCCCCGCATCATCTGTTTTCCACTTTCTTGGTGCGATTATATTTGAACTCCTGATGGCAGCCCGGCAGACAGGAGCCACCAACCTCGTTTTTAACGAGTCCCACCGGCAGTTGCCATGCGCCAAAGGGAACCGCGTCCCTGATGTGTTTCGGGTTATTCGTGGCGTGGGCATCGTGGCAGGCACGGCAGGTTCTGCCCTTGGGGGACTTGTTGACATGGACAAAGTGCAAGTTCTGGTCACCGTTACGGAAGTCGGTCAGAGTAGTCGTTTTGGCATCCTTTACCAGGGTGTCATTATGGCAATTGAAGCAGAGTTCATAATTTTCCGGGTTGTATTTGGCGTAAAAGAGAGGGGGGTAATTACCTCTCAGAATTCTGAAATTATTTGATCCGTGGGCGTTGTGGCAGCCTGAGCAGTCCTTGTCCTTGATCGGCCCATGGGTGATTTTGTTTGTGGCGAGTAATCCCTTCATGCTGGCCGTCTTCGTGTCGGCATGGACATAATCATGGTCGTGGCAGCTCAAGCAGAGATCCATCGGTGCCAGTGACAACTGTTTCGGGAAATCCGAGACGTGGGGATTATGACACGCCATGCAGCCATTAGGCAGATCAAGTCCGCCATGTTTAACCGCGGCGCTTGAAATATCCTTTTGTTTGTCTTCGTGGCAGGCAAAGCAGACACCCTTGGTGCTTTCTCCGATCAAGGTGAACTTGTAATCGCTGCTATGGGGGTTGTGACATTGTACACAGCCGGTTTTCATGGGCTCATGGATATGTGCTTTGGTGGAAAACTCCGTCTGTTTGTCAGTATGGCAGGCATAGCAGGCATCGTTTCCCTTCCCGGCCAACAATTTGGGGAAGTTGGCGGAATGGTGAGAGTGACAGGCGGTGCATTCGCCATCAGCCACAGGCCCGTGTTTTACCGTACCACTGATGATAGTCCTTTTATGGCACCTGAAACAGAGTTCCTGACCTTTCCCCAGCAACTGGAAGTTGTTTCCGGACTGGTGAGGACTGTGGCAGCCGGTACAGTTGCCGTCGCTCACCGGTTTGTGCACCACCGGCCCAAGGTGCAGCTTTTCATGGCACGCATAGCAGAGGGTTGCCACGTTGGCAATCGGCGTGAAGTCGTGCAGGTTCTTCTTGTCCTGTTTATGGCAGAACGTACAATTTCTGGTGGCTACCGGGCCATGTACGTACTTGTCCGTGCCCATGTTTTGGTGACATTCGGCCGTGACGCAGCCTTCACTGTCTTTTAACGAAAAACCTGACTTGGCCTCAGACCGCGCAGCACACACCGCCAAAAACAACACGACAACGCTGATGATACGGCTTGCCGGTGCCAAAAATCTAACCTTGAACATTCTCTTCCTCCGTTATTTACTATATCTGCACCAGGCCGTGGCAGGCATCACGGTGCTGGATGGACATGATACCAATGACAGGTGAAACATCTCTCTTGCATAGTGAAACAAGTAAGATAAACTATGAACGTATTCAAATGCGTACAGAATGTCAGCAGACAAAGATGTGTTGCGTGGAAAAAGTGCAACTATACATAACTCATGCCAAAATCAGTAGTTCGTGCCGGAGTTGAGTTTTGCCGGGAAGCGTTGGGGGAAGTCAGGCGAGAAAATTTCCAGAAGTTTATGGGAAAGAAATATTAAAATATTTTGGCACAGACGGTGCTTATAGAGGGTAGGACGTTCCAGAGTAACACAGACATATATGCGGTACTGTTCGAACAAAAAATAATCCCGATGCTCACAGGACATGTCAGAGCTGGTGAATCTTCCGGTGAAAAGGCCGGTTGCAGTTCGGAGAACAAAGCGTCATTCACCGCAGCAGGTGAGCCAAACGACGCAGGTGTTGAGTCAAACGGCGCAGGCGCTCAGCCAAACAAGAATACCTCTACAGACCTTTTTTGCCGGTTACAATGTAATGAAGGATACAGATGCTGCAGATTCCGGAAGCAATTATAAACTCAATCGAACCATTGCAGCTGCAAGTGACCCCGCAGGTTTTGCTTCGTTTTTTGCAATTGGTAGAAGATGACCGCACGACAATGTCCGAACTGGCAACAATTGTCAGCCAGGACCCTGCACTGAGTGCCCGAATACTCACGGTTGCGAATTCTTCTGCCTTGCACCAGGGGACTGCATCAAAAAACCTCACACAATGCCTGGTTAAGCTCGGAACTCACCTTGCACGAACCTTGGCCTCCTGCCTCGCAGTACAAAACGTTTTCTCCACTGCATCAAATAACAGGAAGTATGATCTCTCCGGATTTTGGAGCCACTCGTTACTGGTTGCAGAGGTGGCGCGTGAGATTTCAACAGATGTAGCCTATCCTGACGTTGAAGAAGCACATCTTTCAGGGCTGCTTCATGATATCGGTCAACTGCTGTTACTCGGAGGGATGGAAGAGTGCTATGGAAGGTTGCTGGAGTCAAGCATTGACGAAATGGACCTGCTGGCTTTCGAAAAGAAAACACTGGGCACAGACCATATGGCGCTGGGTGCATGGCTGGCAGATCAATGGGAGCTCTCATCGTTTATGGCGGATTCAATTCTCTTCCATCATAAAACAGCAGAAGAGATTGCTTCTGCTGACCGGCTAAGCCAAATTGTCTGGTCTTCGCACGTGCTGTGTGATCAGGTCAACGTGATGGATCTCACGCAACAAAATCAAGCGCCTGACCTTGAAGCGATCACGATAATGCTGGGAATTGGTGTTCCGCGCCTCGTTTCCATCCATCAGAACTGCTCCAGGCGGGTTGCCGTACTTGCTGAAGCGCTCGGCATCACTGAATTGCCAACACGCAAAACATTTCCGAGCACGGTTTACCTGCCGCACGAGAATCAGCAGTTGAAACTTCATGACAATTACATGGCTCATGCCCGCATTGAAGAATCGGTCCGTGACATGGCAATGATGCAGCCGCTGCAGCATAATATGGCCTTGCTTACCAGTGAGGCTGAAATCCTCCTTGGTATCCGTGAATCTGCCCGGATACTGTTCGGCCCGGGGCATCTTGCCTTTTTACTTGTTCAGGCGGATAAACCGGTCCTGTCGGGTGCGAGCATCGCCGGCCAACCTGATATTTTGCAGAATGTTGAAATCATGCTTGCTCCCACGCGGAGCCTTGCCGCCAATGTGGCACTTGGTACACAGCATCGCTCCACATTCGAAGAAGGATGTAGTGCAAATATGTCGCTCGCCGATGCCCAGATTGTCCGTGCTCTTGGAAGCGAAGGGGTTGTGTATTTGCCGCTATCAGCCCGTACAAAAAATATTGGTGTCATTGCCTTCGGGATAAGTAAATCACAATATCTTCGCCTCTGCCCGCAACTACCCTGGATGATGAACTTCGCCCGGATGGCCGCGAACAGTATCGAAACCTGGCGCAGCATGCAGGAGCAGAAGCATTCAGTTGAAGCTGCCATGACAAAAAGTTTTGAACAGCAGGCCCGCAAGGTTTTTCATGAAACAGGCAATCCGCTCAGCATCATCAATAACTATCTCAGCATCATCAGAAAAAAAATGCCGGATACGAACAACCTGCACCAAGAACTGGATATTCTCAGGGAGGAAATTGATCGTGTCACAAAAATAGTGCGGCAGATGGGCAGCCTGCCGGAAATGTCATCGGCTACCGCCACACTTGACATCAATGTTTTGATTGAGAGCATGCTGGTGCTCTATGGCAAAACACTTTTCTCCAGTCGTGGCATAACGGTGGAAAAATCACTTGATCCCGAACTGATTCCAGCGGCACACAATCGGGACGGTCTCAAGCAAGTCCTGGTAAACCTTTGGAACAACGCAGCCGATGCGATGGTGCCCGGAGGGTGCTTGTCAATTTCCACGCACGCTGATGTTAATCAGGACGGTAAAGCGTACATCGAAATCCGTATGAGCGATACCGGGCCGGGTTTGCCACCGGATGTAATGCAGCGCCTCTTTCAGCCGCTTGATCCGAACAGGAGGCCGGGACATTCAGGAGTCGGGCTGTCAATTGTGGCAGGCCTGATTGAGCAACTCAACGGGAGAATTATCTGCCGGAGCAGGGCCGGACATGGGACAAGTTTTTCAATTCTGCTTCCTAAAACACGGGAGAATTAAAATGAATAGGCTTGACAAGATGCCTCTAACTGTTTTTTCAGATGAACCAAGTCAATTACATCGTTTCCTGTTTGTTGATGATGAACCTCGCATACGATTAAGCATACGAAACATGCTGGATGAATCCGGGCTGGAAATTTCTGAATGTGAAACCGGTTGCGGTGCAATAACAGCTCTGGAAACTCAGGAATTTGACCTAGTCCTGCTGGATATCAATCTGCCGGATATTTCCGGTCTGGAAGTGATGGAGTGGATCTCGGCAAGTAAAATTCAGGTCAGCGTCATTTTCGTCAGTGCCGATGACAGTATTGACTCTGCAATTCTCGCTCTGCGCAAGGGAGCCGTGGAATTTGTTCGCAAGCCGCATGAATTGGAAGAAATCAAACATAAAGTGGGAAGCGTTCTGTATCGCCGTCGTCTGGAGCGAAGCAATGCACTGATGGCAGCCCGTCTCGAACAATCCGAGCATCTTCATCGATTTCTCGTCGAGAGTTCTCCCGATCTCATCTATACCATTGATCACAGCGGCCGGTTCACGTTCGTCAACGGCCGGATCGAGTCACTGCTCGGCTATACGCGAGAAGAGCTCATCGGTAGCAAGTACAACGTTATAGTTCACGAGGATGATCTTGAAAAAGCACAGTATGCATTTGCCGAGCGCCGCAGAGACATCAGGGCCGTTTCAAACCTTGAGGTGCGGTTGAAAACCAAGAATGATAGTTTTCGCTACTTCGAAGACAACCTGATCGTCTCAATGATGAGTGCCACCGGTATCTACACGGACAAATGCGGAGAGGATTCTCTGGTGCAAAACTGTTATCTGGGCACGTATGGTGTGGCTCGCGACATTACCGAACGCAAGATCGCCGATGAAACCATCGCTTTCCAGGCATTCCACGATCAACTCACCCACCTGCCGAACCAGCGATTGTTCAAGGATCGTCTTGAAATGGCTATAATACATGTTAAACGGCATGGCGGGGTAGTGGGTGTCATGTTCATCGACCTTGACCGTTTCAAACTGGTGAATGACACCTACGGACACGCTGCCGGCGACGAACTTTTGAAAAACGTTGCGCTTCGTCTGCGCAACTGCATGCGGGCTGGTGACACTCTTGCACGTAAGGGCGGTGATGAGTTTACCGTGCTGCTCCCCGATATGGTGAAAGCCGAAGATGCAACCATTACCGCTGAAAAAATCAAACAGGAACTCCTGGCTCCCTTTACTATTGCCGGGCAGGATGTGCATATCTCCGCCAGCATCGGCATTGCTGTTTTGCCCCGTGATGGGGAAAGCGTCGATACTCTTCTTAAAAATGCCGATATTGCCATGTACAAGGTCAAGGCAAACGGTAAAAATGGTTTCAAATATTTTATTCCGGACATGAACACCTGCAGCTGCGAACGAATCAGCCTTGAAAATGATCTGCGTCAGGCAATAAATAACGCTGAATTCAAATTGTGTTACCAGCCGCAATTCAGTGTGAAAAAAAATGAAATTGTTGGCATGGAAGCGTTAATTCGCTGGAATCATCCGGTTCACGGGCTGATGAATCCGCAAAGTTTTATTGGTATGGCAGAGGAAACGGGCTTGATTGGCGAGATTACTGACTGGGTACTTGGTGAGGCATGCACACAACTGTCGTCATGGCGGGCCAAGGGGTTCAGTAATCTGCGCATGTCTGTGAATGTCTCACCGCAGGAATTTGAGCGCAATGACATTATTAAGCGTATCATGGGGCACGTAACCAATAATCATCTGCCGACTAATTCTTTAGAGATTGAAATCACGGAAAATATTCTCCTGCAGGATGCTCCGGGAGTCATCAAAAAAATGAGAGCGTTGCGAGATCACGGTGTGCGAATTTCTATCGATGATTTCGGAACCTGTTATTCTTCACTCAACTATCTGCGTCTGTTTCCTGTCAATACCATTAAAATCGATCAGTCGTTTGTCCGTGATCTGACTTTTGAGCATGGTGTTTCACCGATCATCCAGGCAATTGTTGGCATTGCCCGTGGCTTCGGGCTGCATTTGATTGCTGAAGGCGTTGAATCCTGCGATCAAATGGAAGCACTGAATGAACTTGGATGTGATGAAATACAGGGATATTTCTTCAGTAAACCGTTGTCGGGCGGGGAGATGGAGCGGCTACTGGTCAGTGCTCGTGGCAATACTCCACAGTGCTTCACCAGGCCAGGCCCCGGTTCCGAGCGCCGAAACGTTTTACGGGAAACAAGTGCCGGGGGCAGGGTCTTCCCCCAGGCGTGTTGTCCGCCATAAGCTACCATAACAGCGTGCGTTCGGATTCAAACGTTCGGTACCTGCCGCTGATAGGGTCCTTGAATCGAATCATCTGAGCCACAAGCTGGAGCGGAGTATCGAAGTTGTCTTCTCGCTCGTCCTGCAATTCCGGATAGTACCGGTCGTTCAGTATGCCGAATCCGAGACCGCTCATATGAATGCGAAGCTGATGGGTTTTTCCGGTTTCCGGCTGCAGGATAAAGCGCGCCCGCTCTCCTTTGACCTCCACAAGATTAATGACGGATCGGGCGTTTTCTTTGCCGGGCGCCGTCTTCATTCGGAACCACGGTTCTCCCCGCTCTATTCTGTTCCCGACATTCCATGAAGCAGTTTTCTGGGCCTGCAGGCACGCCGAGAGCGCCTGGTAGGTTTTTTCAACACGGCCATTCATGAAGAGCGTGCCGTAGAGTCCTCTGCTCTTTTTGTTGACGGAAAAGAGCACGATACCGGCGGTTTCACGATCTATACGGTGGAGCGGAGCAAGCTCCTTGATTCCGGTGCTGTTTCGCAGGCGGTTCAGCAGGCACTCATCTACGTATCGCCCGCCGGGGGTTACGGGGAGGAAATGCGGTTTACAGACGACCAGTATTTCGTCGTCGGAATACAGGATTTTTTCAGCAAAAGGGATGATCGGCTCAGTGCTGACTTCGCGGAAATAAAAAATGCGGTTCTGAGGGGTGTACTGGTAATCTGGGGTTATCCGGTGTCCCGTGTCGTCAAGAACCTTTCCCTCTGAAATCCGTGTTTCCCACGCGTTCCTGGAAATTGTGGGAAACCTTTTGCTGAGAAATGCGAGAATGGAAGGGTAGGGTTTTTCGGTTTCCGGCAAGGTAACAACGGAGGGGTGTTTTGAAATTCCCATGTAACGGTTCCTTGATTCATGTCACGGGACATGATCGTCGAGCGGGTGTTAGAATAAACCATCGTATTAACGGAAACGGCACTTAGTTTGCTTGAGCGGTTGCCAGCAGCACCGGGAATGTATGCTCTCCTTTGACAACATGTGTTGCCGTGGTGATGGCGATGGAAGAGAATCCTGCCATTTCCAGCATGCCTGTAAGCTCTTCAGTGCTGAAACCGTGGTGGAATACGCCGGTTGGATCTTCATGGAAACTGCCGTTTTCTGCTTCAAGGTCAGCCAGTGCGATCCGGCCACCGGGATACAGCAGGGTTTTGAGCATTTGGAGAAGCGCGGCAATGTTCTCGATGTGGTGGAGTGTCATCGAGCTTGTAATCAGGTGGTACTTCCCTGTTGGCAGTTCCCCCTTACCCAGGTCGCACAATTCTGCGCGTACATTTGATAAACCGGACTGTTGTATCTTGGCCGTAAGCCGCTCGATCATCCCGGATGAGCTGTCGACTCCGGTGATACTCCGAAGATCTGGAGCCAGTTGAAAAGTCACAAGTCCGGTCCCGCAACCGAAATCGAGTGCATCCCATTCTGGTGAAAGAGTCAGGTTTGTCCGGATCGAAGCGGCAATTTCGCCTGCCAGTTTGAGTCGACGCGGTTCTTCATCCCAATGTAGTGCAGCAGCGTCAAAATTTCTCAGTTGTGTCATGGTAACTCCTTCCGGTATTTTGCCCTCAGTTTTTTTTGCGCTGCTCCCGCCCGCCGCCCCACAGAGCATCATCCATGAACTGGCGTCGCAGGCGCTCTTCAGGATTCTGGGAATAGAACTCATCTTCCGAAAATGAAAAACGATATGAAGCCAGATAGTCGCCCAAAATCCGGTAGGCGGCATTGATAAGCTGAATTTGCTCGCAATCGGGATCACCGCCGGAATCCGGGTGATGCCGTTTCACCAGTTCGCGATGCCGAATTTTGATCTGCTTCATGGTCACCAAGTCGTTAAGCCCCAAGATTTTCAAAGATTTTTGCAGTTCCTGAAATGTCATGATTCCGCATTCCTCGATATATCTATTGGCTTATTTATCTGTCTTCAGCCCGGCTCTGCGCCATCCCGACATGTGCCCGTCAAGGAGTGACGTGTTCCGGTA
>JAJXWO010000055.1 GCA_021781535.1 Deltaproteobacteria bacterium | reverse complement strand
TGGTTGAAATTCTCGAAAAAGGCGGGAGTATCCTTGTTGACGGCGGTCCGGCAGAGTTTGCACAGGCGGTTGGGCAGCTGTTGAGAAACCACGAGGAGAGGGTCACAAAGGCGGAAGAAGGCAGAGGCGTTGCTGAAGCCGGGTTCAGTATTGAAGCCATGGGACGTAAACATTTTGAGTTTTACCGGGCTATAATGGCAGAGACAAGGGCATGAAGCGCGCCGATCGTTTTTATCACCTGTCGAGTTGTGTGGGCAACAGCTTTTTAAGGCATACATCAACATGAAATTGGTAACGGTCAACAACGCCCGTAATGTGAGTGGTTGCGAGGAGAACCAGCTTGATCTAGCTCGTTGGTTCAGAAGCGAGCGAGGCTGCGAGACGGTCTTCTTCGTTCGGGACGAAAGTATTCTGGGTGATAGGGCCGAAGCGCAAGGATTTCCCGTCCGAAGGGTTTTTCGCGGAGGCATCGGTAGGCTGACTTCACTGTTCACTCTGGCCCGTGCTTTGTATCAAGAACAGCCCGATATCGTGTCGATCAACCGTGAGCACAATATCTACCCGGTCTATGCTGCCCTGAAAATGGTGCAACCATGCATGAAACATACGCCGCTCATGGTAGCGGTGTTCCATTCACCGACCGGCAGGCGCTATCCGCTTTTGCAACGATTTGATGGGGTCGTCTGTACCTCGGAATACACCGGAGAGTCCTTTTTTGCCAATAACGACGGTCTCAGGGAGCGGACCGAGATCATTCCCTACGGCACGCTTCTGCCGCGGGTGGAATGTGCTGAAAAGGAAAAGGACCAGCGTCAGCGCAGGCTCTTTGAACAACGTGCTTTTCCTCTGGTCGGAATGGTTGGGGATCTCTGGAAAAACCAGGCTGAACTGGTGGATGTTGCGAACCTTGTGCGGGATGAATTTCCAGGCATCACGATAGCCGTGGTGGGTGCGGGTTCCGTGGAAACGATTGCCGAACTGCGTAAAAAGATCGAAACAAGCGGTCTTCAGGAAAATTTTATAATTTCCGGTCGCATTGACCGTGCCCGTATTCCGGATCTGTTTTTTGATTTTGATGTGTCCCTTTCCACCTATCGTCACGAGGGGTTCGGTATTGTTCATATCGAGTCTCTGGCGGCCATGACTCCGCTGATTGCTTATAACAGCGGCGGTATCCGCGAGATTGTCCGTCACGGCGGCGGGATTTTGGTGGACGGAGGCATCCAGGAGTTTGCCGCTGCACTGGCCGGACTGCTGCGCGACGGCGAGAGACGTCGTGCCTTAGGGCGGGAGGGGCGCTGCGTGGTTGAAGAGTTCTTTACGATGGATATGATGTGCCGCACGCATTTTGAGTTTTATCGCTCTCTGTTTGATAAAAAATTCAAGAGTAAAGAGGCGATTGCGTGATGCTCCTTGCCGGACTGTCGGTTGTTATGCCGAACTACAATGGCGAATCTTTGCTGACTGCCAATCTGCCGCCCCTGATTACCGCACTAGAAGAATGGGGTGGAAAATGGGAGCTGATCATCGTGGATGATTACAGCTCTGATGGGAGCTGCCGGTTGGTTAAGGATCGTTTTCCTCAGGTTAACCTGATTGTCAACGGGAGAAATCTGGGATTTTCAGGGACCTGCAATCGGGGTATGAGTCTGGCGCGTTTTTCCTTAGCTCTCTGCATTAACAGCGATGTGTTGGTCAGTCCCGGTTTTGTAACGCCGCTTGTGGAACATTTTGTAGAGTCGGATGCCTTTGCCGTAACACCGAATATTCTAGCCGCCAGCGAAGGTACAAACCAGGGGGCTGTATTCGGATTATATGGCAAAGGTTTTCTCAAGGGAGGATTCGCCAAGATTGACCAGCAAGTGTCCGCCAAAGAAAATCTGTATGCGACCGGGGCCTGTGCCCTCTATGATCTGTCTAAATTCAGAGCGTTAGAAGGATACTCGGAGTTGTACTCGCCGTATCTTTTTGAGGATGTAGATCTTTCATACCGTGCCTGGAAGCGAGGTTGGAAGAGCATCTATGATCCACGGTCAACGGTGTTTCACCAGTCAAGCGCCACTATCGGAAAATTGGGAAAACGCCGAAAACGCCGCATCTATTTTCGCAATAGGTTCCTGTTTCACTGGGTCAACCTGACGGATCGTAGTTTGATGGCAAGACACGCTGCATATGTTTTGACAAGGCTTTGCGTAAGCTTTTTGTGGGGTGATTTTAATTACTATTGTTCGTTCTTTGGTGCATTGCGCCGTCTTGCCAAGGCCAGAGCACTGAGAAAACAAGAAAAAGTGCATGCAGTCCTGAGAGACCGTCAGATCTTGGCCCGCACGGGATGAGATAGACAGATGATGTGGAGGTGATCACTCTGAGTAGACTCATTGACACTGCTTGTGCTTGTTTTACTAAACAAAAGAGACGTTTGAATTAACCGCAAGACGCTACTAACGACCTTTTTAGCAGTGAATTTCGGATAGGGACATTGATGAGCAATCCAAAGGTCAGCATCTGCATCCCGGTGTATAATTCTGCCAATTACCTCACGGCTGCGGTAGAATCTGCGCTTGCGCAGCGCTATGACAGCTTCGAGGTTCTGATCGTAGATGATTGTTCTACTGATGGCAGTGCCGATATCGCCGCTGGGTTTGCCGAACGCTCTTCCTTGGTCCGCTTTGTCACCAACGTCACGAATATCGGTATGGTCCCCAACTGGAACCGCTGCCTGGAACTTGCCCGCGGCGAATACATCAAGTTCCTGTTTGGTGATGACCTGCTTTCATCGCCTCACAACCTCGAATGCCTGGCCGGGATACTTGACCGGAATCAGAATGTGACACTGGCCTGCTCCTTTCGCACTTTCATCGACTCCAATGGTAATATCATGGCGGAACGTGGGTTTACGCCGACCGGACGTCCCGTATCGGGTCTCCAGGCAATTCGGGACTGTTTGACTGCGGCACAAAATTACATCGGTGAACCAAGCGTTGTCATGTTCCGCAAACAGCAGGCAGAGCGCGGTTTTAATAACGATTACCGTCAGACGGTCGATCTGGAGATGTGGTTTTACCTGCTGCTGCAGGGGGACATCTGGTGTGAGCGTGAGTCGCTGGCAGCGTTCAGGCGCCACCCGGAGCAACAGACGGTGCTCAATGTTGGGGAGTTGGTCCATCTGGAGGAAACATTACGTCTCTATGATGCTTATGTGCATGCCTCCGGGTTACGATACCCCCGTTTGTTGGAAGCGGCCCTCTATTATGTCCAGCTGTACCGGGTCTGGAAGGGGCATCGGTACAAGGGTGTCTTGAGTCGTGAACAAGCGGAACAGATCATCTCCCGCTATATTCCCGTCAAGAGATTTATGTGTATGATTCCGCTGTATAAGGCGCTTAATCCGTTGTGGAAACTGGTTTTGTCAATCCGCTCACACGTTAAGCGATAACAGTTTCAGTGGTGTACATGATGGGTTTTGACACTTCACGCGGCTTTTTTATTATTATGGTGGATGAAGGCCTCGATCATTCCTTCCAAGGCAACAGGAGAGCGTGAACCGGACCTGTTCTAACAGGACGAAACCAGCTGGGCCTGAAAGGCGTTGCAATATATATTCTCCTCCGCACGTTTTATGATGCCCCCTTCGCCAGCCGATGTAGATGAGGAAACAAAAATCATGAGACTGGAATCCATTTCGTCCATATTGGTAATCAAGCCCGGTGCAATTGGGGATTTGTTGCAGATCACCCCCACCATCAGGGAACTCAAGCGGGCCATGCCTGATGCCCGGATTACGGTCATGGTTGGAATTGAGGGAACGGTTCCGCTCTTCTCCCATAACCCGCATGTCGCAGAGGTGCTGATATACGACCGGAAAGGGCGGCATAAAGGTTATGCCGCTTTCTTTCGGCTTTTGTGGCAGATAGTGACTACGCGCTACGATATGGTGATAAATTATCAGCGTTCCAGTATCGGCACCTGGCTGATATCGCTGGCCGCCTTGCCGCGCAAGGTCCTCGTGTACCACAAAACACGTACGAGACGTGTCCATGCGGTGATAAATCATCTTGAAGCAATTCGTCCACTGGGAGTTGACACTGATCTCGTGAATCTTGAATTGGAGCTGTGCATTCCTGTTGAAGATGAACTGTGTGCTGATAACTTGATTGTGCAAGCTGGTTTAACGGACAAAACGCTGATCGCCGTGAATCCTGGAGCCAGCAATCTCATTAAGTGTTGGCCGCCGCACAAATTTACTGCGTTGATCGAACGGTTACAGCGCGAATTAGATGTTGGGGTGGTAGTGGTGGGTGGTCCGGGGGAACAATATCTCTACGACTCCATCGCACAAGGAATGGAACAGCCCCCACTTAATCTCATCGCTAAAACGTCGTTGCTCACACTCGGAGCTGTTTTGAAGCGATGCGTCGCATTGGTAAGTGGTGACACCGGCCCCTTGCACCTTGCCACTGCCGTGGGGACGCGAGTAGTGGCACTGTTCGGGGCGATTGATCCTGACCGGACCGGTCCGGTCGGGGCAGGGCATGTTGTTGTTCGTCACACGGAAGTGCCGTGTGTGCCCTGTCTGGCCAAGAAGTGTATAAACCCTGTGTATCTGGAATGTATGGAGAAGATTGAGGTGGGTGAGGTGTTTGATTGTATTGTCACCATGCTCCAACAGCATAACGGAAGATGACTGTTGTATCAACAATGATCTCCATTGCTCTATTCTATTGTTATTGTGGACAGGCGCAACGTATTGACCACGACCAGGACTGCTCAATGGAAAAGTACAAGCAGGAGGGGTATTTCTGATGGCTCATCAATCCGCCCTGATCGCAACAGATATCCATGCCTATCTCAAAAATCAGGCAGAGAAAGGGATGTTGCGCTTTATCACCTGCGGCAGCGTCGACGACGGCAAAAGCACCCTGATTGGCCGGCTGCTGTGGGATTCAAAGATGATTTTTGATGATCAGCTGGCTGCTCTGGAGGCCGACAGTAAACGGATCGGAACACAGGGCCGCGATCTCGACTATGCCCTGCTCATGGATGGGTTGCAGGCCGAACGCGAGCAGGGGATTACCATTGATGTCGCCTACCGGTTTTTTTCCACGGATACGCGCAAGTTCATAGTTGCTGACACACCAGGGCATGAACAGTACACCCGAAATATGGTGACCGGCGCCTCAACCGCAGGGGTTGCGGTCATTCTCGTGGATGCGCGTAAAGGGGTGCTGACCCAGACGAAGCGACACAGCTATCTGGTGTCACTGGTGGGGATTCGTCATGTGGTGCTGGCAATCAATAAAATGGATCTGGTTGACTATTCCGCATCCCGTTTTCATGCCATTCGCGAGGAGTACGAAGTCTTTGCCGCCGGCTTGGGGTTTAGCGACATTACCGCTATTCCCATATCCGCCCTGCAAGGTGATAATGTGCTGACGGCCAGTCCCCACACCTGCTGGCATAGCGGTCTGACCTTGATGGAGTATCTTGAACGTGTCGATGTGGCAGAGGATGCTGTTGTAAAACCATTTCGCATGGCCGTCCAGAGGGTTAGCCGTCCCGATCTGAATTTCCGTGGCTTTTGCGGGACAATTGCCTCGGGGCGAATCTGTCCGGGTGACGAGATCGTTGTCTCTGCTTCCGGGAAGAGCAGTCGCGTGATGCGCATTGTTACCATGGATGGTGATCTGCAGGAAGCCATTGCCGGGCAGGCTATAACCCTTACGATGGCTGACGACGTCGATATCAGCCGCGGCGATCTTTTTGCCGACCCGCAGAATCGTCCGGAGCATGCCGACCAGTTTGAGGCCAGGCTGGTCTGGTTGCATGAGGAAGCGATGTTTCCCGGTCGAAATTACCTGCTCAAGTGCGGGGCAGTCACCGTGCCGGCTCAGGTGACTGCGCTCAAATACAAGGTCAATGTCAACACGTTGCAGCATGAACCGGCTAAAACATTGACGCTGAACGAGATCGGCGTGTGCAATCTCTCATTGGACAAGGCAATCTCGTTTGATCCGTATCGTGAAAATAGAGCAACCGGAAGTTTCATCCTCATAGATCGTATGACGAATGCCACCGTAGGGGCGGGGATGATTGATTTTGCCTTGCGGCGGGCCACCAATGTCCACTGGCAGGCTCTGCAGGTTACACGAGAAGTCCGTTGTGATCTCAAAGGCCAGCGCCCCTGTGTCATCTGGCTCACCGGACTTTCCGGGTCCGGCAAATCGACCATCGCCAATGCACTGGAACAAAAACTGTGTGAGCTGGGGCGTCATACGATGCTGCTGGATGGCGATAATGTCCGCCATGGCCTCAATAAGGACCTGGGGTTTACCGAGGCTGACCGGGTCGAGAACATTCGGCGTGTCGGCGAAGTAACCAGATTAATGACCGACGCCGGGTTAATCGTGATCACCGCGTTCATTTCGCCCTATCGGTCTGAACGGGAACTGGTTAAAAAACTGGCCGCCGACGGGGAGTTTTTTGAGATATACATCAGCACACCGCTGGATGAGTGCGAGCGACGAGATCCCAAGGGGCTGTACAAAAAAGCCCGGCAGGGCCAGATTCCTAATTTTACCGGGGTCAATGCTCCCTACGAGCCACCCGAGACACCGGCTTTGGTCATCGATACGGCGAAGATGAGTGTTGAAGAGGCGGTGCAATTGGTTTTAGAACAGATAAAATTGGCATGAATCTTAAAAAATACTATCATTTGATGGGTTAGGAGGAGGCTGTGTCAAAAAAGTATGAAAAAAAAATTCATATTACTGATAATACGACTGCAGGAAAATTACTTAATTTTGTTGGATACGACAAAAGTGTCTTGGAAATAGGGTGTGCAAGTGGCGTACAGAGTAAACAGTTGCGCGATGTATTCAGATGCAAAATAACAGGGGTCGAGATAGATGCGGTTGCTGCTGAACAATCAAAACAATACTGTGATAGTTTGATCGTAGGGGATATAGAAAACATTTGTTTAACCGAATGTTTGGGCGATGCAACATTTGATGTCATACTTATGGCAGACGTACTTGAACATTTACAACAACCCGGTGCGGTTCTTCAAAAATTAAAGCCATTTCTTACTGATAAAAAATCTTATGTCGTTATTTCGATTCCAAACATTGTTCACGCTTCCGTAGTTTATCAAATGATGCAGGGCGTTTTCCGTTATTCTGATTTTGGTTTACTTGACGATACACATATAAGGTTCTTCACTAAACAAGGAATTATGGAATTACTTGATACCTCTGGATTTAATATTATAGAACTAAGAAGGGTACTTTGCGACCCATTGCAAACTGAAATTCAGGTAACCATCAATTCTCCTGAAGATTATAGAGCAATGGAATATTTGTTGCAGCATAATCCAGAAAGCCTTGTGTATCAGTACGTCATTAAGGCTTCTATTCGATGTGATTCCGATTATAGAACTGCAACTATAGACAATGTGGGAGATTTTGAGCAAATGCTTAATTTTAATGATTGTTTAATGCGTAAATTTAGTATGAAATCAAGACGAAGTATTTTAACAAAGTTAAATGCCTGTTGGAAACATTTTTGTGCTTCCAGCAAGAAGGAATGCTGAGATGTCAGACCCTCTGGTCAGCATCTGTATTCCCACTTACAACCAAGAACGTTTTCTCAAGGAAACAATTGAGTCGGCCATTCGTCAGAGTTTTGTCAATTTTGAGGTTATAGTTGTCGATGATTGCTCCACAGATAGTACGGCGGAAATCGCTCGGAATTATGCATTTCTGGACTCACGAATCCGGTTTCTGGCAAATTCGGCCAATCTTGGGATGGTTCCTAACTGGAATCGCTGCTTGGAGTTGGCCCGTGGGATATACATCAAGTTTCTCTTTGGCGACGACCTTCTGACGTCGCCAGACACCTTAAAGCGGATGGTGGAGATTCTTGACGGTGACAGGGGGGTCTCCTTGATTGCATCGGCAAGGAACATTGTTGACGAGGATTCACAAATACTGGAGGCCGTCGCGGAGTTTCCGGATGGGGTAAGAATTGGCGGCAAGGAATTGATCAGCCGCTGTCTGGATAGCATCATTGACCTGCACAATCCTATTGGTGAACCGTCAGTGGTCATGTTTCGAAAGTCTGAGGCTAGTAGAGGGTTTAATACGCGCTACCACCAACTGGTAGACTTGGAGATGTGGTTCCATCTGTTGGAACAGGGGAATTTTGCTTTCATTGGGGAACCACTGTGTGCTTTCCGCAGTCACTGCGAGCAACAAACGGTAAAGAACCAGCAGAATTTCAGCTATATCGACGATATGTTTTATTTGTTCGACGACTACCTGGGGAGGCCGTACACCGGTGTTGGGCTATTCGCGCAGCGGTATGCGTTCTTTAAACTTGCCTATGCCTGCTGGAAAGAATTACGGGGACGTAATGTTGCTATCTGGAAGATCGGCAACCATGTATCACTTGCTAAATTTTTCCCACAGTTGATTCTTTACCGGCTTTACGTCCCCTTTCGCAATGTTTCGCGCTCCATTGCCAAAAGGTGGCGGGCATGGAAGATGCGGAAATGATGGGACCACAGGTTTCAGTTTGCATGCCGGTGTACAATAACGCCCATTATCTGGCGGAGTCAATCCAGTCGGTTCTAGATCAGCGCTTTAACGATTATGAAATACTGGTAATTGACGATTGTTCAACGGACCGTACTGCCGAAATAGCCATGGAGTTCGTTGCAAAGGATCCACGCATCCGTCTATTTGTAAATCCTTCCAATCTTGGCATGGTCCCCAATTGGAACCGATGCCTGGAGTTATCACGGGGTACCTATGTTAAATTCCTCTTTGGTGACGACCTGTTTTCGTCGCCGGATACTCTCAGGCTGATGGTAGAAGCTATGGAACAGTTTCCGGGGACAGCTCTTGTTTCATCTTCCCGTACGATAATCGACGGACACTCTCAGACCATTGACAGAATCTCATCTTTTCCGGAAAGTTTCTCGGCTGACGGTCGTGATGTGATTCGACGTTGCATCCACATGATTACCCGTGACCACAACCTTATTGGGGAACCATCGGTGGTCCTCTTTCGTCGGGACGCAGCCGGCAGAGGATTTGACTGCCGCTACCGGCAACTAGTGGACTTGGAGATGTGGTTCCATCTGCTGGAGCAGGGCCAGTTCATCTATCTGGCTGAGCCACTCTGTTTGTTCCGTCATCACGAAGGGCAGCAAACGAAAATAAATGCGGTCGAGTTGAACTTCATCGATGACCTGAGCTACCTTTTCGATGATTATTTGGTAAAGCCCTACGTAGGGATAGGTGCTGTTGGCCGCGCCTACCTGAGGTACTATCAGTTCTATAAACTGTTGAAACATGCCCGGCAGGGGCAGCACGTCATGGCTCGCGTCCGGGGAAAAATAGAGAGTCTTTACGGCATGCGGAAGTTTCTTCTGTTGCGGCCGTTCTACCGGCTGTACACACCCTACTGGCAGATGAAGCGCAAGATTGCGAAGGTATTGGGAAGAGAGTGAGGGTCTTAATCGTCAAATTATCAGCGCTGGGTGACGTTATTCATGCACTGCCGGCCCTTGATTATCTTCACCAGGTAAATCCGGGCATCGAGATCGACTGGATAGTGGAGGAGGCTTTCAGTCCGCTGCTGGCGGGGAACCCCAAGGTTTCCGAGCTGATCGTCATACGAACCCGCTCATGGCGCAAGCGTCCGTTTGCAGCCGAGACACGCCGTGAACTGATGACGGTAGTTCGCCGCCTGCGTGACCGTGACTACGACATGGTTTTTGACATCCAGGGCAATATTAAAAGTGGCGTCACTGCTTGGTTAAGTGGTTGCCCTGACCGGCTGGGTTTTCGCCGGGAAGTGACCCAGGAATTCGTTAATACCTGGTTTACCACACGCCAGATCCCCTTAAGGCCTAGTGACTATCATATTACCGATCAATGTCTGCGGGTGGTCAGCATACCGTTTGGCAGAGATTTTAACCAATTGGAACTTGCAACCGAAATCCCCGTTCCGGACAGTGACGAGAGATGGGCCAGCAGATTCATGGAGACTCTGGGGGATGGCCTGATATTTCTGTTTCATTGCGGCACTACCTGGCAGACAAAGTTCTGGCGTGAAGCCGGCTGGATCGAGCTTGCCCGCCTTGCACGGGAAGCCTTCCCCGGCTGTACCATCGTATTGACCTGGGGTAATGAGTCTGAACGTCTCACGGCGGAGCGAATCGCCGCGGGAGCCGGAAGCGGTGTGCGGGTCGTTGAACGGTTGCCACTTGGTAAGCTGGTAGGAGTGCTCAAGAAAGTGGATCTCGTTGTAGGGGGCGATACCGGCATCGTTCATGCCGCAGCGGCGGTTGGTACACCGACGGTGTCCTATTATCGTGCTAGCGATGCTCAGCGCAGTGGGCCACGCGGCAGTCAGAACAAAGTGATTCAGGCCCATATGCCGTGTGCTTGCTGCTTCCGTACGAACTGTAGTCAGGATCTCGCCTGTCGTGAGAGTATTACAGCCAAAGAGCTGTTATCGGCTATGGCAATGCTCTTAAAGCGATAGATAAATTTTCTTCAGCAAGCGAAATTTTCTGGATAGATGGCTTATTTTCCTGTCCCATGACCGGTCTCTGTGATAAAAATAGTACTATTTTCGGAAATTCTAGGAAGTGAGGTGTGGCAATGAGAGTTGAACTGGTACGGCCCGGTGCCGGGGAACTGACGTACGAGATCAGGAACATCGTTAATGTTGCTGAAAAACTTCAAAAGCATGGTGTCAAGATCAACTGGGAGAATATCGGCGACCCGATTGTCAAGGGTGAGGTTATACCGGAGTGGATGAAGGAGATCGTGGCCAAGGCGGTTATGGACAATCAGAGCTGGGGGTATTGTCACACCCGCGGCGTGCTGGAAACCCGCGAGTTCATCTGCGACACCACCAACGCCCGGGGCGGCGCCCGGATCACTCCCGACGATATCATCTTCTTTAACGGTCTGGGCGATGCCATTGCCAAGATATACGGCGCTCTACGGGCCGAGGCGCGCGTCCTGATGCCGTCTCCGTCATACACTACCCATACCTTGGGAGAGATCGGTCACGCCCACGCCGCGCCGGCCTTGTTCCGGCTCAAATCCGAGGACAAGTGGTATCCGGACCTGGACGATCTGCGCAATCATATCAAGTACAATCCCAACATCTGCGCCATCAT